>CAZBWR010000023.1:0-46868 GCA_964495695.1 uncultured Chitinophagales bacterium | reverse complement strand
GTAGGAGAACAGAAGTTTCATGTGTGAAGATAGGAATTCAGCAGCTAAGATGCCTTATTCGTTTCATTGACTTTCGGAGGGGTTCTTCATATATTGGTCACGGTTTTGATGGGGCTGTAGCTCAGCTGGGAGAGCGCGTGAATGGCATTCACGAGGTCAGGGGTTCGATCCCCCTCAGCTCCACAAAGGGAAGCGTTGCTTCCCTTTTTTTGTTCCCATCGTGAAATTTACCGGCTCTGTTTTGTGTTATGGTGGTTGTACACAGATTTGCCAGTCACCAATGCGGAAAGTATATGATCTCACGATTTGCCTTATTGGCTTTTTCTGCCGGCTTGTATCTTGCTGTATCAGCGTGCAAGGACACAACTGCCATCGGCCCTGATGGCAGCCCCTCGGACGTGATATTTCCCAGTTCCAACGTAAGCTACTCCCGGGAGGTTCAGGTATTGTTCAACCAGACGTGTGCGTTGGTGGGATGCCATAGCGGAGCCGAGCCGGGGGATCAACTCAAGCTCGACACATACGAGAATCTTCGTTTCGGTGTCAGGGGAATTCCAGTAGTTGTTCCCGGCTCTCCCGAGAACAGCACCCTCGTGTTCAGAATCGAGGGGCGCGTCGGACAACGGATGCCAATCAATCGCAACCCTCTGAATCAGAACCAAATCAACGGAATCAGAGCATGGATTGCCGAGGGAGCCAGGAATAACTGACCGGGCTACACCTTTTTGTCCGGAATTCGGACATCTTTTCCCCACATCAGCTTCGCCTTTAGTACGTCATAGTACGACCTGTCCGTACGTTTCACCAGCTTGAGCGTATGAGGTGCTTTCTTGATAGTCACTTCTATCGGCGGCTCAAGTATGCCGCTCTCCTGTCCGTCAGCTGAAATCAGTACTTCGTTGGCTGTAGCATAGGCAACAATGCGGATAACGTCCGTCTCCGGAACGATCAGTGAGCGACCGCTCAGTGAATGGGGAGCTATCGGAGTAATTTCAATAACAGGTGCGGTTGGCGTTACAATCGGACCGCCGTTTGACAAAGCGTAGGCTGTCGAGCCCGTGGGCGTAGAAACAATGATCCCGTCACCCCTGAATGCCACTGCTGAAAGCCCGTTGATGTACACCTCAACATCGATCACTCGTGCCGAACGTGACTTGTCGACCACGATGTCGTTCACCGCGTAGAGAACTTCACCCGGCAACGAAGTCGAAACGGCCTCAAGCAGCAGCCTGTCCTCGATGATGTAATTCTTCTTCAGGATGTTCTCAATCCCGGTCTTCATCTCATCCGGGGCGAACTCTGCCAGAAAGCCAAGTTTGCCGAGATTCACACCAAAGATAGGGATCCCGTCAATCCCGACAATGCGCGCTGCGGAAAGCATTGTCCCGTCCCCACCGAGGGCAATAAGCATATCGACGTCACGGGCACAGTCATCGTGGTCGCTTGCATTGACATCCCCCAAGTCAACCCCTTTGGCCGAAAGCAATTGTACGATATCACGATCAATCACAAACTCCGTTTTGCCGTTCCTGAGAACTTCCACAAGCATCGGCACGACGCTCGGCAGTTCATACTTCGAGAGATTTCCGATTATGCCGAATTTCATGAGGGTTTTTCAGTTGAGGATTCAGGCTGTTTCTTGTCCTTGCCGACTTCATCCACATAATTCAACTTTAATTCACGGAGAATCTCGGTAAGGAATTTCTCCTCATCCTGCGACAGATTACCCGAGGTCTTGGCCTTGATCATGTCAAGAAGATCAATGGTGCCTTGCGCTGCAACGAGGTTCCGCTCGATCTTTCCCGTTATTGTGCTTTTTACTTTTCCGAGCTGCTCCATGCAAGCCGCGTGATACATGAAAATCATCTGCAAGAAGAGCTGGCTTTGTTTATCCTTGAGTTCCATACTCCCTCCTACTTCGTTGATTGTTCCAGTTCCCAGAGTTTGGCATATTTTGTAAATACGTAACAGGACGATGCCACACAGAGAATAAACCCTTGCATTCCATCCAAGAATCCTCTACGTAAAATATACATCTTGAAAAAGAGAAACGCAGGGCGTACAAGTAAATCGTAGAGGGAACTTCGTCTTCCGGCAGCTCGAAGATCCTGAGCAGCAAGGGAAGTGTAGCGGTTGAATTTCGAGAAATAGTGATCGAGATTCGGGTCCGTGAAGTGCAGCAAGTCATTTTGCAGCCTCCCGACCGCCCCGTCCACAACGATCTGCTCGTGAACATGGCTTTCCGTAAAGCGGGAAGCCGTTCTTCTGAAGAGCCGCGTAACTCTACCCGGGTACCATCCGCAGTGCTTTATCCACTTCCCGAGGAAAAACGCCCTCCGCGCAACCTCATATCCGTTCGTCGCAGGGTCATCAGTTCTGACAATATCACGGATCTCGTCAGCTAATCTCTCCGGTACACGTTCATCGGCGTCGAGCCACAAAATCCAATCGCCCGAAGCCTTCTCCATTGCATGGTTCTTGGTGGCCCCGTATCCTTTCCATTCAACATTTAGGACAAGCTGTGTGTAGCGTCTGGCAATCTCAACGGTTTTGTCAGTACTGCCAGAATCAACCACGATGATTTCATCCGCCCAGCGTACGCTCTCGAGACATTCGCCGATGTTATGTTCTTCGTTAAGTGCAAGCGTTATGACGGAAAGCCTAGCCACGGGTCGCCCCCGACAGTCCGACTTTTCCGGCAGCCAGGGCCAAGCCGAGCACAGCCCACACAACCATTATGATCTCTGCATCCCCGAAATTCCACTCAAATAGTCCGTTGACATGGAACCCGGCCATGATAGCCAACCCGGAGAGCGCAATGCTGCCACCGAGCCAGTCGTTATGCATTTCGCGTTCCACCTTGACCATTGTGAACCAAATCTTGACGAACAAAGCAACAAGAGCGGTAAATCCGAGGATTCCAAGTGTTGCCAGCCACATAATGAGATTGTTATGCAAGTGGCCCTCCGGCTCCCAGTCCGCCGGCGCATAGTCTGGCCAGACCTTTTCTATCCCGATGTCGCCGACACCGAGAATCGGATTATCGGCGAAAATCTTCAGCCCCGTCTCCCACATGCGCAACCTGCTGATGTTGTTGGGATGATAAGGATTGAAAATACTCGAGATGCGGTCTTGCATTTCGGGCGACGCAGTCACAACAACGCCGGCAATCAACAGAACGATGGGAATGAAGATCTTCTTCGAACGAAATGCTCCCACGACGACGGCTCCGGCAAGAAAACCAAGCCAGGAACTCCGCGTGAATGTGAAGAGCAAATTTGTTGCAACAGGGATCATCGCAGCCAACGCGCCCCAACGAAGTAATTTGGGTGTGCGGGCATGAATCACGAGGGGCAACAGAAGGAGCATCGCGATCATCATCATCCCCCCCGCGGTCATGTACATTTGAAACTCCCGCAAACGGCGGGTGAACAGAACGTATTCCTGAAAGTGGATGAAAATGTCACGCAGGCTCCAGAGCGAAACGGCGACCATTGCGAACACGAGGGAACCGGACAGCACGGCAAGCGTTCTGCGAGTGTTGATGTTTGCGAAAATAACATATACAATCGGAATGAGGGTGACGCGGCGGTACATATACAGCAACGACTGTTGTCGATCATATGCGAAGAGGGTGGAGAGGCCCTCGGCGCAAATGTAGGCGACAAAAAACCAATCAAGGGGTGTTGCCGGGAATTCATTCTGGCGGCGACCAATCATGCGCCCTATCCACAGCGCGGCTGCAATGCCATAGCTGATGTTCATCACCGCAATCGAGAACGGGGAGCTGAGAAGAAAGATCGCCAAAAACATGACAATCCCCGCATCATATCCCGTGAACTTGCGGGCATCTTCCCCGAAAAGAAATTCCTTTAATCTGTCCATATTATCTTTCCCCGCGCCTTGAGCTCAAGGCTGAGAACCATTTCTTAATCCTCTTCGTCAACGGCTGGAAGAACAACACAACGTGCCGCCACCAGTCTGGCGGCTGCTCGTCGATTCTCGAATCAAATTTCCAGGACGACGCTGCAATGCGTTCTTTCATTACAGCCGGATGCCCCTCCGTAAATCGCTTGAGGTGCCCGACATCGTTGTAAATTTGTTCGACGGGCGCGGCCCGTCTCTTTACTTCCTCATCCGTGAAATAGAGTTCGTGGAAGCCGACATTCTTCCGGTACATGACTTGGGGGGGACGAACCCATCCATAATGGTATATCTCTGCGTCGATTCGCTTTACCCTCAAAAGTGTACCGTCTCTGTGGCGGAAGTCCATCCCGTCCCCCCATGAAGCTATGTTCGGGTGGCGGCGGATGATGCGGCATTCCTTCACATACCAGTTCCTGAAATTATCCTGATAAAAATCATAGCTGCCGTAGAAATGTCTGTACCCGAACTGCAGGGCCTCGATGCGGGCATCAGGCAGGTACTGCTCCATTGCCTCACGGACGACCGGATGATACTTCTCATGCAACACCTCGTCCGCCTGAATGTAAAAGCACCAATCGCCGGTGCACTCCGCGAGTGCGTGATTCGTTTCAGCGGAAATGAGCAGCCCGCCTTCTCTCAGGCTCATGTCCCACTCACGTTCGAGTATCCTGAGTTTTGGTGAATCAATCGAGCGGATTGTCTCCAGTGTACCGTCTTCCGTTTTTCCGACGTTCACGACAAACTCATCGCACACGGGAAGAATCGAGAGAATCGCTTCTACAAACGGGTATCCGTATGTAACGCCATTGCGAATGATGGAAAAGCCGCTGACCCGCATCCTCACACCTGGAATTGCAGCTCGTACAAGCGGCGGTACGTCCCCTTCGAATTGCCGATCAGCTCCGCATGTTTCCCCTCCTCGACGATACGCCCTTTTTCAATCACGACGATCCTGTCGGAGTGTTGAATTGTTGAGAGCCGGTGAGCGATAACCACCGAAGTCCTTCCGGCAAGAGTCCGTTCAACGGCCTCCTGCACAAGCAACTCAGACTCGGTATCCAATGCCGACGTTGCCTCATCAAAAATCAGGATGGGGGGATTCTTGAGAATCGCCCGCGCAAGAGATATACGTTGACGTTGGCCTCCGGAGAGTTTGGTTCCCCGGTCACCGATACGCGTGTCATATCCGTTGGGAAGCATAGAAATAAACGTGTGGGCGTTCGCAATCTTCGCCGCCTCGATGATCTCATCAAGCGAGAGATCACTCCGGCCGTAGGCGATATTATTCCGCACCGAGTCATTGAAGAGAATCGTCTCCTGAGTCACAATTCCCATCAAGTTCCGGAGGGAGTTGACAGTGATATCCCGGATATCCACTCCATCAATCGTAATGCGTCCCTCAACGGGATCATAAAAACGGGGTAGCAAGTCGACAAGCGTTGACTTTCCACCGCCGCTGGGCCCGACGATTGCAATGCGCTCACCTGCCTTTATCTCGAGAGTCACGTCTCTCAGAACCAGGTCACCCGTATCATACTTGAACGTTACTCCCTCGTAGCGAATCCGATCATTGAAACCGTTGATTCTGACGGCATCAGGTTTATCGAGAATGCGGGGTTTCGTATCAAGCAGCCGGAACACACGCTCACCCGCACCGATTCCCTCTTGAATGCTTGCAAACATCTGTCCGAACAATTTAAGCGGCTGCATCATTTGTGTGATGAGCGTGATGTAAAGGATCAACCCGCCCGTCGTCATCGAACTTGTTCCCATTATCACGCCCCTCCCCACGAACCACAGGATCCCGGCAACAGCGATCACTCCCATCAGTTCGGAAATCGGGGAGGCAAGGTTCCTCCGGTGGATAATTTTCCGCTGCAAGCGGGCGTAATTTGCCGACTCATCTGTGAAGCGGCCGACCTCGAATTCCTCCATCCCGAATGCCTTCACGATTCTGACATTCGCGAGGCTCTCGTCAAGAATTGACATCATATCTCCCACGCTTTCCTGCGAGAGGATGGACTGCCGCTTGAGGCGGTTGCCAACCTGGCTGATGAGGAACCCCATAACCGGCACGGTCAGCATTACAAACAGTGTCAACTTCCAATCAAATAAAAAGAGGATCGCTGCAAAGAGAATGATCGTTGGAGGATCACGGAAGATGCTGTTTACAACAGCCATCGCCGAATCATTGATGATCCGAACATCGTTGATAATGGTGGAGATGAAACGTCCCTTTCGCTCCTCAGTGAAATGAGAGAGGGAGAGATTCTGCAGGTGGCGGTAGACATCAGTCCGGAGACGATGCATGATGCTGTGCTCCACCTTCGCCATCAGGAATTGATTGACGAGGGAAGCTGCAATCTTCATTACAGTAAAGCAGAGGATGCCGAGGATCAATGCCACCAACACATCTTGCCGGTTGTATTGCGCCACAAAGCGTGCGAGAACGTTCGACACGTACTTGCCAAGGTCAAGAATGCTGAACTCTTGTGCTTCGGTTGAAATCTGCGGGGGGTTGAACACAACGTCAACCGCCGGCATCAGCAAACCAAGGGAGAGCAGGTTGAAGACCAGTGTCATCAACATGAAGATGACGGCGACCGAGAGGGTCCCGACGTGCGGGCGGACGTAGCCGATGATGCGCGGCAGTACTTTCATTGTTGCTCAGCCCGGACTGTTTGCGGTAGGGCCATTATTTCACAACCAGATTGACGAGCTTGTTCTTCACGACAATCGCCTTCACGATCTTTTTGCCGTCTATGTGCTTGCGGATGTTCTCATCGGCAAGACACAAAGCCTCGAGCCTGTCTTCAGGCGTATCACGCTCAACAGCAAGCTTTGAGCGGAGCTTTCCGTTTACTTGCAGCACAACCTCGACAGTTGCTTCGATGAGCTTTGCAGGGTCGTATGACGGCCAGGGCTCGTATGCAAGCGAACTCTTGTGGCCACACTTCTCCCAGAGTTCCTCGGCGATATGGGGAGCAAACGGTGAGAGGACTTTCACAAACGACTCGAGAACCCTCCTGGGACGTGTATCGCTCTTCATCACCTCGTTTACGAATATCATCATCTGGGAAATGGCGGTGTTGAAGTTGAGCGATTCGATATCATCGCCGACTTTCTTCACTGTCGCATGATATACACGCTCGACTTCAGGGGACGGGTTAATATCCTTGATCGCGGGATCGAGGTTGCCGTCCTCATCGACGTAAAGGCGCCATACACGATTCAAGAAGCGAAAGACTCCCTCCACTCCCCGCGTGCTCCACGGCTTCATTTCCTCCAGCGGCCCCATGAACATTTCGAACAACCGCATGGCATCTGCGCCGTACTCCTTTACAACATCATCAGGATTGACGACATTGCCGAGTGATTTCGACATCTTCTTCGAGTTCTCACCAAGAATCAGTCCCTGATGCCGGAGCTTCATGAACGGCTCTTTCGTGGTCACATGGCCGAGGTCGTACAGAACTTTGTGCCAGAAGCGGGCATACATCAGATGCAACACGGCATGTTCGGCACCCCCGACATATAGATCCACCGGCATCCAGTACCGTTCCAATTCCTTCGAGACGAACGTTCCCGGATTGCGGGGATCGATGTACCTGAGATAATACCAGCACGAGCCGGCCCACTGGGGCATTGTGTTCGTTTCACGACGTCCCTTTAGTCCCGTTTCTGGATCGACGACATTCACCCACTCGGTGGCGAGCGCAAGAGGAGATTCCGTGGTGCCGCTTGGCTGGAACTTCTCCAGCTTGGGAAGCTCCAAAGGAAGCTTGCTCTCATCCAGAGCCTTCAACGTCCCATCCTCAAGATGAATGATCGGAATCGGTTCGCCCCAATATCGCTGGCGTGAGAAAAGCCAATCTCGAAGCTTGTATTGGATTGCTCCCTTCCCGATGTTCTTCCGCTCCAACCACTCGATAATCGTTCGCTTTGCCTCTACCACCGGAAGGCCGTTGATTGATACTTCCTCGTTGGCAGAGTTGACTGCAGTGCTTTTCTCGGTATCCGTATGCGGTTTATCCGCCACGTTTCCACCGGCAATCACCTCAACAATCGGGAGGTCGAACTTCCTGGCAAACGCATGGTCACGCTCATCGTGTCCGGGAACAGCCATAATTGCACCGGTACCATAGCCCATCAGCACGTAATCGGCAATCCAGATGGGGATGTCCTTCCCTGTGGCCGGATTGATTGCATAGCCTCCGGTGAAGACTCCGGTTTTGTCGACATCAATGCCGCGCTCGAGCTCGCTTTTGAGCTTTGCCTGCTGCTGGTACTTTCGTACCTCGTCACGCTGACCTTCAACTGTTATGACGTTCACAAGCGGATGCTCAGGCGCCAGAACCATGTATGTGGCACCGAACAACGTGTCCGGACGTGTTGTGAAGACGCGCAGAGTCTGCAGAAAGCCCTTCACTGCGAACTCAATCTCCGCACCCTCCGAACGTCCAATCCAATTCGTCTGCTGTTCGATGGTCGAGTTCGGCCAATTGAGTTCCTTGCTGTCCTCCAGCAGGCGCTCTGCATACGCAGTGATGCGCATCATCCATTGCTTCATGGGACGGCGTTCTACGGTGTAGCCCTTTTCCGTCCACTCCGCGACTTCTTCATTGGCGAGAACGGTGCCAAGTCCTTCGCACCAATTCACAGGAATCTCGGCGATATAACAAAGCCTGAACTGGGCAAGAAAGTCATGCTGCTCTTTCCTGCTCATCTTCTTCCACTCGGGGCTTGTGAATTGATGCTTGCTCTCAAGCTCCTCCGTCCCTCGCGCTTCGAGTTCGGCAATCAGTTCCGATATCGGACGTGCTTTCCTGAGCCTCTTGTCATACCATGAATTGTAGAGCTGCAGGAATATCCACTGAGTCCATTTGTAGTACGCGGGGTCAGTGGTGTCTACTTCACGGTCCCAGTCGTAACTCAAGCCGAGCATTTTGATCTGGCGTCTGAAGTTTGCGATGTTCTGGACTGTGGTCTCACGCGGATGAATGTTCGTCTGCATCGCATAACGTTCAGCCGGGAGGCCGAATGCGTCCCATCCTATTGGATGCAGAACGTTATAGCCGTTCATCCTCTTATACCGTGAGAGAATGTCAGTGGCCGTGTAACCTTCCGGATGCCCGACATGGAGCCCTGCGCCGGACGGATATGGGAACATGTCAAGGATGTAGACCTTTGGCTTGTCTGACGACTCTGAAGTCCGAAACGTCTTGTGGTCATCCCAATAGCGTTGCCACTTTGGTTCGATATGCTGAAACGGATACACCATGCTTATTCGTGTTGTGCTGCTATTGTATGTTGATAAATTCTTGCAGTCTGATCAGTGGCAAGTCCGAGACGACGTTTCAAGTCTTCAGTTGATGCACCTGCTTCCGCCATGAGGCGCGCAGCAGTGTAGCGGAGCGCTTGGGGGGTTAGGCCCCGGCCGGAAAGACCCGCGCGGTCGAAATACACCTGTAGAGCGGAGCGGACTCCCCGCGTTGACATTCGCTGACCACGCGTTCGGTTACCCGCGCTCAGAAACAAGGGCTTGCCGGATTCCGCTCCCGTCGCTTTGCGAAGTCCCATGTAGGTCTGCATTGCCTCTACGCTGCGACGCCCTGTGATCGGAATCTCTCTCCCCTTACACCTAATGCTCCATCCTGCCGCATGTTTGCGCATATCACCAACATTTAATCGGGCAATCTCTGTCCCGGAGAAACCATTGTGCAGCATAAGTGCTACGATTGCGCGATCGCGTGTGATGATTTCACCTTCTCCCTCCAACAGGATATCCTCGAGACGTTCAACCTCCCCATTTGAGAGCGCACGTCCCCGGTGTTTGCGTTTCGGCTGTCGGGCGGGTATCGCTATCGCAGGATTCGCTGACAGAATTCCTCTGTCTACAAGATGAGCACAAAGACGTCGCACCGCGGTCAGGTACGTCGAAACCGAGGCACGAGAGAATCGGCGCTTCGTTACGAGATATCTCTTGTATCTTCCTACATCTTCAACTGCAAAGCGGAAAACCTTGTCGGATCGAACAAAACGAACGAACTCCCGAAGGCTGCGGCGATATGTCCCGCGTGTTTCATCATTACGGATGCCTTCACACATGGCATCTATTTCTTGTTGCAGCGCATGCGGTGTGGGCCGTGGGGTTTTACGTGACACGTTACCACCCGCGCCGTGCACGCAACGAGCGGATATGCGCAACATGGTGCTTGCCGTGCCAGGCATACATTCCCGTCACATACGCGAGCTCAAACTCTTTAGCGTATTCAGGATGAATATACGTCTTCTGAAAATCCGCAGGAGCCATGGCATTCAGGAGCATAACCCATCTCTCATGCACCGCCTCCACCAGCCGCAACGAAGTCTCCACAGGCGCCTCGCGGCCATCAATCAACTCAGCCCAGAGACCCTCCACATACGGCTTTATTGTGGGACGTTCTTCCGTCAGCGTGAGCTTGAACCGGCAATAGGCATTCAGATGGCTGTCTGGAACGTGATGTACCACTTGCTTCACCGTCCATCCTCCTTCCCTGTAAGGGGCCCGGAGCTGCTCATCGTTCAAGCCATCGACAACATCCCTCAGCTGACCCGGCAGCGCGTCAATGTCATCGATCCACCCCCTGATTGCCTCCGAGGTAATAGGCTGGGGCGGAACGAACTTCCCGATGGGATAGCGTAATTCTTCACTTTCTGAGATCATTTCAGGCTGGTGAGGATGATAAGTTGCAAAAAGTTATTCAAATACGGAGAGACAAGCAAACAGCGGGTTCAGTGGGTGGAATGCAACTATGCGACCTTCGCAACCATGACCGTAATGTCATCGGATTGCGGAGATCCTCCTGCATGCTTCACGATGTCTTCATGCAAAGCATCGATTATTTGCTGGGCGCTATCTGAGCTATGTCTTCGAATCAACGCCTCGAGGCGCTCTTCACCATATTCCACGCCGTCACGGCTCATTGCCTCACTGACACCGTCGGTAAACAAGACAAGCATGTCGCCGTGTTGCAGCGAAACGGTCGCTTCTTCATACGGCTGTAATGTCTTCATGACTCCGAGGATCATCCCCCCTTTGTCAAGACGGAGTATGGAGCCATCGGCATGGATCAAATACGGATAATTGTGTCCGGCATTCACGTAAGTCAATGTACGCTCGGAAGGATTAATCACGCCCCAAAAGAACGTAACGAACTTGCTGCCGCCTGTGTTTTCACACATCAGATCATTCACGCGGGCAGTCAGCTCGGACAACGTGAAGTTCAGAGGGACGAGGGCTCGTATGCTTGCCTGAATGTTGGCCATCAGCAGAGCGGCAGGTGTTCCTTTACCGGAGACATCCCCGATCGCGATGACATAGTTTCCATCCAGTTCAAGCACATCATAGTAGTCCCCTCCGACTTGCTTTGACGAGATATTTGCAGCCGCAATTTCAATACCGGGAATTGACGGCAGCACGCTCGGCAGCAATCCTTTCTGGATGTCACGCGCAATCAGCAGCTCGTCCTCAAGACGTTGTTTTTCGATTGCTTCCTTGAACAAACGCGCATTCTCAAGAGAAATGATTGCAAGATTCGCAAGGGAGGTCAGGAATTCGAACTCCGGCTCTGCAAAAGGCTGGCGCGTCAACTTCTCGCCGAGAATCATCAATCCTTTGTTCTCGCCCTGTATGTTCATTGGAACAACGACTTGCATGTTCAAGGAGCGCAACACATCACGGGCATTCTGGACTTCGTGTGTGGTGAGACCTTCCACCGGTGTAGCACTCTTCAGCTTGAAGAGGGTCTTAAGGAGAACAGGTTGGGGAAGCGTCCCATCTACTTTCGACGCCGCTATGCGGACATCCGTATCGGGTTTAAGGCAAATGATGTATCTGTTGACACCGATTTGGCCCAACAATGAAAACACGAGAAGGCGGATCAATTTGTCAGCGTCGAGCAGCGAGCCGTATTCCTTGCTGAGATCGAACAGCGTATTTAGTTCCTGAATCTTCCGATCAAGCCTTCTGTTCACATCCTGCAGCTGTTGAATTGTCCGGCTTTTTTCGATCGCCGTTGCTGAGATATTGGCAAGCGACCGGAGATACGTGATCTCCCGCGTTCGCAGACGCTTTTTCGAGAACCTCTCGCCGAACGCAAGAAACCCGATAGGCTTGTCGGTCATTATCATCGGCAGTATGATCTTGACGCCATGCTTGCGCAGACCTTTTGCCCAGGAGTACTTCGAGCCGGTGAGCTTTGCAAGATCGAAAGCCGATTTCGGGATTTGACGGACACTCAGCTTTTCGCCAACAATCGACTGGGGGAAGCCTTTCACCATTTCAACAACAAAATCTCCACCGTTCGCCTCAACGACCACCATTCCCTTGGTCGAGAGAATTTTCCCCATTATGGTGAGAAGAATATGGCTGTAGATGAACTTCGGATCGAGGGAGGAGTTTATGACCTTGCTGAACTCGAACAACGCGGAGTGCTCGAAGTAGCTCTCGTACGATCCAGAAGCTTTGGTTGCAGTAGACGTTGTGGGGGTCTTGGCCATGCCTGACGTGAATCAGCCGGGGAGATGTTTGATGAGGCGGACTTGATTGCGCTTGCCCGGTTCGATATTGTACTCAACCTTATCCATAAGGGATTTCATGAGGTACACACCCAGCCCCCCACGGCGGTATTTGCTGAGATATTCCTTCATGTCTGGTGTGCGGACTTTCTCCGGATCGAACTGCCTGCCATTGTCCACAATCGACACCTCGAAGTCCCTGTCGGACACCTGTACGGCAACGGTGATCGTCCTTCGCGGGTCAAACTGGTATGCGTGCTTGATGACGTTTGTGCACGCTTCGTCGACAGCCAGGGCGATTCTACCGACATCCTCGTCACTGAAGCCCGAGGCAGTTGCCGCCTCGGAGACAAACTCACGTACTGCAACGAGTTGGTCGGTTTTGCTCTCTATTTTGAGAACCTTGCGTTTCACAATTATCGGTCCGCGGAGTACTACTTCTTGTCAGTGAATTTTTTCACGGCTTCCGTTTCATCCTTGTAGATCTCGTAGAGTAACGGAAAACCGAGAAGGTCGAACACGTTATACACTTTGGTGGACATGTTCGACAGCTTGATGTCTCCAGCCTTGCCGCGGACGTCTTCAATGAACGCCATAAACACGCCCAAGCCAGCGCTGCTGATATACGACAGGTCCCGGCAATTTACCACTATGCGGGTACGCTCGTTTTTCAGCAGGCCTTGAAACGCTTCCTCAAGTTTCGGGGCCGTATGGGCATCGAGGTAGCCCCGCAATTCCAGGACGTTGACGTCCCCCGATTCGCGCATGCCGATTTTGAAATCACTCATCGATTTCCTCCAAGAAATATGCTCAAGAATTCCCCCGCCACTTCACTACAACAACAGTCAGGTCATCATCGTAGTCCGGTTTTTCAGCATGTGCCTGCACTGTTTCCAAGATTTTTTCCTTTACGCCACCGGCGGGAAGGTCTCGCGCAGAAGCGACCACATGCAGAAGCCGGTCATAACCGAACTCATCATCTCCGCGCCTTGCCTCTGTAACGCCGTCGGTATAGAAAACGCAGACATCCCCGGGTTTCAGGTGAATGGTACGTTCTTCCATGCTGGATTCAAAAGCAATGCCGTTTGAGAGGCCGAGACCCATGCCGCCGGGCCGCAGATATGTGACATGCTCGCCGGAAAGGTGAAGTAACGGACAATGTCCGGCGCGGGCCAATGTCAACGCGCCGGTGTTCAGATCAATAACGGCATAAATTAAACTAACAAACGAGTGTTTGTCAATAGAACCGGAAAGTGCCTCGTTCGCCTTGATCATGAACTGACGGGGCGAACTGTAGAGTCTGCTGAGGGATTGGAATATGCCTTTGACTTCCGACATGTAAAACGCCGCCGATACACCCTTTCCTGAAACGTCACCGACAACAATACCGACTTTGTGATTTTCCAGCTCCACCATGTCATAATAGTCTCCACCGACCTCAAATGCGGGAGTGGAAACGGCATCGATGTCCATCGCCGGATACGAAGGTAACGTCTGCGGAAGGAGCTTGCGCTGAATCTCCTGGGCAAGGGTCATTTCGCGAAGTAGCCGCTCGCGCTCAATGGATTTCTCGATCAGGCGGGAATTCTCAATCGCTATCGTTGCTTGATCTGCGAATGCGGAAATCACATCGATATCGTCTTTGAAGAACCCGTGCGGGATATCTTTTGTCGCATACAGGATACCGACCATGCCCGAATGCGACACGAGCGGCACGACCACCATGGATCCTTTACGTCCGGCCGCAAAGGCACTGTTCCGGGCAAAGCGCGAATCACGGGTGACATCATCGATGACGATCGGTTTTCTTGATTCCAGGACTTCTGTCCGAAGGGAGGCTACCCCTCCCGCCAGTAGTTCCTCGATTGCATGAAGCTCGATGTTCTTGTTCCCTACAATCTTCACGATATGGTCACCCAATGCCGGATGAGGTACAATGGTTTCCTGCTCCCGGGTAGGACGGCGCTCCCCATCATCGACCTTGGAGACCATTTCGAGCCAACAACTCTGTGCCTCGCACACTTGCAAGGTCATTGTGGTCACACTCTCGACGAGCTCTTTGAAGTCGAATACCTGCGTGACAAGGCGGCTCAGGTTGTGCAACGAAGTCACTTCGGTGATCTTCCTGTCGAATGCCTCCGCAGTCGGCAAATGGAAAAGCGTGCTGATGAAAGCCATCCCGAAGTAAATGTTGCCGAACAGAATGGTCACGAGGATGAACTTGTTCAGCGGATATGAAAAGTACAGTGTCGCTTTCTTCAGAACGCTGCTATCGACATTGATCAGAATGTTCAATCCGAGGAAAGCAAGAAACAGTACAAGCCCGTAGATGAGCCCGAAGATCTTTTCCCGTTTCGACAAGTAGACAATCCATGGGAGCCTGAACGAATTGATGAGGCCGAACAGAATTGCAAAACCGACGAGGATTGCCGTGAATGTGCTGGACTCCAGCGGTTGCAATGGCAGAGTCGATAGGGATGCCCCGAATGTAAATCCGACAAATATCAGGAAGTTGCGTTCAGTGTCCTTTTTCCGCTTGAAGAGAACAAGCCCCCGAACGATGCGGAAGACAAGAATGGCGAAAAGGCCGTAAAGTATACTGACAACGGTGGAAACGAACAAAATGCCGTAAGTCAGAGGAATCAGTTCATCTTCCTTCGTATCGAAGTTGTCGTCGACAATGCCGTACACAACAAGGGAGATGATCAGCATCAGCACCGCGTAGATCATTACCAGCCCCAGCCGTTTCGCCGGAGCGAGTGTATTGTGAATGCGTGTGCTGTTGAGGTAGAGGTAGATGAGAACGAAAGCGCCGATGATGAGGATATCCCGGGTAACGTTCAGCCCTGCGATGTCAAGCTGCACGTTCTTCCTGATGATGTCGAAGATGAACACCAGCAGAAAAGCCAGAAGGGAACCGCCTATGTACGCTACGTTGCGGAGCTTCATCAGGAGATGGTGATGGTACGTCGGTTAAGCCGGAAGCAGGTTTCCTGCATGATTCATCAGTACCATAGTTCGTGAAAAAGGCCGGAAAGTTACAGTAGCAGCAAAAAGCAATCCGGCCTCGTTCTCCCCGCCAGAATATCAAAGGCGACAACAGACCCAGATCATCTCGACTGATCCTTCTCGTGTTGTCGCCTGAACCGGATGTGCCGGATCTTACGCCGTCAGCCGGGCAATATACCGATCCGCCTCACGGGCAAATTGTGTTGTCGGGTACTCCTTTTTCAGCTTCTGGAACAATTCCAGGGCTCTGTCATTCTTGCCCGCACGCATATGGGCATATGCTGCGTTGTTGAGGGTGGCCGCCGCTTCCACATCTTTGGGATATTTCAATGCGGCTTTCTCGTAATTCTCCGCCGCAGAGGCAAAATTCCCCTTTGCCTCATAGCAGCCCGCGATGCCTGTCAGACGGGAGAGAGCCAGATAATCTTCCGGAGGGTCGAACTGATCGAAGTACTTCAACGCCTCGTCATACTGTCCAAGTTGATAGTAAGCATTGGCAAGATAGAACTTTGCAAGATTACCCGAATTAGTGCTTCCGAATTGATCGACAATCGATTTCAGGCCGGTGATCTTTCTCTCCGGAACTCCCTCCACGGCAATCTGATACTGTCCAGAATCAAACAACGGGAAGACTTCGCCAAACTTTGCCGCTGCCTCCGCATCATTCGCACTCTGGTTGCTCATGTAAAGAACCGAGCCGACGATGACAACTGCCAGCGCGCCGACGGCGATGGCAATGTTCTTTTTGTATCCCTCGTAGAAGTCCGTCGCCTTTCCCATCCAGGTCACAACGGCATCTGTCTTCAACTCACGCTTAGTGAGTTTCTTTTTTGCTTTCAGCATAGTGCTACGTGCGCCTCCTAAATTGTAAACTCGTGCGCTCGTCGGGAGTCGAACCCGAAACCTTTGGCTCCGGAGGCCAACGCTCTATCCAATTGAGCTACGAACGCATATGCAATTGCGCATCAAGGTAGCCAAAAAAGGCTACGTATTCAAGGTCAAAGATTGACACTGGTTTCTCCCTTTTCCCCCCTCCCACCCGCGATATTGGCGAGCCACGTCAAACCGTAGATCAGAATCAGGAGGATCACGGAATACGCCGCCGCTCCCCCGAAATTGTATGCTCGCATCTGCGCCAGAATCTCGATGGCAATAGGCCGGTTGGAATAGGTGTAAAGTAGAATCGATGACACAAATTCCCCGAGAGCCGTAATCATCACCAACAAACCTCCGGAAATTACCCCCGGAAGGATAACAGGCAGCACAATCTTACGGAAGCGACGCAGCGTACCGGCTCCCAACATCTTCCCCGCCTCGATCAACGAATCGTCCAACCGTTCAAGAGACGAAGAAGTCGAGCGGACAACCATCGGGAACGTACGTATTGCGTAAGCAAGCGGCAGAATCCAGAACGTCCCAACCAACACTTCGTATCCGCCAAAGATGGTCGGCGAGTTGAACGCCAGAATCAACCCGATGGCAACTACTGTTCCGGGTATCGCGAAGGGGAGCGTCGAAAGAAGATCGAGCGCATACCGTGAGCGCTGCAGTTCTCCTTTCGTGATGAGAAATGCCGCCGGTATGCCGACGACGAGTGTGCCGACAAGTGCCATAACACTCATCAATAGGCTGTTGCCGACAGGTTGGAAGACTTGCGGATCGTGCACAAGGCGGATATAGTTTTCCACGGTATAGCTTGAAGGGAAGATTTGCCACGTCCATGAGCCCTCCTTCGCAAACGAAATAATGATGATTGTGAGAATGGGGAGTGTTCCAATTGCAACCAGGACGCCCATTACGCCGAGCAACACTCGGCGTGCAACGGGCCCAACCGGCAACAAGCCTTGACGTACAGATCCTTTCGTACGGGCCGACTCGATGCGCGGCCCGATAATCTTCAGCACTACAAAGAACCCTATGGAGACTACAGTCAATCCAACCGCCAATGCCGAAGCGGCGTCCATTTCCCCGTTAAGTTTTGCATTGTAGATCTGCAGCGTCATAAACCTGTTCTCACCACCAAAGATGAGCGGAGCAGAAAATGATGCCATGCTTGCCATGAACGTAAGGATTGCGGCTCCCAGCAACGCCGGCTTCACTTCAGGAAGAACAATCCTTCGCAGAATACGCGGCATTGCACTTCCCATCATTTGGGCAGCCTCGATGTGGGAAGAGTCAAGAGAACGCAATGCCGTCGAGACAAAGAGATAGAAATAGACATAAAACGAATATGTATGCACCGCCACAATTGCGCTCATGCCGTCCAACGCAAGGATTGATGGAGGCAATCCAAATGCTGTATTGGCAACCCGCGGAAGGATCCCGCTCTCGCCAAACACGAAGAGGAAGGCAATCACACCCACCAAGGGAGGCATCGCAATTGGAAGGACGGCAATCCGTGAGAGGGTACCTCGGAAGGGAAAATTACATTGCGTAAATACAAACGCCAGCAGAGTACCTACTATGGCGCTGAAAACCACGGAAAGAATGGAAACATACACTGAATTCCAGACTGCCTCCGCATTCGCAGAGCTGAACAACTCTCCGTAACGTTGAAAGGCGCTTCCATCCTCAACGCTGACACTTTCGGTAAGTATCGCACTCAACGGATAGAGTACATAGCCGGCATAGACAAACAACACAACAGCAAGAGGAAGAAAACGTTTCAACCGCCGGTCCATCATTTACCGCCGTCCAGCAGGGTGCAACGGGACCAATCAATTGACACGCCAACCGTATCACCCGCACGAAGTTGCTTCGAGACCATTGAACTCACAGAGGTAGCATGAAGTTGAATGCCGTGACACTCCACAACGAACTGGGTTGTAAAGCCGTGGTATTCCTTGTGGGTTACCTTGCCTTCATACTCACCCTCAAGCACTTTGGGAGAGAGTTGAATCGCTTCCGGCTTCACCACCACCGAGAGTCTTCCGTCATTCCTTCCCGTCAGAATAGTCCTGGGAACTGCAAGCGAGAAGCTCCCTACTTTAATCTTCAACTCACTCACGTTCACGTCCCCTTGTAAAACATTAGCTCCGCCAACGAATTCCGCCACAAACGATGAAGACGGATGTTCATAGATATCAGAAGGGGTCCCGACCTGTACAAACCTTCCTCCCCTCATCACGGCAATGCGGTCGGAAAGGCTCATCGCTTCAGCCTGGTCATGGGTCACGTAAATTGCCGTCACGCCGGTGCTTCGTTGCAGGGAACGGATTTCTTCCCGGGTACTTTGCCGAAGAGCAACGTCAAGATTGCTCAAAGGCTCGTCGAATAACAGAACCGAGGGACTAACAACAAGGGCACGGGCTACAGCCACACGCTGCTGCTCGCCACCGCTCAAGTTCGGAACGTGTGTATTGATCTTATGGATGAGATGAACTGACTCAAGAACCGATTCTACACGGGATCTGATTTCTGCGGCGGATATTTTGCGGGTCTCAAGTCCGAACGCAACGTTCTCGTACACCGTCATATGGGGAAACAAGGCGTAGTTCTGAAACACCATACCGATGTTACGCTGTTGAGGCGTAAGGGAAGTAATGTTTTTCCCATCGATGAAAAGTGCTCCGGACGTGGGGCGTTCGAAACCTGCAATCAGGCGCAAGAGTGTCGTCTTCCCGCACCCGCTTGGCCCCAAAATGGAAACAAATTCCCCCGACTGGATATCAAGCGATACGTCGTTTACCGCTTCGATGGAGCCGAACGATTTGCGAAGTTGCTGAAGTGATACGAGAGACAATGCTTTCTTGTACCTATCCGTTATTCGTGAAGTTCTGTGTCAGGATCTCCCTTTGCCCTTTACCTCGCTATCCCAGCGCTTCATCCAGCTTTTTTCATTCTCATCCAGCATCTTCCAATCAACGTCCATTGGCTTGATGTTGAGGCGGGTAATCCAGTCGGGCAATTGATCGGATGGAATGTCTGTGCGTACAGGAATCCGGTAATACTCCTTCGCCTGCTCGATCATCGCCTCTTTTGACGTAACGAACTCATAGAAGAGCTCAGCCTCCTTCCGTCGCTGCGTGCCTTTGACGATTGCTATGCAATCGGTGATAAGTGGCGTCCCGTTGGCAGGAATAACATACCCGAAGGGATAGTCATTGATGTTCGTTTGAATCACCACATCAGGAAGGTTCCACACACTCACCGCCCCCTCTTCCCTGGCGATTTTCAGATACAACTGTGTCGGATCGGCCACGTAGGACTTTGTGTTCGCATCAAGCCGGCGAAGCCATTCGAAGCCGTAGTCAACACTCCCCGTACGCTTCAACTCCCGCTGGATGATCGCTCCAAAGATGGCTCGCATGGTACCCGAGGCAAGGGGGTAGCGGATGATGATCCTGTCTTTCCATCTCGGATCAAGCAGTTCATCCCAATCCTTGGGCGCTTCCTCTGCACTCACCAGCCTGCTGTTGTACATGATTACTTCAGGCGTCATGAACGTTCCGTACCAAAAGTGTCCTGCACTCCGCTCACGCTCATCAATCGCATGCCCCCAGCCAGGAGTATATGCCTCCAGAAGATCTTCCGCTTCAGCTTTTGCAAACGTGATCATCGGTGCGCCCCACCAAATATCAGCCTGCGGATTGGCCCGCTCAGTTCTGATTCTGTCATACGCATCCTGTGATCCCATATCAAGCCAGCGGACATCAATGCCGGGGTATCGCTCCTCAAACTTCTTCTCGTAGTGGGTGAGCATCTCTTTGCCGTGAGGCGAGTAGACCACAAGAATTTTAGCCCTTTCATTTTGCGAACATGACGTCAGGGAAAGGACCGTCACAACGAAGAGTGCCACCCGGATTATCATTTTGCCCCTCCGGTTCTATACAAAGGATACGAGATCATATTGATGAAATTACGGTACGCTCCGGGGTTAAACTCTTTCAGTTGCCTGTACCAAACATATGATGTGTAGATGTATGAACCTTTCCCGGGGTGAGCCAGCAGATAACCGGTTGTCAACGCCGGTTCGTCTGGATCATTCGACGAGAGTAACCGCGCATATTGCTGCGGTACATCATCCGGGAAATACACTCCCCGCTCCTGAATCCATCCGTCCCAGTCGGATTCCGATATCTTGTTGGGAGATGTGAATAACGGATGACCGGGCTGCAAAACGGTGACCGGCGCCTCTTCAACGGTCACCCGCCGGCGGGAGATCCTGAAGGGATACGGCGCGTATTCAGGTTTCCAATCCTGATCTTTCTGATACATTACCACCAGATGCCCACCGTTCGACACATACTCGAGTAAACGGTGATTGTTCAGACGAAGATCATCACGAACAAGGTAAGCCCGTATATCCAGAACGATTGTTGTGTACGACGAGAGATCGCCTGCCAAGTCGCTCGCTTTCAGCCTCGCATGTGGGATACCCAATTCCGTCGCAGCAGCATCGAGGGTATTGTCATAGCTCTCAACGATTCCGAGCTTAACCCGTTTGTCAGCCTCGACGTCAAACACATTGACCGTAGCATCACTCCAGGAAAACTCCGAACGGAAGCGAAGTGTATACTGCCCCGCCGCTACATCCTTCGGTGGTCTGACAATCAGCACACCCGTTGCCGAGCTGTCCTCTTTCGGAATTGCGAAGGATACAACCTCGCTGCGCCAGCCTTCGGGGAGTTGCACGGAGATACGGCCGGCTATTTTGCGCGGTGTGAAGTTCTTCAGACGATAGCTGAACTTCCTTCCTCCGACAGCGTCGGCCGGCGTCATGCGTGTGACTTTCGGCTGGATATCGAGGAGTTGGAACGGCGCGACTTCGAATGTGGGACGGACGCGCATCTGCACGCCTTTTCCATTCACGAGAAATCGGGCAAGAATCGACACATCCTGCATCGTTTCAATAGGATTATAAATCGCAACGGTTTTCGGGAGTGTTGGCGTTGCATAATCGCTTACGAAAACCTCGAAACTCCTCCCCAAGGAGTTCGGACCAAGCTTCAATCCCCCCCTCAGTTCATTCACTGCCCACCCTTGCGGATGAGTGAACGAATAGCGGAGCCCCTCCAGTTTGCAATCCTCCGATGTTATGGAGAACGAGCTCGTCACTTTCTGGGTAGGAACAACAACATTATCCTGAAACTTCCACGTGGCTGTTGTCCCGCATGCCGCGGCGACAAGTCTCTCAAGCTCACGCTCCCACTGCGTAATCGTTCTGAGCGCATACGGAGATGTCGCAGCATGCCTGGCGAGATCAATCTGCGAAAAGGCCTCGGAAACGACCTCGAGCAACGAATCTTGCGGCATCACCGGCCGGAGATTGTAAAGCAACTTCCTGATGGGTATGAGCGGTGCGAGCGATTGATCCTTCCAGAGATCGATAGCGCCGAGGAAAGTCGTCGTGTCACGTGCATAGATGCTATTGGAGCGTACAAGCCTGTACAAGCTCAGGCCACGGGTCCAGCGGCGCAGGTCTGCACGATCCATACCTTGCGTCTTGTGTTGGTTAAGCGCTTGAACTGCGATGTCAAGGTAACTAGCAGACCGAATCGGATTTACCTCGCCGATTTGATTTACCACGTCGGCTGTCTGGTCAACCCTCCCGAAATTGCGGAAGTAGAGTTTGCGTGGTTGCCAGATTGTTACTCCCGGTAAAAGAAGTTGCTCGGGAAAGAGTGTCGAATCCGCCGCCGCGTCAAAAGCCGCAATGGCAGTGATGGCGACAGCCTGATGGTGGCCGTGTCCATCGATTGTGTTGTGGTTGGTGAAGAGAACATCCGGCTTGTACTTGCGAATGACGAAAACGAGTCTTCTCAATACCTCATAAGAGCCTCCCCATTTTTGGAAGGTCTCCGTTGCTGTCTTCGAATAGCCGAAATCCTGCAAATTCAGAAAATCCACATCTGCCCCAAGAATTTCTCCTGCCAACACAGTCTCTTCCGTTCGCAACACGCCCAGCTCCTCGTACAACTCCGGCCCGATTTCGTTTTGCCCCCCCTCTCCACGTGTAAAGAGGATAGAGTAGGTTTTCACTCCATATTTCATGCGATAATATGCCAGCGTGGCGCCATCTTCGTCATCGGGATGGGCGGAAATATTCATTACAACCGCGTCGTTTGTAAGGTCGAGAAACGCCTGGCTCAGCTCAACGGACTGCGCCCCCGCGCCGCCAATAAGCAGTATCTGCAACAGGAATCCGATGGCGATCAATTTCCATCCATCACGAATAATCTGATAACTCCGCACACGCTACTCCTTGGAATGAACAGTGTTAGATTAGGTAAACTATCCGAGCGAACGTACTTTCTGCATGACCTCAGCGGGATCAATCTCCAGCATGCACTCAAATGTTCCAATAGGGCATTTGTGGCCTCCATGAATCGAGCAGGGCTTGCACGGTAATCCCGTACGCTGAACAACAACATCGCCACTTCCAATCGGGCCGAAGCCGAATTCGGGCACTGTAGCCCCGAAAATCGCCACGACGGGAGTTCTCACCGCAACACCCAGGTGTAGAGGTGCGCTATCGTTGGTAACGAGAACTCGACACCGTCGGATCAATTCGGCAGATTGCAACAACGACAGTCGCCCGGTTGTATCGACTACGAATTCGCCGCCGGCTGTGTCGAGAATCTGTAGGGCAAGTCCCGCATCTGCTGGTCCGCCGATCAGTACGACGCTCAACCCGGCGGAAACGCACATTTGTGAGAGCGCAGCGAATTTATCGACGGGCCATCGCTTCGTCGCCCAAACTGACCCCGGGGCTACAGCGACCATTGGCCTCTCTGCAGCTGGTTGGAAATTCTGAAGAAACAGGGTTACCGTTTCCTTGTCTTGCTCCGATGGGTACACATCCGGCAGGATATGTTCCTCTCCATCGATATGCAGAGGTTTGAGCAACCTGACGTTCCGACTCGTTTCGTGCAACTCACTGCCGTACGGGACCACATCCGTCATGAGAAATGCCGCCGTACTTGTCGAAAATCCGATGCGTCTGGGGATCCCTGCAAGGAAACAAACCAAGCCACTTCTCAATGATCTATGCGGAATAATTGCCGCATCGTATCCTCCCCTCTTCAGCCTGCGAGCGAGCCTTATGACACCTCCAATGCCCTTATCCGCTCCCCGCTTGTCGTAGACTATAACATCCCGTACTGCGGGATGATTGGCGAGCAGTGGTGCCGCAGCGGGCGCTACAACCACATCAACTGATGCATCGATGATATGCGCATGCAACTTCGCCAGCAAAGGAGTCATTAAAACAACATCCCCGATGAATGCAGTCTGAAAAACAAGGATGTTGTTCACGGAGCTCATTACCGCTGCTCCTCCGTCGAGGGAGGTGTGTGCTTCCATCGCTTGTGCATCCACAACCAATGGTCAGGGTATCTGCGGATCCACTTCTCAAGGACGGCCACATGCCTGCGAGTCAACTCGACTACATTCTCCTCATAGGATCTCCCCAAACCGCTCCTGTCCACTTCCTCAATCATCAACGCATGTGTGCCATCTTGCTGGCGGACCAGAAAGCACATGATGATAGGCGACCCTGTTTTGAGACTGAATGCTGCCGCCCCCCTGTGAGTGGCTGCGGGGCGGCCAAAAAATTCGATGAAAACCGCTTCACGTGGCCCACTCTGGTCGCCGAGCACTATGACGGCCTTTTTCTCAGCCAGTGCCTTTAGGACATTGCGGGAAGAAACGCCCATGGGGATTGTCGTGTTCCTGAAACGGCTTCTATAGCCTTCGATGATTGCATCGACCCGCTTGTTACGCTGCCGCTGCACGACCGCCGCAAGGGGACGATCAAAAAGATAGGATGCGCCGGGAATCATGAATTCCCATGACCCGAAATGACCTGAGAGAAAAAGGATACCACTCTCTCTCGACCGGACATCAGCCACTACTTCGGGATCGGGTAAATGCAACACCTGTGCGATTTCATCAAGCGATCTGCTGCCCGCCCAAAGGAACTCCATCAACGAGATTCCGTAGTTTTTGAAGGCACCCCGTGCAATCGCCCTGCGCTGCTGCTCGGTCATTTCAGGAAATGCGTGCCTGAGGTTGTCGAGCGTAACTCTCTTGCGAAAACCCGTCAACGCAAACACCATTCCGCCAAGAAACGCCCCTATACGTCCGGCTGAGCGGTATGGAATGCTGCCTGTGATCGATGCAGCGAGCCTGAACAAAAGGTACTCGATGTACTCTGCCATGGGGAGTTTGGATATCGACTCTTATCTGAACTGCCGGGAAACAAAGAAGCCGCCGGCAAATGCGGCGGCCTCCCGAACATCCGTGCTGCGCGCCTCAGTTGGTTTGCGCAAACCGGTACCAGTTTTCGTCGTGCAGCTCGTTGCGGTGGGTTGAATGCACTTGCTCGTAATCGCCGCCGTTCTGCCTGAGAACAAACACGAATATGACACCACCCTGAATATTGTTGTACTGCCAAATCTCATAAGGCCTTGTTCCCGCTTCGTTAGGGTGGCGCTCAATGTCGTCCGGCGGGCCGTAGAGGATATGCACACGCCCGCGATCAGAGCGGTACCCCTCCATTCCGAGCACATTGTAGGACCGGTTTGCATAACCGACTCGTTTGAGATACTCTTCCCTTGTGCCGAGGGGGCGCTTCGCCCAGAAGTCAGCCATGAACTTACGTTTTGCTGCAGCACCATCAAGCTTGCCGAACTGACTTCTCTCCGCATCCGTCGCCTCATAACGCGCCCATTTGAACTCGAGATCCAGTTCCGGCTCCTCCATCGAGAGAAATGCGGCCTGGCCGATCGAGGTTTCGTTTCGCATCAACAACGAATCAATCCCGAGAACTTCGTTGTAGACGAAGAACTTCTTGCCGGCTGTTGTGATGGCTTTTTTTGATGAATCGTGCAACGATAAGACGAGTGAGTAGACCCCGCTACGCAGACTGGAAAGGTCGATATTATCGACAAGAACAGTCGACTCTGCCGAACGTCGGCGCGGCCGTTCCCGCGAAATCACTTCCTGGCCGATGGCATTGTAAATGGCCGTCCGCCAGACAAAGTCACTTTGGTCCTTGCCTGCCTGCAAGTTGTATGCTTCTGCATAGTAGTAGCACATTTGCGTTGCACTGAAGAGACCGTCGACATTCGGAACAACATCGAAGGTGTTTTTGTAGAGCGGCGTCCCGGGGCTCCCCTTTGTGATCGAGGAAGAGAGTTCAATATCAGACAAGACAAGCTTGTCCGTTCCGAGCAGCGTGACCGGCATACGCATAGAGAGTGAATCCCGGCGGGTCACGTCATTCTGGTCTTTGCCGATCACTGTCAAGAGGTAGTCTCCTTGTGGAAGCATGAGCTTCTTGATACTGATCAGGTTCATAGCGCCGCGGGTGGTATCCTCGGACTTGTGCGGAACAAGAGAGCGATCCGCAAAAACAATTGAGTCCTTCAGAGAAACCAATACAGTAAGATCCACCCCTGCCTCAAATTCGCCGTTCGTCGACTTGTACGTCAGGACCCGTTGGGGGAATGAGAAATATAGCTCAACATAAGTATTCGTTTCGTCGCCACGGAAGCGCGCATAGTCAACGAAAAACCGGAATTTTTCCGGCACAGACTGGGATTGAACCATCTGGGGTCCGGCGGCAAACCCGAGCAACGCCAGTAGGACAATCCGGTTGATTTTTCGCATATCAAATTCCTCGATTGGAAGAGATTTACTCGGTTCGATGGTGTGAACTGTCAAAAATCTACACAAGGATGGGAGCAATAGCAATATCCGTTGCACCAGGGCTTTACTCGCCCATCACCTTGACGATGACCCTCTTGCGCCGCTGCCCGTCAAATTCCGCGTAGTATATCTGTTGCCACGGGCCGAAGTCGAGCTTGCCGGCTGTGATAGGTACGATGACCTCGTGATGAATGATCAGGCTTTTGAGGTGGGCGTCACCGTTTGTTTCACCCGTCCGGTGATGACGGTAATCAGGATTGAACGGAGCGAGCTTCTCCAACCACTCATCAATATCGGCAATCAGCCCCGATTCAGCATCGTTGACGTAGACACCCGCCGTAATGTGCATCGCCGATACGAGCACCATGCCCTCTGCAATCCCGCTTTTGGAGACAATCTCCTGCACTGTATCGGTGATATTGATGTACTCGCGCAGCTTTTTTGTGTTGAACCAGAGATACTCAGTGTGGGATTTCATTCCTTGACTCTTGCTACTGAAGACCGAGAAGATGTCTCACGGATTCTACAAGGTCTGATGTCACGTACGGTTTGGGCATGAATTCATCAGCACCCGCGGCCATTACTTCCTCACGCACGTTGTTACGACCAAAACCGCTCGCACCTATGATTTTTAACGAAGGCTTTATCTTCCGGGCTTTCTCGATCAATTCAACCCCTCCCATTTTCGGCAGACCAAGATCCGTTACCAGCAGGTCCACCTCATCTACATGGGCATTGAAAGTGTCGAGAGCCGCCTGACCGTCGAACGCCTGCAGCACGATAAATCCCTCCATTTGTAGAATCAACGCGAGGAGATTATTGATATCGGTTTCGTCTTCCGAGATGAGGATTGTGTATTGATTACCTTGCATACATGCGCTGATGGTGATTCAGGTTAGGATCGATATCGGATGAAATATATGAAGACGCAATACCTGCCGCAAACCGGAATACCATCACCCGTAGCGGGCAAGGGATCTATCGTGCGCCCGACTTATCGCGGCCCCGAGAGCGTTTGCCTCCTCCTCGGAATAATGCCTCTGGTACAGCACGAAGAGCTCCCTTTCTTCAGCACGGATGTGCTGTTCCAGGACTTCTCCCAACCTTACGAGCATTCCCGCCAACTCCTCCCCTTCGGCCTGTGGAATCCGGGCAATGATATCCTCCATCGCTCGATGCTGTTCGATCAAAAGGCCAATGAGCTCCTTCGATTCGGGAATACTCTTGTTCATTGCTGGAAAGAGGGCATCCTCTTCCGCTGCGAAGTGATGACGCAGTTCTTTTCTGTAGAAATCCAGAACAATCGCTGCTTGCGCCTTACGGTCATGCGTCCAACCATCATTAAGCAGCGCATTGTCACCCTGCACAAGCCTCAGACCGAGCGCGAGTCCGTGGTGATGATCGTGAGAAAGAGGTACGAGACTTGGATGCCGCTTCGCCATACTCACCATTTGTACGAATAAACCGGCTCGACATCTTCCGGAACGTGACGCAGCCCGCCGAGCCGCTCATTCATGTCACGCCTTACAACAGACCATTTCGTCATGAACTGCTCCGCTGCCATATAATCACCATTCGCTTGCAACATCAGCAACTCTCCGGCAAGTTCGGCAACAGCGGAAGGAATCCGGCCGAAGAGAACGCTCACTTTTTCCGAATTGGGATCAAACCGGATCGCCCCTTTGTCCAAAAGAACGTTCAGCACGACCGCTGCAGCCCGCAATTCTGCTTCGCTGGCTCCGATCCTAAGGGCGTGCAATAACGATGCAACAGCAGAGACGTACATTGGCCTTTCCATCTCCTGCGGAAGAATACCTGCACCAATGAGGTGCTTGCCGCTATGCAACCCCGTGACAATCGCTTTGGCGATTTCAACGGGTGAATGGAGTTCATCCAACGCGTCATGAACAGCGAGGATCGAGTCCTCAGAAAAAAACTGCTTCGGACCTAAGACAAAGGAAAATTCACGCAAGGCCGTGCCAAGAAGCACGCCGTCCTGAGTGACGAATTGAATGTGGTCGGAAGCGAACAGTTCACGCGCCATCGGCAAAAGAACATGTTCAACACGTGCATCCAAAATGTTTTTTGCGATAAACGTCTTCACGCCACCAATCGGCGACGCCAAGGGATTTTTGTCGAATGACGTCACGGCCTTCTGGTATCCGACAGCCAATGTCCCCCCCCGGTAGATATCCTGCATAACATGTATGACAGGGGGGGTAATTGGTCCGCTTTTCTTGAACCGCGGCTCGATGGGAAGATTCTGCTCGAGTTCATTAATGTATTGGCTATACACATTCAGCTTGGCAGTTTCGGTGGCGTTCTTTACCATGACCGAGGAGGTAAAAGACGCCCGGATGTCGAACAGCTTGTCGTCAACTACCCGATCCGGCGCAATTCGGACATCAAGATCGTTGCCGCGAAGGGCAAGCCACAGGACATGACTCGTATCATAATTGCCATTTGTCAAGGCTTCAGCTCGTGCAGCAAGATATGTGGCAAATCCATCATGACCGGCAATGGCCGCGCTTTTCCGTAGCAAATCAGCCGCAGGCACAAGCCATGCCTCATAGGCACGGTAGTAAGGAACGGAAACAAGGTCGCTCCCTTCACGTCGGATGATCGTGTAAGGGCTTTTCATACCGAACCCGCGGCCCGGAAAGAGCGCGATATAATCATCAATTTCCCCATCCGTAATGCCCGGAGGATAGAACGCTCCGCCGGTCGGACGGCTGGACTCATCTACAAAGTTTACAAACTTGTCCATACGGTCAAACGGCCCGCCATTGCGTATAACAAGCCGGAGAACCTGTCTGCTGAACTCGTCACCGCGCAACGCGAGACTATCCCTCAACCGTACCCCTTCGGGATAGGTTTGCTGTAGATACACTTCATGGGCCAGTTTCGCAGCGTCGACGAGGTAGCGAACCATTTCACGTTGTGTGCCGGATAGACTTGCGGCATCGAATTCCATTGGCACTTGCTTCAACCGGTTGACTCTCCTCTGGACGTCCGCTGAACGCGGGTCTTTCTGTTCCTGCGCACAAGAGAGAACGAGAAACGAAAGAAGCAGCAAAATGGGCAGCAATGACAGCTGCGTACCCGATGAAAGAAGCCCCTTTTTTCCTACATTGTGTTCGAGATTTTTCATAACAGGGTCACGCTATGGGCACGTTTGATCTGGTCGTCACGATTGTCTTCTCTTGCATCTCCATTGGCTCGCTCGCCGGAGCCATTGGGTGCATCAGAAAAGCGCTGAGAGTTTCAGGAGAACGGGATGGTGATCTAAAAATGTTCTTCTGGTCTGTCGGTGCTCTTGTCACCCTCATCATATCCGGATTGAGCGCCGCATATATCCTCATCCCCATGTTTCTTGCCTACAACTGACGCGGGTTCTTACCGCACTACACTTCCCGGGGCTATGTCACCGGCGGGGCTTACGACAACAAGTTTCCCATCCGTGTCTGACGCGGCCAGAATCATCCCGCGGGACTCCTGCCCCATCAACTTGGCAGGCTGCAAGTTATACACAATAACAACGCTCTTGCCGACAAGATCCTCGGGTTTGTAATGCTTCGCGATTCCCGCGACTATCTGGCGTTGTTCGCTGCCAACATCGACTTGAAGCTTCAGCAGTTTTTCAGACTTCGGAACATTCTCGCATTGCAGAACCTTTCCAACACGTAGTTCCACCTTTTTAAAGTCGTCGATTGTAATCGGCAATTTTACCTCTGCCGCCGGTTGAACCGCGTTTGCGGCTTCGGTGGATACCGCCGGAGTGGTTGTTTCCTTCAATACTTCTTCAATCACGTTATCCTCTATTTTTGTAATAAGAATCTCGGGCGATGCAATTTGATGGCCGCCTGAAAGTCCCGCCTCCGCTGCCGATTCCCACCGCTGTTGTGAAGCATTTCCCACGAGATTTAGTTGCTTCCAGATCTGCTCGCATACGTGCGGGACAACGGGCGACATAAGAATGGCAAGTGAGCGTGCAACCTGCAGACTTATGTGCAAAGTTGTGGCGCACCGGATGCGGTCACCCTTTGCGGTCTTCCACGGTTCGCTGTCGTTGAAATACTTGTTGGCCGCGCGGGCAAGGTTCATTACTTCCAACACGCCATCTTTGAAGCGATATTCCTCAAAGCACTTGCCGGCTGCGGCCGGCGTCGAGCTCATCACGGCCAACATCGTCCGGTCAAGATCGTTGAGTGGACCCGCTTCGGGCACCTTCCCGTCAAACGTCCTCGCTGTAAACGCAATTGTCCTGTTGATGAAATTGCCGAGAATGTCAGCGAGCTCGTTGTTATTCTTGGCCTGAAAATCCCGCCAATAGAAATCAGAGTCCCTGTATTCAGGGAGTGTCGTCGCAAGATAGTAGCGCAATGGATCTGCGGGAAATTTCTCCAAAAAATCTTGCACGTCAATCCCAATTCCCCTGCTCTTTGAGAACTTCTGCCCTTCAAAGTTCAGAAACTCGTTCGCCGGAACATTCTCCGGCATAACATACTGCATATCCTTGTGCCCATCATTCCAAGCCAGCAGCATCGCGGGAAAGACAATGCAATGGAAAACGACATTGTCCTTGCCAATGAATGCAACGTACTTCGTCGAATCATCGAGCCAATAGTTCTTCCATGCGTCGGGTGTTCCTTTTGAGGCAGCCCATTCCTTCGTTGAAGATATGTAACCAAGCACGGCGTCGAACCACACATACAATACTTTGCTTTCATAACCGGGCAGCGGGATTTTTACTCCCCAATCAAGGTCCCGCGTTACCGCTCTGTCCTGTAGTCCTTCTTTGAACCAGCTCCGGCAATAGTTCAGAACGTTATCTTTCCAGCCGTCAGTCTTATCACGCCCTGCGATATACTCCTCAAGGCGCCTCTGGTAATCGCCCAGGGGAAAGTAGAGGTGGGCCGTATCCTTCAAAACCGGCGTCTCTCCGCTGATCTTGCTTTTCGGATTGATGAGTTCGGTGGGATTAAGAAAAGTCCCGCACCGCTCGCACTGGTCGCCCCGGGCGTCAGGATTCGAGCACACAGGACAAGTTCCTTCAACATACCGGTCCGGAAGGAACATCCTAGAGTGAGGGTCATAAAACTGCTGTTCCGTCTTTTCTTTCAGTATGTTCCTTCGCTGGAATTCCAGAAAAAACTCCAGCGCTGTCTCATGATGCAGAGGCAAGGATGTGCGTGAGTAGTTGTCGAAGCTCATGCCGAACCGCTCAAACGCATCGCGGTTCATTGTGTGATACCTGTCCACAACCGCTTGCGGGGTTGTTTTTTCTTTTTCGGCCGTGATGGTGATCGGAACGCCGTGTTCGTCAGAGCCGCAAATAAAAACGACGTCACGCCCCTTCAACCGCTGATAGCGGACGTACATATCCGACGGAAGATAGGCTCCCGCAAGATGGCCCAGATGAATGGGGCCATTTGCGTAAGGCAACGCGGCCGTCACCAGGATTTTCTTTGATTCTCTCATAACAACGTCAACGTCGCTTGTGATGGTGAGGGTTCGGTTACGCACCTGCGCAACCGCACGCCAAGTTGGAACAACGTGAGAGGAATGTACCCATTTTTGTATATAAGAGAAATAGAATGATCGACCGCCTGCATTGCACCCGCCACATCCGCCCGGGGAAAATTTGCAACGAACCGTTGCAGCGCTTCGGATTGATCCCGATTGATGATTTCACCGCCATTCATCAGCACGTACGCGTCGCGGAACCAGATCATCATCAGCGAAAGGAACCGTGCCACTCTCTCACGATCTTTGCCTGCCGATAGCTTGTCCACCTCGTCCGCAACGTTCGTAAACTTGTTTGCCACCACGATGCGGATAAAATCGACCACCTGGGCTCTCATTTCGCCTACATCTGACTGCAGCAGTTCAAGCGCACGGATATAGCTGCCATCGGCGAGGCGCGCTACAAGTGCGGCCTGACTTCGATCAACCTGCTCACGTTCCACGAGCGCATCCTCGATCTCCTGTTCACGCAAAGGTTCGAACCGGACGACCTGGCAGCGGGAGATGATCGTCTGCAGCAACAGTTCGGGGCGCGCCGTTGTCAGGATAATGAGTGTGTCTGCCGGAGGCTCTTCGAGAGTCTTGAGCAGCGTGTTCATCGATGCGTCATTCATTTCATCCGCGTTCGAAATGATGAAGATCCTCCGCCCCTTGTACAGCGAACTCATTGCCGACTCGCGGCGCAAATCCCTGACACTGTTGATCTTGATTTGGTTTGCACGGGAAATGCTTATGCGATGGTAGGGATTCCCGGCCTTGAGCTTGTATTGCTCCTGAATTGCCCCGATCTCGGACGCAGTCAACCGATCCAGCGGCCCGTCGTCTTTGTCCTCGTTTTTTCCCGTCGGTAACGACGTAATGAACCGGACGTCCGGATGTTGCATGGACTTCAGGCTCAGACAGGACTGGCACGCATCGCAGGCCTCATCCCCCTGTCCGGCACACAAGAGCACGCGGGAAAACTCCAGAGCAGTTGCGTCCTTACCGACGCCTTCATTTCCGACAAACAAATACGCATGCGGAAGCCGGCCGCTTCTTTTGACTGCCAGGAGATTATTCTTCACCCGATGCTGTCCTATGACACGGGGCCAGCGGGATATTTGTGACTCAGAATGCATGGCCAATTCCGAAATGAATGACTCCCTCTTTCCATGTTTCGCCAAAAAATTTCCTTTGCGTTATCCAGCGATTGCCGTGCTGGTCGCCGTTCGGGTTGTAGATGCGGAATCCGTAGTCGATCCGGAACGGTCCGAAGAACGTATCGTAGCGGATGCCGAAGCCCGCTGCAATTGCAGTCGAACGGATTTGAAAGTCTTTTACATCCGCCCACACGTTTCCAGCATCAATGAACAACACCGTCCATAGTCTGTCAAGGAAATCATCACGAAGGTTTTGCAGGATATTCGTGCGCAGTTCCATACTACCTTCAATGATGAGATTGCCACCGAGCTGGGGGTCTCCGGTAGCGCTCAGGTCACGTTGCCGCCAACCGCGGATGCTCCCCCCGCCCCCTCCATAAAATCTGTGCGTCTGTGGAATAGCCCTTGCTGTATCGCCGCGGCTCGCGCCGTACTTCTCCTCGAACCCTGCACGGAGTTTCATCGCAAGCACAGAAAAGCGCTGGCTTCCCGTCAGATCCGTGTACCACCGGCCGATGGCGTTCGTGCGATAGAACTGTGTAAAGGGTCGATCGACCCATCCCCATTTATTGAGCAAGAGCGGCAAGACCCCCGACTCCTCTATTGTGAACGCATGAATAAAGCCCTTGGAGGGAGAGAAGATATCGTTCGTCATTTCCCGCTGGATCGTGAACGAAATGATGGAGTTGAATTGTTGCTCCCGCTCCTGAATCTCAAGTTCACGCAGTTGGCGGACCTGGCGTGCATCATTCGGGATGATTGCGATGTTCGGACGCTTGCGTAACTGCACAAGTTGCTGGGTCCAATCGAGGTACCCGGTGGTGAACTCCGCAAACCTTATCGAAAAACCAAACTTGTTCTGAAGTATCGTTGAGATGTAAATTTGTTGCTTGTCACGTATCCAGGATAGCGACCAGGATCCCTTAATCTTGTTGGTGAAGACGTAGGGTTGCAGCAACTCAAAGGTCAGATCGAGGTTCGCAATCGCATCCGTTTCGAGCTTGAAGAAATCGGGAAATAAGTGCAAAGTCGCAGTCCTGAAGCGCAGGCGGGTCGTTGCTGTGCGCGCCCCACCGAAGAAATTCCTGTTGGAATAGCCCAGACCAACACCGAGATTAAAGTTGGTGTTTTCGTCGCTGAATGAAAGCTCGGGAGCGAGTTCATGCTTGTTCTTCGGCCGGACACGAACACGGGTTGGAACATAAATCGATTCACTTGTATCGGGAGGAAGAAAGGCGGATATGCGCGCCAGATCGAAGATCCCCGTCCGGTTCAGGTTCCTCTCGCTGGTTCTGATGCTATTCTGGGTAAAAATGTTTTCCGGCTCGTAGTCAAGTTGTCTGAACACATCAACGCGGTCAATATCCTTGCGGATGGAGTCCTGTTCGTTCTCAAACCCGATTTCGCCGAACCGGTAGCGACTGTTTGGCTCGAAGCGCAGGACAATACGGTAATTCCGCGTACTGGTGAAGTAGTTTGCCCACGAACTTTCCCTCACAAACGTTGCCTTTGCGTATCCCTCGTTGTTCAGAATCTGGACGACGCGTTTGACTTCCTCCTCCAGCAGGGCTTTGCTGAACGGGTCGCCGGATCGGATTTTCTTGCTGGATTCCAGCTCGTCATACGCCGGCTCCGGCACCCCGACGATCCCGAGGTAGTCGATACTCTCTATCACCGAGCGATACCCCTCGTTGATGCGAAACAGGATATTCACCGTTGCGTTGGCTGCGCGGAATTCAAGTACAGTATCGATTGCAACGTTCTGGAACCCGTTGTTGCGGTAGTGTTCCTTGATGCGTTCGATATCTTCGCCGAGTTGCACGGGATCGAAGTACTCGTTAGGTCTTCCGAGAGATTCGAACCACCCATGGAGGGTCTTTGCCAGAAAACCGGGGGTGTCCCGTGTCTTAATGATCGCCTGCAATTCGCTATCGGAGAACGTGTCATTGCCGTCGAAATCAACGGAAGCAACTTCATATTGCGATACCGGCGCCGGTGTTTCGGCATGGGCCATGCGCGCAGAAATCCAAACTACCCCCGACAGAATCAGGGGTACAAACCATCTTGTTGGCAAGACATTCGACAACCGGCTTATCATCTTCTGGTGCAAAATAAACAAAAACCCATTCCGCTGCGTCGGAATGGGTTCACTGCATATGCAGAAATGTGAATGAATCACGGAGTGGAAGCACCCCGGATATTAATATTCTCCCTCATCCTCGAAAAAGAAATCTTCGTCGGTCGGATAATCCGGCCAGATTTCTTCCATGCTCTCGTATGGCTCCTCACTGTCTTCCAGTTCCTGGAGGTTCTCGATCACCTCATTCGGCGCCCCTGTGCGTTGGGCGTAGTCCATCAGTTCTTCTTTTGTTGCGGGCCAAGGGGCATCATCGAGATATGACGCCAATTCCATTGTCCAGATCAATTTGCAAGACTCCCTAAAATTGTTGTCTACTTTGCGCTTGCCAGTTGCGTTCTGTAGCGGGCAGCGTCAACGTCATCGAAGAAGAAATCCACCGGGTTTTGATTCCTGCCGTTCAGACGGATTTCATAGTGCAGGTGCGGCCCGCTCACCAAACCCGAACGACCGACTTTTCCTATAAGTTCCCCACGTTTTACTTTCTGACCAGTCCTGACATGAATCTGAGAAAGATGAGCATACAGGCTGGTGTAGCCGTAACCGTGGTCCAATTCAATGACTGTCCCGTACCCCCCCTGTGTCCGGCCGGCAAACTTGACCGCTGCATCTCCTGATGCGTACACGGGGGTGCCGACATCAGCAATGATATCGATACCCTCGTGCATTCTCCAGACACCAAGAACCGGGTGGACTCGCATCCCAAAGCCATTAAGGGAATATGGCCCTTCGGACGGCTTAATCGCCGGCAGGTGTTTGAAGAATGTCTTGTTGTGTTCGTATTGCCGCTGGATCTCTTCGTAGCTCTTTTTCTGCAGTTCGACTTCACGCTCGAGCTGGGAGAGCGTACCGAGGGAGTTCAAAAGAATCTTGTTTGCTTCACGGCTAAGGTAGGAAAATTCGGCTCCGCTGGAGAGAGCACCGCCAATAGAAGCCTTTCGAGTCTGGTCATCGATTTGACGGAGGTCCACCATCAAACGGAGTTGGTTTGTGCGTTCCGCAAGGTTATTCACTCCTTGCTGAACGGCAGTCGCCTTACGGGTTAGCTCTCGCAACTGTTCCTTCAGGACGCGGTTCTCGACAACAAGATCAGCCTTTTGCGAGACACCGAAAGGATCCCCTATAAAAGAACTGAGAACAAGAAAGAGTGAACTAAGGACGATAGCCAGGAGGAGACCGGAAAGTGCAGCCTTCGTTTTGAAGTACTTCACTTCCTGATACCCAAGCTGTGAATCAGAGAAATAGAAAAAGCGTATTTTTTTCAACACGAGCACCTCTCTTTGTTGTTATGCTCCGCAGAACTTCGATTGCTTTCCCCGAAGCATGCCAAAAACATGATACTGCTACATCACTTGTCTTGGAGTATTGAACTGCCTTGAGTTCAGAAAAGAACTGAAGAACAAGGTGCGGGGGCGTGTACCGACTTAGGGCATCGAAATGATAAGTAATGGGCGTTGTTTTGTCAAGAAATATTTTCCCCGATTAGAGATTTTTAACGAAGTTTCATCGGGAATAGTACCGTATACCACTCACTCAAAATCATGCTCAAAGTAGTTGATCACACGGCTCGATTTCCTGTTCTTCTCGGCAATTTGCCCTTCCAACCGCTTCGAAAACTCCTTGGCGGCGTCATAGCCGTAGTGCTTGAGCAGGTAGTTCAAGGCGATGACCTCGGTGATGACGGTTACATTCTTACCCGGGAAAATGGGTAGCCTGACGTGAGGTAGTTCAACCTCTAGAATAGCGATTGTTTGGTCATCCAGGCCGGTGCGGGTGTAATCCTGATTCGGCTTCCATTCTTCAAGTTCCACCACCAATTCAACCCGCTTCTGATACCGGATCGCACGGATCCCGAACATGCTGCGGACGTCAATGAGGCCGAGCCCGCGAATCTCCATAAAATGCTTGACGAGTTCCGTTCCGGAGCCCATCAGGATGCCTTCCCCCTTCCTAGTCACATTTACCACATCATCGGCAACGAGCCGGTGCCCGCGCTCGACCAAGTCAAGAGCAATCTCGCTCTTGCCGATCCCAGATCTTCCCATCAGCAGGACGCCAACGCCGTAGACATCCACAAATGAGCCGTGCAGCACGACCTGCGGAGCGAACTGGTCGTCGAGGAAATCCGCAATGAAGTAACTAATCTTCGTCGTCTCGAACGGCGTCCCGAAAACGGGGATGCCGCGTTGTGACGCGGCATCCAGGAATTCCTGCTCGATCATGTTGTTGTTGCTGAGAACAAGGCACGGCATCTTGAACTCCAGCAACCGCATAAACGATGCCCGACGGCCTTCCGGGGAGAGGGAGTTGAGATAGTTGATCTCCGTATTCCCGATCATCTGCACGCGGTTGTACGTGAAAAGATCAACGAACCCCGCAAGCGCAAGACCCGGACGGTGGAGGTTCTTGTCCGTAATCTGGTTATCAAACCCGTTCTCTCCGTTGAGGGGACGGAGTTTGAACCGCTCCCGGTTTGCTTCAAAGAAGAACGCGACCGTGATGCTTCGCTTACGCTTTTCCCTGTTCTTGTCGATCTTCACCGGGGTGCTCCGCTTCTAAACTTTGGATTGAATAGTGCGTACTCGTGTCTTATCCCTGCTGCGCAATTTTGCCTTGTACTTCTTCAGTTGCGTGGTAAGTTTCTCGGTTGCCCCGTCTATCGCCTTGATGTAATCATCCGATTTTTCATGTGCGGTAAGGGTCTGGCCATACACATGCAGATTGATCTCAGCCGTTTTGAGGCTGTGCACTCCCCGTTCATAGAACAGAATGATTTCCCCCCGCACAATCCCGTCGAAGATCTTGCCGAGTTTCCGGACTTCATCCATCGCATACTGCTTGATTTCGGGATGGGCCTTGAACCGTCGTGCAGTGAAGTGGATATCCATGGTGTCTCCTTTCTCAGTGATGAGTCTTTCCGCTACGATGCTTTGGGATGTGCCTGTGCATAGACTTTTTTCAACCGCTCAACGCCGACGTGTGTATAGACTTGTGTTGTCGAGAGGCTTTCATGCCCGAGCAGTTCTTTCACCGCCCGTATATCGGCCCCCCGGTCCAGCAAGTGTGTTGCGAAACTGTGGCGCAGAACGTGCGGACTTTTTTTTGTGATTTCGCTGACACGGGCAATGTACTTGTTCATCAGGACATTGACGCTTTTCGGCTGAAGACGTTTACCGCGCGATGTGATAAACACCGCGAGACCGTCGGTTTCATCGTGTAAACCGGCTGCAAGCACTTCGGTTCTTTTCCGCTGGTACGCTTTCAGTGCACTGGCAGCCGGCCGGCCCAGCGGGATGATCCGTTGTTTGCTCCCCTTGCCGGTTACCCGTATCGTCCCTTCCTCGAAACTGATATCCTGCCAGTTCAGACCGATCAATTCACTCAAACGAATTCCCGTTCCGTAAAACAACTCAAGCATGGCACGGTCTCTACTTCCTTCCGGCATACTGTTATCCGGTTGCTGCATAAGGGCCGCTGCCGCTGACTCGCTGAGGACGGTCGGGAGTGTCTTTTCGACTTTTGGTGAAACAACCGTCGCGGCCGGGTTCGTATCTATCTTCTTCATCCGCTTGAGATACCGGAAGAACGACTTCAGACACGCAAGCTTCCGGGCGATACTTTTGCGGGAGAATCCCTGATCAACAAGATCATGGAGGAAAAGGCGGATTGTCAGCTTGTCTATAGCGGAAAGCGTGAAGGTGGAATCCGAAAAATGCCGCTGCAAAAACGCGCTAAACTGCCGCAGGTCATCTTCGTATGACGCAACAGTATGGGGAGAGTAGTTGCGCTCCCCTTCAATGTGCCGGAGAAATGTCGTAATGAGTTTCTGCATCTGCGCGCCGGTCGTACAATACTATCCCGCTTGCTCGCTAACCTCTTCCTTTGCCACTTCAGCTTTGCAGTTCGGGCAGAGAAGGAACTCGCCGCGGGTTTGCGTGTACTTCTGTACAAGATAGGAGTTGCCGCACGTGTCACACGCCTGCTTCACCGGCCTGTCCCACGATGCAAAGTCGCAATCCGGATATCGCGAGCATCCGAAGAACGACCTCTTGCGCTTCGTCTTGCGCTCGATAACGTCGCCGTCGGTGCATTTCGGGCACTTTATACCGATGCCGATTGCGCGCGTGTTGGTACAATCCGGATAATTCGAGCATCCAAGGAATGCACCGTAGCGCCCCCCCTTTACCACCATGTCGCCGCCGCATGCATCACACTTGATACCGAGCGCATGCTTAATTGCCTCCTGCTCCTCTTTCAGCGGCTTCGTGGTTTTACACGCCGGGTAACCGCTGCAGGCCATAAACCTTCCGTTCCGACCCCACTTGATGATCATCGGCTTGCCGCAAACCTCGCAGACCTCGTCGGTCTTTTCCTGCAGAGATTTTTTCACGGCGGACGCCGTCTTATCTACCGCCTCAACATCGCTGATAAACGGATGATAGAAATCCTCCATCACCTTCTGATACGGTTGCTCTCCCGTGGCAATGGTCTCGAGCTCGTCCTCCATCTTCGCAGTGAAATCCACATTGATGATGTGCGGAAAACTCTGAACAAGCACTCTGTTCACGGCCATCCCCAGTTCCGTGGGGTAAAGCCGCCGCTCTCTGGATTCAACATACTTACGCGCTTGAATCGTATCGACAATAAGCGCATACGTGCTGGGCCTCCCGATACCGAGAGCTTCAAGCTCTTTGATAAGAGAACTGTCCGTATACCGCGGAGGCGGCTTGGTAAAGTGTTGGTTCGGTATGACGTTTGTCAGATCAGCTTTCTCTTCGGCCTTGAGATTCGGGGGGAGATTGGATTTCGGATCCTCGTCGGACTCCGAATCTTTGTCCGTTTCATCCACAACATCATCATACACTTGCAAGAAGCCCCGGAATTTCGGGATTGAATCCGTCGCCCGGAACAGGTAATCCCCGCCGGACACGTCAACCGTTGTCTGTTCAAACACCGCCGGACTCATCTGGCAAGCAACGAAGCGATTCCAGATCATCTCGTACAAAGCGAACATATTATCATCAAGATATTTCTTGACGAATTTCGGAGTGTAGCGCAACGATGTCGGACGGATTGCTTCGTGGGCGTCCTGTGAACTCTTTCCTTTTTTGAAGACCCTGGGTTGATCAGGAACGTACTCTTTTCCGTAGTTCGAGAAAATATATTCACGGAGGTCCTTCACAGCGTCGTCACTCAGGCGGGTCGAGTCTGTACGCATGTAGGTAATCAAACCAACTCGACCGTCCTCACCCAAATCCACACCTTCGTACAGCTTCTGCGCCAGCATCATCGTTCGCTTCGCATTGAACCGGAGCCGGCGTGCAGCCTCCTGCTGCATTGTGCTGGTGATGAAGGGGGCGGGGGGATTCCGCTTTACGGGCTTGCGCTGTACGTCCGAAATGCGAAAATTCTGTTTCTTGATGTCATTGACATACCCCTCAGCCGTCGTCGTATTCTTGATAACGGGGTCATTGCCGTCAATCTTGAAGAGCTTCGCAAGAAACCGCTCGCTGCCCGCAGCCTCGAACTCACCGACAATCGACCAATACTCATCGGGAATGAACGAGTTGATAGCCTCTTCGCGTTCACATATCAACCGTACAGCAACTGATTGCACACGACCTGCGGAGAGTACGCCGTAGAAGAACGTCTTCCATAGAAACGGGGTGACCTTGTATCCGACAAGCCGGTCCATTGCGCGCCGTGCTTGCTGTGAGTCGACGAGCTTCGAGTCGATCCTGCGGGGCGCCTGCATTGCGTCGTTGATTCCCCGCTCGGTAATCTCGTGGAACAGAACACGGTGAATGTTCTGATTGATACCCTCGACCTCCTTCGCAATATGCCAAGCGATGGCCTCGCCCTCACGGTCAGGGTCGGTGGCTATATACACTGAAGACGCCCTCTTGGCATGGTCGCGCAGACGCTCCAGTACTTCGTCTTTTCCTTTTATGGTCTCGTACGTCAGCTCAAAGCCCTTCTCGACGTCGACGCCGAGCTTGCTCTTTGGCAGGTTTTTTATATGCCCCACCGATGCCTCGACGTAGTAATTCTTCCCGAGATACTTGTTGATCGTCTTCGCCTTCGAAGGAGATTCGACAATGATCAAGGATGCGCCTTCGTCCGGGGGCGGCTTCACCGCAGTTTTACGCTTGCGCGTTTTTGCGGGGGCGTCCGCCGGTAAGGCTTTTTTTGCCTTTCCGTTGACCGGGGTTGTCGTCTTTCGCTTTGCCATCAGTGAATCGTATCGTTGTTATTGAGAGAAATCCGGCGCTCGTTCCACGCGGTGCTGTTGGAAAAAAGAATGGAGCCGACGATTTCCCGTATTTCCGCCACGGACAGCCTGTCAAAGCCGGTCGACATTGCCCGTTCGATAACTGTTTCAAAGTCCTTGTTGTCCAATAAACCCAGTTCCTGCAACTGCATAAGGTATCCCTGCGCTTCGGTTGAGAGCATCATCCGCTCTGCCTCGTGGAGTGTGCGGCGGGATCCCTGACCTGCCCGCAACTGCACCACAATCCGCCCTTCTTCTTCGGGGAAGTTCTCCAACAGCCAGCTGAATGCGGCACTAATCTCCGATTGCGAATACCCGCGCTTCGTCAAATCATCCACATGAATCTCGCTGAGCCTTTTGTTGGCTTCAATCTCGGCCATGAGGTAGACCAGAATTTCTACAACGCGTTCTTTCACGATCTCTTTTTTTCCTTTCGTTGGGGCGCCGAAAACCAGTACGCAACGTGCCGGTCTTCGACGCGTTTCATAACACGACGCTTTGCTTCCGTAGTATCATCGTAACCGATCAGATGCAGACACCCGTGGATCACGAGTCGCGCCGTTTCGTTCACAACACTGACGTTGTACGCTGAGGCTTGTTGCCGGGCTCTGTCCAGATTGACGTAGATTTCACCTTCCAGGACCGGCCTCACCTCGAGGCAGAACGTTACTACATCAGTAACGTAATCGTGCTGCAAATAGGTTCGATTGATGGTGCGGGATTTCCGCGAATTGATGAAAATGACGGAGATGCGCGCCCTCCTCCGGCCCATCGCCTTCCGCACAAACCCCTCAACCGCCTTTCGTGACACCCTGTACCGCCGGTGCGTGTTGAACACCAACACCTCCGTCATCGGACAGGTTTCCCCTTTCGTTTTTTTCTTGATCCTCCCGCCCGCGGTACCGCAGGGGCTTCTTCCTCGAGAATCCCGTCGGTCAGCGACAGGGCAATGCCTGAGAGCATTACCTCCGGTCCAAGTTGCGTGAAGTCACCCGAAAGCAACGAGCGATCAACATTGGCATAGAGCGAACATCCCCCCTCCTTCTCAATGATAAGCCCTGCGAGCCTGCCATTATGTTCACCGACAAACGTGACCTCACCCAACATATCACTCAGGACGAATCCGGAGCAATAATGGAGTTGAAGGTGTGATGTTTCGGTGTACACTGAAATGAGATTCCCTCTCGCGTCTCCTATCCGAATCTGCGGGTACACCTCCAACACCAGCTTGCGGTGAGGCTCTTTTCCTGCAACCTCGAAACGGTAATGTGCGCCCATGTTCTTCGGGGTTGTATTCAGCAATTTGCCGATTTTCTTCAGATCAGCAGACTTGAATGTGAACGGCATTATTCTCCCGGAAAAAACGAAAACCCCGTGGCACGTGTCTCAGTGTAACCGCGGGGTTGAAACGTCAACTGCAAATTCTGCTCATGAGTCTGATCAGAGGTAATTGCATACAAGCTTCTCTTGATCTCGCTGTGCCGGATGAGGCCCTCACTGTTGTGCTGGTTCATGAGCATACTTAGTGTGCATTCGTTGTGATGCACGTTGTCAACTGAACTTGCGGCAATATATAGACCATTGGAGTTATTGTCAAGAAATTTCTCAAATGGCGGCTGTTTACCATTGAATTTCCGTCCCTTCTTCGGCGCCGAAGCACTCAAACGTGTAACCACGAGTTCTGATCTCACGCCTGCATGTTTCCACAATCTCGTCAATCTTCTCATCGCTGTGTGACGGGTCGTGATGAAAGAGAAACAGCCGCTTTACCTCTGCCTCGGCTGCAACTTTGAGTGCGAACAGGTAATGCGAGTGTCCCCACCCGACGCGATTCACGTATTCTTCAGGCGTGTACGTTGCATCGTGGATCAGGATATCAGCGCCCCGTGCGAAATCGAATATCCTCTGGTTCGGATCAGCTTTTTCCTCCGAGTATTTGTCTACGATCACCTTCTCCACGTTCTTGATTGAACGTGCGACCTCACGATCGAACGGCTCATTGTCGCTGATGTATACGATCGACTTCCCCGCCGCTTCCAACCTGTAGCCAAGAGCAAATGATGGATGGTAGACATAGATCGATGATAGACGGGCCCCGAAAAACTCCACCGTTCCTTCGCGCAACGCAACGAAATTGATCTTTGCCTTCAGTTCATTCAACTGAATCGGGAAATACACCTTATTCATTTGATCAGCAATCATCTGTCGCAGTGTGACGTGGCGTGATTGCGCGCCCATAATCGTCAGTTCATTGCCGGAAATGAACGCGGGTTTGAAGAACGGAAATCCTTGAATATGATCCCAATGAGGATGGCCTATAACCAGGTGCGCGTTGACAGACTCACCTTTTGCTATCAGTTCCTCGCCAAGTCCCCGGATACCCGTGCCGGCATCAAAGATCACGATACGGTCATTGGGAAGTCTCACTTCTACGCACGGCGTATTGCCGCCATAGCGGACCGTTTCCTTTCCCGGCGTAGGGATGGAGCCGCGAGTTCCCCAGAATTTCAATTTCATCCCTTATGTCCCCTGGCATACTGCACATAGTTGAGAGCAGAAGCCTTGATGTGCTCTTTTTCTTCAGTCGTCAGTGGCCGGATGACTTTTGCAGGAACTCCAGCAACGAGCATCCCGTCCGGAACTACGGCGTTCTGCAACACAACCGCCCCGGCTGCCACCAACGATTCTGCGCCGATCGTCGCGTTGTCAAGAACAACCGCCCCCATCCCTATCAAGCAGTGGTCACCGACCGTGCACCCATGCACTATGGCACGATGGCCGACTGTCACGTCGCTGCCTATACGCACGGCGAGTTCCCCAGTTACATGCAACACTGTACAATCTTGAATATTCGTCCGCTCGCCAATAATCACCGAATTGATGTCGCCACGCAGAACCGAATTATACCAAACACTTGAATCGCTTCCGATACGGACATCGCCAATGATGTGCACGCCGTCGGCGACGAACACTGAGGGATGAATGTCAGGTTTTTTTCCCTTGAATGGCCTGATGCTTGCGCCCACTATCCACCCCGCGGCGGCTGCCAGCCGGATCGAGTCCAACGCATCAACTCAACGGTAACGTTGCCAAGAATGACCTTCATCTTCGCCATAATGGGAACCCGCGCGCTGTCATTACTGAACCAACCTTCAAAGCCCCCCGTCAATCCGAAGATACCGGTAAATTCTGCGTTCCCCTCAAACCCTATCACATCAACCGGATAATCCACAAAATCATACTCATGCGAACGCCGCTTGCCATTAAAATCAATGAACGTGTTAACGCGCTTCTCTTTGACGATTGCCGGAACGTTCACCTTCTGCTTCGACATCAGGTGCTCGCGGGCAAAAAAGAAAAGCGAGAGCCCGTCTTGAACTCGTCCCTGCAACTTCAACGTATCCCGGCGTTCTACAATGGTGTCTTTTCGTCCCGAGTCCATATACACATACCCGCCTTTGTAGTCGAACGTATAGCGGGCAAAGTTCCAGTATTCGCCATCCTGGCTTTTGCCTACAAAGCGATGCGAAAACACTGATGTGTCCACAAGGCTCTCGAAGATCGCATGAAGTTTTACAAACGGAATGTTACGATACGAATCGATGTAGGCGATGGTCTCGAAAGCCTCGGTGCCGGCCAGCGTGCTTTTCTTCAAGGTCTTGATGCGAACCTGGCCCAGGTCAAACATGCCGTAGCGGACATTGTAGATCAGGTCCTCACCCTCAACAAACACACTGGAATTGGTCGGTTGGGAAACTGCCGCCACTTGTGGCAGGAGGAGGAATACGAAAAGAATGGCGGCAACTGTTGGCCAGCTTCCGCCGTTCTTGTGCAATGACAGGAAGAAGATATGCGGCAACGAATTTACTTTATACTTGTCAAACTCTTGGCAATTTTCTCCGCCTCAGGGAACAAACTCATGGCCTTCTGGAACTGGTTGTCTTCGGACAAGGTGACTTGAGCTGAACCGTTATTGCCCCACAGCCCGCGGGCGAGCGTGGCCTTGCTCAGCAGTTTGAGAAACCGGACATCCTTATCAAAGGCCTCCTGCTTGAATTCAATTCCCTTCGCTTTCGCAATGCTGTTGATGGTCTCCAGCATGTTATTTGTCACCTGGAATTCCTTGACGAACTTTCGGGGGTCGGCCCCGTACGTACGCTTCAACTCCGTTCCGTGCTGATCGAGGTATTTGTTGGCGAAGTCCAGGTACACCTGACGAGCACGGAGTTGAACTGCATACTCGCCCAATCTCTCAGCCTTGACAATGTAATCCGGAGTGATGCCACCACCGCCATACACCGCCCGGCCACTTGCAGTCTTGAACACGGGCCGCGCGCTATCCTTCTCGGCATCGTGTGAGATATTCTCTCCCTCTTCCTCGTTCCGTTCGTAGGCTTCACGCTGGTACTGCATCTTATCCTGCGTGTACGGACGTTGAATCAACCGGCCACTTGGAGTATAATAGCGCGCAGTGGTCAACCGGAAACCGGAACCGTCCGGCAGATCATACTGACGTTGTACAAGTCCCTTACCAAACGTGGTCTCTCCCACAATCAGTCCCCTGTCCCAATCCTGAACCGCACCGGACACAATCTCACTTGCAGATGCCGACGCATTGTTGACGAGAACAACAAGAGAGACGTCCGACAATCTTGCCGAGCCGGAGGAGATGTATTCTTCGTTAAACTCCGGTCTACGGCCGCGAGTGTAAACAACTTTTTTCCCGCGTGGCAACAATTCATCGCTCATCTTGAATGCCTGGTCGAGATACCCCCCGCCGTTAAAACGGAGGTCAAGAATAAGCCGCTTCATGCCTTCACGCTTCAACCTGTTGGCCGCCTCCACAAATTCCGCATGTGTAGTGGCGGCGAACCGCGTAACGCTGATATACCCGACATCATTATTTATCATGAAGGATGCATCGACGGTGTATAGCGGTATTTTGTCCCGTGTGATGTCAAAATCCAGAAGTTCCTTGATTCCTGAACGCAGTATTGAAACTTTGACACGGGTGCCTTTCGGGCCGCGTAGTTTTTTGGGCACCTCCGCCTGCGTAATGCCGACAGCCGAGGTATCATTGATCTTCACAATCCTATCGCCGGATTCGATCCCCAGCGCCTCACTCGGGCCTCCCACAATAGGCGTCACGACCAGCAGGGTATCATTCAGCACGGCGAACTCTATGCCGATCCCTTCAAAGCTTCCCTGAAAATCCTCCCTGATGCGCTGCATGTCGGAGGCCGGTATGTACACAGAGTGGGGATCCAGTTCATTCAGCATCCCTTTGATTGCCGCCTCTGTCAGCTTTTGCGTATTTACTTCCTCGACGTAGCTCTTCTGTGCCATGCTGAGCACGTCCTTGAACTTGTTCAGCTGTTCGTAGATATTGTCGCCCGAGATCAACTGGTTCAGGAACGAGCCTGCAACAAGGCTCGCCACCACCAACACACCTACCGTCAACGCCGAAAACCGCTTCCTCATGAGAATCCCCACGATTTTTTGTAATAGATTCTGTTCACCCACTTGCTCATCACAAAGTAGTTTCTACTGCGAGTGTAACTAAAATGACACATAAAGTCAATGAAACCGCGCGCATCCTACCGGACGGGTTTCCATTCGTTCAAAATAGAACGGCCGAGAAACTGTA
>CAZBWR010000022.1:43220-47666 GCA_964495695.1 uncultured Chitinophagales bacterium | reverse complement strand
GCACTCATCGGACCCTCATTTGACGGGGCCCTCATTGTGCCGGTGTCTTCCATCGTTGTGGTTTATTGCTTTGGAGTGATCCTGCCGGAATATGGTATTCCCTCGCCTTGGGATCCATCGGGGGTCTGCTGACTTCAACCATCCTAAGCCTTTTGGTTGTCCCGATTGTTCTGTCATTTCTCTACAAAATGAGATAAAAGCGCCTGTTTTGCCCCGAATTTTGACTTGCATTTTGCAACCCCTACTAATATATTGAAACCCATTGAGTTACCCATCTAAAGCTCCGGCGCAACACAACCGCATCATGCAGATTGCAAGGTCAGCAATTTATTCCCAGGAATTTTTCAGGGTAGAATTACGGTAGATGGCCGTTTTCGGCCATGGCATTGTGTTTGTAATACCAGAGGAGCAGTCCCGATCACGCGGTAGTAATCAGCATGGACACCTACCATCATGTCCATGCAGGGTTGTCGGGTCTGTGCCCGGGAAACGGAAAGTATCCTCCGTTTCGAGGGCGGGCGAAACATTTCACTCTTCCTCTGTTTTTTTCTTCGTGAATTACATACAACTCACAAACAGCATCGCTCAGTTTTTCGGAGATACCATGTCGGTAAAAACCACCACGTTGCAAAGCGGCAAAATCGGTGTCATTGAAGTGAAGGGCTCGCTCGTCGGCGGAGAAGAAACAGACGAGTTGCGGAGCGCCATCGCGGATTTTGTCGAGCAGGGAAACAAGAAACTGATCATCGACCTGGGCAAGGTCACCTATCTGAACAGTACCGCCATCGGGGTGCTTGTTCAGGCGCACACAACCTATTCCCGTAACAAGGGAAGGGTGAAGCTTTGCGGCATCAACAACAACATCAATAACATCTTCGTGATTACGAAGCTGACGATGGTGTTCGAAGTTGCCGAGACAAAGGATGAGGCCATCAAGGCTCTATCCGAAGAAAATTAATTACTCAGCAATCGTTTACCTTTCATTCATTCACTACATTAACAACCAGGAGGATTTCTCCCAATGAAACAATCCACGTTTCTGACGATAGTCATTATCGCGACGCTTACGATCGCAGTTGTGATCTACCTGTTCGTGCTTGGCAACCCGGCCAACTTCAAGGATGGTGAGGGCCGCCAACAGCCGGTCAATCTGCTCGGTACCGTGTACACCGGCGGTGTTGTTGTGCCCATTCTGATGACGCTGACGCTGATGAATATCACGATTATCTTTGAGCGAACTTTTTCACTCGGCAAAGCCCGCGGCAAGCAGCCTTTGACGGCATTCTTGAAGCGTGTGCAGGGAGCATTGATGGCGGGAAAGGTCGACGATGCAATAAAAGAATGTGACGCCCAGCGCGGTTCGGCTGCGAATATCATTCGCGCCGGGCTCGAGCGCTACAAGGAAGTACAGGACGACGCCTCGATGAATAGCGAAAAGAAGATGGCCGAAACGAAGCGCGCAATCGAAGAGGCATCCGCCCTCGAAACACCGCTGCTCGAGCGCAACCTGATTGCTCTCTCGACGATCGCTTCGACCGCAACCATGTTCGGTCTGCTCGGCACAACCATCGGCATGATTCGTGCGTTCGCAGCTCTCGCGACTGCAGGCGCCCCGGACGCAATCCAGCTCTCGATCGGTATTTCCGAGGCGCTGATCAACACGGCTCTCGGTCTGTTTGCCGCTATCATCGGTATTATTTTCTATAACTTCTTCGTGACCCGGGTTGATAACTTTACCTACTTGATCGACGAAGCAAGCTTCAATGTTGCGGAGATCCTCAGCTCGAAGACTAAGTAAACGGCCGGAGACCTCAGTATGGGAAAAATAAAACCAAAACGAGCCGGCATTCTGCTCGACATGACCCCGCTGGTGGATATTGCGTTCCTGTTGTTGACGTTCTTCATGATGACAACGCAATTCAAGCCGATTGAGGAAGTGACGATCGAGTTGCCGGCATCGAATTCGATATTCAAGCTCCCTGAGTCTGACGTTCTCTCGCTCAGCCTTTCAAAGGACGGGCGGATCTTTATGGGCCTGGACAACCAGAGGCTTCGCGCCCGGTTGTTCGGCAAGGAGAACGAACTCAAAGCCGGAATTGAAATTCCGAAGGAGAAGCTTGCAGAATATCTCATCCAGGCGCGCACCGCCAACCCGCGTCTCCGCACCGTGATCAAAGGTGACAAGGGAGCAGAGTATGGCGTTGCTCAGGATGTGATGGATATTCTGCTCAAAACAAAAATCACGAGGTTCAACCTCGTTACTAACCTTGAAATCAATAGAGAGTAGGAGGTTTTTATGGCTGGAGGTGGTGGAGGTTTACCTCAACCAAGAAGTCAGGCCAAGAGGAAGAAGCGCAAGCAGGTCAAGCGTATCGGAATCGCCATGGACATGACTCCCCTTGTGGACATTGCATTCCTGTTGCTCACATTCTTCATGATGACGACGACAATGTCCAAGCCCCAGACGATGGAAATCAATCTGCCGCCGAGTGATGTGAAGGTGGAGATTGCCGAATCGAACCTGATGACCCTGCGGGTCAGCGAGAAGGGGGAGATCTACTGGAACATCGGGCTGGAGGCCCCCGAGAAGATCGAGTTTGCCAGGCTCCGCGGGTTCATCCGGGAGCGGGCGCAAGCAAACTCAAAGCTTGTCACTTTGGTGAAAATCGATCCGAAGGCGAAGTATGAAATGATGGTGGACATCATGGACGAACTGAACCAGGCCGATATGCAGCGCTTCAGCCTGGCGCCGCTGACAGACGAGGACAAAAAGATCCTTGAAAGGGTAAAGGCGTAATCATGGTCACTATCAATTAATGGAGGGAACTATGGCAGAATTGTCGTTGGCCGGTGCTGGTGGCAAAGTCGGTTCCGCACAGAAATACGGGGCAGTCGAACTCAAGGCTGTCTACCAGAAGAACTGGTTGCGCGGGCTGGTGATTGCGGCAGTGATCCACGGGATTGCGCTTGGTACATACTACCTGACGCAAGTCCTTCAGGAGGACGAGCCGCCGCCGATTACCGTGCGCATCATGAAATACAGCGATCTCGGGCCGCCCCCGTCGATTACCAACACAAGCGCTCCACCCCCGGTTGCGGTGAATGCGCCTGTTGCGAAACCGACAATCGGTGCGCCGGTTCCGGTGCCCGATGCGGAGGCAAGTCCAGAACAAACGCTGGCAACACAGCAGGAAATGAGCAACATTGCCGCCCCTATCGGCGAAGGAGCCGGTGACGGCGTCGGTGTGCAGATCCAGCAGGATATCCGCATCGAAGATGACGGTCCTCCCGCGGATTTCGTTCCTGTTGAGAAAGAGCCGGTAGTCGTTCACAAAGTCGATCCGAAGTATCCCGAACTCGCAATGCGTGCCGGACTTGAAGGCCGCGTGTGGGTGAAGATCTGGGTTGACAAAGAAGGCAAGCCGAAGCAGGTGGTAGTCCTGAAGAGTGACGCCGAAATTTTCAATGACGCTGCGGTCGAAGCCGCCAAGCAGTTCCGCTTCACACCGGCGTACATGAACAACGGACCGGTTGCGGTCTGGGTTTCGGTGCCGTTCCGCTTCAAGCTCGCTGACAGAAAGTAACGCATACAGGGCACGATGCAGCGGATTGATGTTCCAACAGTACTCCGGTATCTCGCCCTGGCACTCTGTGTCGGGGCAATGGCCGGGGGTCTGCTGGTCATCATCGGCTTCCTCGTGCCCCGTTACGTTCCGGAGAATTATCGCATTATTATGGGTGCGGTGATTTTTTTATACGGAGCGTACAGGTTCGTAGTCATCTATTACCGTAGGAATGCCGATCGGGGTGCTGAATAAACGCTACATCGTTCTTGGCCTGCTTCTTGCGCTCTTGTGCGGAGGATGCGATCAATGTGGGCAGCGGAATCCCGCATCCGTAACGGCGGGTAATATCGTCATCGAGTGTGATGAATCGGTGGTGAACGTGTTCAGGTTGATTGCCGACAGCTTTCAGATGAATTACAAGGATGCCACAGTCACGCTGGCTCCAGTCGAGGGACGTGAGGCAATTGTGAACTTCATCAACGACAGTGTGAAGGTGATCGTCAGCGCAAGACCATTGAATGAGGAGGAGGTCGGAGTTCTGAAGAAATTCGAGATTGACTACACCGCGCACAAGTGTGCCTATGACGCGGTCGCGGTGATCGGACACAAGTCCAACCGCAGACAGAACCTCAGGCTCGGTGAAGTGGACAGCATGTTCACGGGAAGTATCGCCCGCTGGGATGGAGGCTTCGGAAAGCTGATAGATCCCGTCATCGGCGGTGCGAATTCAAGCGTGAACGAGGTATTTCAACTGAAGATTATGAAGGGTAAGCCGTTCGCTTCTTATGCTCTCAGGTTGCCGAGCGACAGTCTGGTGGAGCATGTGATGCGTAACCCGACTGCGATCGGGATAGTAGGGTTGCACTGGCTTCGCGGACGC
>CAZBWR010000022.1:0-43210 GCA_964495695.1 uncultured Chitinophagales bacterium | reverse complement strand
TAGTGTAACGGTCTTCGGTCTTGGTGCGCCTGACTGGAGGCCTGACTCGACGCAGCCATACGGAGTATACTATCAGCCGTTGCAGGCACATATTTACCGGGGATACTATCCGGTGACGCGCAGCATCTGGATTTATTCACGTCAATACGGATACACTGTGGCGCAGGGGTTTATTTCATACGTCAGTCATACGTACGGACAGCAGAAGTTCCTGAAAGAGGGACTTGTCCCGGCTACCCAGCCGATTCGTCTGGTCGAAACAACATCACAACAGGTGAAATAGAATGAAACTCGCAAAACTCATAGTCCTTACACTCACCATTACCCAGATCGGTCTTGCGCAGGATGTCTTGAACAGAGCGAAGGCGGCGTTGATGGCAAAGGATACTGCCGCAGCGTTGACCGGGTTCCAGGAAGCGGTGCGCCTCGGGCAAAAGCCCGGTGAAGCGAATTACTTTCTCGGGGCAATAGCACTCAGGCAGGAGAGGGTTGACGATGCAATCGATTTTCTCTCGAAAGCAGTTAGAATTGATGATGAGAATGTTGATGCCTTTCTGGCTCTCGGCGATGCCCACCTTGCAAAGGGTGATAACCAGAAAGCGATAGCGCAATTCAAACGCGCTGCAAAAGTCGCTCCGAAGAACTGCAGCGTCATGATCGCGTACGGGTCGGCCCTTGTCGAAGCGGGGATTCTGGACGGACAGGAAGGTGCCATTGTAATTCTCACACGTGCCAAAGATTGTGCGCCGAACAATCCCAACGTTTTCGTGGCATTGGGCGATGCATACCGCAAGCAGGGCGTAGGGCCGATGGCGAACATGAACTACGAGAAGGCACTCGATCTGTCTCCGAATGATGTTGAAACTCAGATGAAGGTGGCGCGAACATATGCCGCCAACCGCCAGTATAACGAGGCGGTTCAGGCCTTTGTGAGAGCAACAAGCATCGACTCGACCTACTTTGACGCATACTTCGAGGCGGGTAAGATTCTGTTTCGTGCCAAGCTCTTCAATCACGCAGCGCGGTTCATGTACCATGCGAACCGGATCAATCCGACCCACCCGGAGGCTGCTTCCATCTACACACAATCACTGGTGCAGTCGCGAATGTGGAACGACGCGGTAAAGGCGGGCGAATCGGCTGTGAAGCTGGATCCGGACAACAACGATACATGGCGTGCCTACGCATCAGCTCTTGTGCAGACAGGTGATCACGACAAAGCGCTGAAGACCTACGAACACCTCGAAAAGCGTAACGCATTGAAGCCGGAAGATTTCTCCGATTTGAGCACGGCACTTTTCCGTGCCGGCAAGGAAGAGCAGGCGCTGGAAGTGGGCATCAAGGCTGTCGAAGCCGATTCGACAAACTGCGATCCGTACTTCAATCTCGGCTTCATTTATATGAAGAAGCAGGAGTATGCGAATGCTGCCCGCATGTTCGAAAAGAAAATCGATTGCGATCCGAAGTCTCTTTCGGCGTACCTGAATGCAGGGTCGTGCTACATGCAGGCCCCGAAGAACCTTCCCCGTGCTCGCGAGCTCTTCCTGAAGGCGGTGGAGCTGCGCCCCGACTTTCTGCAGGCAAGGACATGGCTGGCACGGTATTACCTCGAAGTGGATTCGGCGGATTTGATGCGCCAGACATACGACGAGGTGATCAAGCTGGGGAATGAAGATCCGGCGAAGAATAAGGGCGCGTTAAGCGAAGCCTACAGCCAGCTGGGTTCCTATCACTTCGGGCGAAAGAACTATGGCGCGGCGTTGGTTGAGTTCCGGAAAGCCCTCTCGCACAACGAGTCGAGTGGTTTGAATCTGGTGGTCGGGCAGTGTATCATTCTGACGCGTGGCGACGATCCGGATGAGAACAGAAAAAAGACTGACGACGCAATCAACTACTTCCGCCGCGCGATCGCACAGGATGGAAACAATGCTCAGGCGCATTTCTGGCTTGCGAACAGCCTCACCTACATGCGTCGGGAGGGTGATACGGATGGCAATCGCAAGCTCGTCGCGGAAGCCTGCGCATCCTACGCAAAAGCTGTCCGTCTCGATCCCCGCAACGACGATGCGAAAAAAGCCATGGAGCGCATCGGCTGCAAGTAAGGAGACGGTTGGCTCCAATCGATGTACAGGAAAGCCGTTCCGGTTTACGGGGCGGCTTTCGTCTTATCATCTCACAATAGTCCATTATCTCAATGAAGTATCGTATTGTAGTTTCGTGTTTATTGATTCTGGGTTCCCTGTCCACGGCAGGATATGCGGGTTCTCTCTTCGGCAGCGAGCCGATGGAACGACCAAGTCGGGACGTTGACTTTCTGCATTATCGTATAGAGGTCAGTTTCGATCTCGAACGCAAGATCGTGAAGGGCAACACCGGTATTACGTTCACTCCTCTTCGGTCCCATGTGGATTCGATTATCCTGCATGCGGTGAAGCTGGATGTCAAGCGCATCACCCTTCGGAGCGGAGCGGAGTTGCGATTCACAAACTCGGACTCAATTCTCACAGTGTACCTCGATAAAACCTACAGGCTCAAGGACACGGTTACCATGTCGGTCACGTACAGTTGCATGCCCTCGAAAGGACTGTATTTCAAAGAGCCGGACACCACGAACCCCAATCGTCGTCATCAGATTTGGACACAAGGCGAGGATATGGATAACCGGCATTGGTTTCCCGCGTGGGACTTTCCGAATGACCGCGCAACCTCTGAAGTGATAGCAACCGTCCCGGATAAATGGACCCTTCTCTCAAATGGTAAACTCATAAATGTCAAACACGACAAGGCACGCAAGAGCATGACATTTCATTGGAAGCAGGCGAAGCCTCACGTTGCGTATCTCGTCATGCTCGCTGCCGGAGAGTACACGATTGTAAGCGAGAAGGGAACGAGGGTGCCGATCGACTATTACCTCTATCCTGACAGGGTTGAGGACGGGAGGCGAAGTCTCGCTGTCACGCCGGCTGCTCTGCGTTTCTTCGAGGAGAAAACCGGCTTTCCCTATCCGTGGGAGAAGTACGCCCAGATCTATATCGAAGATTTTATGTGGGGAGGAATGGAGAATACCGGGGCAGTCACGTTAAACACATCGTATCTGATCGACGAAAACGGGCTGCTCGATTTCACTGCGGATGATGTCGTTGCTCACGAGCTTGCACATCAGTGGTTCGGCGATGTCGTCACGTGCCGTGATTGGTCCGAATTGTGGTTGAACGAGGGATTTGCAAACTACTACGAGGCTTTGTTCAAGAAGCATGCAAAGGGGGCGGATGAGTTCCAGCACGATATGATGGGGCAGCAGTCTAATATCATCGGTGTCGAGAGAGCACAGGGGAGGCGCCCAATTGTGAGTGGAGGAAGCCTTTCAGGTAACCTGTATTCGAAGGGAGCCTGGGTTCTGTACATGCTGAACTCATTGCTCGGTGATGAAGACTTTGATCGGGCAATTCATCACTATCTGAAGATGAATGCGTATTCCAGCGTGAGCACCTACGATCTCATGAAAGCGATTGAGGATGCTACCGGTCAAAACCTAGACTGGTTCTTCCATCAGTGGATATTCGGCGCCGGACATCCACAGTTCGCGGTGTCATGGTCCTGGAATGAGGCAGAAGGCCTTGCCACCGTGAATGTGAAGCAAACGCAGAAGCTGGACAGCCTCACGGGCATTTTTAGGGTTCCTGTAGACGTAGAGTTCGTTACGAGAAACGGAAAGACTCTTCAACGCTTCTGGGTCACTAAAGGCGACGAAGAATTCGTCGTCCCTTTGCCGGCGAAGCCGGTGATGGTGACCTTCGATAAGGGGCAGAAGATTCTCAAGTCAATAACGTTTCCTAAATCAACAGACGAATATATCTACCAGTTGCAGCATGCTGATGATGTTGCTGAGCGGATTGCGGCTGCCAAGGCGCTTAAGGACTCAGTAAGGAGTTCTGTCGTCTTCGAGGCGTTGCGCAGATCGGCATTGCAGGACAAGTTCCATGGTGTGCGGCGCGAGTCAGGGATGTCGCTTGCATCGGAGGCGTCGCAGGAAATGAAAGCAACAATGTTCGATCTCTACAAAGATCCCTCAGCGTCAGTGCGGGCGGTTGCCGTAGCTGGTCTGGGGAAGTTGAGCGGACGGGATGTGGCTTCATTTCTGGAATTTGTATGCAGAAGTGACTCCAGCTACCTCGTTCGTTCATCAAGTCTCTCATCGCTTGCGGAACTCGATAGCGTCAACGCCAATGAGATTGCAATGATGTACCTTTCACGAGACTCCCACCGAAACATCCTCCAACGGGGGGCGCTCCGTGTGCTAAGCGACTTCAGTTCTCCCCAGGCGCTAAGTGCCGGCATGCGGTTCGTTCGTGTTGGCAATCCCGCCGACCTCAGGCTCCTTGCCCTGGGCATTCTTGCCCGTTCCGGAGAAAAGGAGCCGGATGCCCGTGAGGCTGTTCTCGGTTTGTTTCATGACGGCAACTCAACAATCCGCCGGCGGGCGATCCGTACTGCGGGTATTTGGGGGGGAGACGACGTCCGCTCGGCACTTGAGTCACGACTCGTAGTCGAGAAGGATCCGGACGTGCGTCAGGAAATCGACCAATTTCTTAGTGATTTGCAAAAGTAAAGCCTACCCTCACAGAAATCCCCGAAAATAGACCAAAATAGTAGAAAAAAACTCAATTTTCTTCTTGACTTTGGTGTTTGGTCTTTGTATAATCGTACATATCGAACATATCGTACAGTACGACCAAAACCCCAAACCCGTGAGGACTATATGAGAATAGCAGAAAAGGCCGAGAGGCACCGCCAGTTCGAGCAGACCATGTTTCCGTATTCTGATATGCTTTACAGTTATGCGTATTACCTGACATCCGATGCTGATGATGCGGGTGATTTGCTTCAGGAGACGTTTCTGAAGGCGTTCAGGTTCCTTGATAAGTTCGAAGAAGGAACAAATGCAAAGGCGTGGCTCTACCGCATCATGCGCAATACGTATATAAACGATTACCGACGCAGGAAGCGTCAGCCCGACATAGTCACTTATGACGAGCAAATCTCAGCATATCAGCTTGTACCCCAGGACTACAAGACGACGAACGATCTTCGTGAGAAGATTGAGAAGGAGACGCTGAATGACGAGATTTCCAACGCCATTTCTTCGCTCCCGGAAAAGTTCAAGAGTGTCATAGTATTGAGGGATATCGAAGATCTCCCGTACGAGGAAATAGCCGAAGCTCTTGAGATCCCTATCGGCACCGTTCGCTCACGGCTTCACCGGGCACGGGCCTTGCTCTTCGCAAAGCTGAAGGAATACGCAAAGGGGAAAGGATATGTGGTGGGTGACAGGTTCGAGCCAGGAGATTTTGCAATGGCAGTCTAATCAGATTCTGCCGATTCTCATGAGGAGCGACCGGAGCATCATTGCGGTCGCTCCCCATATCACCTCTCCGTTGTGATTGTAATACCATACTTCACGCTTCTTCCCCCTAAACTCCCTCATCTCACTTCGTGCGTTGGCGGGATCACAAAAGAAGTCCAGGCTGACTTGAAGAACCTGAGCCACCTCATCGCTGTTGGGTTGTAATGGAGGGAGTGGATTGATGATCCCGACGACAGGTGTAATGACAAACCCTGTAGGGGTCGGCATATCGTCAAGCATTCCTAAAACCTCGACACAGGATTCGGGAATCCCTACCTCTTCTCTTGCCTCACGCAAAGCAGTATGGACGAAATCCCTGTCTCCTTCATCAACCATTCCGCCGGGAAATGAGATCTGTCCCTTATGTGTCTCAACTGTCTCAGTGCGCTTGGTCAGCAATACGTCAAGGCACGGTGTGCCATCCTTTGAAGAATGAAGAAGAGGGATTAAAACAGCTGCCTTATGAAATCCCGGAATGGTGAGTGCGGACCGTTGATCGTGCCAGTGGGCGAATGTCGCCGCAAGTTCGTCGTACTGTATCAATTTCATGGCCGAATATAGGAAAGAAACAGAGAACGTGCAAAAGTGGACGTTGCAAGTGCAAAGGACCCGTCGTATATTGACGCCATGAAAAACTATACACGCTTCCGCACACCGGCATTGTTTATCATTCCGGTCCTCTGTGCCGCAACCCTTGCCCTGTATTATGTTGCTTCCGGGTGGGGTTGGGACACTCATCGTTTCATCAACCGCAGGGCGGTATACCATCTTCCCAACCAGATGATGCTGTTCATTCAGGACAGCTCGTTCTTCTCCTCTCACGCGGCAGATGCCGACATCCGGCGTGTCAGTGGCGATACGAGCTTTTATGCCGAGGGACCCCGCCACTTCATGGACATCGATGATTATCCCAATTTCCGCACGATACCCCGGAGTCTTGACTCTCTCATTATGATCTACGGATGGGAACGTGTAAAACAAAATGGGACGAATCCGTGGGCGACAGTCTGGAATTACGACTCTCTCGTCAATCAACTGCGGCGCGCCGATTGGAACAAGGCTAAGCTGACCGCAAGCGACATCGGACATTATGTGGGAGATGCACATCAGCCTCTTCACAACACGGTGAATTATGACGGGCAGTTGACAAACCAGCGGGGAATCCACTCCCGCTATGAAACCACAATGCTCAACAATACCTATTACCAATCCCATCTCTTCATCACTCCTGATTCATCCCGTTACATTAGGGACAGGATCAACTATATTTTTGACTATATCATTCATACGAACTCATATGTTGATACGGTCCTTCAAGCCGACCTGTATGCAAAATCCGTTTCGGGATGGAACGGCTCCGGCTCTGCACCCGCTGCGTACTACCACGCACTCTGGCAGCGCACCCGCTCGATAACCCTTGAGCAGGTTCAGCGGGCGACCCTGAGCCTTGCTTCACTCTGGTACAGTGCCTGGGTTGATGCCGGCTTGATCTCTGTGACCGGGGTTCTCCCTGCCGCTAGTACGAAACCCTCGGAATTCGACCTTGCCCAGAATTTCCCGAATCCGTTTAATCCTGCCACAACAATCTCATATACTCTTCCCGTTGGCGGAACAGTTTCGCTGACCGTGTTCTCCGCAGATGGAAGAAGAGTTGCGACTCTCGTCAACGAAAATCAATCGGCGGGAGAACACCGGACTGTATTTCACGCTCCGGCGGAGTTTGCATCCGGTGTGTACTTCTACCGGTTACAGTTGGGCAACTTTACGCAAACGAAGAAACTTGTTCTTCTGAAATAGGCAGCGCAGCAATGGTATCCCGCAAACAGCAGGCGGAAACTTCGACTTTGCATATTAGGAACATGGTATGCAACCGGTGCATCAAGGTCGTGCGTGAGGAGCTTGAAAAACTCGGCTATGATATCAGGAGCATAACATTGGGTGAAGTCGTGGTTTCCGGGACTCCCGATCTTGCTCGAGTCCGGACGATGCTTGAAGAAAACGGATTCGAGCTGATCGAAGATCAGAGCAAACGGACGATCGAGAGGGTGAAGCAGGCTGTGTTGACACTTGTCAGGCGTGATGCCGAAAAAGATCCAGTGGTCCTGAAGACCTCCGAGTTCATTGCCCGCGAGGTCGGCAAAGATTATCACACCCTTAGTTCGCTTTTCTCTTCCGTTGAGAACATCACTCTTGAGCAGTATGTGATTCTGCAACGCATCGAGCGTGCAAAAGAGTTGCTCAAATATGGCGAGCTGACCCTCAGCGAGATTTCCTACAAGCTCGGCTACAGTAGTGTGGCACATCTTTCAAATCAGTTCAAGAAAGTCACCGGCATGACGCCAACAGCCTTCAAAAGGATGGTGGAGAACATGCGCAGGCCATTGGACAAAGTGAACTGATTCCCTCCGGAACTTCCGCCCGATTCCCGCATGTTCATGTGGGGCGTCAAAAATTCCCGCCATACGTATAATCCCGTGAGTATAATATTTCTTGAAGGGTCCTATGCGAGCTCTTTTAATTGGATTGATGCTGGGAAAGTTGATTGCCGCCAGTGTGGGATACAGCCAGTGGAATCGGGTATCGGGAGTCCCGCCTGTGGACGTCGGCTCGTTTGTAATACGCTCCGGAACGATGTACGCTGGAACGGATTCCGCAGTGTATATGAGCAGCGATGGGGGGAATATCTGGACGAGGAGTACAACCCTGCCGGGCGATCCTTCGTTGATCGATGCGCTTGAGGTACACAACGGCGTCCTCTATGCCGGGACAGGGACAAAGGGGATCTATCGAAGCACGAACAACGGCGCATCGTGGGAAGAGCTTAATGCGGGGCTTGTCGGCTTGGGAAGTAGATCGATTTCGGCTTTGACTATCAGAGGCGGGACAGTGTACGCGGGAACCCATGGGGCGGGAGTTTTCCGGCTGCAGCAGAACAGTTGGTTTCAGTTTGGTGATTTGTCCGGGTCAACCGCCGGGAATGTGTCATATCTTGCCAGCAAAGGCGACACGTTGATTGCAGGAGCAGGAGGGAACGGTTATATTTGGTTTGCCCCGGCGGGCGCGACTGGATGGAGTGGAGTTCTCATTGCTCCTCTTCAAGGCGAGCCCCTGATTGTCACATCACTGCTTAGATTGGGAGCCGAGCTTGTCGCGGGGACTACATACGGCGTTTACCGCAGCTCCAACGAGGGGGCATCATGGACCCGCTCGGGAATGGGCGGCCCGGGTGGCGGACGACACGTCAAAGTCGTACAGTCGGGCAATCAGCTTTATGCAGCGAGCACTGGAGGAGATACCCGAATGTATCAGTCACCGGATGGCGGTTTCACATGGACAAGGCTTGAGACTGTTCCACTCGCTTACACAATTGAATCGCACGGCAGTGGAATATACGCCGGACGAATTGATGGCCTCTGGTTTAGAACAACCAGTCCGACATCCGTCGATGACTTGCCGGCGCTTGTACACTCTATCACATTGGAACAGAATTATCCTAATCCATTCAATCCCTCGACGCACATATCATACTCCCTGCGTGCCCCCGGGGTTGTGACCGTCACGATATACGACATGCTCGGAAGGGAGATCGCCACTATCGTACATGGAGAGCATCCTGCAGGTTCGTTCACGGTTCCTTTTGATGGTACCGGTTTGTCAAGCGGTGTATATTTCTACAGGTTGACGGCTGAAGGCAAGAGCATGTCACGCAGGATGATGTTGGCGAAATAATGGAACTCCGTTACATACTCGGTGATGTTTTTACCGATAGGCCGTTCGGAGGGAATCAGCTTGCCGTTTTCCCGGATGCATCCGGCTTGGGAGAATCGTTGATGCGGCAGATTGCGCAGGAAATGAATCTCTCTGAAACAGTATTCGTCCTTCCGCCTGAAAACTCACAGAATGCACGTCGAGTCAGGATCTTCACGCCGGGCATGGAATTGCCATTTGCGGGGCACCCGACGATCGGCACCGCCGCCCTGCTTTTCCATCACGGCATCATTCATGAAAAGCAAATAGTTCTTGAAGAAGGTGTCGGACCGGTGAAGGTGACTATCGATGATTCGGATGCTCTGTTCCGTGCCCGGCTTCTGATGACACGTCCTCACGAATGGCGGGAACTTGGAGTAACAGCGGATCGTCTTGCTGCCATGCTCGGCCTTGAGAAAGAGGAAATCGGGGTGGCGGGTCACGCGCCTGCGTCCTTCAGTGCAGGGGTTCCATTTGCATGCATTCCCGTCAAGAATCGCCAGGCGCTGGGGAAAGCCCGCCTTGACGTCCAGTTGTGGCAGACTCTACTTGCTCAATCCTGGTCGCCGCACGTCTATGTATTTACACCGGATGCTGAGTTGGCAGGCTCTACAATCCGATCCCGCATGTTTTCACCGGCAATGGACATTAGTGAAGACCCGGCAACGGGCGCTGCTGCGGCTGCGATCATTCCTTTTCTCATACGCATGCTCAATGCTGGCGACGGCGTGCATCGTTGGCGAATCGAGCAGGGTTTTGAAATGGGACGGCCAAGCCTCATCGATCTCGAAGCGGACATTACCAGCGGCAAGATAGCCAGCTACGCTGTCGGTGGGATGACAGTCCCGATGGGCGAAGGCAAGCTTATCCTTCCTTAACATTTCTTTTTCTGCTGCTCTGTTTACCAATCGTTGCAAACTTTCCCACCAATTCTGTAACGGATTGCGCCCTGTCCCTTTCTATATTGACTGCACAAGTTTCTGGTACCTTAAAGTAACACATACATTCTCAAAGGAGGTTGGAGTGAAGACGGAACATCTCACAATCAAAGGCATGTCATGCGGTCACTGTGTTATGAGCGTCAAGAAAGAGCTCGGGAAGCTTCAGGATTTGATAATCGAAGATGTGCAAGTAGGAAGAGCCGTTGTCCGCTACGATGAATCGAAGGTGACGCGTCAGGAGTTGGAGCGCGCCATCGATGAGGCCGGCTACAAAGTCGTGGAAAGGAGCAGTTGACGATCGTGAGTACCACGCCGAAAATACAGACTCTGACCCTTCCTGTTCAGGGAATGACGTGCGCAAGCTGTGTCACAAGGGTCGAAAAAGCCCTGAAGAAAGTGGACGGGGTGAAGCAAGCATCGGTCAATTTAGCGAGCGAAAAGGCAAGAGTCGAATTTGATCCCTCCCTGGTGCAGTTAGAGGGGTTGAAGGGTGCGGTCGAAGATGCCGGATACCAATTGGTTCTTCCACGCGAGGCTGAAGAAGACCGGGCTGATCCCGGAAACAAACAGGGAGCGAGGCAGGGATTGAGGAACGAATTGATTCTGAGTGTGGCTCTCACATTGCCTGTCATGATTCTCAGTATGATCAGCATGTTCGATTTCTACAAGGAGGTGTCGCCCCTTTCCCTCGAAGATACGAACAAGATCCTCCTGCTGCTCACAACACCGGTCATATTCATCTCAGGAAAGAGATTCTTCAAAGGCTTCTGGGCGGCAGCGAAACACTTTTCAGCCGACATGAACACTCTTGTTGCTGTCGGAACAGGGTCGGCGTATGTGTTCAGCGCAATTGCGGTTCTCTTTCCCGATGCTCTCGGTCATGCCGGACATCAGGGGCATGTGTACTTTGACACCGCAGCAGTGATAATCACGCTGATTCTTCTTGGAAAGTACCTTGAGGCAACTGCCAAGGACAAAGCGACCGATGCAATCACGGCGCTTCTTGGCCTGCAACCGAAAATCGCCCACATAATGCGTGACGGGCGAGAGGAGGATGTGCCCGTCAGTGAAGTCCAGATCGATGACGTTGTAGTTGTGCGACCGGGGGAGAAGATACCGGTTGACGGTATCATGAGCAAAGGTACGACATCCATTGATGAATCGATGGTAACGGGTGAGAGCATGCCTGTCGAGAAGAGGTCAGGAGACAAGGTTGTCGGAGGAACCATCAATGCAAACGGTAGCATCGAGTTTAGGGCCACCGCGGTCGGCAACAAAACTGTGCTTGCGCAGATTGTGAAGCTTGTGGAAGAGGCACAAGGGTCGAAAGCTCCCATACAAAATCTTGCCGACAAGATTGCCTCGGTATTCGTTCCGGTTGTCATAGCGATTGCGGTTTTGACGCTGATCGCATGGATTGGAATGACAAACAACGATTTCACAACGGCACTTGTCAATTTCATAGCAGTCCTGATCATTGCCTGCCCCTGCGCTCTCGGCCTTGCGACCCCGACGGCCATTATGGTCGGCACCGGGCGGGGTGCCAATCTCGGCATCCTCATCAAGAATGCCGACAGTCTTGAACGTGCTGGAAAGATCACGACTGTTGTTCTTGACAAAACCGGAACTGTCACAGAAGGCAAGCCGCGGGTGACGGATGTCCGTCCGTTCAACGGATACGATGAGGTGAGTATCATCAGACTCGCTGCTTCGGTGGAGAGCAAGTCAGAACATCCGATTGCTCGCGCGATTATGGAATATGCCTCCGGCCGCGGTATCAAGCCATCCGAGGCTGGATCGTTTACTGCTATGACGGGGTTTGGGGTCAGCGGTGCAGTGGGAGAAGACGACGTACTTATCGGCAATCCGGCACTGCTAAGAGATCAGGCTGTTCCCCTTAACGGGGAGGTGGATGTTGCCGCACAACTTGGAGGGCAAGGGAAGACCCCTGTTTTTGTCGCCGTTAATGGCAAGCTTGCAGGTATTGTAGCTGTTGCCGACACCATCAAGCCGACATCGAAGGAAGCGATCGGTAAGCTTCATAAAATGGGCATTTCCGTCGTGATGATGACGGGGGACAATGAGCGAACGGCGCAAGCAATCGCATCGGAGGCAGGGCTAGATCGCGTGATCGCCAACGTTCTCCCGCATCAGAAAGCAGAGCAGGTGAAGAACCTTCAACGTGACGGTGCTATTATTGCGATGGCAGGTGACGGCATCAATGACGCCCCTGCGCTTGCTCAGGCTGATGTAGGCATCGCAATGGGAACGGGAACAGATGTCGCAATGGAAGCCGCCGACATCACATTGATGAAAGGAGATTTGATGTCCATTGGTCAGGCCATCAAACTTTCGGGTGCCACTCTTCGCACGATCAAACAGAATCTTTTCTGGGCATTTATTTATAATGTGATAGGGATTCCCCTTGCGGCGTTCGGCATGCTCAATCCTATGGTTGCGGCCGCCGCGATGGCATTCAGTTCGTTAAGTGTCATCAGCAATTCACTACGACTCAAACGGTTCAAAGGTTGATCGATGGCTCTCCATACTATCGATGTCGCCCATCCGCCGATGCGTCCCGATCAGGTCGAGGCCGCATTGCACGATGCCCTCGGCATTGTGCGCAACACGTCGACGCTACGCGTTCTCAAGATTGTACACGGACACGGAAGTACGGGAAAAGGAGGGAGCACGAAAGAAGTTGTCAGGAACTGGCTTTTCAGACAGCGGAGCCGGGTCAGGGGAGTAATTCATGGCGAGACATACGATGTGTTTGATCCGTCGACACAGGAAATGCGGCGGGAGGTCGGGAGTTTTGGTGATCCGGATATCGGGGCAGGGAACCCGGGCATTACAATCGTGTGGGTCAAATAGCAAACGAGCGGACCCGGTGTCCGCTCGTTTCGTTGTTTCTAGTTGTTCACCCCGAGTTTCTTTTTGGCCTCCTCCGACATCATTGCCGGTGACCACGCGGGCTGCCATACAATCCGTACATCGGCTTCCTTAACGCCCGGGAGCTGCAGAACACGGTTTCTCACATTTTGCGAAATGATGCCGCTCATTCCGCATCCGGGAGAGGTCAGTGTCATTTTCACGCCAACCCAGTCATCAATGATCTTCACGTCATAAATCAGGCCGAGATCCACGAGATTAACGGGAATTTCGGGATCGTAGCACTCCCGCAGTGCATCGTAGACCATTTCCTCCCGTAGTGCTGTATTTGCTGATTCCATCAGTATTCTCCTTTCATCGTACTCTAAAGATAGAGCCTACGCTTGCCATATGCAAGGGTTGATCGCAGCTTACCTTGTTCATCTCTCCATTACAATGTCCACGTCATGCCGACTGCGGAATTCCACTGTGGCGCCGTCGATGTAGTCCCGACTCTCACCGAGATATCCATAGCGAGATTATCAGAGAATGCATGTACTGCTCCTGCCATCGCCGAGTGAATGTGTCCGTCCACTACTCTGTCGGGGTGGCGATTTCCCGCAAACTCGGCGACTATTCTGGTGGTGCCTGTTAGGGCATACTCGGCCGCCATGCCGTAGACGAATGTATCACGCAACATTTCATCCCCATTTGTTCCGATAAACGTGTAGCCCAGCATCCCGTGAATGATGATGTTATCAATTTGCTTGGACGCTGCGGCCACGAGGCTGTAATCCAACGCCCCCGAACCAAGTCCGCGGGCCGCGTTGCCTGTTGTGGTCTTTAGAGCGGTCTTCAGAACAATTGCGGGTGTGAACTGTTGTTCATCCGTCAACAGGAACTTTGTCACGATACTCACATCCCCGAGTCCGGCGACTTTCCCTCCGTGTCGGTGATTGTGAAACATGAGAGGAATCTCTGCCGCAATCTCTACTTCATCCGCGACACCGAATATCGGAACGAAAGTGGCCATATGTTCGCTGCCATGGTTGTTCCAGCGGATATAATCCCAGCTTGCTTCCAGTTGCACAACACGCCTTCCGGCCACTCCCGCATCTTCTGTTATGAACGGGCGTGAAGCGAAGCCTGTTCCCGGAAAGTGTGATGCCCCAAAGACAAGGAGTGCAATCAGTGCACTTCTTGAGGTGTGTGATCTTGTCCACATGACTCAACTCTTTCCATCATGGTTAAGGGCGGGGGTGTAATGCAATTCGGGCTTGACTCTTCCCACACGGCGTGTACGGCGGCGCTCAAGCTGGATACCTCTTCCGGATTCTCCAAGCTCTTCGTCGGAGTCACCGTTTTCGGTTGCCGGACGAGGCATAGGGGGGCGGGGAGTGCGCAGCAGAAAGATCCCCAACGCAATCAAAAGGATGATCAACGAGCTCTGCAGCAGCATAAACCCGGTCACTTTCAGGATGGCATATGAAGGATCGACAAACCGAACAAGCCAGCCGGCCCCCTCGTTCAACAGCGCCGACCCGAATGCCGTACAAATGAAGGACACCTTGATCCACTTCTCAACAGGAACAAAAATCACGAGATGTGTCAGCACCAGCAGTACCATTGCCATCATGGGGAGATGTCCGTGCGTGACCTCCAGCATCGATTGGAACGAGCGGGCCGGATGGAATGTCTCCTCAGACCCGTTGTAGTAAAGCACAACGGATGCCGGGTCGAGCGTCATCTTGGAAAAATAGAGCGTGAAGTTCGTTACCACGAATCCGATGAGGAATACGAGCGTAAGCCCCAGTGTAAGACGCATAAGGGGATGACTCTGGAACGAGCCTGATACCATGTATTTCATTGTTCTGCCTCCTTGGGCACTATCAACTGATGTATTGCGAGCATTCTGCGGACCCCTGCAGTGATGGCATTCGCCGAGAGCGTGGCGCCTGAAATTGCCTGAATACCGCGCTTGACCCACAGATCATCATTGAGGATTCTATTGCGGAACAGTTCAAGCCAGCGCTTTGGCGGAAGGTAGTCTTCCGGCTCATAGAATGCGAGAATCTCGACTGTCTGGATGACGCCGTCGGGGCCGATGACCAGAAAGAATGTTTCCGGCATGGTCCGGACTACATGAGTTTCGAAAAATGCATGGCCGATAACCGACTTTCCGTTCATTCCGACGTAGTACGTTATTACTTTCGACTCGATCTTTGCCCTTGCCGATGACTCTACCCCCTTAACCTGCTGATCGGTCAGAAATAGCGTCTTCCGGTCGATTGCCGTCGCCTTGGGGAAAGCCCTCCGCAGCGCTTCATCCTTTGTCATATACACCTGGGCGCTGCCGGATGAAACCGACAGCGCTGCCAGGATAAAGACCGGAAGAAATCTCGTTAATAGAGATATGCGACTGCAAGATTCCATTGATTGATTCCGGTATTCGCTTTGTTTTTCATTTGGTTGTAATCAAACTTGAATGCCACATTCGGGTGCGGCTTGTAGTGCAGACCATAGGTGACGATCGTCCGGTCGAACGCAGGGTTGGCGGTGAAACCGGCATCAACCGAGGAGTGGGTATTGAACCGCTCATATTGGATGAACGGTGATAACGAATGTTCGGAGCCCGGTGCGAACAGCGGAACCAGATCATATCCCCCTACAACATACCACCCGTACGTCTTTGAGCCGATTGTCTTCTTTGCCAGAACGCTGACGCGTCCTGCATCATCGAGACTTGTTTGCGCCGCCAGTGCCCTGAACTCAAACCCCTTGTATGCGACCTCAATGTGTCCGCTGATTATCGAAGTCGCCGCCTTGATAGTGCCAAGGGAGTCTTTGGCGCTTTGTCCCGAATTGCCGACGTAGAAGCTGCCGCCGATGGTGGTTCCGGGAATGCCCTGGTATTCGACTTTGCCCGTGTATCCAAAATCCTCCACCAGCGAATAAGAGCCGCTTTGCCGTCCGCCACGAACGCCGTCAGCATCGCTGAAGTTCTTTGCGTCAAACCCTTCGACGAGGTACATGCGGTAGTTCAGGTCCGGAACGATCTCTCCGTACGCGCCGAGTCCGTTTGTGCGCCATGTGCTCGGGATGATTACGCGTTCGGTTGCCGGCCGCGCTGCACCGAAGAATGTGGAGGGCTCGTGTTTCTCGTTGACAATGCCCATCGGCGGAAGGAGCATGCCGACGCGCAGATTGAAATGCGGCGAGAACATCAACTCGATGTACCCGAACTCGACAGAAACGCTTCCGCGCTTCCCAGTGCTCGCATGTTCGAACTCTATTTCGGAGTTGAACAGGATCCAGTCATTGTAGCGGAATCCGAAGTAGACAACATTGCGGAGATAATCGAGTTGATCCCGCTTGTTTGCGTCGTTTCCGTCTTCACGCTTTTTCGAGTAATTCTCGTACAGGAGTTCGCCATATCCGGCAATCGAGACACCGGTCTTCTTGAGTTGGTACACCTTTGCAGCTCCGGGCCCGAGGCCGCGCTGGGCTTCGTACGAGGTTTCAGCAACTTCTCCGAGTTTGCTCTTTTCGAGTTCCTCTGCAAGAATTTCCATTTTGCGGGCGAGCTCCCGCAGCGAGTCGGATTGTGTAGTCTGAGCTGTAGAGTATGATGCGCAAAGTGCGATAATTATCAGAATCCAAGCGTATTTCATTTGATGCTCCATCATATGTAAGTAGTGTAATTGACGGGCATCGATGCCAGGTTGACAAACCACTCCACCTTCTCTATATTACTCAAGCAGAAGGTGGTGTCTGCTGTTTCCGACACCGTGCCTTGTTGCTGTACACAAAGCGTGTTCACCAAACCTTTGTCGAGGGCCCGCTTGTGCGGGAGAGTGAACACGCTTTTTCTGTTTTACAACAGACTCCTTGCCGCAGGTTTTTCCTGCAGCGAACTTCTTGCCTCCGCTTTGATGCGATCAAGCACATCGGAGGAACACCCGCACTCACCGCCGCAAGCCCGCGTTCGGGCTCGCCTGCGGCTCTTGATTTCCTGTCGCACGAGCAGGACAGCTGTTACCGCAACGACTGCCAATGCCGATATTTCCTGCCAGTCCATCATGAGCCCGCTCCCGTCATCAACAATCCTGCACGATACACTATGAACGTAACGCCGTACGCAAGCGCAGTCATGTACCCGATCTGGAAGAGGGGCCACTTCCAGCCGTTTGTTTCTCGGCGCATCACGGCAACGGTGGACATGCACTGCATTGCCAGAACATAATAGACCATCACACAAATCGCTGTAAGGGTCGTCCAGACAGGCAGGCCGGTTTCCGGATCGACATCTGCCCGCATCTTCTCCATAAGCGAAGAGCTGCCTGCCTCGTCATCTGCGTTCTGTATGTTATAGATTGTCCCCATTGTGCTGACAAAAACCTCTCGCTGAAGCAGCGAACCGATCATTCCGATGCCGATCTTCCAATCGAATCCCAAGGGCTCAATGACCGGCTCGATCATTTTTCCAGCCATTCCCACAAAACTCTTTTCAAGCTGCTGAGCGGCAGTTCCTTCGGACTTCGGGTACGTTGCGAGGAACCAAAGGACAATCGAGACGCCGAGAATTATTGTGCCGGCCTTCTGGAGGAACAGCTTCGAACGTTCCCACATCTGCAACAGGATTGATCTGAGGGACGGCAGCTTGTAGGGGGGAAGCTCCATAATGAACAACGGCGGTGCCCCTTTCAGCAGTGTCTTCTTGAACAACCATGCCATTCCGAGCGCCATGCCAAGACCGAGCAGGTACATTGACAAAAGCGTGACCCCGGGCAGGGAAACGAATCCGAACAGCATTTGCTGGGGAATGAGAGCAGCAATCAGCAGAGCGTACACGGGAAGTCGGGCACTGCAACTGATTAGCGGGGAAACCAACATTGTTACAAGCCGGTCCTTCGGGCTTTCGATGGTCCGCGTTGCCATGATGCCGGGAATCGCACAGGCGAACGAACTCAGCATCGGAATGAACGACTTTCCGTGCAACCCGACTTTGCTCATCAACCGGTCCATAATGAATGCTGCGCGTGCCATATAGCCTGTATCCTCAAGGAGTCCGAGGAACAGGAACAGAAACAGAATCTGGGGAAGAAATGTGACAACAGCGGAAACACCCGCAAGTCCGCCATTGACAATCAAGTCACGAAGGTCACCTGCCGGCATCGAATCCTCGATCTTTGCGCCAAGCCAACCAAATCCATCCCCGATCACCTCCATCGGGACATTTGCCCAGGCGAAGATCGTCTGGAAAATGAGGGTCATGATGCCGAGGAAGATGATAAAACCCCAAAACCTGTGCGTCACCACCCTGTCGATTTTGTCACTGAGCGTCATGTCGGACCGGTGCGTCTGCGTGACGACCTGTGCACAGACACTCTGAATCCATTCGTAGCGTGACTCAACGACGACGGACTGCCGGTCAATGCCGAGGAATTCAAGCTTTTCGTGATCTTTTTGGACGTGGGAGAGAAGCTCGGGGGCGAAGCGGTCGCGATGCTCTTCCAGTGATTCGGGTGACGTCAGGAGAGCAACTGCCTCATGAAACGCAACCGAGTCAGTCAAGTTGTGGTGCTTCTTGAGCAATTCAATCAACTCGTCAGTCTCCGCCTCAACGACCTCGGGCATGCGCCACAACCGGCGGCCGTTGGCCGGCGCAGGAGCCTTTGCGACTGCTTGCTTCAATTCAGCGATTCCAACTCCTTTGCTTGCGATTGTCGGAATGACAGGCACGCCGAGGGCGGTTTGCAGGGCGGCAACGTTGATTTCAACGCCGATGTTTTCCGCAATGTCTATCATGTTCAATGCAATCACCATCGGCAGATGCCGGTCGATGAGCTGGCTGGCGAGATAGAGATTCCGCTCCACATTGCTTGCATCAACCACGCAAATAACCGCATCAGGTAGCGGAGTATGATCGGTTCTGCCGAGCAGGACGTCCGTAGCGACTTTTTCATCGGGAGAGTTTGCGCTCAGGCTGTAGGTGCCGGGAAGGTCTAACAGAACGGCTTCAGTCCTGTCTTCGAACAGTATGCGTCCCTCTTTCTTTTCGACTGTTACGCCGGGGTAGTTTCCGACCTTTTGGCGAAGACCGGTCAGGGCATTGAAGAGTGTTGTCTTTCCGCAATTTGGATTGCCAATAAGAGCAACGTAGCGCGTCCGGGTATGTGTAACGGTCTCGAAGCTCATGCGTCATCCCTCGTAACGAGAACGGATTCCGCTTCCTCGCGTCGAATCGACAGGCGATAACCCTTTATACGGACTTCAATGGGGTCCCCCATCGGGGCGAAGCGGATCATCTCAACCGGAGTTCCCTTGATCAGTCCCATCTCAAGCAACCGGCGACGGACGTTCACCGCCGTAGTTGTGAGCCGTGCTATCGTTCCCCGTTCGCCCGGTTGAAGGCTATTTAGCGTCACTTCACTCATCGTCGGGGATTTCAGAGGGATGTGACGACGATGGCTCGTGCGATGGCATGGTTCAGGCCGACACGTGTGTTACAGACTTCACAAATGATATTGCCGTTTCCTTTGTTGACGCAGCGGATAACAGCGTTCTCACAGAACCCCATTTCTCGCAGGCGAGAACAGGTTTCAGGCTGAGATTGAAGCTGTGCAATGCGTACCCGCTGTCCTACAGGTACATCTGAAAGTGCGATATGTGAGTGCATGGTCATAGTCTAGTTCTTGGTACATTTCGGGCAAGTCCCGAAAATCTGGATCGTAGTGCTCTGGATTTTGAAATTCTTGGAAGTAGCAATTTCTTCCTGGATCCGCTCGAGGCGGTCACTCGTAAACTCGATAATGTCACCGCATCCGAGGCAAATCATATGATGATGGTGCGGACGGCCGAAAGCCTTTTCATAGCGCGAGGTGCTTTCTGCAAAGCGGTACTTTGAAACCAATCCGCACTCCTGCAGCAGGTCGAGCGTGTTATAAACAGTCGCTTTCGAAACCTTCACGCCATTGGAGATCATTCTGTAGTAGAGACTCTCTGCGTCGAAATGCCCCTGGCTCTGCAGCACAGCATCAAGAACAGCGAAACGTTCGGGCGTTGCCCTTAGCTTTCCGTTTGATTTCAGGTGATTTCTGAGTATTTCGTGAGCTGCTTTGATGTCCATGGACTTCTCTTATTTAGAATTAGTCTAAATAAAAATAGTGAGACTTCGCAACTATGTCAAGCATAATTTGTGTGATTATTCAACTATTTTTTTGGTTGGAAGCATTATGGGAAGGAGAATTCTGGCAGAGAGATTGATGCAATCGCAAACTTTCGAAATTTGCAAAATTTGCTTGCTTTTTCTGCGTGATTCAGTATATTCTTAGCCATAAACAGTTAGGGACCTACCTTAAATTCTTAGTTCAATGAAAAGCAATAAGAGCAAATTTCTTGGTGGAAAAAAGATAGTCCCAGCCCCGATTCCGAAGAATGTTCGGGTAACTGATCTGGTTGACACATATTTTCAGGCCTACAATTCGGGGCGTTTGAGAGAAGTGTGTCAGATTTTTACTGATAACATGCTGAAATCTGACGTGACGATAGGCATGAGCTTGACAGGTGCGTTGACTCCCGCAGGTTTGGGGGGATCATGCATTGTTCCTCTTATAAAGGCTGGATTTGTTGATTGGATTGTAAGCACAGGCGCAAATCTCTATCACGACACACATTTTGCCATCGGAAAGACACTTCACCGCGGTAGTCCGTTCATAGATGATAGAATCCTCAGAAAAGAGGGTGTCATCCGCATTTATGACATATTGTTCGATTACGACGTTCTTTTGCACACCGACGAGTTTTTCAGGACACTTCTCCGCAAGGAGGAATTCCAGGTCGAAATGGGCACCGCCGAATTACACTATCGTTTGGGGCGGTATATAGCAGAGCGTGAGCGCATTCTCGGTATCAAGCATGCGAGTGTGCTTGCAACAGCGTACCGATGTGGTGTTCCGGTGTACACCTCGTCGCCCGGAGACAGTTCAATCGGCATGAATATCGCCGAAGTACAACTCTCCGGATATGCCACCAGAATAGATGTACTGTTGGATGTGAATGAAACTGCCGCGATTGTCCTTGATGCCAAGCGCAGCGGTGGCAAGAGCGGAGTTCTGATTTTTGGCGGAGGTTCGCCCAAAAACTTCATCCTGCAAACCGAACCTCAGATCCAGGAAGTCCTCAAGATCGATGAGAAAGGGCATGACTTCTTCCTGCAAATAACTGATGCCCGGCCAGACACGGGGGGACTTTCAGGGGCGACGCCGGCCGAGGCCGTTAGCTGGGGTAAGGTGGACCCGGACAAGCTTCCCGATACGGTTGTAGCGTACCTCGACTCGACCATTGCCATGCCCGTCATTACATCTTATGCGTTGGCGAAGCGGAAGCCGCGCAAATTGAAGCGTTTGTATGATCGCAGGCAGGAATTGGTGCTGAAGTTGCAGGCAGAGTACTTCAGAGTGTTAAAGAAACAAAAGAAGCGCAAATCATCGGCGTGATTATCTTCGCCGTTCAACTGTTATCACATAAGGAGAATATCCATGAGTAGACTCCAGGAGCTTCGTGAACTTCTCGACAGTTTCGAGAAGGACTTCATAAAGTTCTACGACAAAGGGAACAAGTCCGCCGGAACGCGCGTGCGTAAGCACATGAACGAGCTGAAGCGGAAAGCCCAGGAGATCCGGAAAGAAGTCCAGGAGCTCAAGGCTCAAAACAAGGACGAGGCAGCGCCCGAGCCGCAGGAATAGTGCGACCGAGAGATGTAATGACAGGGGCCGGCTTTGTTTGGACTGTGGTGGGATAGTCGGACAGGCCGTGAATACTCTGCAAATGCAAAACCCGCCTCATCGGCGGGTTTTGTGTGTTTCTAGCCCTGTTCTGCAAGCGTGCGTTGAGCACGCCGGACAGCTTTGACCTTCTTCATTCGTTTCTTTACAGAAGGTTTGGTGAAGTATGCGCGCTTCTTGAATTCCTTCAAGATGCCTGAGCGTTCATATTTCTTCTTGAAGCGCTTGAGCGCGCGGTCGATGGGTTCGTTTTCAGATACTACGATGCCGACCAATCCTCTTTCACCTCCTTCGTGGATATTAAGTTCTTTGTATTAATCTTCAGAGACATTTTCCAGCAAGCGCCGTTCGCCGAGTTTTTCAAACGAAACCACGATTGCCGAAGCGCCGCCTGACGTGCGTTCTTTCGAGACGATCTTGCCAACGTCGTCCCATTCAGTATGAAAAATTGCCTCTCCAACCTTATAGGTCAGATGAGGGTCGTAATTCGAGCAATCGGCTTTCTCAGGCTTTTTCTTTGAAGCCTCTTGTGCCTTTTTCAGCTCGCCGAGATCCAGCAGAACTGCATGCCTGCACCGTGTGCAACGGTACCACGCTTTTTCCGGTTGGTTTTCTACATTGCCAACCAATTCCATCTTGGCAACCCGCTCGCAATGCGAGCAGTACTGGGACATGCTTTTTCCCCGTGCCATAGAGTGCCTCCTTTAAGTGAGGAAACAACCTGAAGTCGAACCCTGATTCGCAGCGAAGGATGAAGCGTAAGAAGGGTAGGCTTGCAGCAAAGTTTCATCAGTAATGTACTTGATTTTGCAGAGTAAGTCAAGGTGCATACTGCTCCCCAACATGTCAAGGTGCTCGATCGATTCGAACAAACGGAGCGGGCCGTGAGATTTTCTGTTTGCCCGGTCGCAGGGATTTTCGTATGTTGATGCTACTTTTAAGGATTGACTTGTTTGAAGTTAGTTCTGGGCCCTTAGCTCAGTTGGTTAGAGCAGCGGACTCATAATCCGCGGGTCGCAGGTTCAAGTCCTGCAGGGCCCACTCCTTGCCGATCCGCAGGCAGCCGTTGCGCCTGTGCCCCTCCCACACCTAATCTACACTCAGATTTCTCACTCTATACTTTTTTTCAATACGGGACTTGACAATCAGGTTTCGAGCGCATATATTATACATAATACATCATACATAATATGTATAACATCATATGCGAAAGTCGACAGTTTTCACAAACATCGGTTCCAAGAAGATTCTAAGCCATAGTGTTCAAGAACAGCTGGAAAACGCGATTCTTGAACGACGGTTTATCGCTGGCGACAGGCTTCCAACGGAGCTGGAGCTTTGTGAGAGCTTCGGGGTCAGCAGAACTGTGATGAGAGAAGCATTAAAGGGGTTGAGTACGAAGGGTCTCATCAGTATTGAAAAAGGTCGCGGGATGTTTGTAAGAGAAGTCTCCGCCGCTTCTGTGACCACCCCGATGTCACTCTACCTTACGCTGAAATCAGAGAACGTACTTGCCCTTGATGTAGTGCATGCACGGCAGGCCATTGAACCTTCCATTGCTGCCATGGCTGCGGCTCACCGTACAGAAGAAATGGTTGTGCGGCTTCGGGAAAATTTGAATCAAATCATCGCCCTTGAAGGCGACTTCAGCGGGCTCGCATCATTGGACAGCGAATTCCATCTTCTTGTCGCTCAAGCCACCCGCAATCCGATTGTACCCCTTATTGTAGAGCCTATTCACAAGCTGATGCCTCAAATCAAGCTTGCGGTGTACGATGTTGTAAAAAATGCAAAGCAATCCGCCGTCGAGTACCATGCGAAGATCATTGATGCCATCGCAGCGAAAGATGAGACCGCTGCCGGACATTGGATGTACGACCATCTGAAAAACGCCGAAGCACATATTCGATCGACTCTGCCGGCCGGCCAGAGCGACGCTGTAGATCCCAACTAATCGACGCCCCGCTCCACCGGGCATACCGTTCTTTACTCTAGTATCTGACCAATAAGCCTACGCTGCATTAAGCGGCGGAGCGGCGATGAATTCCTATTCTCAAACTAAACGAGAGTTCCATGAAAGATCTTGCAAACAAAGTTGCACTCGTAACTGGCGGTGCCCGTGATATCGGTAGAGCCGTCAGCATCAAGCTGGCGGAAGCCGGGGCATCGGTGGCTCTGAACTACTTCGACAATGCGCACGAAGCCGATGAAACTGTCAAGCTAATCAAAGCGGCAGGCGGTAATGCAGTGGCAATCCAGGGCGACATGACGAAATCAGCCGACGTTGCAAATTATGTTGCCGGCGCGCGCGAAGCCTTCGGCGACACGTTCCACGTGCTTGTCAATGTGGCCGGAGGACTGGTCGGCCGTAAGACGATCACAGAGATGGACGAAGCATTTTGGGATTTCGTGGTATCGCTCAATATGAAAACCGTCTTCCTGGTAACCAAGGCTGTAGTGCCACATATGGCAGATGGAGGCGCGATTGTTAACTTCGCTTCCCAGGCTGCAAGGGATGGAGGAGGAATGGGGGCAATCGCATATTCTTCCGCCAAGGGAGGTGTGCTGACAATGACCCGCGGTCTTGCCAAGGAACTCGGTCCCCGAAGAATCCGTGTGAACTGTGTTTCGCCCGGCATGATCAACACGACGTTCCACAATATGTTCACAAAGCCCGAAGTGCGGCAGAAGGTCGCAGCCGCAACACCGCTTGGGCGCGAGGGAGAAGCCCGCGAAGTGGCTGATCTGGTTGTCTATCTGGCTTCAAGCTCCTCGTCATTCATCAACGGCTCCTCAGTGGAAATAAACGGCGGCACGTATTTCGTATGAAGTACTTTTTCGCAACAATTCTCCTGATCCTTTCGGCAGACGTAAGTAGTCACGCACAGGAGCGTCCGCGGATGATTCTGACCGCAAGTGATGTGCTGGATATGCGATCGTCTCGTGGAAAGTATCCTCTCTTCGACAAGCAGGTTCTTGACGCTGTGTCAAAGCTCGAAAAAGCGTTGCAGGCCGGTATCGACGTGCCGTTGCCGAAGGACGCAGGCGGCTACACGCATGAGCGCCACAAGCAGAACTACCGGGAAATGCAACTTGCCGGGGTTCTGTATTCGCTTACGGGTGAGGCAAAGTACGCGAAGTTCGTGCGCGATATGCTGATGCAATATTCCGAGTTGTACCCGAAATTGGGTCAGCATCCGATGACAGCCGGTGAAGCGTACGGAAAACTCTTCTGGCAATCGCTCAACGAGAGCGTGTGGCTTGTACATGTTGCTCAAGCATATGATTGCGTGTACGACTGGATACCCGCAAAAGACAGAAAAGTGATCGAGTCCCGGTTGTTGCGCCCGATGGCGCACTTCTTCACAGTCGAGCATGAATCCCAACTAAACAGGATTCACAATCACGGCACGTGGACCGCAGCAGGGGTGGGCATGCTCGGTTTTGCGTTGCGAGACAGGAACCTGGTTGAGATGGCATTGTACGGAACGAGGAAAGACTCAACGGGTGGGTTCTTGCGACAACTCAGTCTGCTCTTTTCGCCCGACGGATACTATACAGAAGGACCGTACTATACCCGCTATGCGTTGATGCCCTTCTTCTTGTTTGCTCAAGCTATCCAGAATAATCTCCCCGAGTTGACCATCTTTCAATATCGGGATCGCATACTGCGCAAAGCCTTCTATGCAGGGCTCGAGCAAACGGACACACATGGCCGGTTCCTTCCCTTCAATGACGGGTTGAAGGAAATGAGCTATCTTGCGAACGAAATCGTTATTGCACTTGACATCACCTATGCGATGTATGGTTCCGACCGCTCTCTGCTTTCCATCGCCCGGCAACAACAGGCAGTGATGTTGAGCGGTGCTGGGTTGCGGGTTGCACGTGATCTTGAAAGCGGCATACCTATCCCACTGTTTAGACGGAACAGCATTGAGTTGACCGATGGGCCCGACGGAAACAGGGGAGCCGTCGGGATGTTGCGTGCCGGTGACGGCGTCGGCCAGACATTACTCCTGATGAAATACACATCTCACGGTGAGTCGCACGGTCACTATGACAAACTTGGCATGATGTTCTACGACGGCGGCGCTGAAGTTCTGCAAGATTACGGCGCGGTCAGGTTCATCAATGTTGAACCAAAAAACGGCGGACGCTACTTGCCTGAAACGGCATCCTGGGCGCGGCAAACAATTGCCCACAACACCGTTACGGTCGATGAGCAATCACATTACGGTGGCAAGATGTCTGTCTCCTCCAAACACCATGCAGAGCGCCACTTTTTCTCGACCGATGATTCGACATTGCAGGTGATGAGTGCCACGGTGACCGATACCTATCCGGGAGTGAAGATGCAACGAACCATGGCGCTTGTGCGGGACCCGGCGTTCTCAAGGCCTGTGGTCATTGATGTGTTCCGCATTCTCTCCGGCACCACCCGCAAATTTGATCTCCCCATCTACTACCTCGGACAGTTCATTCATACAAATATCAAGTATACGCCATTCGACAAGTTCCGCTCTCCGCTGGGCCAGGCGAACGGATATCAACATTTGTGGAAGGAAGGAGAGGGGAAGGCCTCGGGTTCAGCGAAGGTAACATGGCTGGACAATAGCCGGTACTATTCTGTTGTCAGCGCGGCAGACACTTCGACTTCCGTGATATTCGTCCGCATGGGCGCCTCGGACCCCAATTATAACCTGCGCAGCGAACCCGGATTTATTTTGCGTAAGCGGGCTTCGTCGCATGTTTTTGCATCGGTTGTTGAGCCGCATGGATCGTTCGACCCTGTGACTGAACTTGCCCCGGGCTCCAGTGGAGTTGTAGAGAGTGTAAACGTGCTTGGTTCCAGCGATGAAGGAACGGTCGTGGAGATCATCGGAAGAAAATCATTGCGCTGGCTGTTCATGGTTGCAAACGGGCGTTCATCGACTACGGCATCGCATTCAGTGCAGATTGCCGGGACGACGTACTCGTGGACCGGAAATTATTCACTTGTCAAACAATAGAGAGTATCCAATGGAAACCACCCAGGGTCAAGTATTCATACAAGGAAACGAAGTTCCATCAAAACAAGTAGGCGAAGGGATTAAGAGAGCGCTGTTGGGGTTTGACACTGACCTGATGATGACACACGTGACCTTCGAGAAGGGGGCTGTGTCCCCAACGCATCGGCATCCGCATCGCCAGGTGACCTACGTCGAACGCGGAGCCTTTGAAGTGACTATTGGGGACAGCAAGAAGGTCCTCAAAGCGGGAGATTCCTTTTTTATCCCTCCGGACATTGACCACGGAGCGACAGCGCTGGAAGAAGGATCACTTGTCGATGTGTTTACACCGTATCGTGCTGATTTTTTGAACACAAACGGGTAGTACCATGAAGAAACTGAATGGACTTCGCTGGTGGATTATCGGCTTGATCGGTCTGGCGACCGTGATCAATTATGTCGATCGCAGTTCGCTCGCCGTGATGTGGCCGGACATTTCAAGAGATCTCGGTCTGTCGAAAGAAGATTACGCAACCATCATTTCGTTCTTCATGATTGCTTATGCAATCGGGCAAGGTGTCTCCGGGCGGCTGTTTGACAAGGTCGGGACACGCGTGGGCTTCGTGATCGCGATCGTGGTCTGGTCGATCTCCTGCGCGCTGCACGCCACCGCACGCACGCTCTCGTCGTTTGGGGTCTTTCGTGCGCTGCTCGGTCTGAGTGAAGCCGGCAACTGGCCTGGCGCCACAAAGGCAAACGCTGAGTGGTTCCCGATCAAAGAACGGGCGCTCGCGCAGGGAATCTTCAATGCAGGGGCATCGCTCGGGGCCGTTGTGTCTGCTCCCCTGATTGCCGCGCTGTACCTATTGATGGGATGGCAGGCGACATTCGTTGTAATCGGTGCACTCGGTATCCTCTGGGTTATTCCTTGGTGGTTCATAAATCGTGCCGAGCCTGCCAATCACCCGTGGCTTACCGAAGCCGAGCGGAAGTACATTCTTGAAGGCCAGAAACCGCAGGCGCAAACGGTGGCGGTGCAGGACGAGCGGGTACTCACTATGCGGGAGCTCCTGTCGTACAAACAAAGCTGGTCAGTCATTGCCTCACGGTTCTTTCTTGATCCCATCTGGTGGATGTTCGTGAACTGGCTGCCCATCTACCTTGCCGAGCAATTCGGGTTCGACATTAAGCAGATCGGGCTCTTCGGGTGGGTGCCGTATGTGGGCGCTGCCGCAGGGTCGTTGATAGGGGGCTGGTGGTCGGGTCACCTCATCAGCCGCGGTTGGACCGCGAACAAGGCGCGGAAGATAGCGATTATTGTCGGCGGCGTTATCATGTTTCCCGCCATGATCCTGAGTGCATATGCATCCGCTCCTCTGACCGCCGTGCTCATGATTGCCGTTATTCTCTTCGGCTTCCAGTTTGTCATCAACAATCTGCAGACTCTCCCAAGCGACTTCTTTAGCGGGAAATCGGTTGGTTCGCTGGCAGGATTGGGCGGAACAAGCGCAGTGGTGGGCGTGCTGATTACCATCTGGCTGGTTCCGGTGTTGACGAAGGTTAGTTATGTTCCATTCTTCATGATGGGCGCATTGCTTGTTCCGCTTGGAATTGCATCAATCTTCTTACTTGCGGGAACAATCGAACGCGTCACGTTGAAGTCACGATAATGAATCATTCACATAATGCTATCCATCTTTAGTCGGGTATGGCAATGAATACAATACGCAAGATGCTTCTTCCTGTGGTGCTATCTCTCATCGTTGCGACGCCGTTAATTGCCCAGGACGCAGGCAAGGTCTCGGGAAAAGTACGTGATAAGGCGACGAAAGAGGCACTGCCGGGTGTCAACGTTATAGTAAAGGGAACCCGCTTCGGTGCCACGACGGGTCCCGATGGTACCTACTTCATTCTAAACGTCCCGCCGGGCGACTATACTGTCTCTGCCTCCATGGTCGGCTATCAGACGGTAACACAGCAGCACGTTATTGTCAACGTGGAAAGAACAACCACACTGGACTTCCATTTGACAGAATCCGCCATTGAGGGGCAGGAAGTCATCATTACTGCTGAACGTCCCGATGTAGAGAGAGAAAAGACATCGACCAGTGACGTCTGGCGCGGCGAGGATGTCATCGAACGAGCCGGCGTCCGGGATATTAGTCAGGTGCTGGCACTCTCCAGCGATGTATCCGACGAACATTTCCGGGGTGGCCGTGCCGGCGAGGAGTTGTACCTGCTGCAAGGCATGGGTATAGTGAATCCGCTTGATCAGTCCACGTCGTTTGCCCCGATTATGAGTGCGCTTGAAGAGGTCGAAGTGGTCACGAGCGGCTTCGGTGCGCAGTACGGCAACGCCCAGTCAGGTGTGGTCAACATCTCCATGCGTGAAGGAAGATCTGACAAGTGGACGGCACGCGTCGAAGCCCGTTCCCGCATGCCCGGACGTAAACACTTCGGACCGAGCGTTTGGGATCCGAACGGACAGCCGTATTTGCGGATTCTTGACGCATGGGAGAAATGGAAGGCGAACAACCCGAACAGCACTAACCCGGCACCGTTTTTCTCGGTCATCGGTAACGGCTTCGATTCCCGTTATGGCCGCGATACAACAACGCTTGCCCAGATTGCCTATTCACTTTGGCGATTGCAAGCGAAGCGCCAGTACGGAACTGATTATGACAATCTGCTGGATATGCGAGGTGAGATGACCCTTGGCGGGCCCCTTTCGGAGGGGGTGAGGTTGTTTATTGCGGGCAGGTTCAATAACGAGTGGGCATTTCTGCCAACGGAAGAGCCCAACAAGACTCGTACAGTGATGGGCAATATTGTGTTTGATATTGCCAGTGATGCAACACTCCGGTTCAGCGGCGCTTATACGAACGAGCGTGAGTACGTGTTCCGTGCACCGTATACAAACGGATTTTACAGCTGGACGTGGGATCAGGCGCTGGCATTGGGCAGGCGTCACACAGACAATATGCAACTGGGCGTGAGATCCACCTATACTCCATCGAACACCACGTTCTACGAACTGAAAATCAATGCTCTCCGCACAAAACAGTCGGACGGTGCGCCGGCCATTGATCCCAACGGTTGGTCCGGTCAGCCCATCTGGTCTGTCTACTCAAGCTCGAGCGCACCGGATAACTTCTTTTACGGAAACTTGTATGACACATTCCGGGACGAAAAGACACAAACCATTTCGTTCGACGGATCGGTGACAAGCCAGATGTCAACGTCACACCTGGTGAATGCCGGACTGCAGGCGAATTTCTACTCGGTGGATGTGAATAATCTGCGCTCTGTGAAATCTGCCACAAACTCCAAGCGGGAGATTTATTCGGCGAAGCCGTTCGAGTTTGGTCTCTATGTGACGGACAAGATGGAGTTCGAGGGGATGATCGCCAATCTCGGTTTGCGTCTCGACATCTATGATCAGAACGTCCAATACTATGCGAACCAGTTTTCGCCGTTCAGATTTAACACGAGCGACACAAGTTACGTGATTGATATGACGCGTGCGTTGAAAGCCGAAACGCCCACCGTCGGCCGATTACAGCCCCGGCTCGGGATTTCGTTCCCGATCTCTACAACAACGGTATTCCATGTGAACTATGGAACCTACGTTCAACGTCCTCCACTGAACCAGACTGTGTTCCAGCAGACGCCAAAATCCGGATTCGCAACAATGATTCTCGGGAATCCCCGTCTACGCCCGCAAGTTACCAACAGTTACGACATAGGCGTAATGCAGGGCCTCACCGACGGGTTCACAATTAATGTGAGTGGCTACTACAAGGATGTGAAAGATCTGATCCAGCAGGCGTTTTTCGTGGACAAGGACGGGAACTCCTATTCATCATTCATGAACCGTGATTATGCCGATATCAGAGGGTTTAAAATCGGGTTGGCGAAGCGCCGTGGTGCGCTGACGGGGTCCATTAACTATACCTATGGTATTGCCACCGGCAAGAACGCAACGCCGTTTAACTCATCGCCGGTATTCTACGAAGGTAATCCCTCGGCGACACAACTCCCGAGTCCGAAGGACGTGCTGCTTGATTTCGACCGGACACACAATGTTGTGCTGAGCGCTGTGTACAGTATCGAAAGAGAACAAGGGCCGTCGATCTTCGGCATCTATCCCTTCGAACAAATGAAGTTTTCGGTCTCATCGTTCGCCCGCAGCGGCCGCCCCTACACGTATGATGATCAGGGGTTGGGTTTGCTGTACAACCGCAGGGCGCCCGCAGAGTACTCGACCACCCTCCGTGTCACCAAGGATTTCCGCAAGGTGATCGGGAATTCCATGTCAGTGTTCGTTGAAATTGAAAACCTCTTCAACCAGAAGATTCTTTCGTACCGTGCAGTATTTGAAAATGCCCGCGACAATTCCAGCGGCACGATAACCGAAAACCGGAACATTCAAAGGTATGAAGCCGATCCCAACTCGATCCAATATGTTGAAGACATCAACCATATCGGCTTCCTGGTCGATCAGTCATTTCTAATTTATTCGAACATGCCCCGCAGCTTCAGGCTCGGGATGATCATCAATCTATGACGGAGAGCAAGTAATGAAGTCTGCAATTATCATCGTGACTTTGGCTCTGCTGCTGCCGGGAGGCATGCAGGCGCAGCAGCGCCGCTTTGAAGTGCACAACCGCGGGACCCTTCATCAATCAGTATATAATACCGGTGAATTGGGACGGGCATACGACCAGGGGTCGGCCGGGGTTCAACAGGGGAATCCTTCGTTCGAATGGCCGGGCAACTCCGCAATGGTCGTCGATCGGAAAGAATATTCGGGTCAGCACAATTCCTTCGGAGGCGGCATACAGCTTGCTGTCAACCGGCGTGATACGACGCGCATGTACATCTATTGCGGTGGCGTCTCCCAGTTACCGGTTGTTGGCGTGTACAGTTTTCCTCTCCAGCTTACTCGCATCGAAAATTACCCGCTGTTACCCGATGGCTCACTCAACCCGGCCTATGATGCCAATGAGGCTGAGGAGAGAATCATCTCCGCGTGGGCAACTCCTGCGGGGATCACAATCACCCGGACGAGCAGAGCGTGGAGTTCTCCCAATTACGATGACTTCATCATCTATGAATATGAGATGGAGAATACCGGGGACCATGACGGCAATCCGGCGACGCCAGCAAGGCGCGACACACTACGCGAGTTGCTCATTAGTTTCTCCCACGGCCTTGCGCCCGGCAAAACCGGCCATGAGCGGAAGTACAACCGTTGGAACGGCACCGATTTTCAACAGACCGATACGTACGCCCGGTTCGACCGGAGGCGGTGGTTGAACTATGCCGAGAACCTTGACGGACTCCCGGATCCGCAGTACTTCGAACAATGGGCTCGTACCGGGGAAAACGGCGGCGGGCTTCAATCCCCGATGTCGGTGGGATATATGGTGTTGCACTATGACACGAGCAAGCTCATGCGCCGGGGAGAAAGCATCATCTCAGTTTCTCCTTCGCTCGATCCGATTGTGTGGAATGACAATCTCCATCTCAAGCAGCCATACCTCAACCGTCTTGAAACGTCGTTATGGAGCGAGGCAAAGTACATCAACAACATGAACATCACCTCATATCCGCGTAGCGGGAATAACCCGTATTCCAACGTTTCGATCTTCGGGCCTGATTGGATTGGACGCGGTTCGTTTAACGTACGGCAGAGCTGGGTCTTTGCTGTAGGCAGACAGATCGTGTTCGGCCCGTACATGCTGAAACCGGGAGAGAAGATCCGCTTTTCTATCGCCGAAGTGGCGGGATACGGCTCGGCCCGGCTGCAGGAAACCCGTGACTCATTGAAGGACGAAGGCGGAAGCTGCGGGCAGGCCTGCAATGAGAGTGCAAGCGCAAACGCATTCAATCCAGTTCCGAACTACTCGGAGACTATCACGTACGGATTAGACGGCAAGGTTCATGGCAGCACCTACCTTTCGACCTATGAACTTCCTGAATATGTAAACTCGCGAGTCGTTACCATCAGAGAAGTTGCAGACCGGGCTATCCAGGCGTACACGGGCACTGCGGAGGTGATCGATTACGACAGTACGCAATACTGGCCTGAACGGGCTCCAAGTCACGGTGTGTACAGAGTGCCGGCGTCCGCGTTTGCTCCGCTGATTAACGTCGAGGCAGATTCGCTGCCGCGTAACAAGGTTGTGTGGGGTCCCGCCGTTGATTCGCTGATGCTCAATACGCTGTCGCATTACGAGGTTTCCAGAGCCCCGAGCGCACTCGGCCCCTGGACGCGCGTCGATAGCGTCGGGCGGCAGGATCCACGCTACTTCAGAGGGAACCGGTATGTTGTAGAAGACTTCGGACCCCGACTTGGCGAACAGTTCTACTATTCTGTAGTGTCGTTCGACACGGACGGTAACAGAAGTGCCCGCACGTCAATCAAGCTTAGTGAGACAAACAAACTGAGCAATAACACGAGATCGGCACTCAGCCCCGTCCACTTGGTGCCGAACCCGTATATAGTCCGTTCCGGTTTCGGTGGAGCAAACACGCCTGATGCGCGTGTCGGGTTCTATAACCTTCCCCCGCAGTGTACAATCCGCATTTATTCCTACAGCGGCCAGTTGGTGAGCACGTTCGAGCACACGAACGGAAAAGACATGGCGCCATGGTATCAGGTGACGCGCAACGAGCAGTTCATTGCCTCCGGCCTCTACTACTTCGTTGTCACGACACCGGATGGACGTGAGACAAGTGGAAAATTTGTCATTATCCATTGAACATCGAGCATCCCATGAAACAGAAACTTCTTATCACACTCATGCTGATCGGTATTGCCGCCGGTCAAGCGGTGGCTCAAAAAGTCGCCACTTCATCATTGCAGTTCCTAAAAGTGATGCCGACTGCCCGCGCCACTGCGATGGGCGACGCGTTCTCGACGCTCGCAACAGGAGCTGACGCAGTATATTGGAATCCCGCCGGCGTTGCGCTGACGGAGAATCCGGAATTTGCAGGAACGATGACGCTGTGGTTATTCGACTCGCGGCAGGGTGCCCTTAGCTTTGCTTCCTCGCTGGGCGACTGGGGAAACATCGGCGTGCAGTTGCAGTACGTCGACTTCGGCTCCATTCAGGAGACCTCGGTAGACCACCTGCGCTTTATCGGCGATCCGTCCCTCGGAAATTACAACCCCGGGTTGACGGGGAGGACATTCTCGCCTTCTTCATATCTGGTTGGAGTGTCATACGGGCGCCGGTTCACGGAAAAATTTTCCGCCGGTGTAACCGCAAAGTTCGTCAGTGAATCACTGTGGGACAACAAGACTGCCTCCGTCGTCAATCCCGCGACCGGCAGACCGGAATCGATCAACACCTTTGTCCGGTTGTTCTTGTTTGATTTCGGCATGATGTACAATACGGGGTTCCGGTCCATACGACTGGGGGTGGCCATTCAGAACTTCGGCCAGCAGGTGAAGTTCGGGAAGGAAGCGTATCCTGCGCCGCTCACATTTCGTATTGGCGCCGCCGCAGATGTCATAGGGCGCAATGCGCTGCTGGGAGAATCCGACCTCAGCAGGTTTACCATCGCATATGACTTGTTCCAGCCAAATGACTATGCCCAGCAGATGCATCTTGGCGGCGAATACGCATTCGATGAAACTGTGTTTCTGCGCCTCGGATATAAATTCAATTATGACAGTGACGGTCTTGCTGCCGGTGTCGGGGTGCAGCACTCAATTCTCGGGACACGCTTCGGGTTTGACTACAGCTTTGGCACGATGGGGAAATACCTTCCGAATGTACACCGCATCAGCGTGGGGGCGCAACTTCAATGAAGAATCTCACAACATTTCTTGTTGCGGCACTCGTGCTTCTGCCGTCTTTCACGCATGCACAGGGCGCAGCAGAACCCCTGACGCTGCAGGGTCTTGATCAACGTTCCTTATTCGATGTCCGTGCGCGGGGTATGGGAGGGACCATCCTCGCTTCGGGATCAAATGCTTCGGTGTTGTTTGCCAACCCGGCCGGATTGACGAGACTCAACTCGTTCGAAGTCCGGATAGCAGGAATCAGTGTATCAACCTCGCAGGATCAACGGCAGGAGTGGGTTCCTAACAGACTGTATACAGGTCTGAGTTTGATGATGGAAGATAAATGGGGCGATATCCAATCTCCGAATACTACAGATCCGTGGGAGCAATTGCAGAAACCGTTCGATACCATCGGGCCGAATTGGGTGCGCAAGAATAACCAAGCAAAGCCGCTGTCCGCTGCTATCGCCATGCCGGTGACACTTGCCGATCTCCCGTTCGTGTTTGGCCTTGGCGGATCACGGACGATTGATCTCAATCATTTTTTCCAGAACAACAATGTTACAGATCCGTTGCTCGGCCGATATCGTCCTGCGCCGCTTCCCGAGTTGCAGCAGGGAGATACCTTGCGCGCCAGATGGTACCAGTATTCCCGCAACCGAAGCGGTGAAATCTGGGGTGTAACGCCGGCAATTAGCGTCAGCATTGCTGATTTCAGCGTGGGTGTCTCGGCAACATACTACACAGGCACATCCGATGATGCGGAAACCCGGAATGATCGTGGTTTCCTCACATTTCTCTATAACCGTTTCCGGGTGCAGGACACCGTCAAGTTTTCATCCAGCCGGACGGGGTCATCCACATACAAAGGAATTGGCGGAACGGTGGGTCTGCGGTATGAAAAACCTGCTTTTGCTCTCGCGGCAACGTTTGAGCTGCCGTATACGCTCGATCGGAAGTACACGCGTACCGTCCGCTCTCGCGAAGATGTGTTGATCAACCGCGCAACCGATTCTGTCCGGACAACGACAATGGACGTTACTGAATCCGGCACGGAAAAAATCAGCTTCCCGCTCGGAGTTGCATTTGGCATTCTCCTCAAGCCATTTGATGACTGGAATTTTGCGTTCGATTATGAATTGCGCGGACTTGACCGCGTTGAGTACACCCTAACAGACGGATCGATGCAGCGCCCCTGGCTGGGTACGTCGTCATACCGCATCGGCGCCGAATACCGGATGTATGACTGGCTTGCTTTACGGGGAGGATACAGGGAGATACCGCACACGTTCTCTCCCGACGGCGCAGCTATCATTGGTGACCCGGCGGTCAGTACGGTATTCTCTGCCGGGGTGGGTATCACATTCGGCAGCCTTCAACTCGACGCTGCGTATGAATATTCCCGGTTGAAGTACCAGGACTTCTGGCAATCGAATGTGAACTATAATGCACTCACGCAGCATCGTGTTGTGTTGGAGTTCGGATTCCACACTATGCCATCCTTGAAGTAAATAGGTGAGTGGAACAGCATGACACGCCTGTCGATTACGTTTGTGTGTTTGATCTCATTCGTGCATCCGGATGTGCACGGGGGATCAACAAGTTCCGCGGGCATGCTGACGTATAACAAAACGACGGTGAACTTCGGAACGATTGTTCTCGGGAGTTCGAAGGTAGATACGGTGATTGCATCGAACAACAGTCCCGACACCATCCGGGTGACAAGTACCGGAGTCACGAATGACGTGTTCTCAGTTTCGCCGGCATCCGGTCGCCTGCTCCCCGCACAACAGTTGATTCTTGTTGTAACAGCCGACCCCGACTCGGCAAAATCCGAGTCGGGATATTTGATTGTCCATAATGAGGGTTCGCATCCCGTGGACAGTATACGATTGATTATTGATTCGACGACGATGAGCCGTGCGCCTGTCAGGATAGTTGTCTCGACGCTTACCGCAATGAGAAATGCCATTGCGGCGGCGGTGCCCGGTGATAGCATTCTCGTGGCTAACGGCACGTACAGCGGCAACGGTATTGCAATTACACGCCGGGGCACGTCGGCGTTTCCCATTGTGATTAAGGCGCAGAACCGGGGACAAGCGATCCTGAGCGGCAATTTCTATTTCAACCCGAGGTCTTCCGCATATTTGACCATCGAGGGATTTGTCTTCACGAGCACGAATGTCACGGCAATAAAGCTGGAAAGCTGTCATCACGTGAGAATTACAAGGAATGTCTTCCGGCTGACGGAGACATCGTCGCTCAAGTGGGTCCTCATTGGCGGTACGTACAACCTCGCCGAGCCGTTCAGTCACAACAATCGGATTGACCATAACCTGTTCGAGAATAAACGTCAGCTGGGCAACTGTATCACGATCGACGGTTCACCTCAACCGAATGCGCTCTCGTCGCAATACGACAGGATTGACCACAATCATTTCCGGAACGTCGGCCCGCGCGCAACAAACGAAATGGAAACGATACGGGTCGGTTGGAGTGCGATGTCCCTTTCAAGTGGGTACACGACTATTGAATACAATCTTTTTGAAGACTGTGACGGAGACCCTGAGATCATCTCGGTGAAGAGTTGCGACAACACCATCAGGTATAACACGTTCCGTCGTTCACAGGGCACGCTGTCGCTCCGCAGTGGGAATCGCAGCGTCGTGGAGGGAAATTTCTTTTTCGGGGAGGGAAAACCGGGTGCAGGCGGTGTCAGGTTGTACGGTGACGATCACAAAATCATCAACAACTATTTCGAAGGTCTTTCGGGCACAACATGGGATGCCCCAATTGCCCTGACGAACGGCGACTACGACGGCGGCAGCGATCTCACAAAGCATTGGCGTATCAATCGCGCAGTGGTCGCATTCAACACACTCGTCAATAACGACTACGGTGTTCAGATCGGTTTCAACAACAATGGCAGTTACACGAGGCCGCCGCGTGATGTGACGATTGCAAACAATGTTGTGACAGGCTCGCTGAACGAAATGGTGAAGGTTTTTACAACACCGGTCAATCTCACATGGTCCGGGAACATCATGTATCCGGTTCCCCCCGCAGTTCTCGGGGTATCAGTTTCGCAGGGAGAAATCCGAGTTGCTGACCCGCTTCTTGTCCGGACAGACAGTCTTTGGAAACTGAATTTGAGCAGCCCGGCGATTGACGCCGCGACCGGGTCGTATCCTCTGGCTGCTTTTGATATGGATGGACAGGGGAGAGTCGGACCGAAGGATGTCGGAGCGGATGAATACTCCATGGCAATAAAGAAGAATCGCCCTTTAACACCAGCTGATGTGGGGCCCGACGCTACTGAACTTGTCCTTCCCGTTCACATTGCATCGTTTACTGCTGCCTTCAATCACGGCAGCGGAGTCCGGTTGCAGTGGACTACACACGGTGAACTGAACAACGCGGGGTTCTATGTGCAAAAGCGGCTTGGCCCGCAGGGGGCATGGTCGGAAATTGCGAACAGCTTCGTCCCCGGCTACGGCACAACGAGCCTTCCCGTTCACTACGCATTTGTTGATAGTCTTGCCTCGTCAGGTGAATGGTACTATCGGCTGAGGCAGGTTGCGATGAACGGTTCAAGCAGCTATTCCGATCCGGTTATCGTTAATGTCGTCACAAATGTTCGGGAATCGCGGGTGGCGACGTTCGAGTTGCTGCAGAATTATCCGAACCCTTTCAATCCGTTGACCACAATCGGGTTCTCAGTCGCAACCCCTGGCCGTGCAACACTCACGCTGTACAACATACTCGGTCAGCGGGTTACGACTCTGCACGATAAGGAGACTGAAGCCGGTCAGTATTACAGGGTGAATCTTGATGGATCCGGTCTTGCGAGCGGCGTCTATCTATACATGTTGGAGAGCGTAGATGGAAAGCAGCTGAAAAAAATGATCTTGATGAGATAAATCCTGGATCCTGAAAGATGCAAAAGCGAAGCGTATTCACAAGCTCTTAATGTCCAACAACCAATAAAGGTATCAACATGAAACTTCTATACAGTTTTTCCTTGTCGGTACTTCTGTTACCGATGCTGTTTGCAGGGTCTTCAATGGCCGACGTCATTACGACCACCGGTACCGGGAACTGGAGTTCGACGGTTCCTGATGCCCCTTGGCCTGGTGGAACATTGCCCACGGCGGGTGACGCGGTGATTGTTGCTGACGGTCACGAAGTAACATTGGATCAGGATGCGACAATCGTCGGCTTGACGGTCGGACAGGGGACGTCAGGAATATTCCAGACTTCCAAGACTGTACTGACCAACCTGACTATCAACGGGAACCTGCTTGTCAATGCCGGCGGGATATTCCGTGCGCAGACAGCAACATCATCATTTGTCGGTCCCCATACACTGTCGATCACAGGAAATATTACGCACAGCGGAACAATTTTTGATTTACGAGTCGGAACAGCTGGGTCGACGCTTGGGGTGATCAATGTGACATTTGTGGGTAGCGGCAACAGTGCTGTGACCATGAACGGAAGTTATTCGTCCAGCAACGGTGATTTTAATGCAGTAACGATTAATAAAACGGGTCCGGGGAAAATCATCCTTGGCAGCGATGTGTATATCAACAGCGGGTCATCGACCGGCCCGCAGACAATGACATCGATTCTGACCTTCGTCAACGGGATTGTTGAGACGGGTAATTTCACGCTTGTGGCGCAGACCTCAACGGCGGCAAACGTGACCGGCGCATCTGGTGCAAGTTACGTTATCGGGGCAATGGGTCGTGGCATGAGCAACAGTGGCGGGTCAACAAAAGACTTTCCGGTTGGTGATGCCAACGGGTACCGTCCTATTAACCTCCGATCAACAACAGCCGGCTCATCGACCGGTCATCACGCGATCGTGCGAATGATCAGCGGCGATGCAAACAGCAGCAGCTCATTGGGGACCGGGATTGACCGTGTATCGCAGGTTCGATATTATAGAATCAGCTATAGCAATGCGATAGGTGGAGCTGCAACCATGAACTTCGACCGGTTCTACCCGTCATACGGTACAGATGACGGCGTGGAAGCCGGAAATACGGACTTGCGTGTGGCATATTCAACGAACAATCGTGCCAATTGGAACGCGCTGGGTCAGACAACCAATCCGCATACAACTGACTTGACAAGCCCACCGACACAGATCCGTCCCGATTCATTGAACCCAGCGGTGACCCTGTCTAACGGGGGCAATCCGATGTTCATCTGCCTCGCAAACATGACGGGGGGGAGCAATCCTCTGCCTGTACAATTAGCCTCGTTTGCCGGTCAGTATGTCAGCCAATCAAGCGTACGCTTGACATGGCGTACAGTGTCTGAAGTGAATAACTACGGGTTCATGGTCGAACGGAGACACACAGGTGAGTCAATCTGGGTTGAGGTTGCAAACGGTTTCGTCGCCGGCTCTGGAACGACAAGCCAGCCTCAGAACTACACGTTTACAGACGCAACGGCTGGCGGAGTGACGCTCGAATACCGTTTGCGGCAGATTGATATGGACGGATCGGTCAATTACAGCGAACCGATAATGATCTCCTCCCCGACAAGTGTTGCGGAGCGTGTGCCCGAACGGTTTGAATTGCAGCAGAACTATCCGAACCCGTTCAATCCCGGCACAACAATCAATTTCTCGGTCGCAAAAAATGGCCGTGCTGTCCTTGATGTGTTTACGGTGTTAGGAGAGAAGGTCGCAACATTGTACGATGGTATCGTTGAGGGCGGGACAATGTACACCGCGCGCTTTGACGGGGCCAGTCTTGCAAGCGGCGTGTATCTGTATCGTCTGACAAGCGGCAATAGCGTGCAGATCAAGCGTATGCATCTGATGAAGTAAGCATGAAGTGGCATTTGTATCCAAATCCAACAACCAACATGAAAGGAAACGTCGTATGAAAAACACGATTCGCCTTGCTATTTTGCTGTGTGCGGCAATGTCGCTTGCAGCCGGCTCTGCGTTTGCCGTGGATATCACATCGGCTGCCACCGGCAACTGGAGTTCTCCCTCAACGTGGACTGGCGGAGTTGTTCCGACAGGGACCGACAATGTGGAGATTGATACAGCGCATACAGTAACAATTGACATTGCAAACGCTGTGTGCAACAATCTGATTGTAAAGGGATATCTCTTCTTCGATATTGTGAACTCAGGGCAAAAACTGACCGTGAACGGCAATGCAACAGTAGCCGGGGAAAGACCCGGACGTCTCCGTTCCGGAAGCGGCACGCCAACAGCTCCGAAGGCGCATGAACTCGAACTCAAAGGTTCACTGACTGTCGAGTCGGGGGCGAGCTTCGATATGCGTGTAGGGTCGGGAGCCAATGTCTCAGTCGGAAGGGTGGTGTTTTCGGGGAGCGCAAACAGTGTAATCAATCTCTCTTCGACAACATATATATCCAGCCTGGAAGAGTTTAACACCGTCGTCATCAAGAAGTCCGGCAATGGAAAAGTGGTTCTCGCCTCCGGCAATCTGTTCCAGAACAACAATTCGACGAACTCGCCGGACACGCTGATCCTCGAATCAGGAATCGTTGAAACGGGAACCAACCACTGGGTGATTTTGCGGACCAGTTCTGCTGCAATCGTCGGGGCATCGCCCGCAAGCTATATCAACGGATTCATCGGCAGAGGCATTACCAACGGCGGTGGTCTTTCAACCACTGAATTCCCTGTCGGCGACGACTCAAACTACAGACCGCTCAATGTCAGGGTTGTAGGTCCGGCAAATGCAACGGGACACTATGTCTGGGCAAAATTGAGAAGCGGCAATGCCAATACCGGAAGCAGCACGCTCTCCGGGGGCATCGACCGGGTTTCAGCAGTCCGGTATTTTGAACTTGGCTACCTGCAGAATGCAGGTACAGCGGCATCTATGGGCTTTTATGGGTTCGGACCCAGTTACGGCAACGATGACGGCGTTTCGTCAGGGAATACGGATCTGCGTGCAGCGTATTCCACAAACGCCCGCGCAACCTGGATGGGTCACGGTCCGTCGGATCACACAACGACGCTGGCAAGTCCCCCGACAGTCATTCGGGGTTACTCGCTGACAACCAGTATAACGCTCCCGACAGGCTCAAGTCTGTTTGTTGCGCTCGCCCGTCTGACAGGCACGACCACAAACTCGCTTGGCATTGGGACCTCGGTTGTTGAGGGCGCGGGTGTTCCATCGGATTTCTACATTGCCCAGAACTATCCTAATCCGTTCAACCCCTCGACGACAATCGAATACGGTCTGCCGGCTGGCGGACACGTTGTTCTTTCCGTGTTCAATATGCTCGGCCAGAAAGTCGCAACACTTGCCGATGAGGCTCAGGTTGCCGGAGTGCATCGCGTGCAATTTGAAGCGACATCGCTTCCGTCAGGCGTGTACTTCTATCACCTGAGTGCCAACGGATTCGAGCAGACACGCAGAATGATGTTCTTGAAATAATGAATCGGGGCCTGCCTGTGATACACGGGCAGGCCCTTTGATGTATTAGAGGAGTGATACAGGGTGAAGTGGCAGAGTGTTTTATCGTGTGTCGGCGTGTTCCTGACAGTTTCCGTGCAGGGATACTCGCAGGCAGTACTGAATGCGGATGGTCCGGGCAATACGTACGAATTGATCACGAGCGTGCTGGCCCCGGGTGCAAATCCCGTTGAACATCCCGAGTGTGCCCATCCCGGGTTTGGCAGACATATAGCTGAAGTGTTCGATGCCGAGTTGAATCAACACGTCTTTGAATTCTATTCACACGTTGCGCAGGACAATGACCGTTGCATCAACTTCGATCGGCAGCGGGTGGAGATTAAGACATACGATGCGTCGCCGGACAGCCTGAAAGGTGTTGTCGGGGAGACCATCATCTACAAGTGGCGATTCAGATTGCCGGTCGGGTTCCAGCCATCAAACCACTTCACGCATATCCATCAAATAAAGGCTGTTGGCGGGAATGACGATCCCCCCATTTTTACTCTGACCCCGCGCAAGGGGACGCCGAACAAGCTTGAGCTTATTCATGACAATACAACGAAGGTTGTGATTGTGAACCTCTCGGCGTTCGAGGGTGTGTGGGTTGAATGCACCGAGAGTCTCTATGTCAGTCCGGTGGGCGGGACGTATTCGATGGTCATCAAGAGAGTGAGTGATGCTGTGACGGTGTTGTCGTATAACAACGGCAATATCATGACAATTCGCGCCGACAACCTCTTCATAAGGCCGAAGTGGGGGATTTACAGAAGCCTGAACGCGCCCGCCGATCTGCGTGATGAGGCTGTGCGGTTCAACAGTTTTTCCATCCGGGAACATAGAACCGGTGGAAGTACCGGAATTGTCACAACAAGCGGCAGCGGAAACTGGAGTTCGACGACCAGCGGTGCCCCGTGGCCGGGCGGCGTTTTGCCCGCGGCAACTGATATCGTTGTGGTCGCTGATGGAACAACATTAACACTTGATCAGGATGCAACCGTTGCCGGACTAACAGTAGGGCAGGGTGCATCAGGAATGTTTCAGACATCAAATAGCGTGTTAACAAACCTGACCATCAACGGAAATCTGACGATCAACGCAGGTGGGATATTCAAGACCCAGTCAGCGGCAACGAGCTTTGCCGGGCCACATACTCTGGCAATTTCCGGGAGCGTTACGCATAGTGGAGCGACATTTGATCTGCGAGTCGGTTCAGCC
>CAZBWR010000021.1:0-51459 GCA_964495695.1 uncultured Chitinophagales bacterium | reverse complement strand
GTGCCGCGCAGCTTGTTGACGACGAGTGTGGCAAGGGCTTCGCCCTCGACATCCTCGGAAATCACGAGAATCGGGCTGCCGGTCTGGGCAACTTTCTCGAGAATCGGTAGAAGATCCTTCATCGAGCTGATCTTCTTGTCGTGGATGAGGATCATCGGATTTTCAAGAACCGCTTCCATCGTCTCCGCATCCGTCACGAAGTACGGTGAGAGATACCCGCGGTCGAACTGCATACCTTCAACGACGTCGATCTGTGTGTCGGTGCCCTTGGCTTCTTCAACCGTGATGACGCCGTCCGTGCCGACCTTCATCATCGCATCGGCAATCAGATCGCCGATGACATTGTCATTGTTTGCCGAGATGGAGCCGACCTGTGCAATCTCCTTCTTGCTGGTCTTATCGACCGGCTTGCTGAGATCTTTCAGACCCTCAACCACCTTCGTCACGGCAACGTCGATACCGCGCTTCAGGTCCATGGGGTTGGCACCTGCTGCGACGTTCTTCAGTCCTTCGCGGACAATCGCCTGAGCGAGTACGGTTGCGGTTGTTGTGCCGTCACCGGCAACATCGGAGGTTTTCGAAGCTACTTCACGCACCATTTGTGCGCCCATGTTCTCGAGCGGGTTTTCGAGTTCAATTTCCTTTGCAACGGTCACACCGTCTTTTGTAACGGTCGGTGCACCAAACTTCTTATCGATGACGACATTGCGACCCTTCGGGCCCAACGTCACCTTCACTGCATCAGCCAGCTGGTCGACACCCTTCTTCAGCGAGTTACGGGCATCGGAGCTGTATTGAATGTTCTTTGCTGCCATATTTACATCTCCTTTGGTTTGTTGTTCAAATCGTCTTACACAATGGCGAAGATGTCTGCTTCACGCATAATGAGGTATTCCTCACCTTCGACGGTCACTTCGGTGCCGGAGTACTTTCCGTACAACACCTTGTCTCCCACCTTCACTTCGGGAGCGACTTTCTTTCCGTCATCGGTCACTTTGCCCGGGCCGACTGCAACTACTTCACCGATAACCGGCTTTTCTTTCGCGGTATCGGGGAGAATGATACCACCCTTGGTCTTCTCCTCTGCCGGAGACGGCTTAACGATAACGCGATCCGCCAATGGCTTTATTTTCATGGAACCTCCTGTTGATTAGTTAACTTATTGTTGGGATTGATGTTACAGACAATGTGCATTTTGTTAGCACTCACCGCACGCGAGTGCTAACAAATATATGCAATTATGGCTCTTTGTCAAGAGGCAAATCGATTAAGTGATTTTAATTTACAGAGATGGGTGAAATGCGCGGGTGAATTGATGAAAAGCTAAGCCTACTTCTTATAGACGCTTCCAGACACAGGCTTTCAGCCCCTCACGGAGGGTCTCAGGTCAAAGATATGAATCCCGTAACCCGGCATGTCGAAGTACATGCCGCGCGAGTACAGTGTGGTCTTGTCTCTTACATATGAAGAGGAATTCAAGAGATCTTTGAACTCGACGGAGTTCCCTTGTATTTCATCTACTTCGATGGACAAGTAACATTGTGAGTTGTGAGGCGCGTAGTTGACAACAACAAGGCGACTGCCGGACTCGTGTTTCCACATGTAGGCCAGAAAGTTGCGGTACGAATAGTTGTCGTGCCATGCGGGACGCGTTGCCAAGAGCTTCCATTCCCCGCGGCGGAAGACATCGGACTTGAGGCACTGCAGCAGGTCACGATAGAAGGCTCTCGTCGTCGCGGCGACCGGTTCATCTGGACGCCGGTTGAGTTGCACAGGAATCTTCACTTGCCTTCCCTCCATCTGTCCCTCATGCAACAGAATCATGCCCGGCACCGTCGCTGCAACTGTGACGGCGGCATAGTGCCACGCTTCTGAACCAAGAGTATGCGCAATCCGGGGTTCATCATGGTTCTCCACAAAGCGGACTGAGCGCTTCTGGTATACCATTTCGGCTTTAAGGTGATCGTAGACAGAACTTGCCCCTTCACGCAGCAAACGATCATACAGCTTTTTATCATACGTGTAATTGAACCCGAGCTCCTGCAGAGGCCATTCAAGATCCCAATACGCCTCGGCAATGAAGAGAAAGCTCTTGTGTTCCTCACGCACAGCAGAAATGGCGTCCGACCAGAACTCGCCCTCTGCAGCCGCAACCTCACGCGGGGAGGCCTTCTCACCCCACGTATTCTGAAATACCTGGTTGAGTATCAGCATCGCCATGTCGCAGCGGACACCATCACAAAGTTCAGCGATATCAAGCAATGTTCTGATCATTGCCTTGCGCGCTGCAGGATGACGCGGGTTAAGCTGCGCCGAATCGGTCCATCCCGGAAAATACGGGTCACGTCCGAATGCGAGCGTCTTCTCCCCTTTGACAGTGGAGGCTCTGAAATAGTAGTCCGGCTTTTCCCTTTCTTCTCCGTCAACTCCGGCGACGTAGTACTCCGGGTTGTTTGTCACCCACTTGTGGTCACGCGCCGTATGATTAGAAACAAAATCCAGCACAAGTCCGATGCCCCGGTCTGCGAGCTTGCGACGTAAGCCAAGAAGGGCTTTCTTTCCACCAAGCGACCGGGAAACCGTGTAGGAACTCACGGCGTAAGGTGATCCGATCACGTCTTCTTCCGTGTAATCAGGCAGAGCCCTGTGGAAGTCATTCTTCAATCCGGCGTGGTCACGAGCTATCTGGACAGGCAAATCCCCCACGGTCCAGATTCCCATCAACCAGACCAGATCAACACCGAGGTCGGCCCATTCGTCGAGTATTTCATCCGGAATCTTGTCCAGCGGGACTTTCTTGCCAGTCTTCGACGAGAGTTCATTCAAGAAAAGTCTTGTATTGATCTCGTAGAGAACAGGATGGGATGTTGAATGTAATGCAAGTGAGTCAGATGAGGGCATAGCGCTATCTTTCTATACGGTTTCCTTCAAGTACGATAACGTATTCACCTTTTGCGCTTCGCTGCGTCAGGGCAGCGAGAACTTCCGGAAGCGTTCCGCGGGATATTTCCTCGAATTTCTTCGTCAGTTCACGGGCAACAACCACCCTCCGTTCTTCCCCTGCGTGTTCGACCAGATCCTCCAGCGTCCGGATGATACGGAAAGGCGATTCATAGAGAATTACAGTCCGCTTCTCGCTCTTCAGCTCTTCGAGTTTTGTCTTACGACCCTTCTTGACGGGCAGAAACCCCTCGAACACGAAGCGGTCCATCGGGAGGCCGCTTGCAACAAGCGCCGCGAGCGCCGCACTTGCACCCGGGACCGGAATTACGGGAATGTCATGTTCAACCGCTTTGCTGATGAGAAGAAACGCTGGATCGGAGATACCCGGCGTGCCGGCGTCTGTCACAACGGCGACTGCCGTTCCGCTTTTCATCTTCTCGATCAGTTCGGGAACGCGACGCGCTTCGTTGTACGAGTAATAGCTGACGAGCGGCTTGCTGATCGACAGATGATCAAGCAGAAATTTTGTCTTGCGTGTATCCTCGGCGGCGACGAGGTCGACTCCCCCGAGAATCTTGATAGCACGGAGCGTAATGTCTTCAAGGTTGCCGATCGGCGTGCTGACCACGTACAGCGCTCCGGGAACGATCGTCTCGCTCATATTCCCCAGTCACGCGGGTAGCGAAAATCAACATTCACAGTCCTGTTTGAAACCTTGGCTACAAGAGGAAGACGTCGCTTGAACTGGCTCTTCATTACCATGGATCTCACCTTCTCGATCAATCCTGCATCGAAGCCCATCCCCTTGAGTTCGGTGACACTCCTTCGTTCGTCAATCATGTAATAGAGAAGATGGTCAGCCTTCTCGTACGTAAAACCGAAATCCCCTTCATCCGTTTGGCCTTCCCACAAGTCCGCCGATGGATTCTTCTCTATAATCTGCCGGGGAACCCCGAGCGCTCCGGCAAGCTGCCACACTTGAGTCTTGTACAAATCACCAATCGGGTTGAGTGCGCAAGCCATGTCTCCGAACAGCGTGCCGTAGCCAAGAAACACCTCGGTCTTATTGCTCGTCCCGATCACCAGTCCCCGCTCGCGACTCGAGAGATCGTACAGAACAATCATCCTTTGCCGAGCCATGATATTGCCGGCGCGGATGTTATTGATACCGTTCATCCCGGCGAGATACGCATCCACCATCGGCGTTATGTCAACGCGCTCGGTTCGAATTCCCAGTTCGCGGGCTACATACTCCGCATCGGAGGTGCTGGATGGACTGCTCGTCCTGTACGGCATGAGTACGCCCAGTACATTCGCCGGACCGAGGGCTTTGGCGGCGAGATATGCCGAAACGGTAGAGTCAATTCCACCGGATAGCCCGAGGACGGCGCGTTCGAACCCGGCGTTGTGCGTCTGGTCCCTTATGAAATCCGAGAGGAGCTTGGTTACAAGATCGGTGTTGAGAGAGAGATCGGGGGTATGTCGTCCTGCAGTTTCCATGCCGAGAAGCTACGGAAAAGGGCCATTCTTTTCAAACATTGGCTAATTTGCAAAAAACTTGAAATTGAGCAGGAATGGAGTAGCTTAGAAGCAGACGCTCTTTATTGTGGTGGCTCACGTAGCCCGCGTTCCTCCCTGAAGAGACAAGATACACAGACGTTTCAGAGACCAACTGAAAGGAGTGTTGTCTTGCATCACGGAAATCGCCTCTGGTTTTGTTACTTTCCTATTGCGCACCCCTCGCACCACAAGCACATCCCAAACCCCAAAACCGTTCTTAACAACCTGTTCAGGAGGGACTCTTCATGCCTATAACCACCGAAGCATGGGTATTGCACGCCGGAAAAGATCCCAAACACACCGAGCCCGGTATGCTCATCCGGGAAAAATTCACGTTTGACGATATCACTGACGACGAAGTTCTTGTCGAACCTCTATACGGGTGCTGGGAAGGGAATATGACTCATGCTCTCGAACGCAAGCCTGTGGACATTTGTCATCAGCGCAAAGAAGCGAAAGTGGTAATCGGAAACGCAGGTTCGGTCAGAATTCTGAAATGCGGAAGAAATGTCACGACAGTAAAGGAAGGTGATGTCGCTCTCCTCTTCTGCAACGGAAAGTGGGACAAATTTGGTTATCCGGAAAAGATCCTTGGGTATGATGCCGAAGGAACGATGGGGTTGATGGCAAAACAGGCAAAGCTTCACCAACTTCAGGTAATTCCTGTTCCAAGGAATTCGAAATACACACCACAGCAATGGGGTGCCTTCTCGCTACGCTACATTACGGCGTGGGCGAACTGGTATCTCGCTTATCACACGTGGCGTATTCAAATGACGGAAGAAGATTGCCCTGCCCCGCACGTATGGGGCTGGGGTGGAGGAGTCTCACAAGCTGAGTTGGCTCTGGCAAAATTCAATGGTTGCCGTGTGGCAATGATCTCGGCACAGGATGAACATCTCTGCGAGTTCCAGAAGATGGGCATCAACCCCATAGACCGGAAGCAGTTTCTCGACCTGGACTTCAACGACCAACGGTATCACATGGATGCCGAGTATAAGAAGAAGTACATCGAAGCCGAAAAAAAATTCCTCGGCATCGTTGATGAACTCACGGAAGGATTAGGCGTGAGTATTTTTCTCGACTACATCGGAACACCGGTGCTGCGGGCCACGCTGAAGGCCCTCGCCAGGCAAGGTGTGATCGCAACAGCCGGATGGAAGCACGGCATGACCGTCACAACCATCCGTGCTATCGAGTGCATTCAGAGACATCAATGGGTGCATACGCATTATGCACGCTACCCGCAAGGGCGCGCATCAGTGCGCTTCGCTGAAGAAACCGGATGGATACCGAACCTGCAATCATCCCGCGAGTATTCGTTCGATGAAATCCCCCAACTTGCGCAGGATTATTCTGAAGGGAAGTGCTCTTACTTCCCCATCTATAAAGTCAACGGATGACGTGAGCAGGCGCTTCCGGAAACGCCGGATCCGCGCCTCTCACCGGAAACTGGATTCCTGATGCATACCCTCTCATTGTGCGCCAAATCTCTCGAGCAACAGGATCGGACACTCAATATACTGGGCCGGTCATTGTCGGAACAGGTCCGGGAGAACGGCGTCATCTCTTCGGCGGCACTCAACGCCAGGCAAGTACCTGCATTCACACTCGCACGGCTGCTTGCCGAGCATCGCGCTGCGACGGCGCTGCTCGCATATGCCAATGGTGGCGGTGAATTCGAACACGCGCTCGCCGATTTATATGTGTCGCAATCCCATCTGAATATCGCGCAATACCTCCTGTCCTCGCACGCCGATTACGGCTTCAGCGACATCGAACAGTTCGGTGAATTCTTCGAACTTGCGGGCGCCCTTTCGGAGGAGAAACTTTCCGAGCGCTGGAGCGATTTAGGAAAGAGAGTCCTCGAACGGGAACGTGATTTTTCGGGAATGCCGGGGCTCGATGACTCGCATATCGAGTTCAGGAGCATGTTTGCCCGCTTCTCCGATGAAGTTATCGCCCCGATAGCGGAGAAAACACATCGTGACGATAAACTCATCTCCGATGAGATTCTCAGACAGCTGGCGGAACTCGGGGTGTTCGGCATTTCCATCCCGGAAGAATACGGCGGCATCTTTTCAGACCATCTTGTGATGGTGATTGCGACAGAGGAACTCAGTCGGGGGAGTCTCGGCGCAGGTGGGAGCGTCCTGACTCGCCCCGAAATCTGTGCGAAAGCCCTCCTCGCAGGAGGCACGGAAGAGCAAAAGAGACGGTGGCTCCCCGTTATCGCTGCTGGAGAAAAAATGGTGTGCATAGCAGTCACAGAGCCTAACACCGGCTCAGACGTTGCAAACGTCTCAGTAACCGCCAGAAAATCCGGAAACGGCTATCTCATTAACGGAGAAAAAACCTGGGCAACATTCGCAGGGCGCTCGGAAATACTTTGCCTGCTTGCCCGCACGGGTTCTTCTGATTCGGGACACAAGGGGCTCTCTTTATTCATCGTTGAGAAGCCACGCTCCGGCGACGAGTATCATTTCACCTTCAAACAACCGGAAGGGGGAACAATCGAAGGACATGCGATCCCTACAATCGGCTACCGCGGGATGCACAGTTTCTCAATGTCTTTCGATAATTATTTCGTGCCGGAAGAAAACCGCATCGGCGCCGAGGGACAAGGCTTCTACCTGCAAATGCAGGGCTTCGCCGGCGGGCGGATACAGACTGCCGCACGCGCTGTCGGGGTCATGGAAGCAGCATTCCGGTCGGCGATAGATTATGTGAAGTCGCGAAAGCTGTTCGGACGAACACTCGCCGATTTCCCCCTAACACAATACAAGCTGGGGAAAATGGCAGCGAGCATTCAGGCAAACCGGCAATTGACGTACGCGGTCGCAGGACTGATGGATAACGACGGCGGCAGCACAGAAGCCTCGCTTGTGAAGCTGCTGGCCTGCCGCGATGCAGAATGGGTAACGCGTGAAGCAATGCAGCTTCATGGAGGGATGGGATATTCGGAAGAATATCCCGTATCACGCTACTTCGTTGATGCGCGGGTGCTCTCCATTTTTGAAGGAGCGGAAGAGGTTCTGGCGGTGCAAGTGATCGCACGACCATTCCTCCAGAAATTTCTTGAACAGCAGGTCACATAGCCGGAAACTCTCATCATCGTGAAAATCATGAACAAAGGCTCTGTACAGAATTTCTTTGAAGATTTTAGTGTCGGACAAGTTTTTGCCTGTCCGACCCCGCGTGTACTTACCAACGCCGACCGCGTTGCGTACATCTCCTATACAAACGACCGGATGCCCCGTTTCTGCGACTCGCATAACAGGATTCATCCGCTGATCGTCTTCCACACCGTCATGGGACAAACAGTCCGGCAGATATCGCTGAATGCCATCGCCAATCTCGGCTACGCCGAAATGCGCTGGTTGCAGCCGGTACATGTAGGAGATACGCTGAACACAACCGCCACTGTCATCGGGCTGAAAGAAAACAGCAATCGCAAAAGCGGAATTGTGTATGTGAAAACGGTCGGACGCAACCAGTGGAACGAGGTTGTTCTCGAATACATCCGCTGGGTAATGGTGAGAAAGATTAGGGAGGATGCGACACAGTATCTCGACGCGCCAATTGTGCCCCCGCTGCAACAATCTTTGCCGCCCGGGAATCTGACCGTCCATTCTCCCGACCAATGTTACAGCAAGGCAACCGCAGGACATTTCTTCTTCGAGGATTACGAAACCGGAGAAAAGATAGTCCACGGCGACGGTATGATGGTGAACGCAAGCGATCACATGTGCTTCACTCGCCTGTACCAGAACACGGCCCGCGTCCATTTCGACGGATTGCTGACGAACAATGTCCCGCTTGTCTACGGTGGCCACCCCCTCTCGATTGGCTATGCCCTTGCATTCAACGGACTGGAGAATCGATTGGGCATGGCAGCAATCAACGGGGGCTCACACTCCAATCCGACCCATACCGGCGACACACTGTTCGCCTTCACCGAGGTACTTGAAAAAGCCGATGTTTCCCAACGGACGGGGGCATTGCGGCTTAGGATGGTCGTGGTCAAAAACGAACGAATCCCCGAGGATGGCAGTTTCACCGTAATGGTTGAGCGAGAAGGGCGAAGAGGATATCATCCCAATGTTGTGCTCGACGTGGACTTTTGGGAACTGATGATGAAGAAGGACAGATCATGAGCAGCAGAGAACGGCAACCGTGGATTATCAGGACCTACGCCGGATTCGGCGGGGCGGAAGAAACAAACCGACGCTTTCATGAAAACCTGAAGAGCGGTCAGAGGGGACTCTCGATAGCTTTCGACCTGCCAACGCAGAACGGATACGACCCCGATGCAACAATGGCGCTCGGAGAGGTTGGGGGAACCGGCGTGAGTGTGGCGCATATCGGCGACATGGAAACTCTCATGCGGGGAATCAACCCCGCCGAAGTCAACACTTCAATGACTATCAATGCCACCGCGCCGTACCTGCTTGCCCTCTATCTCGTGCTCGCCGAACGTCAGAACGTGCCGTGGGATAAATTGCGCGGGACTACGCAGAACGACATGCTCAAGGAATTTGTCGCCCGCGGGACAAGCATTTTCAATCCTGAGGTTTCCCTCAGACTTTCCACGGACCTCGTCGCCTTCACTGCAGAGCATGTACCCCAATGGAACCCTGTCAATGTCTGCGGATACCATTACATGGAGAGCGGCGCCGGGCCGGAGGAAGAAATCGGCTACGCGTTTGCCAACGCGATGATGATGCTCGATACACTTCGTCCAAGACTCAAACCGGGACCGTTCGAATCAGTTGTGAGGCGGATTTCGTTTTTCATCAACAGTGGAATTGAGCTCATCCCTGAATTGTGCAAAGTCCGGGCATACAGCAAGCTCTGGACACAACTCTGCGCCACAGAGTACGGCATTAGGGACGTCCCCTTCCGCGCAGGGTGTCAAGTCCGTTCCCTTACACTTACTGCGGAGCAGCCCGAGAACAACATCATCAGAATTGCATTGCAGGCGCTTCCGGTGTTGCTTTCGGCCAACGCCCGCGTTCATGCTTTGCAGCTGCCGGGATTCCGCGAGGCACTTGCCCTCCCGGACGCAATGGAGCAGCGACTCAGCTTGCGCACGCAACAAATACTGATGCACGAAATGAAACTTGGAGAATACGACGACATCTTCGAAGGCAATCCCGTAATAGAGCAAACAACGTCACAAATCATGGCCGATGCTTGTGCGCTTGCGGCAGAATTGCGAAGCGGCGGATACACCCGGGCCATCGAAACAATCAACGCAAACCTGACCCGCGCAATGATGGAGAAAAAGAAGCGTGTCGAGTCCGGAGAGGATATCGTTGTCGGTGTGAATGCCTATACAGAGTCCGTCGGGCTTTCAGAACAACTCAGCAAGCCTGTTACTCCCGCGCATGACCCCGAGTTCGAGCAAAGCCGGACCACCAACCTTACCTATTGGCGCTCCAGGAGGGATGCCATATCATGGCGAGTCGCAAAGGAGCGGGTCGAAGCCGCTTCGCGGAATGGAGTCAACATCATGTACCCGACGTTGGAGTTTGTTCGCGCTGGCGGAACGGTGGGTGAATGGACTTCAATTATCGAGCTGGCTACCTCGGGGCGTTATAGCGTTCCACTGAACCTGCAGAGCGTTTCCGGAACGCACACTCACACACATGCCGGCAGCGGACTCCGAATAGTGCTCGGCAAAGCCGGCCTTGACGGTCACACGAATGCCATCAAACTGCTCGCGATAGCCTGCCGGAATGCCGGCATGGAAGTAATTTTCTCCGGAATAAAGCAATCTCCTGCCACTCTCGTCAAAGCCGCAATCGAAGAAGATGCAGATCTGCTCGGAGTCAGTTGCCTTTCGGGAGCTCATATGAAAGTGGCGGAAGACCTGCTTTCCTTGAGGTCGAAGCTCGAGCTTTCCTCACTCAAGATCATTATGGGAGGGATCATTCCGGCTGATGACAGGCAAAAAATGATGTTGATGGGAATAGACATGGTTGTCTCGGACCCTTCTACACCCCTTGGCACAATCGTAGAAAAGATCAGCATGTTGGCAGCAAGTAGAATGTGAATTTCAAGAAATACGCCCCAAGTCGGTCCTTGCCTCGTTTCAAGGAAGTACCTCGGTCTTACCTATTGCCTTTCTGACACCTCATAATTCCCATCCGGGATTCATCACAGGTGTGAGGTCATACGTGTCCATGTATTTGACCTGAGTCAAGACCTCTATCCCAAAAACATCTTACTTTGATATGTCCCGGATCTGGCTCGCGATCTTGACAGTTCTTTGGAGAAGAGTCTGTATATGTGTATATTGGGCGAAAATTCAATCGAGAAAATCGGGTAATGTCCTCATCACCATCAATGAATCCCCCCCTCGTCAGTATCGGTGTTCCGGTATACAATGGTGAACGATTCCTCGGTAACGCGCTCGACTCGATCCTCGGGCAGACCTACTCAGCAATCGAATTGGTTATCTGTGACAATGCATCAACAGATCGAACGCAGGAAATCTGCGAGGAATATGCTGCACGCGATAAGCGCGTACGCTATTTCCGAAACCCGAACAATCTCGGCGCCGCACGCAATTACAATCTGACCGTCGAAAAGGCGACAGGCAAGTACTTTAAGTGGGCAGCGCATGATGACATTTGCGCTCCGACATTCATCGAGAAGTGTGTTGAAATTCTTGAGAGGGAACCAAACGTCAGCCTTGCCTATCCCAAAACGATGATCATCGATGCGGAAGGTAAATTCATGAGCAACCATGAAGATGAATTCAACTTCCGCGAAAGCCGGCCGCACCATCGCTGGCGGAGATTCTGTCTGGCCCCGCTCGATTGCAATGCGGTGTTCGGGTTGATGCGCATGGATTTGCTGAGAAGAACCCCTCGCATCGGGGCGTATGAATCATCTGACCGCGTGCTGCTCGGAGAATTTGCGCTGATGGGAGAAATTGCAGAAGTGCCGGGACGATTGTTCCACAGGCGGTATCACGAACAGATCTCGACGAATGCGAATCCCACGAAACGCTCGATGGCTGCCTGGTTTGATCCAAGAAGCAAAGGACGCTTCTCACGCACAAAGCGCTTTGTGGCGTACATCCAATCGATTTTCCGCGTCCGGCTTGGGTTGTGGAAACGGTTGTATTGTTTGTATTGGCTGGCGTTGTTCTACGCCCAGCCTGAACGTGTGGCAAGGCTCGTACGGAACACACTACTTGCCCCCTTCAGAGGTATGCGAACTGCAGGAAATCAAATCTAACTTACTTACAGCGGAGAACTCATGAAGGTTGGCATTCTCGCCGGTGGACTCGGAAGCCGGTTGGCAGAGGAAACGGAAATCAGACCGAAACCGATGGTGGAAATCGGCGGCAAGCCCATACTGTGGCACATCATGAAACACTATGCCCATTACGGGCACAACAAGTTTGTCATTGCTTTGGGTTACAAGGGCGAGTATATCAAGAAGTATATGGTGGATTACGCATCCCTCGCCAGCGATCATATGAAGGTCGATCTCAAGAATGGCTCGGTACAACGCACCGGGGGCGCCAGCGAAGATTGGACAGTCGAACTGGTTGACACCGGCGTACCGACCCAGACCGGTGGACGCATCAAACGCCTCCAACCTTATATGGGAAAAGAGACGTTCATGTTGACATGGGGAGACGGCGTTTCCACAGTGGATCTTGATGCGCTTCTCGCTTTCCACAAGGCGCACGGCAAAATTGCAACGCTCACCGCAGTACGCCCACCCGCCCGCTACGGACATCTCATGTTCGACGGTGATCAGATTAACGAATTTGCTGAAAAGCCGCAGACAGCAGAGGGTTGGATCAACGGTGCGTTTTTTGTCTTTGAGCCGAAGATCTTTGACTACATCGATGGTGACTCGACGCAATTCGAGAAAGAACCGTTGGAACGTCTCGCTGCCGAAGGCCAGCTGATGGCGTACAAGCATGAAGGCTTCTGGCAATGCATGGATACGCTTCGCGAGAAACATCTATTGAACGAGTTATGGAGCAACGGTAAAGCTCCCTGGAAACTTTGGAAAGAATAACCATCAATCAATTAACACGAGGGCTGACTCATGCGGGTATTACTCACCGGTCATAAAGGTTACATCGGAACGATTCTTGCACCCATGTTACTGAAGGAGGGTTACGACGTCGTCGGAATGGATAGTGATATCTTCCGTCGTTGCACGTTCGGTGACGGGATTGTCGAGATTCCGGAAATCCTGAAGGATATCAGGGATGTGGAAGAATCCGACCTCGAAGGATTCGACGCCGTATTGCACCTCGCCGGTTTGTCCAATGACCCGCTTGGCAATCTGAATCCCGATCTCACCTACGAAATTAATCATCTTGCTTCCGTAAAGATCGCCGAAATAAGCAAGAAAGCGGGCGTCAAGAGATTTATCTTTTCTTCCTCCTGCAGCAACTACGGCGCCGGCGGCGATGATTGGTTGACCGAAGAGTCGGCATTCAACCCCGTCACGCCCTACGGCGAGTCAAAGGTTCGTGTCGAGCGTGACGTGACGAAGCTCGCAGACGACAACTTTAGTCCCGTTTTTCTCCGCAACGCAACGGCGTTCGGGGTGTCACCCCGTCTTCGCTTTGACCTTGTCCTGAACAACCTTGTTGCCTGGGCGTTTGCTACTGGCAAAGTCTACATCAAGAGTGACGGCACGCCGTGGCGACCAATTATTCATATCGAGGATATCTCAAGAGCGTTTGTGGCAATGCTTAAGGCTCCGATTGACATCGTGCACAATCAGGCATTCAACGTTTGCCGCACGGAGGATAATTATCGTATCCGGGAACTGGCCGATATCGTCAAGGAAACAGTGCCCGGCTGTGAGATTGAGTATGCGCCGGATGCGAGTCCGGACAAGCGGAACTATCGTGTCGACAGCACAAAGATCCAGAAGCTGGTCCCGGAATTTCAGCCGCAATGGAATGCGCGCAAAGGCGCGAAGGAACTTTACGAGGCATACAAGCGCATCGGACTGAAGTTGGAAGACTTCGAGGGACCGAAATACAAGCGCATCGACCATATCAAGCTTCTCATGGATAAGAAAGTCCTGGACGATACGCTTCGCGTAAAAATCGAAGACTTGAACGCCGTGGTTGTTTGAAACATAGATTGCATAGAATCGGGGACCTGCCGACACGCAGGTTCCGACCGGCACACATCTCACACTATCGGGGAACACTTAACAGATGAGTATTGAAGCAGCGACTTGTTTTTCATGCGGCAATGGTAACTTGCAGTCCATCCTGAACTTCGGCAAGACGCCCCTTGCGGATGCGCTGCTGTGGGAACATCAATTGAAGGATTCCGAGATCTTCGCCCCTCTCGAACTCGTGTTCTGCCCGGAGTGTGCTCTGGTACAGATCACAGAATCCGTGGATCCGAAGATCCTCTTCCAGCGTGATTACCCCTACTACTCGTCCGTGTCACCATCGCTTATGAAACACTTCAGTGACAGCGCCCGGGATATCATTGCCGAGCGTAAGCTGGGGTCGTCGAGCCTCGTTATCGAAGCAGCAAGCAACGATGGGTACATGCTCAAGACGTTTGTCGAGGCAGGCGTACCTGCGCTCGGCATCGACCCGGCTGAAGGCCCTGCAAAGATCGCACTCGAGAAAGGCGTTCCGACGATGAACACTTTCTTTACAAAAGAACTTGCACTTCAGTTGCGCGATCAAGGAAAGCAGGCGGATGTGTTTCTGGCCAACAACGTTCTCGCGCATGTCCCGGATCTCAACGGTTTCGTTGAGGGCATAAAGATCCTTTTGAAGGACTCCGGAGTTGCAGTTATCGAGGCTCCCTACGTCGTGGACCTTGTTGATCATCTTGAGTTCGACACAATCTACCACCAGCATTTGTGCTATTTTTCGGTACATGCGCTGGATAAGCTGTTCCGCCGGCACGGCCTCTATCTCAACCATATCAAGCATGTACCGGTCCATGGGGGCACGCTGAGAATGTTCATTGAGCCCAGAGAGAATGTGAGCGAAACAATCAAGTCCCTACTGGCAGAAGAGAAGCGCCGAAAGGTAAATCAGATTGATTATTACACCGACTTTGCCAGCCGGGTAGAGACCTTCAGGACCGAGTTGCTGAGCATTTTGGATAATCTTAAAGCTGAAGGAAAACGTATTGCTGGATACGGGGCAGCTGCAAAGGCCTGTACAATGCTCGCCTATGCAGGGATCGGAAAGCAGTACCTTGATTTCGTGGCGGATTTGAATAAATTCAAACATGGAAGGTACATGGGTGGCAACCATCTTCCAATTGTTCCACCTGCAAAATTGGCTGAAGAAATGCCTGATTATGTCCTAATTTTAGCATGGAATTTTGCCGATGAGATAATAAAGCAACAGGAAGCGTACCGCACCAAGGGGGGGAGATTCATCGTTCCACTTCCAAAACCGAAGGTCGTATAATCGGCAAGTTGCGGGAATTGCAACGATAAACAGATATAAATTCAGGGGAGAAAACCATGACGGTTTTTACAAGAACGGTGCTGATGATGCTAGTGTGTGGGATCCATGCAACGAGTGCATTTGCGCAAATCCAATCCGACCAGTTTAATAGCGGGACTCTTTCGGGTTTTTGGACATTTATTAATCCGCTGAATGACGCCATCCTGGATTTCACGGGCACGCAGGCCCGGATTACCTTGCCTCCGGGACTCTCCCACGATCCGGCACAATTCGGTGATAACAAGGCCCCCCGTCTTGTGCAGCAAATCGCCACTCCGGGAACGGATTACGGGGATTTTGAAGTTTTTGCAAAGTTCGATGCGCCGATGAATGCCCTCTACCAAATGGTTGGCATTCAAGCTATTCAGGATTTTGACACATATGTTCGAGCTGAACTCTTTACTGACGGCGCAGACATCTTTCCCCTGATTTGGGCTTTTGATTCAACCGGCTCACCGAATCCACCGAATCCCATAGTGGGAACGGCCCTTCCCAACGGATCAACACCCCCCTACTTCATAAGGCTGAAAAGAACCGACAGCACGTTTACATTGTACCACTCTACTGATGTAGGATCAGGCTGGACGCTTGGCGCTTCAGTAACACATGTCATGATGGTAGACTCGATGGGAGTCTACGCCGCGAATTCTGATGGCAGCTCACCCGGTACGCTCTCACCTGCTTTTCAGGGGTTGATTGATTACTTTACTACAAGCGATCCGCTGCCTGTACAGTTAGCGTCCTTTACGGCCTCCGTGAGCGGCGGGAGCAGAGTAGAGCTGAGGTGGACAACAGTAACCGAGACAAATAACTACGGCTTCCGTGTTCAGAAGTCCGGCGCTGAGGCGGGGACGTACTCTACACTCGAGGGTAGTTTTGTGCCCGGAGGAGGAACGACTATAACGCCCCGGTCATACTCGTTTACCGATGTAACGTCTGCGGGATTGTGGTACTACAGGCTGGAACAGATCGATCTGGACGGAACGCTACACTATTCGGAACCGGTACAGGTCGATGTCGTAACCTCAGTCAAAGAAAAGGTTGGTGCGCCGAAGGAATTCGGACTTGGCCAGAACTATCCGAATCCGTTCAACCCGTTGACCGTGATTGTGTATGACGTGCCAAAGGATGCACACGTCGTCATCGAGGTGTTCAATCTGATCGGACAGAAGGTTGCGACGCTCGTTGATGCAAGAAAACCGGCCGGGAGCCACACTGTACAATTTGATGCCGGCATCCTGACAAGTGGCGTCTACCTTTACAAGATGTCCGCAGGTGATAGAACATTCCTGCGGAAAATGGTCCTGGCAAAATAGCCGTACAAGTTGGTTTCAATCAACCGGGCATGATGTCCGGAAGGGGCGGTAGCCTTGCAAAACGCGGGGCTACCATTCCGTTTTTTGCTCCTTAGAGAAGAAGGGCTAGATAACTTCAGTTGCAATGGCTGAATTAACCGTGAGGAATCCATGAAAAAGTTACAGCTTGTGCTTGCCGCGGTCGTGTTTCCCCTGATCGCATCCGTCACGTTCGGACAAGCGGTTTCGTCTGATGATTTCAATCAGTTCAATCTGAACAGGAACATCTGGACGATCGTAGACCCCCTTGGCGATGCGTCCTTCACACTTACGGGAACCAACACGACCAATGCGAGACTCTCGATTGCCGTTCCCGGCGGGGTTGCTCATGACTTGTACACATCGGGTAACAATGCCCCTCGAGTTTTGCAGAACGTCGCCAACACTGACTTCAGCGTCACCGCGAAGTTTGAATCGGCGGTGAGTTTGCCCTTTCAGATACAGGGGATTCTGGTCGAGCAAACACCCGGCAATTTCATGCGTTTCGATTTTTACAGCGACGGCGGAAGCACGAAGATGTTCGCAGCCACTATCGATGGCGGCACCTTCACTCCGATTTCAGATATACCTGTCGGAGCTAACAACGTTCAGCCTCTCTACATGCGCATCGAGCGTTCCGGCAATAACTGGACGCAAGTAATTTCCTTCGATGGAACAACCTGGACTGATTCTGTTTCTTTCGCGCATCCTATCACAGTGGCGAAAGTAGGTGTCTACGCCGGCAACGCCGACCAGGGTGGCGGCGTTCCGGCACACACAGCGTTGATTGATTTCTTCCAGAACAATGCCTCTCCCCTGCTATCGGAGGACGGCAATTCATCGGTCCCGGATACACTCGCTCCGTACATCTATACGCCGAAGGCAACGCCAAGTTCCTCCTCCATTCAATTCACATGGAAGACGGATGAACCGGCCAACGGGCGCGTGGAATATGGAACTACAACCTCGTATGAGCTTGGCTTTCTCAGCCATTCAAATTTCCTGACAAGCCACGCTCTCCAGGCAAACGGCCTTGCGTCAAGCACTCTCTTCCACTACCGCTTTATCTCGACCGATGGAGGGGGAAGGGCAGACACCACCGCTGATATGACAGTCTCGACGACAGATTCATATCTCTTGACAAATGTCCGGGCGAATCCCACATCCGCATCCGTGACATTCCGGTGGGAAACTTCAGTCCCGACAACAGGACGCATAGCATACGGACTTACAGCAGCTTACGGAGACACACTCAGTGATACTACACTTACGACATCGCACTTTTTGAACTTTACCGGTTTGAATCCCTCGACGTTGTATCACTTCAGAATCATCGCTCGTGATACAGGCGGCATACTCGTAACAACACCCGATTCTACATTCACGACTTCGGCTGCTTCCACACTCGTTTCAGACGAGTTCAATGCAGGTACACTCAGCGGCGTGTGGCAGTTTTTGAACCCTTCCGGCGACGGCACACAGGGAATGACCGGAACGCAGCTCTCCGTTGGAGTGCCGTCGGGGTCACGACATGACATCTGGACTGACTTGAACAACGCACCCCGCGTTATGCAATCAACATCCAATGCTGATTGTGAAGTTACCGTCAAGCTCGACACGGGTATGACCGAGAGATACCAAATTCAGGGACTCTTGTTCCAGCAAGACTCTGTCAATCTCATCCGGGTTGACGTGAATAGCGACGGAATCGGAACGAGCATTTTTGCCGTCACATTAACCAACAACTCGGAGAGCATAAAGATCAATCAAGGTATTGGAGGCCTGGGTGTACAACCGATCTACCTGCGAGTGACACGCACCGGGGCGGAGATCAAGATCCAATACTCATTCAACGGAACCGCCTGGGTGGAGGCAATAAAATTCAATCACATCTTCGCGCTGTCGTCTGCGGGTGTGTTCGCCGGCAACGCGGATAACAACCCCGCGTTCACAGCTCATTTCGATTACTTCAGGGTCACCGGCGGTGTCCAGAGTGTAACGGTCAACGCGAAAGCAATCCTCGAGGGCGGATATTCCGTATCGGGTGATACGATGCGAACAACTATAAGGGACGTGATGCCACTCGTCCAGCCCTACAATACAGCACCGTGGAACTATAGCGGCAGTGAGTCGGTGGCGAGCATTCCCGCAGGAGTTGTAGACTGGGTTTTGCTTGAGTTACGTACCTCCACAACACCGGCAAGCCGCGTTGCCTACAAGGCGGGCTTCATCAAGCAGGATGGGAGCATTGTGAACACGACGGGCACCGGCAGCGTGACGTTCCTTAATGTCGCACCGGGAAATTATTACGTGATCGTCAATCATCGGAACCATCTGGCGGTAATGAGCGCGAATACTGTTGTGCTTTCGGCGTCCAGTGCGTTGTATGACTTTTCGACTGCGTCGGGTCAGGCATTTGGAACTAATCCCATGAACCAGGTCAATACGAACCGGTGGGCCCTGATTGCGGGTGATGCGAACACGTCCGGCATCGTAACCGCTGCCGACGCCAATGGAGTTTTTGGAGCGCTCAACGTCTCCGGATATAATAACAACGATGTGAATTTGAGCGGGATTGTGACCGCTGCTGACGCAAACTCTGTATTCGGCAACCTCAACAAGGCATCGCAGGTACCGTGACGTCGGTCGAGACAACAATGCGCGGAGGTAGAATCATGAAGGGAAGAATCGGCAGTGCGGCAATTTTCTGCATTTTCCTGGTTGCACAGGCGATCGGGCAGCCGACTGTCATCGTCTTTGGCGGATCGAACCAGAGCTTCGGCCAGCGCGGAAACCCCCAGGCGGCGATAAACATCCTCGGGAATGTGACTGACCCGAACGGCATTCAATCACTCACGTACAGACTCAATGGCGCACCTCCGATCAATCTCAGCATGGGACCTGATACACGCCGTCTGTTGCGCCAGGGTGACTTCAACGTCGACATCAATACTTCTGCTCTCAACTCGGGAGCCAATACGGTCATTATCACAGCCGTAAATAACCTGAGCCAGACCCGAACCGAAACCGTCACCGTCAATTACACCGTCGGTCAAATTTGGTCTCTGCCGTATAACGTCAACTGGTCATCGGCAACCAGCATCAATAGCGTTGCACAGATCGTTGATGGGCAGTGGACTCTCTCCGGCGGAACTGTTCGTGCAACCTATCTTGGTTACGACCGACTCGTTGCAATCGGGGACAAGACGTGGACTGATTACGAGGTGACCGTTCCGATTACGATTTACGGAATTGATCCCGGAGGCTTCGGATATCCCAGCAACGGCCCCGGTGTTGGTCTTGTATTCCGCTGGGCAGGCCACACGGACTACCCTATCGCAGGGATGCAGCCCAAAACGGGCTACCTCCCTCTCGGTGCAATCGGTTGGTATAATTGGGATCAAAGCGGTGGCGGTGTCAGGCTCAAACTCCTTGGCAACAATCTTGATGTAATGCAGGAGGACTACAGCGGTTTCACGATGGCCTTTGGAGTCCCGTACATATTCAAAATGCGCGTGACGACGAATCCCGGTGTAGGCGGCGAGTATAAACTCAAAGTCTGGCAGTCCGGACTCCCTGAACCGGGTAGTTGGACCCTGCAGGGAACGCAGAGCCTCTCCGACCCCCAATCCGGATCCTTTTGTCTTGTGTCTCATCATGTCGATGCGACGTTCGGCAATGTTACCGTCATTCCTATTCAGCCTGACATCACTCCGCCGGTTATCAGCAACATTCAATCGGCTGCCGGAGCAACGTTCGCAACAATTACCTGGTCAACCAACGAGTTCGCCACCAGTACATTGGAATATGGTCTGACAACGAACTATGAGATCGCGACGGTGAGCGAGTCCGCGTACGTCAACTCGCACTCGATAGAGATCTCCGGTCTCACACCGCAGACAACGTACCATTTCAGAGTACGCTCAAGTGACGCCGCCGGCAATATGGCAACATCTTCTGATCAAACATTCACGACCTCAACAGCGGCCAATCTCGTCACTGATCATTTCAACAGCCCGAGCCTCAATACCTCCACATGGACATTTATCAATCCGTTGGGAGACGCGTCGTACTCAATGACGGGAACGCAATTGCAGTTTTCCGTTCCGGGCGGAGTGAACCATGATGTCTGGAGTGCCGGAAACCTGGCTCCGCGTGTCATGCAGAGCATCAACAACACGGATTTCGATGTGTATCTCAGGTTTGACACGCCCGTCAGCGAAGTGTACCAGCTTCAAGGCCTGATTGTCGACGGCGGCGGGGGAAATTTTCTGAGATTTGATTTTGTCTCCGAAACCGGAGTTACACGGGTGTTTTCTGCGTCATTTGTTAACGGCTCACCGACGGTACGGATCAATACAAACATCGGCAGTCCGACCATTTCTCCCCTGTATCTCCGCGTCAGACGTGTCGGATCGACGTGGACGCAGTGGTACAGCTTTGACGGGTTGGCATGGAATACCGCCGGTTCCTTCTCTCACGATCTCGTTGTTACTTCTATTGGCCCGTTTGCGGGCAATGCGGGCAACAATCCACCGGCGTTCACTTGCAGAGTGAACTACTTTGTTAACGGTGAGGATCCAGCCCGGGTTAATGTTCGCGCACTGCTTGAGGGCCCGGTCGTGGCAGTTGATAGCATGAGCATGGCTCTACGGCCTCAACTTCCGCTACTGCAGCCTTATGATGATTCGCCGTGGAATCATTCTGGGAATGAGTCCGTAGGTTCAATTCCGGACAGTATAGTCGACTGGATACTCTTGGAACTGCGTATGAATACGTCTGCGTCTTCAAAGGTTGGGACGCGGGCTGCGTTTTTGCAATCTAAAGGGCGCATTGTGGATTTGGACGGTGTCAGTACTGTCACCTTCCCCGGTGTTGTACCCGGAGATTATTACGTAGTTGTCAGGCACAGAAATCATCTGTCTGTGATGAGTGCCCAGCCGGTTTCCATCGGTCCGGCACCGGCTGAGTATTCTTTTCTCTCAGCACAATCGTCCGCATATGGCAGTAGCCCAATGAAGGCCGTTACCGGTGGACGGTTTGCACTCTACGCCGGTGACTCAAACACTTCCGGCATTGTGACTGCATCAGATGCGAATCTTGTCTTTTCGACTCTAAATACATCGGGGTATAGAATCGCAGATGTTAACATGAGCGGCATTGTTACCGCCGCGGATGCGAACGTTGTGTACGGCAATTTGAACAAGGCGACACAAGTACCGTAAATCACCTTTTTCATTCATAACAGGGGAGTAAAACTGCTTGCGTAACGCACATAGTGTGTTCATCGCTTTCACCCTCACTTTCCTTTTCTCGGTCCCCCCTACTCTGAACGCCCAATGGTACAACAATACCTGGCATTACCGTTTGCCGGTAACAGTACAAGCAAATGGTCACCCGCGCTTCGACAAGCCGGTTGAACTGGATCTGAATTTCACTTCTCTTCTTCCCGGCGGCGCGACATTCAGCGAAAACTCCCTCCGAATCGTGGAGGTCACATCCGCGGGTATAATACTGGATACAAATGTCGTCTTTCAGTTTAACAAAAGCCCCGGATACAATGCCTCGAGCAACGCATCCGGAACACTTATGTTCATAATGAGCGGAACGACCGGCGCATCAGCAGCCAGACATTACCATATTTACTTCGATCACGGAACGGGATTTCTCCCAAAAATTTTCCCCAATCAACTTCTCATTACGACGGTGTTTTGGGAGGGACAAAACAGCTATCGCGTAACCTCTCCACTGGCGACGTACTATTACCACATTCAGGGCGCGGGCTTCGCCAGCATGATTGATAACAATGGGAATGACTGGATAAGCTATCATCCGACAGGCGGTGCGGCAGGGAGCTATCGAGGCATCCCGAACATGGGCGATTGGGCTCACCCGGGGTACACCAACGGCACAAGTTCGATCCAATACCAGGGCCCTATCCATGTGCGCGTCTATTCCCAGACATTGAGCGGAGGATACAAGGCGTACTGGGATTTCTTCCCCGGCTACGTGAGAATGACACTCACTGACCGAGCAGACAATTACTGGTTATTGTATGAAGGAACCCCAAACGGACAGTTTGACGCCTCAGATTACTGGAAGCCGGCAACGGGGGGAAGGTATACGCTGGACGAAACGTACGAGGGTCAGTTTCAATGGGCATATTTCGGCGACATCAGCACCCGCCGTGCACTTTACATGATCCACCACGAGGTTGATGCTCTGCCGGACGGCCACCGCCCGATGGAGGGAAGCATGACCGTGTTTGGTTTCGGAAGAGAACCGGATCCGTCGAATGTTCTCCGATGGATGAATGCAGTACCGCAGAGGATGACATTTGGATTTGCCGAAGACTCATCCCAGGCACCTGCAGTAATAGAGGCAGCATTCAGGGATTTACAGATTTCGACGGGCGCTGTCCAGACCAGCGGTTTCTCAATCACCGGAATACAGGTGACCCCGGGAGTCACGTCAGCGGTTGTGTCATGGGCGACCAACCAACAATCATCGTCCGAGGTCCGGTTCGGAACGACAACTACGTACGGTATGACAGTAACAGACACGAGCCTCGTGCAACAACACACGGTAACCATCACGGGTTTATCTCCTTCGACAACCTACAACTTCATGGTATCGAGCCGCGATGCGGGTGGTTCGATCGCAAGCAGCGGCAACTACTTGTTTACGACCCGCTCGTCGTTCGTCCCCTCAGGAATTCAAACAGACCTGTTCCAAGGAGCCTCACTCAACGTCTCTCTCTGGAGCATCCTCAATCCGATGGGTGATGCATCAATACAGATGAACGGAAACCAGCTTGCGATCACGGTGCCTGCCGGCACGACGCACGACTTGTGGAGCAATAATACAAACGCCCCGCGCGTAATGCAGGCCAGCGCAAACGCTGACTTTGATATTGAAGCAAAATTCGACTCGCCGATTTCCGCCCAGTACCTTGTCCAGGGAATACTCGTCCAACAGGACGGTTCGAACTTCATCAGGTTCGATGTCATCAGTACGGGAGCTTCTTTGAGAGTGTTTGCTGCATCCTTTCAATCAGGAGCGCCGACCGTCCGGATTGATCAATCGACTCCTTATATCAACACCGCCCCGATACTGTTGCGAGTGTTGCGCAGCGGCAATCTCTTCACAATGCTCTACTCTGTTGACGGAACGAACTGGTTCACGGCAGGATCTTTCACACACCCGCTGACAGTTTCTTCGGTTGGAGTGTTTGCCGGCAACGCCGGAAACAATCCGGGCTTCACATGCCTCGTGGATTACTTCAAGAACAAAGCACTTGTTGCCGTTCAGCCAAAAGTCATACTGCAGGGAGCGTATGACGCCGCAGGTGACTCGATGCGTACAAGTATATCATCACAACTTCCTCAGCGCAATCCATACAGATCGGCTCCGTGGAGCTACACAGGTAAAGACAGCGTTAATTCCCCCCCTGCCGGGACGGTTGACTGGGTGCTGGTCGAACTCCGATTTGCTACGGATGCCTCGAGTCTGGTCGGTCGAAAAGCGGCACTCCTCAAAAAAGACGGAACGATTGTAGATACTGACGGCACATCTCCGGTTCGCTTTTACGACGTCATCGCCGGGGATTACTACATCCTGGTAAGGCATCGGAACCATATCGGAGTCATGAGTGCCGGCGTACGCGGTCTCACAGAGGCAGGACAATTCTATGACTTTACCGGTTCGGCCGCGGCAGCTTATGGCATCGAACCTCAGGCCGCCCTGGGGAACGGCAAATATGCAATGTATGCCGGGGATTGCAATTCTTCGGAGATAGTTACGGCGGCTGATGCAAACGTGGTTTTCGGCGTCCTGAACCAGTCAAATTACTCAAGCACAGATGCGAATCTCTCGGGAATTGTGACGGCTGCTGATGCGAACATAGTATTTGGAAATTTGAACAAGAGCACAAGAATCCCTTGATTCATCCCCTCATTGGTTGCTTCATGTCACCCCTGAGAACAAGAAATTCCGTTTTTAGCTTGAATCTCAGGGGTGATTTGCTATTTTAGATAGGCACTTTGATTCTGCGACAGGGGGTTCAAACACATACCTACCCCGTGCTGTTGCTTGGATTGCTCCGATTACTCTAACCAAACAACTAAACGGACCAATGAGACGAAATGTTGGTGGGCATTCTCGCCTAACACACCTTTTTTTCCTTGCCATTGCATTCTGGATGCCTTATGAAGGCCGCCCCCAAACGCCTATTCCATTCACAGAAAAGGTCATCGATCTGGCGAATCCCCGCAATCCGCACGTGAAGGCCATAGGGGACATGGATGGTGACGGCTTCCTTGACGTTCTCGCTGCAAGCTCAACAAATTTCACTGAAGGCTTGTTCTGGTACAAATACCCGGCATGGACCAAATACCGCATCGCGACAGGCTCGTTTACCACCGATATGCAGGTGGTCGACATTGATGGTGATGGAGATCTGGATGTTGTGGTTCCCAAAGGGATAGACTACGGAACATCGGTGTATTGGTATGAGAACCCCGGACCGACCGGAGACCCCCGTTATGCAGAGTGGCGCGAACATTACATCGGAGACGCAGGTTCACACGACGTGGAGGTCGGCGACATCAACAATGATGGCCGGATGGATGTAATTGTCCGACGATTCGCAACGTCTGTCTTCTTTCAAGGACCAAATAATACGTGGACCAAGGTCACCATCAGCACCGCCGCTTCTGAAGGGCTCGCAGTTGGCGACATTGATGGTGACGGAGATCTGGATATTGCAATCAATGGCTCATGGCTCGAAAACCCCCTCCCCGGGGGAAACCCCATGACATCAAGCTGGACTGCACGAACTATCACCTCCAGCGTTCCCTTCCAGGTTGATGTGAAGATCGTTGATATCAACAACGACGGCAAAAAGGACATCGTTTTCTCCCCTTCGGAAAGCGCAAACGGCAAAATCTCGTGGTTTGAGGCCGCCAACCCTAAGACGGGTCCTTGGACGGAACGCATTGTCGCAACTGACATCTCGTACGCCCACGAGTTCCACGTCGTTGATATGGACAATGACGGATTGCTCGATATTGTTTATGCAGAAATGCACCAGTCCTCAACAAAACGTGTAGCCATTCTCCGTAACGGCGGGAATGCCCTCTCATGGACGGAGCAGGTATTATCCACATCCGGCTCGCATAACATTCGCGTGGGAGATTTCGGGAACGACGGCGATATTGACATTATCGGTGCGAACTGGAATAACGCCAACGGCCGGGGCGCCCCGATCATGATGTGGGAAAGCCGCCTCAACAATCCGGTTCTACCCCTTACATCATGGCAGCGACATGAGATCGATTCGTCGCGTCCGTGGCAGAGCATTTTCATTACGGCTGCGGATATTGATCGTGACGGCCTGAAGGACGTTATCACCGGCGCATGGTGGTACAAAAATCCCGGTACCGCTTCCGGCACATGGGTGCGCAATACCATCGGCACACCGCTGAACAATATGGCCGCGGTTTTCGATTTTGACAACAATGGCACCATGGACATTCTCGGCACAAGAGGAGTCGGGGCAAATGCGAACAATCAGTTCGTATGGGCACGCAACGACAGCGCCGGACAATTCACAATTCTGACGAACATTGCCAATGGTGACGGCGATTTCCTCCAAGGAGTGGAGGTACGTCGATTTAACCATGCCGGTACGGAGCCCTACAAGGTTGCACTCTCCTGGCATATGGCCGGAAAAGGGGTCCAGACCTTGACTGTGCCCGAAAACCCTTCATCCGGTACCTGGTCATGGGCTCGTATTTCGACAACTTCGCAAGATGAACAGCTGAGCGCCGGGGACATCGACCGGGATGGACGAGTTGATCTCATGCTCGGAACAAAGTGGCTCAGGTTCGATGGTGCAAGTTGGACACCCCATACCCTGAGTAACAATCCCGGAATGCCCGATCGCAACAGGCTCGGGGACATTAACAGAGACGGCAGACTTGATGTCGTTGTGGGTTATGAAGCAATAAACGTCATGGGAAGGCTTGCCTGGTACGAGCAGCCGGCCACAGCCACAGGTCTTTGGACCGAACGGGTTATATCCGATTCCGTCATAGGGCCGATGAGTCTTGATCTTGCAGACATGGATGGCGACGGCGATCTCGATGTCATCGTCGGTGAACACAACTATGCCAATTCCGCAGCTGCGCGCTTAATGATCTTCGAAAACCTTGACGGGCTCGGGACCTCGTGGCGTCGCCACATTGTCTATACGGGAGACGAGCACCACGATGGAGCGCAGGTGGTTGACATAGACAATGACGGTGACCTCGACATCATCTCCATCGGCTGGACGAACAACAAGGTGATAGTGTATGAGAACCGTGCAATTGTGGGAGGCGGATCGGCGGCACCGTCCATTACCGTTCACCCGTCGAATGCAACGGTCAACTCGGGGACGCAGGCAACATTTTCGGTGACAGCATCAGGCTCTCAACCTCTTCAGTATCAATGGCAGCATAACGGTGCGAACATCCAAGGGGCGACAGGATCCACTTACACAACCCCTCCTGTCGGAGGTTCCGACAACGGAGGGCTATTCCGTTGCATAGTTTCAAATGCATTCGGCACAGTGACAAGCAACAGCGCCGTATTGACTGTGCTCGGAGGCACGAATCCCCCCGTAATCACTTCCCAGCCAGAGAATCAGACGGTTATTGTCGGACAAGCAGCAACATTCAATGTGACCGTCAACAGCAGTACTGAAACATTCTATCAGTGGCAAAAGAACAATGTCAGCATTCCGGGTGCAACACAATCGTCGTACACAACGCCGGCAGCGACGCTCGCCGATAACAGCACGTCATTCCGATGCATTGTTTCGAACGAGAGCGGCACCCTCTCCAGCGAAACAGCAATAATGACTGTCGTCCCGCAACCGGTTACACGCGTCACCAGTGGACTGCGGGTTCTGTATACGTTCGAAGAGGGAAGCGGAAATGTTGTCAACGATGTATCCGGTGTCGATTCACCGCTCAACCTCACGATTGCCAACACAAACAACACGCAATGGGGAAACGGATATCTGAGCCTGACATCAGCGACAATCGTCTCCACGGCAGCTGCGGCAACGAAGGTCATTGATGCGTGCAAAGCAACAAATGAGTTTACCGCCGAAGCATGGATACGTACGGCAGATGTGAACCAGTCAGGACCTGCGCGAATACTGACAATTTCAGCTGATCTCAACAACAGAAACATGACTGTTGGGCAGGGCGCAACAGGCGGGTCATCTACAGCCATTGAAGTCCGGCGAAGAACAACCACAACAACTGGCAACGGCACCCCCTCTCTTACCACTACTCCCGTTCTGACAACGCAGATAACGCATCTCGTGGTCACCCGTTCATCGGCTGGCGTAACCCGGGTATACATAAACGGAACAGAGGTTTCAAGCGGAACGACAACCGGCAATTTTTCGAACTGGGCCGCGTATAAATTGGCCCTCGGTAACGAGTTGACAAACGATCGTCCGTGGCTCGGCGAATACCATCTTGTGGCGATGTATGACAGAGCGTTGTCGCCATCCGAGGTGACACAAAACTATAACGCAGGCGCGGGCGGCACCAACAACTTCATCGTGAACATCAAGGTGATGCTACAAGGTGCCTACGATGCAACTGGCGACAGCATGCGCACGACTATTAACAACATCCTGCCGCTTGTACAGCCCTACAATGTCGCACCGTGGAACTACACCGGCAACGAAGCAGTTCAGGCCATGCCTCCAGGCGTGGTTGATTGGGTGCTGGTGGAGATACGATCTGGCACAGCCGCAAGTTCAACCATCGCAAGGCGAGCGGCTTTCCTTAAGGCGAACGGTGTTGTGGTTGATCTCGACGGCTACAGCCCTCTTGGCTTTGCGGGCCTCGAAGGGGGAAGTTACTATGTCGTCCTCCGCCACCGGAATCATCTTGCGGTCATGAGCGCCTCGCCGGTGACGTTGAACCAGACAAGCAGCCTGTATAATTTCAGCGGCTCAAATCAAAGTGTGTACGGAACCAATCCCCAGATACAACTTCGGACTAATTTATTCGGACTGTATGCCGGGGATGCGAACGTGTCGGGCATTGTCACATCGGCTGATGCAAACACCGTGTTCAGCAGGCTGAATCAGCCGGGCTACTCGTTCGACGACATAAATCTCAGCGGTATCACCACGGCCGCCGATGCGAACATGGTGTTCGGGAATCTTAACCAAGCGACACAAGTGCCTTAAATCGGGGGGCACACTAAACGTACTGTTGTTTCATTTACTAGTGTGGAGGACATGTTCTATGCGGCGATTCGGCAAGGGGAAATTCACAACTTTTCTGCTTACTTGTGCTTGTGCCATGGCGTTACCGGCGCAGACAGTATCACAGAATATTACCTGGACTAAACTCTCAAGTAAAACCGGCGGCCTTCCGTCACCAAATGGAGGCTCACAGCAAACCGCTTCACTCATCCTTGACGTAGACAAGAACGGGGTCGCCGACTTCATCATCGGCGAACGGTCGCTTGCGCCTTCCGTTCTCTGGTACCGCCGAGTCGGAAACAACTGGGAAAAGTACATTATCGACAATACAACCCTGCGTATCGAGGCCGGTGGGGCATATTACGACATTGATGGTGACGGCGACCTCGATATCGTATTTTGCGGAGACTCCGGTAGTAACCAGATCTGGTGGTGGGAAAATCCCTATCCCAACTACTCGCCAACCACCCCCTGGACCCGCCGTCTCATCAAGAACTCAGGAAGCTCCTATCATCACGATGCAGTGTTCGGAGACTTCGATGGTGATGGAAAAGCCGAGTTCGTCTTTTGGAATCAGAACGCCAGAGCATTAATGATGGCGCGTATCCCCGCGGACCCGCGTGCGACCCAGCCGTGGGAATTTTTCCAGATCTTCTCCCACTCGGCAGACCCCGTCGTACATGAAGGCCTGGCTGCTGTAGACATGGACAACGACGGTGTCGTGGACATTGTCGGCGCGGGCAGGTGGTGGAAACATGTTTCCGGCAACACCTTCTCGATGGAGATTATCGACAGCGACCAGAAGTTCACCCGCACGGCAGTGGGCCAACTTAAGAGAGGCGGACGCCCGGAAGTGGTGTTCTGTGCGGGCGATGCCACCGGGCCCATTACATATCACGAATGGAATGGAACATCCTGGAGCCGTCGGGAACTGTTGACTGTCCCCGTCATCAACGGCCATTCACTGGAAATCGGAGATATTGACGGCGATGGCAATCTCGACATCTTCAGCGCCGAGATGCGCCTCAACGGCGGCAATGCCAACGCCAAGATGCGTGTGTTCTTTGGAGATGGACGCGGGAACTTCACTCTTCAAGAGATCGGGACCGGCATCGGGAACCATGAATCCAAAATCGGGGACCTGGACGGTGATGGCGATCTTGACATTCTTATCAAGCCCTTCAATTGGGATACACCCCGTGTCGATGTCTGGTTGAACAATGGAACCCGCATCTCCCCCCCCTACCCTCTGAGCCAATGGCAACGGAGAGTGATCGACCAGTCTAAACCCTGGAGGACTATCTTCATCACCGCTGCTGACATGGACAATGACGGAAAGAAGGATATCATCACAGGGGGATGGTGGTACAAAAACCCGGGTAACCCGACTGACTCATGGATACGCAACACGGTAGGCTCACCGCTGAACAATATGGCACTCGTGTATGACTTCGACAACGACGGCTCGATGGATGTTCTGGGCACGAAAGGCATTGGCGAGAACTCCAATTCCGAGTTTGTCTGGGGAAGTAACAACGGATCCGGCACATTTACGATTCTCTCGAACATCCAAAATGGTGACGGGGATTTTCTGCAGGGAGTAGGAATTACACGGTTGACGAAGGGAAGTCCGCTGGACGTTCTCCTTTCGTGGCACATTGCTAATAAAGGCATTCAGGCCTTGACTGTTCCGGCAAACCCGTCCACCACCACATGGGCATGGCGCAGAATCTCGACCACATCCCAGGACGAAGAGATCAGCATTGCCGACATCACACGCAACGGCAACCGTGACATCGTACTTGGAACAAAATGGCTGCGCAACGACGGCTCGGCTTTCACACCATTTACACTTAACCCCACATCGGGGGATCCCGACCGTAACCGGCTGGGCGATATCAACCGTGACGGCCGGATTGACGTGGTGATCGGGTTTGAAGCGATCAGCGTCCCGGGAAAACTTGCGTGGTACGAGCAGCCGGTAAACCCGACCGGCACATGGATCGAGCACATTATTTCCACCTCCGTCATCGGCCCGATGAGTGTCGACCTGGCGGATATGGACCATGACGGCGATCTCGACGTCATTGTCGGTGAACACAACACGAACAACCCCTCGGCTGCTCGCCTTATCATTTTTGAGAACACAAACGGATTGGGCACGGCATGGAACCAGATCGTTGTCTACACCGGCGACGAACACCACGATGGGGCCCAGGTGGTTGACATTGACAACGACGGTGATCTCGATATCATCTCCATAGGATGGAATAATCCACGCGTCGTTTGGTATGAGAACAGGGCCATTGTCCTTCCGACGAGTGTCGAGGAAAAAGGCCGCGGGGAGTTGCCGGGCGAATTCAAGCTCGACCAGAACTATCCGAACCCGTTCAATCCCACGACCCGCATTTCGTTTTCCCTCGCTGAGGCTTCTCCGGTAACGCTCAGAATCGTGAATACACTCGGTCAGGATGTTGCGACACTTGTGAGCCAGGATCTTCCTGCGGGGAGTTACGAGACTACGTTTGATGCAGTCGGACTTTCCAGCGGCATCTATTTCTATTCACTGACTGCGGGAGCGCTAATGGCGACGCGTAAGATGGTGATCGTCAAGTGAATTGAAGGTCAACACGCATCACAATTTGAGAGGGGAGGATATGAAGAGAACAAGAGGTACTCGTGCTGTCGTTTTGCTGGGAATTGTGATCCTGTCACACGCTGTTGCGCACACAGGTTTTACGGAGCCGCCGCCGGGCTCCATTTACCGGGACTATTGGATAACAATGAACACCTCGGGTAATGCGTGGAGGGTAACAGACCCGAACGCTACTCACCCGGGGGCAAGAGCATTCCTGCCAAATCCCGTTCTCACTCTTGCAATCTCTGACCTGCAGGGAGCAATCCGGGCAGAAGCGATCATTGATGTGTGGGGAGGACATCCGGGTACATCAAGCAAGCGGCTTCGTTTCAACTCCAACCAGTGGATTTCTATTCCCGAACTTAACACTACCCCAACTGCCGGGGAGTGTTATGTCCAACAGTGGAATGTAACGGTTGACGTTCCCCTATCCCACCTTGTCCAGGGCAACAACCGCCTCGAAGGTACATCGGGCGGACAGACCTGCTTCGATTTCGGCTGGGGCCAATGGGGTTGGTATGGGATTGTCGTGCGAGTCTATTACGACATCTCAAAGCCGCATCCGACGGGACAGATTATCTCACACATTTCAGGTGGGACCTTCACCGACAATCCGACGGTCTCGGCAGTAGTGCAAAGCACTGCAGGAGTGAGCCGCGTGGATTTCATGGCAGCCTACGAGGATTACGACAGAGACGGCGATGGGCATTACTCCGATTGGCAAAGGAACTACCACCGCGGTCGGAACGATACCGAAGTGCGTGCCCGGAACATTGTGGGCTCGGCAACCTCAGCACCGTGGCAAGTTGTCTGGAACACCGACTGGGTGCCAAACCAGCCCGCAGGAAGCGTGAAGTTGATTGCCCGGATAAGAGACAATAACGGAATATGGTACGTTACCAACGCGGTTGAAAATCTGACTTTCAATCGCACAAACGGAACTGTAAAACTGTACAAACCCGTTGGAGTTCATGAAGTTTTCTGGGTTCGTGCCGGAGAGACTAAATCATGTACAATCCCGATACCCTCTTCTGACTCACTGCAGAATGCCACAGCTGCAAAACTCTACATCGCAACATGGAATGGTGTCGATGGGCAAGGAAGTGTACACTGGAAGAGAATCAACGGGTGGACGGCTCCGGTCGTCGGTGAAGACCATTATTATGCGATGAATGACATTACGGTCCCGGTTTCTACACTTCAACATGGAAATAACACATTTTCTTTCTATTCGGCATCAACTCATCACGGCGTGGAGATCATGTGGCCGGGACCCGCTATTGCAGTAAAGTACCTCAGTGTGACTTCAGTCCGGGAAACGTCGATTCCGGAAGGATTTTCGCTCTTTCAGAACTATCCCAACCCGTTTAATCCATCAACCACCATTCGCTACGAACTTCCTGAACGGTCGACAGTGGTCATACGGGTGTACGACATTCTAGGGCGCCTGGTGACTACACTCACAAATGAATTAGCCAATGCTGGCTATTTTTCAACAGTTTGGGATGGCCTGAACGCGTCCGGGACAATGGTCGGAAGCGGTGTCTACGTCTACACGATGGATGTCACAACACTTTCAGGCCGGCGCATTCAGCTGTCGCGTCGTATGTCCTTCTTCAAGTAAAAAAAAAGAGTGCGGTATCATTTCGCACCAAATAAACATCAGGAGTTCAGCATATATGAACCAATCCAGAGCTACATATTCTCTGGCCCTCGCCGTGCTTCTCGCGGGATTGTTTGTCGTAACAACTTCCCATACGTTCGGTCAGTTTACCGAGCCGCAAGCTGGTGAGATCTACAAGGAATACTCCCTCGGACTCTTCGGCGAAAGCTGGAGGGTTACCGACCCCAACACTACGTACGGCCCCTCGGCATGGCAATTCCTCCCCAATCCGTTGATCAGTTTCAACAATGTAGACCTATCGCTCGCCACAAAAGCGGAGCTGGTGATCGACAAATGGGGCGGCCACACAGGAACGATGAACAAGCGCTTCCGCTTCAACGGGAACGACTCTATCATGGTTCCGGAACTGACGACCACTCCGGGACCGAGTGTCTGTTACATTCAACAAACCAACGTCACCGTTCCCGTGCCTTTGAGCCACCTGGTGAATGGAACGAACATACTCCAGGGCTCATGCGACAACCAATCATGCTACTATTTCAACTGGGGACAGTGGGGATGGTACGGCGTCATGTTGCGTGTGTACTACAGTTCTTCCAAACCACACCCGACCGGTACGATTACTTCACACACCGCAGGAAGCACCATCGGGGATAATCCTGTCATTACGGCTAGCGCGACTGCCAGTGCAGGCGTTTCACGCATCGAGTTCCTCGCCTACTACGAAGGTTATGATGTTGATGGGGACGGCGTCTACAGGGATTGGCAACGGAGTTACCGGAGGGGAAGCGCGCTCGACATTCAAAACCACCTCGGAACGGTCACGTCGCCGCCATACTCTGTAACATGGAACACCGACTGGGTTCCAGATCAGACAGTGGGGTCAGTGCGGTTCATGGCGCGTGTGCGGGACAATAACGGAGTCTGGTTTGTCATGCCGGTGATTGATAACCTGACATTCCAGCGATCCTCCGGTTCGGTACGCATGTATAAACCCTTCAACGTTCCGGAAAACTTCTGGGCCCGGGCAGGGTCAATGACACAATTCTCGAATTTCCGAATCCCGCAACAAGATAGCGCCGCAATTGCTACTGCCGCCCGCATGTACATTGCTACCTGGAACGGCGTTGATGGCGAGGGAGACGGTCATTGGTATAAAGTGAACGACTACCAGATTCCCGGTATCATCGGGATGAATCATCAATACAAGTTTGATGTTGTCAACCTCCCACTCTCAGCGCTGAAATACGGCGTCAATAAGTTCCAGGTATTTGCCAGCACTACTGCGCACCATGGAATAGAAATCATTTGGCCCGGCCCGGCTTTTCTTGTAAAGTATCAGAATACAATTCCGCCACCTCCACCGCCATCATCGGTGATCCAGTCGGACGAATTTGACAGCCCGGCACTGAATACCAGCATCTGGAACTTCCTGGATTACGTTGGAGATGGAAATTACAATCTGAACGGAAGCCAGCTCGAAATCATCGTGCCCGGCCCCAACTCGCATGATATATATACAAGTCAGAACCATGCACCCCGTATGGTACAGAACATCACCGATATCCAGAACTTCGGAGTTGAGGCGAAGTTTGATGCCACGTTGGATTCGGCATACCAGATTCAGGGAATTCTGGTCGAGCAGGATGCAAGCAACCTTATACGGTTCGACTACTACTCGAATCCGACTCATACGATTCTGAACGCGTTGACCATGACAAACGGAAGCGCTCAGATCCGCATCAGCCGGATATTCGGCCCCAGAGGGACTGCGCCAATGTATCTCCGCGTCCACCGCGAGGGAAGCCTGTGGATACTTCGATACTCAAGCAATGGTACAACGTGGGATTCGGCCGGTGCGTTCAGTCATGCGCTCGTGGCAACTTCCATAGGGCCGTTTGCAGGCAATGCAGGTTCTCCGGCTCCCTACTTCACGGGACGAATTGACTATTTCCGTTCGCTTGATGTCGTACCCGTCCAGCTCGCAAGCTTTACCGCAACGGTGCTGAACCAGAATCAAGTCAGACTCCACTGGCGCACAATCACCGAAACCAACAATTTCGGGTTCGAGGTACAAAAGTCACCGGGTAACCAGACCGCCTACCAGACCATCCCGAACAGCTTTGTTCCAGGCCACGGTACAACCTTGGAACCGCGCGAGTACTGGTTCACAGACGTTATTACCGCTGGTGGCACATGGTACTATCGCCTGAAGCAGATCGACCTCGACGGTACGGTACACTACACGGAGGGAGTTCAGGTTAACACGCTGACAAGCGTTGACGGCAAGACATTGCCGACTGCCTACGCATTATCGCAGAACTATCCCAACCCGTTTAACCCGACTACGCGCATCGAGTATGCGTTGCCAAAAGAAACCGAAGTGAGGATCGAAATCTACAACACGCTCGGCCAACTCGTTGCAACGCTGGTGAACGGTCGTCAGGCCGCGGGATATCACGCCGCAACCTTCGAGGCTGCCGGACTTGGGTCGGGGATTTATGTCTACAAGCTTTCTTCACCCGAAGCCACCATAACCAAGAAAATGTTATTGGTGAAATAGACCCGTTTTGCACTGGCAAGTTTTCGATGTCGTCCCGCCTGGTCTCCGGGCGGGACATTGTTCTCTGAAGCGGGATTTGAATATATTAAGATGTTCAACACAGAGTTATTAACCCATAATTTGAGAGTTCAATGAGCGCGCCTGCCACCGAAGCCCGCAAACTCCCCTACACTGATCCGAACATCACCTGCCCGAACTGCAACTCCAAGGGGATGCTGATTTTCTACACGGCCAGGAATGTCCCCGTGCACAGCGTCTTATTGATGCCTACACGAGAAGCTGCCCTGACATATCCAAAAGGAACAATAGAACTGGGCTTCTGTGATGTTTGCGGCTTCATCAGTAACACGACGTTTGATGCCTCCTTGCACGAATACTCCGCTCGATATGAAGCAACCCAAGGTTTTTCTTCCACATTCAATAAATTCCATCGGGCACTTGCACAGCGGCTTATTGACAAGTACGAACTTCACGACAAGGATATCATCGAGATCGGCTGCGACAAAGGAGACTTCCTGTTGATGCTCTGTGAGATGGGAAACAACCGCGGGGTCGGGGTTGATCCGGCCTACGTCCCGGAGCGAATCGAGAGCTCCGCGAAGGACAGAGTCCAGTTCATTGCTGATCTCTATTCCGAAAAATACACTCATCTCAAAGGGGATTTCATCGTTTGCAAGATGACCCTCGAGCATATCCACCCGACATACGAATTCGTGAGCATGGTACGCCGGTCGATCGGGCAGAAGATGGATGCGACGATTTTCTTCCAGATCCCGAACGTTACATATGTGCTTCGTGATCTCGCGTTCTGGGACATCTATTACGAACATTGTTCGTATTTCAGTAAAGGCTCTCTTGCTCGTTTGTTCCGAAAGAGTGGTTTCGATGTTGTTGATCTCGGCACCGAATACGATGACCAGTACCTCACAATCGAGGCAAGGCCGTCAGCCGGAGCGGGTGGCAAATTCCATCCTGATGAAAACGACATGGATCAGATGCGCGACTTGGTCCAGCATTTCATCACACAATACCCTCAGCGCATGCAGGTGTGGAGCAATATGCTCAAATCCATTGTAGAAAAGGGGCAAAAAGCGGTCATTTGGGGAGCCGGATCCAAGGGAGTTGCATTTCTGACGAAGCTGAACATCACGCCTCAACTCATGCCCTATGCTGTAGATATCAATCCTTACAAGCGGGGCACATTCATGGCGGGGACTGGACAGGAAATCGTCACTCCCGATTTCCTGAAACAATATCGCCCTGATGTCGTCATTGCGATGAACCCGATATACAAAGATGAAATCAGGAACGATCTCGACAAACTCGGCGTCAAGGCCGAGCTGTTGACCATGTGACGCTTTTGATGACGACATCCCCGACAGATATGGAACAAAGACGGCGTTTGACAACAAACGCCGTCGCCGTATTCTTCACACTCCTTGTGTTGTGTGTGACGCTGTACCCGTTCGAACTCACGACCGTCGGATTTGAACAGCGTCTGCAGTCATTACAGACTCAGAACCTGTCCAAGTTCAAAGGTCTTGTGGATGACGTTATCATAAACATCCTTCTATTCATTCCTGTAGGATTTTCATTCGGGCTGGTGTATAGCCGCAGGCGGCGTTCTGCCTTCGCCGGTCTGCTTCTCGTAACGGTTGCCGGACTCGCTATGTCATCTCTGGTCGAGTTCCTGCAGTTGTATGTGCCGTTTCGCTTTTCTTCTTACCTCGACGTCATTTCCAACGGCATCGGGACCGCTGGCGGGTACGGCCTGAGCCTTCTTGCAGGAAATACCTTTCTTAACAAAATCCACTCGTTGTTTTCACCGCGGCACAAACTCTCGCGCTATGCAGTTCTGTATTGTGCATGGTGGGTATTTTTTCTCATACTCGTCTTTCCTCTCTCGTACGCCCTGAGGGTAAATGATTGGGACAAGAAGGCACCGCTCGTCGTCGGCAGTAACGCCGACGGTTCCGGCAAGGTATCCGGCAGCCTGGCATATTTCGGGATGACAAAAATGGGCATGTCCGAAAGCGAAGTAAGGGCAACGCTAGAGCGTGGAGCCCTGGTCCCCGAACGTGCCACAGATATCGTAGCTGAATATAACATGGAGGGTCAGCCTCCTTACCGCTCGCTGACGAAACACTCAACTTCGTTGACTGCTGATGAGCACGGGATCCTGCGTACAAAGTCGGCGTTCACGCACGCGGCAAGTTGGATCATGTTCACGACAGTCTTCACGGCATACATCGACTATAGGTCTGTCGCTCTGCACGGCGATGAATACGAAACGCTGGTCATGCTCGGCCGGGAACAGGACGACGTCAGCTTTGCGCTCATGCGTGAGGGTGAGAAGCTGGTTATCGCCATGCGTTCGATGGTCACAGGCTATACGGCACACCACCCTGTTTATATCGTTCCCGGTTTCTTTGACGAAGCGGGTTCATACCGTATCCTTGTAACACTTGATCAACTGCGGCTGCGCGTGTACAAGAACGAACTGAAGAACGCCGCATCATTCACAATGGGGCCGGGCTTTGCGTTGACTAATCGTTTCTTGCCGACACGATACAGCATGAACATTACATCGCCTTTCTCGGGTATCAATGAATGGATCTTTGCGTGCCTCATCTTCATTCCGCTTGGTTTCTTTACCGGAAAAGTACTCCGGATGGCGGAAACAAATCTTATCCGTGCGGCTACAGCCGTCCCGATGCTGCTCCTCCCGGTCATAAGCATCAATTATGCCTGCGGCTATATGCTGTTTCGGCCATTCGATGAATGGTATAGCTTCCTTTGCGGCTCGGTTATGTTAGCATCGATGGTGTTCACGTTTGCTCTTGCGAGAAGTAAGAACACTGAAAAGGCGGGAAGACCTGCCATCTCTATTCCGGAACCGTCAATTGTCCATGAACATAGCTCATAAATCCACGATGAACTGTCCTGTCTGCAACTCCGCGGAAGTGGAGCCCTTCTTCGAAATGAACGACATCCCCGTCCACTGCAATATCTTGCTTGAGTCCAAGGAGCAGGCAGTCAACGCTCCACGGGGAGATATGAACCTCGGCTTTTGCCATTCGTGCGGCCACCTCTACAACTATGCGTTCGATCCCTCACTGATGGTATACACCGAAGCATACGAAAACTCGCTCCATTTTTCCCCGCGCTTCCAGCAGTTTGCGGAATCTCTGGCCGAAGATTTGATAAAGCAGCACGAGTTGCGTAACAAAGACATCATCGAGATAGGATGCGGCAAAGGGGACTTCCTTAAGCTCATCTGTGACCTTGGCGAAAACAGAGGCTACGGTTTCGACGCAAGTTTTGAGCCGGAATTGCTGGCCGCGGGAGCCAAGGAACGATTCGTTGTAATCCAGGATTTCTATTCGGAGAAATACTCACAGTACAATGCCGACTTCATCTGTTGTCGCCACGTGCTTGAGCATATCCAACATCCGAACTCGTTCATCAATGATGTGCGAATAGCTATTGGTGCACGGCAGCATGCGGTTGTATATTTTGAAGTCCCGAACGCTTTGTGGACACTCGAAGACCTTGGCATCTGGGATCTGATCTATGAGCATTGCTCGTACTTCACGTCACACTCTCTTGCACACGTCTTCCAGCGCAACGGGTTCACCGTGCGTCGACTGAGGGAACATTATCAACGGCAGTTCCTTGGCATCGAACTGACACTAATGAACGGAAAAGCGGAATGGCGACCGGACCGGACCGTTGCGTCGCTCGCAGACTCTGTAAAGACCTTCGGAGAGAATTATATCGCAAAAGTCGAACGTTGGAAAAAGAACTTCGACTCGTTCGCCAAAGAGAAGAAAAAAGTGGTTGTATGGGGAGGCGGATCGAAGGGAATTACATTTCTTAACGTGATGAAGCCATTCAGCATGGTCGAATATATGGTGGATATCAACCCGAGGAAACAGGGAATGTTTGTTGCAGGGGCGGGACAGCAGGTCGTCGGTCCGGATAGGCTTACCGAATATCAACCTGACGTCGTGATTATTATGAATCCGATTTATTCCGACGAAATCCGGGAAATGCTGCGTGCGAGTGGAGTTCAGGCGGACATTCTCGTCGCCTGATTGAGCCTTTCATCCCGATAACGGCGAGCATCCGGCCTGAAGCCGGACCGTCCCGCCGGTATGAATGAAGAAGATCCCGCTCCATGATTGTACAGAGTGGATTGACTTCAATATTCCCTTCCGGCACGCCCGCATCGAGCAGCTGAACTTTATTCAGCCCTTTGAGATCCAGCATTATTTTCCTCTCAGTTCTTCTCGAAAAGCCGGGTTCAAACCGATCGGACACCTCCTCTCCCACTTCGTAGCAACACTCTCCTGCAGCCGGACCAATAAAGGCGAGAATATTACGAGGTTGTGAATCGAACTTCTCCGTCAACATACCGATCCCGCGGGCAACTATGCGGGCATCCGTTCCCCGCCATCCTGCATGCAGCGCCGCTGCCACCTTCCGCACAGGATCGTACAATAATATCGGAACACAATCTGCTACACTTATTGCAAGGAAGACTCCGGGACTATCAGTGATGAGACCGTCACACTCCGGATATTTTCCGGGACTGTCAGCGTAACGGACAAGCCCGCTATGAATCTGTCCCGCAAACGCAGCTTGCTCAACATCAACACCCAGCTCCGCAAAGAACAGCTCGCGGTTTGTACGGACTTTCTGTTCCTCGTCACCGACGTTAAACGAGAGATTCATGCCGAATGAACCGCCGCTGACTCCGCCCTTCCGCGTACTCATCCCGCAAACGACTTCATTGAGTCCGGACAGAATACCGGCCTTAATCGTGGGGATTGGCATGCGGCGAACCCGGAAGTGGAATTGAGAGAATGAATGTTGAGCCTTCGTTCAGGACACTCTCGACCGATATTAGACCGTTCAGATCGTCAATCGTTTTCTTTACGATTGCGAGACCGAGCCCCATTCCTTCAGTCTTGGTTGAAAAATTGGGCTGGAACAACTTTTCCTTGATACTTTCGGGAATCCCGCAGCCGTAATCACGTATTCTAATTTCGATGTTATCGCCCACACGAGCCGTGCTTGTTTCAATCCTTCCCTCGTTATCCATTGCCTGTATGCCGTTACGGATGATGTTGATGAACGCCCGCCGCAGTTCTTCCCTGTCCGCCATGATTGGAGGAAGTTGCTTCCCATACGTCGCTTCAAAATGGACACGGGTGTCCTGCTCAAAGAGGTACACAGCCTCGCGCAAGACATCGTTGATGCTTATTTTTTCGAGCCGGGCAGTCGGCATACGTGCAAAGGCGGAGAACTCCGACGCAATCCGGCTCAATGCGTCCACCTGCCTGATGACCATCTTGCTCACTTCTTCGAACACCTCGTCAAAATTCTCTGCTCTGTCTTTATAGGTTTGCTGCAAATGTTGAAGCGCCAGCTTGATTGGTGTCAGCGGATTCTTGATTTCATGCGCTACCTGTTTTGCCATTTCTTTCCAGGCCATCTCACGCTCGTATTGGACAAGGTTCTCCCGGCCGCGCTTGAGTTCCGCTGTCATCGCTTCAAACGACTTTATCAGATCGCCAATCTCTCCCTCAGCGCGAGTTTCTACTCTCACATCCAAATCACCCAAGGCAACCCTCTTTGTCGCCTCGGTCAACTTGAGGATGGGCGACGCAATCCGGTTGGCGAGCGTTGTTGCAACTACCGCCATCAAAAAGAAAATTACTGCCGAAACGCCAAACAACACGGCATTGATTTGCGCCACCTCTTCTTCAATCTCTTCCTGCCTGTAAAGTGTGGGAACCGCTATGACAGTGTTGACCTCACCATCCGGACTGATGACGGGCCGGTATCCGACTGCGTACTGATATGACCCGATGTTCTCCGTCTCCATATGAAAACGCCGGCCGTTGATGACAATCTTATTGAAGGCCTCACCACTCATCCGGCGGTCGAGGATTCCCGTGTCGTACAACTCTGGACGGCTTGTAACGACAATGGAATTGTCAGTATAGTAGTTGAAATCTACTTTGAGCTCGGAAGCGATTCTCTCGATTGTTTCGACTGATGGCGTGTTTTTCTTGCCGGTCGTGTCAATCGCACCGCCCCGCATTAACTCGCTTTCAATGATGTCAATTTCCCGGCCAAGCTGGTTTGAGAGGTTGGACGACACGCGATCTGTGGCGAACACGCGGGCATATCCTGCAATCACTATTACAGGAACGGCGGCTGTAACAAGCAATGCAAGAAGCAATTTGTCCCTGAACGCCGGGCGGTAACTCTCCCCCTCCAGCCAGCGATATACAACAATCCCGACAACCCCTGCAATAAGCACAAAGGCAAAGTAAACCAGCGTTCGCACGATTCCGAACAGATGCCAGAGAATATCCGTGCGCTCAAGACTCAGACTGACGACCTCATCGGGCCTCTGAAGGCGCTTGATGTATAGCGTTTCGTACTCACGTCCTGCAGCCCGGTCGGTTCCCCAGACCGACACTCTGGTCGAATCACGAAAAGATTCTCGTATTTCCTCTGGAAGGCGATGCTGTACGGGCCAAGATGGGTCAGACGAACTCACCAAAATGCCGTTGCGGAATTCGTTCAGCGTGATCTGACGGTAGAACGCCTCCAGATTTTCTTGCGACACTGAGCGGAACACGCCGGGCGTTTCACCCCGGAACAGCGATTGCTGGGTGACAGAAACGACAACTACTCCGTATCCCTGTATTCTGTCTGCGGCGATGATGGGAATGGCGCCGGAGTAAATCTTCATTGAGTTCATACCGGTCCCGACTTCCTGAATGCCCACTTTTTTGGCAATGCGAGACAGCGCCTGACGAGCGGTTTCATACATCATCGGATTATGCTCGCCGATAACGAACCGGCTCAACTCGGTACTATCCGGTCCAAAAACAACGAACAAGCAGTTGTATCCCTGTCGCGCAGCGGCACTTCTCGCCCATGTGGTGAACGCCAGTCGCTCCAATTCCTCCCTGTCACCGTGCATAAGCACGTCAAATGATTCATCCGTCACAAATCCGTGAAGGGACTCATCCACAACGAAGCGGAGCCAATTATCAACGGGGCGGAGAACCTCGCGGGCAAATACTTCAATTCTGCTCCGATCCTGCTGATGAATCGAGTCGTCCAGCAACGTATAGAACATCCCGGCCGAGAAGCCAAGAATAATAAGCGCGTTGATGAACGACACGGGTGTGCGCTTCCTGCGAAGCTGCCGCAACACACGGAAGGTAATCGCCATCAACACCATACCGAACGCGAGGCGAAACGGGGTGGACATAAGTGGCGTCTCCTGCACAATTCCGAAAACCACGGAAGCGACCAGAAACAACGTGCCCACGATAATAACAAGCGGCCGGTTCCCGATAGATGCGGCAGACTCTTCCCTGAACAAGCGGATGATAATCAGCGTAAGCCCGACCGAAACGACTATCAGGCAGAAAGAAATCAGGAAAAGGTTGAACACCATGATGGCGAGTTCAGGCGATGGTACGATCACCTTCGGATCATTGAACCTGAGGGAAGAATCGAACACCGCACTTCGAATCACGGCGGCATAGCCGCGTAACATGAGGTACATAAGCGCAGTACAACCGGTTGCTAGCAAAATCCTAAGCGGCAACAGTCTTCGACCCTCAAACCAGCTGAACTCTTCCACCCTTGTCAGCTTCAGCACAACCAGTGTATTGATGAACAGCGCGACGGAAGTCAGGAACATTTCACCGATCGATTTGGCCAGGCCTCCGCCGAACTTCGATGCGAAATACCGTGGATCGAAAATCCCCTCACCGACCCAGACACCGGGAATGTCAAGCCAGAGTAACAGGTATCGAATTCCCCAGATAATTCCTGTCACAACAATTCCCTTGAGCAAAGCTCCTCGCATTTTTCCGAACCACCGTGATGACATAAAAAGCAGTACGGCAAGCAGAGCCAACAGAAACATGGAATGCAGCTTTCGGAAGGTCGAGGAGGCTTCTTCAAGGTAGGCGGATTTGGAATACCGAAGGATACTTGCAACACCGAGCTTTTTCCCGTCGATACCTCGCAGTTCAATTGAACTGAACCGGCCGTCGTTGCGGGGCATAGCCGATTCGCCATACTCGATCTCGACCATCACTCCCAGATCATTGCTGAGTTGCTCGGCAAGCCCTGCCGGCTCGATGAACCGGTTGCTGATAGGATAATTGACTTCAACAGCCTCGCGAATTATCACAGCGCCCCTGATCTCCCCCTCTGCACGAACCGGTGAAATCACAAACAGTTGGGAATAGATTGGACCGCGAGTCACATACGAGGTCAGAATCCCCCTGAGGGCGAGTTGCACTTCACGCTGGTCCACCTGTCCGCTGCGACCATGCCATGCCACCAGCATACCCTCGCTATCGTAAACCTCGGCGCTTACATCCTGGCTTCGGGAGATTCTCGCTGCCTGCCGGAATACCTCCGCTACATCATTCGATGTTCCAAGCAGATACGAGGTGATTGCCGGATGGCGCGCCAACTCTGTGGCAATTTGCCGGACTCTCCTTTGTACACCATCAAAAGCAGTGTTGACTTCCTGCAACTGCGCGTGCGTGTAGGACTCGACGAAGGAAGGCCACCGCGCATCAAGATAATGCAATACCAACTGCTCGGAGAGGACTGAGAGCGCCAGCAGCGCTAAAACGAAAAAGACGATTCGTGATGATCGTCTTTGAAGCTTCTCGATGAAAGAGGTGAAGCGCAGCCTGGAAAGCATGTCAGGATTCTAGTAGATGTTGATTTCGGCTACCGCCCAACGGCCGTCGGTGTTCATCAGGGAGACGTAGACTTGCATTACTTCACGATTCCCTTTCGAGCCGAACACAGCCCTGCCAATGCCATACGGCATCGTTTCGGTCTCCCCGACACTTGTGAATTCGAAGCTGAGAACCTTGCGGGACTTCATGTAGTTCTCAAGAACATAGTGGGCGTGATTGGCACTGTAATAGCCGCTTTCTTCCCCCTTGAGATTGACTTGGACTTGCGGCGCAAGATGCGCAGAGAAGAGCGCAACATTCCCCCTTTCAAATCCATCCTGGATTTCCTCAAAAACGATCCGGAAGTCGCGCTGGCGCGCTGTTTGACCGTATGCATCTGCAACTGCGCAGGCAGAAAAAGCGATAATGACGAAAATTCTAGAAATGGTCATAGTTTGTCACACATGATGCCTGAAAATTAGCTCTTGTCAGGGGAAAAGTCAAACAACGGGGACACCGATCGGCGAGGGCAGAAAACCAACAAAGGAGAGAGGCACCACTTGTCCGGCCACCATCACATCCGTACAAGCAGCACCTGATTCTCCTCTGTTGTTAAGCATCCTCTTTGCATCACCCAACCACAACCACCATCATCTTCACTTGCCGTCAACACACCATAGCAAAGAGGGAAGCTATTCCCTTCAACGTCCTTTTGGCAATAAAGTTCCCGTCCGCTCTTTCGCCCCTCTGCTTCCTTGTTTCAGCAATGGACTTGATTTCCTGGTTTGATATGCCCAATCAAAAGTCACACGCCCGGGAGAGAGATTTGTAACCCTGAATTTTGCGTAATGGTCGTCCCACGTCCACACTACATACGTGTGCCCGACCCGCAGACGGACATCATGTGTCGGCGACCACCCTGACGAAGGAGCTTCACGAATGTCGAGAATCGAGTTTGTCGGCCCCATGTCGATAATGTCGGTATCATCCCTCACATTCATGTACAACGCCCCGTTGTAATTCTCGAAGTATATGTCTGCCTGCTGATTGTTGTAAGGCACGACACTGTAGGCCGAAAAATCATATCCGGAAGTGGATGTAGCCCGACGGTAGTCATCCAGCATAACGTTGTACCCCTCGGGCCTTGGGATATCGTACGCAACGTCGCGGCTAAGGTCACTCTCATTCCCGTCATAGTCATACGCAGTGACTGCGTAATAGTACAGATTGCCATTGCGCGCACCTGTGTCTCTAAAATAGGGCCGCCTGACAGATCCTATCAACTCGTACCGTCCGTTGTACGAACTTCCCACAAAAACATTATATCCCGCTACATCACTCTCACGATTGGCGTCCCACACGAGCTCGATGAAGTTGTCTCCGGTTTCGGTGTAGAGACCGGTAGGTGGCGCCGGCGGCCTCGTATCGCGTGAGTCAACAAGGTGCTGACAGCCGCTGGCGAATAAAACCAGGTACGCAACCCACAATACTCTTGAGATTCGCATATTCTCCTTGAGACTATGATGAACCTTTTTATGCTGCAATCTCAAGAGGACAAAGCGTATGCCAGCGAAATACCCGCATAAACCGTCATTTGTGCCTTTGCAGATGGGGGCGTATGTAGCGGTTAGTGGGCAGGCGTCCAAATTTCAAGACGCCGATTTAGGGCTAGTTCCAGTGCATCCGGCGGTTATTGATAACGCCAAGAGGCTTCCCCCGGAGGCGGAAATTGTGGAATGGCGAGTTTTTTGATTTCGATTTGAACAGCTGGATATCAACAACCCACTCGGCCGCAGGATCGAAGATAGTAAGATTGGCAAGCTCCCCCTCCTTAATGTTGATTACGGGGAGATGAAGGATGCGTCGGGGATTGGTCGAGAATTTCTCGACGAGTTGATACAGCGCCAATATGTTCTTCTCGAACAGTTCGGTAACTGCAAGCCCGATCGCTGTTTCCAAACCAACAATACCGAACGGCGCATACTGGTATTCAACCTGCTTTTCGTCATATGAGTGCGGCGCATGGTCGGTGGCAATGACATCGATTGCCCCGTCTTTAAGACCTTGCTTCATCGCTTCCACATCATCCCGGGTGCGCAGCGGAGGATTCATCTTCGTGTTTGTATCGTACGACCGGACTGCATCATCTGTGAGTGTGAAGTGGTGGGGAGTTACCTCGCAGGTGACATTAAGCCCGCGTCGTTTGGCATCCCGCACAAGCTCCGCGCAGCCCGCTGTGCTCATATGTGCCACATGATACTGGGAGTTTGTATACTCCGCCAGACTGATATCGCGAGCCACCATGATGTCCTCCGCGATTGCCGGCATCCCCGGCAAACCGAGGGTAGTGGAATTGAACCCCTCGTTCATGACTCCTCCCTTGGTAAGAGGGAGATCCTGAGCGTGCTGAATGATCGGTCGCTTGAACATATTCGCATACTCAAGAGCTCTTCGCATAATTTCGGCATTGTGCACGGGATCTCCGTCGTCTGTAAAGGCAACGGCCCCTGCAGATGCCAATTCGGCAAGAGGGGCGAGTTGCTCACCCTTTCGCCCTTTGGTCACGGCTGCAATCGGATGGACATCTACCAAACCGCCGAGGGCAATCTTCCCCCTTTCCTGTATGAACCGCACGACTGATTCATCATCAATTGCGGGGTTCGTGTTCGGCATACATGCAACGCCCGTGAACCCACCGGCGGCAGCCGATGTGCAGCCCGTCAGGATCGTTTCCTTGTGTTCGAAACCCGGCTCGCGTAAGTGTACGTGCATGTCAAAGAATCCGGGAGCGACGATTTTTCCTTTCAGATTCATAACTGTGGTTTCGTCGCCAGACTGGATGTTCTGGCCCAGTTTCTCAATTCTTCCGTCGATGATATGAATATCAACGGTCTCATCCTTGCCTGATACCGGATCGATCAATCTTCCTGTTTTCAACAATATGTTCATCGTTACTCCGTGTCGTTGTGTTGTTGCAACGGTTAACTGGATTAGTTTCTTGTGCCCAACAGATAGAGAGCAGCCATGCGTACAGCAACGCCGTTTAAAACCTGCTGCAAGATGACTGAGCTGGCGCTGTCTGCAACGTCGGCCGAGATTTCCACATCCCGGTTTATCGGTCCCGGATGCATAATTACTACGTCCCGCCCGGCTTTGTCCAGACGTTGCCGTGTAATCCCGTAGTAGTTGTGATACTCCCTGATAGAGGGAAAAAGTCTGCCCGCATCGCGCTCAAGCTGTATCCGGAGAATATTCAGTGCATCGACATGAGGCAACACGTCATCAATATGATGATACACGTCGACACCGAGACTCTCCACTTCACGCGGGATGAGCGTTGCCGGACCGCAAACAGAGACTTTCACCCCCATCGCCTTCAGACCATGTATGTTCGACCTGGCCACACGGCTATGCGCAATATCCCCGACTATACATACATGCAAGCCCTGCAGTTTTTTGAAGCGCTCGCGCAGCGTAAACATGTCGAGCAATGCCTGTGTTGGGTGCTCGTGGCCGCCGTCGCCGGCGTTGATGACGCTGGATTCTATTACGGTCGAAAGGTAGTGAGGAGCACCCGCGGCAGAGTGCCGCATCACAACCATGTCAATCTTCATTGCCTCAATGTTTCGCGCCGTATCCTTCAACGTCTCCCCTTTGGAGACGCTGCTACCGGCGGCCTGAAACGCGAGCACATCGGCTGATAGCCGCCGCTCGGCAAGCTCAAACGAGAGGCGTGTTCTTGTAGAACTTTCAAAAAACAGATTGGCAATTGTTTTTCCCTGAAGAGGCGGAACTTTTTTGATGGGGCGATCCAGGACCTCCCGGAATGAAACGGCTGTATCTAAAATCAACTGGATATCTTCACGAGGCATCCCGTCTAAACCCAGTAAATGTTTGCTCTGTAACGGCATAGTTGTTCAGTTTCCTTTGGGATCAGTTTTCATTGTTCATTGACTTCAGGATGCATCAACAATACCTCGTCCTCCCCGTCAACTTCTTTCATATGCACGCGTATAGACTCTTCAGCGGAGGTTGGAACGTTCTTTCCCACGTAATCTGCTTTGATCGGGAGTTGACGGTGCCCGCGGTCAACCAATACTGCAAGCTGGATTGTCCTCGGCCTTCCGAGATCCGTCAATCCATCCAAGGCGGCGCGGATTGTACGGCCCGTGTAGAGTACGTCATCGACCAGAACTACATCCTTGCTCGTTATGTCAAAAATGATGTCCGTTCCTTTCATTTCGGGCTGCTCAAGTTTACCCAGCAGATCGTCACGATACAATGTGATGTCGAGGAAGCCGATCGGCAGCGAGACACCTTCAACCTCTTCGATTTTCCGGGCTAGGCGCTTGGCGAGATGCTCACCTCTCGTCCTTATACCGACAATGACAATGTTGCCGGCCCCTTTGTTCTTTTCCAGAATCTCGTGGGCAAGTCTTGTTACTGTCCTTTCGAGACCCGGCGCATCAATGATCTTCGCCTTCAGTTTTCTCATGGCAATAGTATGGGATTGGTGTATAGGGAGCGCAACTTGGGATAGGGAAAATAAAAAACCTCCACCCCGGGCCCGGGATGGAGGTTGATCGTACAAGTTTCTTTCAGCAGGTTCATCTGTTCTCCCTTGCCTGCCTCTCTGTGCAGGATTTAAAGGGTGAATGAGGTTTCACGTGGTGTTTGTTGTGGACGCTGATGGATTTGAACCATCGACCTTACGCGTGTGAGGCGTACGCTCTGAACCAACTGAGCTAAGCGTCCTTCTGTTGATTTTCCTGACGCACAAGATACTAAACTTGGGGGGGGAAATCAACACAATGTTTCAGGCGCATACGCTCCTCAATCCCTGTGCTCTGCCGGCTCCATCCTCTCGGCACCGGGCAATCGACCGATAAGGGTCTTAGGATCGTGAATAAGCATCGGCAGATGCTGGGGACAAATCGAAAACTTCTTGCTCTGAAAGTCGAGGGTAAGCAGCGGGACTTCTTCCTGAGTTCGGTCGCATGCAACACAACGCAGAGTGCTCTCGGTTTTGAGTGACATCATGATCTCCAATGATTGAGAAAGGATTGCTGTTTAGCTCATTCTAATGTCACAAAGCACACGCCAAAATAAATCGGACAAATAAGGCTGAAATAGGGATTTTGCCCATCAACTCCTCTCATTTGTGGGAATGAGATACCAAAATTGAGTACAGGGCGTTCGATCATACCGCTATATAGGTGTACGTTACATCCGCATCTGCCTTGACACGTATCTGCACACGCGCTCTGGCTACACTCGCTTTACGCACCCGGAGCATAACGGGTGTTTGCCCGTTGAGAGTTGTTTTTTGGCTGTCCCACCCGAGCCAACCGACCCCATACCGAACCTTCACGGTCGCACCCGCCGGCGCGAGAAATCGCACATCGAAACTCGCATTCCATCCCCATTCGAGTGTCCGCCAGTCACCGGCAGCCACGCGCTTTGTTTTGGTTACCTCTGGCATATAGCCTCCTTGAAGTTGTTGATAAGCTGGACAACGGAGCCGATGGAATATAGTCTGCCCAAACAACACTTGCCATTCAACCTACAACCCCATCTACGACAACGACTTATACGAATCTAAATTATTTGCTTGACTTTATCATATCATTATGATATCATAACGCTATCACACTTAGGAGAGACTCTATCATGCAAACCGTAAAAGAAACCTCAACCAGAAAGATCAATGGGTATATCGCCTTTGTCATCCTCTTGCTGCTCCTTGCGGCAAACGCCATACTGATCCGGGACATGATTGTACTCAGAGATGCATCGTTGCTTTGGTACGAGATACCTCTTTTGATTCTCACCGGCATTGTTATGCCGGGATTCTTCGTCGTGCAGCCGAATGAGGCAAGGGTCCTGGTGCTTTTCGGAAAGTACATAGGCTCAGTACGTGATGACGGGTTCTGGTGGGCGAATCCCTTCGCCGTCAAGAAGCATATTTCACTTCGCATCAGGAACTTCAATTCCGAGAAGATCAAGGTAAACGATCTTCACGGCAACCCGATAGAAATCGCAGCCGTGGTTGTTTGGCATGTGACAGACTCAGCTCGTGCGCTATTCGACGTGGAGGATTTCAGGGAGTTTGTCGCCATTCAAAGCGAAACAGCCATCAGGGCGCTTGCATCTGAATATCCGTACGACATGCAGGATGAGGAGCGATCTTCCCTCCGCGGCAATCCCCAGGAAATAGCAGAGAACCTGCAGTCACAATTGCAGCAACGTCTGGAGGTTGCAGGCGTGGTTGTCAACGAGTCGCGCATCAGCCATCTTGCCTACGCTCCGGAAATCGCCCAGGCCATGCTACGCCGCCAGCAAGCACAGGCGATTGTCGCAGCCCGGCAGAAGATTGTGGATGGCGCTGTGGGAATGGTGGACAGCGCACTGAGAATGCTGAGCGAACAGAAAATTGTTGTCCTGGATGAGGAGAAGAAGGCGACAATGGTGAACAACCTGATGGTCGCTCTGGTTGCTGACCGCGAGGCGCAGCCGGTGATCAACACGGGAACGCTGTATCAATGACGGAGAAGAAGAAATTCTTGCTGCGGGTGGATGATGAACTGTATGCGGCGCTGGAGAAGTGGGCGGCAGATGATTTGCGGAGCGTCAATGCACAAATCGAGTTTCTCCTCAAAGACGCTCTAAAAAAATCGGGCCGGTTAAAGAAAAACAGCGAGTAACTAATTTCACCGGTCATGCCGGGCGCGGGAATCGTCCGGCATGCCAGCTCTCCCCTCTTTAAAACACTGTCCGGAATACAGCAATGCTAAAGCTCTTATCCTTGACTTGCACCGCAAGCTCTCCCTCACGGGTATCGACGACGTGGTTCGGAAACTCCTTCTGCAAGCATGCACGGGCGGATTCAATGCTGTGATATGTACTGTTCTCAAGTCGGTGGCGAATCAAGTTATTCACTGTAGATTTCCCGACAATTTGATGAAGTCTCATGGGTTGCCTCTCGTAATGCTGATTGGATAGTTCTGAATAGAATTACTTTTGTAGCATGCAAATCGTCTGCCAAGTCATTTGCAGATCATTCATCAGCCATGAGGATAGAAAACCGCCTAATCACTCCGAATTAGGCATTTAGGGCCCCTCACCGTACTGTTACCAAAGCAGGTTCATGTATAATTTCTATACTACAAAATTAACCATGTCACCAATTTTACCACTTCCCACACACTTCGGGGTAACAGCTGGAAATTAGTACCGGCCATACCCGTTGCCTCATAATAAAATGTAACCATACGGGAGAAGAGAACAAGGTTTTTT
>CAZBWR010000020.1:29949-51585 GCA_964495695.1 uncultured Chitinophagales bacterium | reverse complement strand
AATCATGAACACCACAGGGCCATAAATCCTTGAAAAACTATTCTACATTGTCTTAACGAACGTGTCGGTCATCAATTTCCAGCTCCACTCAAACAGGCGCTACAGAACGGAAGCCTTCACGTTTTCAATCCTGTCGTCACAATTTTTGGAGAACCAGCAGCATTTCTGGGGATTGGTTCCGTTCCACTTCGGCATCATCACCGTGCTTCTCGGGCATGTGATTGCCTTTCTCTTCCCCCGTGAAGTCCTGGCGTGGAACAGCGTTCCTCTCCGTCTCTATATCCTCGAGGCGAGCGCATTCATCGCCGCCTTACTGACACTAATAGGGCTGGGGGCATTGATATTTCGCCGCCTTACCGATCACAAGGTGAAGAAAGTTACAAGTTGGGCGGATTGGATAGTATTCGGCAGTTTTGTGGTGCAGATCCTGAGCGGCATTTACGTGGCAATTTTTCATAGCTGGGGCTCGTCATGGTTTGCCTCTTTGGCTGCACCCTATTTATGGTCGCTCGTCACATTGAACCCCGACATCACTTATGTGACTGCAATGCCGTGGATGGTGAAACTGCACATCGTTAGCGCGTGGCTGATGATTGCGTTCGCACCGTTCACGAGGCTTGTACACATTCTTGTGGCGCCGAATCCTTATTTCTGGCGGAAGCCGCAAGTTGTCCGGTGGTACTCCATGCTGCGGCAACGGATATAATCCTTCACACACGATTGACAAACATGAAGAAACCGGAACTCATCGACTTTTCGCAAGAGCGCATCCGAGTGCTTCACTACACGTGGATTGCCTTCTTCATCTCTTTCTACGTGTGGTTCAACATGGCGCCGCTGGCGACAACCATGTTGCGCGAAGTCAACTGGCTTACGCCCGAACACATCAAGATACTTGCCATCTGTAATGTGGCCCTGACGATTCCGGCCCGCATTATTGTCGGGGCATTGATCGACAAGTACGGTCCGCGAATTGTCTTCTCCGGGCTTCTTGTTGTGATGGCTATCCCGACATTCATATTTGCGTTCGGGAACTCCTTCCTTCAACTCCTTGTCGCCCGTCTTGTGTTGGGGATGATCGGCGCGAGTTTTGTCATCGGCATACGAATGGTGTCGCAGTGGTTTCCGCCGAAAATGATCGGGAGGGCGGAGGGTTTCTATGCCGGCTGGGGCAACTTCGGCTCGGCATGGGCGGCGATGACGTTGCCGTGGATTGCCCTTACCGTTATGGAGGGATGGTTCGGGATGACCGAGAACGGATGGCGTTGGGCATTGTTTGTCAATGGTGTAGTAGCCTTCGTCTACGGCATCGTTTACTATTTCATTGTGCGGGATACGCCGAAGGGAACGAAGTTCGTCGGGACAAAGAAGACCCAGCCGATGACCGTAACTTCCTATGGCGACCTTGTTCAATATTTGCTCTGGTCATTTCCGCTTGTGGGCGCGCTCGGCTTGCTCGCGTGGCGAATCGCCCGTATTCAATTGACAAATGAATCCGGTGAGACGCACAGCCTGATCCCGGCGGAATATCTGTACGTCATTTATGCAGGACTGCTGGTGGTCTACATCGGACACGTCATCAAAACACTCCAGATCAATCTGCCGATCTTGAAGAAGGGGGTGCCGGAGGAAGAGCGCTACTCCTTCAACAATGTGGCAGCGCTGAACACCACATACATCGCAAACTTCGGGGCGGAACTGGCGGTTGTGTCGATGCTTCCGGCATTCTTCGAAAGTACGTTCACTGTAGGACCGGAGTTTGCCGGAATTGTTGCGTCGTCGTTTGCCTTTGTGAATCTCTTTGCCCGCCCGCTGGGCGGACTTCTTTCCGATACGATGAAGAACAGGAAACTGGTCATGAGCATCTACATGTTCGGGATTGCGCTCGGCTTCTTCGGCATGGGAATGATAGACTCTACGTGGCCGATCTGGATTGCGGTAGCGATCACAATCATGTGTTCGATCTTCGTGCAAGGAGCCGAGGGAGCCACGTTTGCGATCATTCCCCTCATCAAAAAGAAGATGACGGGACAGATTGCCGGCATGGCCGGAGCATACGGCAACGTAGGGGCGGTGATCTATCTTGTAATCTACTCCCTGGTCGATGCTACGACGTTCTTCTACATCCTATCCGGAGGGGCGGCGGCGAGCTTCCTGTATTGTTTTGTGTTCCTCAAAGAGCCGAAGGGGTCGTTCGATGAGGACCTTGAGCCTCACCATATCGACGATGATAGCGAGCCCGGCAAGGAAACAGCCCCGACCCTTTTGGAGGAGGCTGTTCCGGTGATTGTCGAAGTCGAATCGCCAACTTCCGGGAAACACCCATGATAACTTCTTCCACTACAGCGTATCTCGAGCGGTGGCTTCCGGAAGACGAAAGGTTCTGGGAAGAAACGGGGAAGAAGATTGCCTGGCGCACTCTCACGATTACCACCGTGAGCCTCGTCCTCTCATTTGCTACGTGGTTTATGATGAGCGCCATTGTTGTGCGGCTGCCGCAAGTCGGCTTCACGTTCGACACAATGCAACTGTTCTGGCTGGCGGCCATGCCCGGACTTGCCGGGGGGACGCTGCGCATCGTTCACACATTTCTCATTCCGATCTTCGGTACCCGCAATGTGATCTCCGTGGCGACGCTGCTCAAGCTTATTCCGTGCATAGGCATCGGTCTTGCAGTGATGAACCCCGATACGCCGTTCTGGGTGTTTATGGTTCTTGCGTTCACGGCGGGTTTCGGGGGTGGCGACTTCTCGTCATACATGCCGAGTACCAGCATCTTCTTCCCGAAACGCCTGCAAGGAACGGCGCTCGGAATTCAGGCGGGCATCGGAAACTTCGGCGTCAGCCTTACCCAGTTTGTGACGCCATGGATTATCGGGTTCGCCATGTTCGGCTCACTGTTGGGCGAGTCTCGTGTGATGACCAAAGGAGGAGTCTCCAGCGAAATCTGGTTGCAGAATGCAGCGTTTTGGTATGTGCCCTTGTTGTTGCTTATCGGCATTCTTGCATGGCGCTATTTGCGAAGCGTGCCTATCAAAGCCTCCTTCAAAGAGCAGCTCGACATTTTCAAGAACAAGCACACATGGTTCTGCACGGTCACATACATAATGACCTTCGGATCGTTCTCCGGGCTCTCGGCGGCGTTTCCTCTACTGATCAAGACATTGTATGGGGGATTCCCGGACGCGCCAGATCCGTTGACGTATGCGTTCCTCGGTCCTCTCGTGGGCTCCGCAGCGCGTGTAGTTTCAGGGCCGCTGTCGGACAAGTATGGCGGCGCAGTGCTCACTCATCTTGTTGGTATAGGTTTGATTGCCGGGGTTGTGGTTATGATTGGACTGGGCCTGCTGAGTCCGGCATCCCTTGATCAGTTCCCGATGTTTGTTGTGTTGATGCTGGTGCTGTTTCTTCTGACCGGTGTGGGGAATGCGTCCACATTCCGGCAGTACCCGATCATCTTCAGCCATTCACCCCGCCAGGCTGCAGGTGTGATTGGCTGGACCGCAGCAGTCGCTGCATACGGCCCGTTCGTGTTTGCAACCTTGATCGGGGCAGTGATTACCAATGTCGGCACGCCTGTGCCGTTCTTCGTTGGCGTGGGTATATTCTATGTGATAGCCACCGCAATCAATTGGTGGTACTACACCCGCAAAGGGTGTGAGAAGCCAAGCTGACTATAACAGAAGTGGCAGGATAAAATCATGAGCTGGTTGAGCAGTCGATTACTTACAGTGATACTCGGCGTGGGCGTGTTGCTTGCAGGGAGTGTATTTCTGACTTCGTTCACGTACAACATCAAGTTGCCGGACAATCATCAGGGATACGAGCCAGTGCAGCCTATTGCGTACTCGCATCGCCTGCATGCCGGTGAGTTGGAGATTGCCTGTTTGCATTGTCATGGCGGAGCGGAGCATTCAAAGAACGCAGGTATACCGGCATCGAATGTCTGCATGAATTGCCATAAGTTCGTAACCGCTCCCTGGGTGGAAGTCAGGGCCGAAATGGATCTTGCGGACAAGGAAAAACGAAAGGCACGGCAAATTGTCTCGGCTGAACTCGGGAAGTTGTACGACTTGGTCCGTCCGGACAGTTCATCCGGGAGTATTACGCCACGTCCGGTGGAATGGGTCAAGGTGCACAACCTTCCCGCGTATGTGTACTTCAATCATGGTGCGCATGTCAACGCAGGAGTTGATTGCCAGAAATGTCATGGAGCGGTCGAAACGATGGAACGCGTGCGTCAGGTATCGGATCTCTCTATGGGGTGGTGTGTAAACTGCCACCGCGACGCCAACAAGTTCGGGATAAGCGGCAAAAAGGTACACGCCTCGACGGATTGTGTAACCTGTCATTATTGAACAGCAATGATCTTCAGTGAAGCATGAGTCACGATCATCATCATCATCATGACGAACACGCAGGAATCGACCGGCGTTCGTTCCTGAAGCTGGCCGGGTTTTCCTTCGGAGCATTCGTTGCAGGATGCCAGGAAGGGAAAATCGAGAAGGCGATTCCCTTTCTTGTTCAACCGGAAGAAGTGACCCCCGGCCTCGCGTATTGGTACTCCACAACGTGTGGAGGATGCAATGCGGCGTGTGGTGTTCTTGCCAAGAACAGGGACGGCCGGCCAATCAAACTTGAGGGCAACCCGGAGCATCCACTTTCACAGGGTGGCCTGTGCGCAATTGGGCAGGCTTCGATTCTCTCCCTCTACGATTCGCAGCGCTTGCGGATGCCTGTTGTGAACGGCGTCGAAGTTTCGTGGCAGGAGTGCGACGAAGCAATAGAAAAGGCGTTAAGCACACACGGAGCATCCGGCGTGCGGCTTCTGACGGGGACTGTCGCAAGTCCGACTCTACGGAGTTCCATCAAGCAGTTTCTCGCCCGATTCCCTGACTCGAAACACATTCAATATGATGCCATCTCATACTCGGGTATACTTGATGCCCACACAGTTACTCACGGAAGACGGGTGCTTCCTCGTTTCAAATTCGACCGTGCGAAAAGGGTAGTGAGCTTTGCAGCCGATTTTCTTGGAACGTGGATATCACCGGTCGAGTTCACGGCTGGGTATCGGGCAGGGAGGACGCTGGAAGGCACGCCGCCGAAGTTTTCCCGTCACATACAGATCGAATCCGGGCTGACGCTTACTGGCAGCAACGCTGACGAACGAATTGCAGTTGCCCCGCATGAAATGGCTGCGTGCATCAAGTCCCTTATGATCTCGTTGTTAAGACGTTCCGGGCAGCAGATTCGTGAAATTGTGGACGTATCCTGTGGCGACCGTATCGAGGCGATTGCGGGTGAACTCTGGGATCACCGCGGACAGTCTCTCGTCGTGTGCGGAATCAATGAACCCGCACTGCAGTTGATGGTCAATGTGATCAATCAGACGATCGAAAGTTACGGCAGCACGCTGGATATTGTACGACCCTCATTGCAAGTACAAGGGGATGATACAGGACTACATTCTCTAATTAAAGAAATTGAACAGGGTGGTGTCGGCGTACTGATAACAGCAGGCTGCAATCCCGTGTACGACCTCCCTGGCAGTCAATCATTGGCTGAGAACATCAGAAGGATTCCTGCGAGAATTGCAATCACCGATCGGATTGATGAAACAGCATCGGTTGCGCAGTTTGTGTGTCCGCTCCCTCACGCCCTCGAATCATGGAACGATCATGAACCTGTGGACGGCTTGGTTTCCATCACTCAGCCGACGATTCAACCGCTGCGCCAATGCCGGACTGTTATCGAGAATCTGGCACGCTGGACGGGTGATAATCGAACCACGTATGAACTGATCCGGGAGGAATGGCAGGTGCTTCACAAGCGGTCGGGATCTCCGTCGTTCGAGGAATTCTGGACAAACACGCTGACCCGTGGCTATGCGGAACTTACGCCTCAGACACCCAAGCTGGATTTCCATTCGACGGCTGTTGCTGCTGCGCTAGGACTGGATGTGCGTGCTCGCGAGCCACAGGGCTTCTCTCTTGTCATCCAGCCCTCGCTTACGATGCTGGACGGGCGACATGCGCACAATCCTTGGTTGCAGGAACTTCCTGATCCCGTCACAAAGATTGTTTGGGACAACTATGCTTCCCTCAGCATAGGATCTGCCCGACGGCTCGGCGTGGAAGAAGGGGACATTGTTGCTGTGAGCACGGACGATGGAGTGCGGGTTGAACTTCCCGTTCACATCCAGCCAGGACACTTTGACGGTGCAATCACAGTTTATCTCGGCTATGGAAGAAAAGGAACCGACCGCTTTACCGACATCGGCCCGAAGTGGATTCAATCCCGTCCGACCGTTGAGAAGGGAAAACCGGTTGGCGTGAATGTCGCTCCGTTGCTTCTTTTCACCCAGAACGGGATCGCGTATCACGGTCGCGCAATATCCGTCACCGCTACCGGCCGGAAGCATGACCTCGTCGCAACGCAGGAATATCATTCGCTCCATGATCCGGATTTGCTCGGCAAGTCGACCGGCCATCGCCGGCCGATCGTACAAGAAGCGTCCCTCGCCGCCTATATCGCCAACCCTGCCGCCGGCAGTGGACACAGACACGAGATCGTGTCAATGTGGTCAGATGACCATGCGTATAAAGGGCATCATTGGGGTATGGCCGTTGATCTTACAGCATGCACGGGATGTTCTGCCTGTGTCGTAAGCTGCCAGGCGGAGAATAACATCCCTGTCGTCGGGAGGGATGAAGTACAGCGCAACCGTGAGATGACCTGGATTCGCATCGACCGTTATTATGACGAATCGAATGGCCGCTTCAACGTCTCACACCAACCGATGATGTGCCAGCACTGCGGCAACGCGCCGTGTGAGACAGTTTGTCCCGTGTTGGCAACCGTGCACAACGACGAAGGGTTGAATCAGCAAGTGTACAACCGTTGCGTTGGGACGCGGTATTGCGCGAATAACTGTCCATATAAGATCCGGCGGTTCAACTGGTTTAAGTATGACCGTGGTGATGACATGCAGCGAATGGTGCTCAACCCCGATGTGACTGTGCGTGAACGGGGAGTAATGGAAAAATGCTCGTTCTGTGTGCAACGCATCCAGCTTGCGAAGATAGATGCAAAGCAGGAGGGGCGCCCGTTGAGGGACGGTGATATTCAACCGGCGTGCGTGCAATCATGCCCCGCCAAGGCAATTACGTTTGGTGATATGAATGACGCCGAAAGCAATCTCGTAAAGAAAATGACAAACCCCCGTTATTACCGTGTGCTTGAGGAATTGGGAGTAAAGCCCTCGGTGGGATATATGACGTTGATTCACGATCGGCCAGAAGAGAAGGAGGCCGCACATGGCTGAGGTCTTCTCGATTCTTCGCAAGCCTCTTGTACTTGGGGATAAGTCGTACGCAGACATCACGCATGACATCGCTGAACCCCTCGAACGGAAAGCATCGACTGCATGGTGGGCGGCGTTCATCGTTTCAGTTTCTGTTATGATCATAGGTGCCGCTGCTGTTGCCTACCAGGTCGGCACAGGGGTGGGCGTGTGGGGTTTGAACAATACCGTCGGGTGGGCGTTCGACATCACCAACTTTGTATTCTGGATCGGGATCGGACACGCGGGTACGTTGATCTCGGCAATTCTCTTTCTCTTCCGTCAGCGGTGGCGGACGTCTGTCAACCGCTCCGCCGAGGCGATGACGATATTTGCTGTCATCTGTGCCGGTATCTTCCCGATCATCCACACCGGTCGGCCGTGGTTTGCGTTCTGGCTGATTCCGTATCCCAACTTCCGCGGCCCTCTTTGGGTGAATTTCCGGTCTCCCCTTGTGTGGGACATGTTTGCGATTAGCTGCTACTTCACCATTTCGCTTGTGTTCTGGTATGTCGGTCTCATTCCCGATCTCGCAACGCTGCGTGACCGAGCCAAGTCGTCCATCAAGAAAAAAATCTACGGCTTCTTCAGTCTCGGGTGGGACGGCTCGAACAGAACGTGGCATCGTTATGAGAAGGTATATCTGCTTCTTGCCGGACTCGCGACGCCACTTGTCGTGTCGGTGCACACAATCGTCAGCTGGGACTTCGCGACATCGGTGATTCCCGGCTGGCATACGACCATTCTTCCGCCATACTTCGTTGCCGGTGCTGTGTTTTCAGGGTTTGCGATGGTGCTGACGCTCATGCTCGTTGTTCGAAAAGTAATGGGGCTCGAGGCATACATCACCACTCATCATATCGAGAATATGTGCAAGGTCATTATCGCCACCGGAGGAATGGTCGCGCTTGCTTACGCCACGGAGCTGTTCGTGGCCTGGTACTCGGCTAACGAGTACGAGCGATTCGCTTTTATCAATCGGGCACTCGGTCCGTACGGCTGGACATATTGGGTAATGGTCAGCTGTAACGTCCTTGCTACGCAGCTCTTCTGGTTCAAAAAGGTGAGACGAAGTGTGATGGCAGTCTTTATCATCTCCCTCGTCATAAATGTCGGGATGTGGTTTGAACGTTTCGTCATCATCATGACGTCGCTGACGCGTGACTATCTCCCGGCGAGTTGGTCGAGCTTCACTCCGACAATCATCGATCTTGCGACACTGGCGGGGAGTTTCGGCCTTTTCTTTACGCTGTTCTTGCTCTTCGCACGGTTCCTTCCAATGGTTGCCATCGGTGAAGTTAAGGGTGTGCTCAACTACGGACGCAACGGGAAAGGAGATAACAGATGAGCAGCCGCTTGTTGGTAAGTTCATTCGGCACGGAAGGCGATATCCTCGGGGCGACAAAGGCCGCCCGTTCCAACGGATATGACATCGTTGATATCTATACGCCGTATGCCGTTCACGGACTTGATGTCGCACAGGGTGTCAAACCCACGAAGATCGCTTTCGTTTGCCTTGCACTCGGGTTGACGGGTGCAATCACAAAGCTGGGATTTCAGATCTGGACTTCGGCATGGGATTGGCCTGTTAATGTTGGTGGAAAGCCGTTGATTTCATTTCCGGCGTTTGTTCCCGTAACGTTTGAGGTTACGGTCTTGTTTGCAGGGGTTGGGACCGTGCTTGCGTTCCTTCTACGAAGCAAACTCCGTCCGGGAAAGAAACCCCCGGTCGTTTACGAAGGAGCTACGGATAGCCGATTCGTGCTGGTGCTTTCACAAAGTGACGCCTCCTTTGATCCGGAGAGGGTTCGTGAGATGTTCGCCCCGTTTAATGTCATAAAGATTGAGGAACGTGTCGAGGGGGGAACATGATGATCAGAAGAATCAATATCACGCTGATCGCGATGTTCCTTGTGTTGGTTGCAATTGTGTTTCTCGTCCGCCGTGATTACGCAGTGCGGAATCTGAAGCTTCTTCCGGGAATGGTTACCCACATGGCATATCCCGCATTGTCGCAATCATCTGTGTTTGGTGACAATAAGATCTTACAACCACCCGTGCAAGGGACAATCGTCCGTGGCTTTGCTCCTTTGCAATATCAACCGGGGCCGCAAGGCGCAGTCAGAGCGGGAGAGGATCTGCGAAGCCCGCTCCTTTCGGTGGATAGTGCCGTTAGTGTTGAGCGAGGCGCTGCGGTGTTCGCTACCCAGTGCGCTCCGTGCCACGGTGCGACCGGTACAGGAGACGGGATTGTTGCCCAACGCGGTTTTCCTCCTCCCCCTTCTTTATTTGCTGATGGAGCGATGAGGATGAAGGATGGGCAAATGTATCATGTGATTACGTTCGGTCAGCAGAACATGCCTTCACTTGCGTCGCAAGTTGCCAGAGATGACAGGTGGAGGGTGATTGCGTATGTACGATCGTTGCAGTTTCAATACAAAGCTACGGCTCTTTCGATGAAATAATATGACCATGAAATCCTTTGAAATACCGCCAACGCTCAAGAGAAATCTGGCGATTGTTGTGGCCACCGGACTAACAATCACCGTAGCAGGATTACTGCTCTCACCTGAAGCAACATGGCCAAACCTTCTGCTGGCGTCCTACTATTTGCTGAGCTTGGGCGTTGCGGGAGCAGTGTTCATGGCATTGCTGTATGTATCAAACGCGGCATGGGGTACTGCGCTCCGCCGTGTTCCTGAGGCTATGACCGCCGTTCTCCCTGTTGCAAGTGTTGCGATGCTGATTGTCATGTTGGGCATCGACGTATTGTATGAATGGAGTGATGATACACTCGTAGCGAATGATCATTTTCTGCATGCAAAAGCAGGATGGCTCAATACCCCTTTTTTTATTGTCCGGACAGCATTGTATTTGGGGATCTGGCTGGCCTTTGCCATGATGCTCGTTCGCCTCTCTCAAAGGCAGGATGCAACCGGTCAAATCGACCTGACGTTAAGGAACAAGAAAATCTCAGCGGGCTTTCTTGTAGTGTTTGCCGTGACATTTACGCTGGCGAGTATGGATTGGATTATGTCTCTCGAGCCGAAATGGTTCAGCACAATTTTTGGCATCTATAATTTCAGCGGGTTGTTGCTCAACGGACTGGCCACAATTACCGTTGTTGTGATCTTGATGCGGAGGCGCGGCGTGCTTGATAGCGCAGTCAACTCCTCGCATCTTCATGACCTGGGCAAGCTCATCTTCGCCTTTTCCACATTTTGGATGTATATCTGGTTTAGTCAGTACATTCTTATCTGGTATGCAAACATCCCCGAGGAAGTCGTGTACTACCTAAACCGCGAGCGGGGAAGCTGGCTTATCTTTACAGGAGTAAACGTCGTATTCAATTGGGTCATACCGTTTGTTGTTCTGCTTCCGCAAGCCGCCAAGCGAAACGAGGGACTCCTTTTCAAGGTGTGCATCATCATCATGGTCGGACACTGGATCGATCTGTTTTGGATGATACTCCCCCCGTTTCACGAGTCCGGCCCTGAATTCAGCATCTGGGTGATTGCTCCGATGGCCGCTGCAATGGCTGGATTCTTCCTCGTTACTTACCGGGCATTCGCCGGTGTTTCTGCTGTACCGGTAAACGACCCGTATCTCAAAGAGAGCATTCATCAACACGCATGAGGAGAGGCACCCTTTGGACCGGGCTACTGATATTCTGAAGAACGAGCACCGTATCATCGAGCGGATGTTAGTTGTGTTCGAGAGGGAATTGAATCTTCTTGAACAAGGAGGAAGTGTGACCCTTGATGTCTTCAAAAAGACACTTCATTTCTTCAGGACATTTGCGGACGGGTGTCATCACCGTAAAGAAGAGATGGTGTTGTTCCCAAAACTCGTGGAGCACGGCTTTGCCTGGGATGCCGGTCCGGTAGAAGTGATGCTGTTAGAGCATGACATCGGCCGCAACGAATTGGGAAAGTGCGCTGAGGGTGTCCGGTTGTCGGCATCCGGCGATCCGACCGGGACCGACCTGCTTCTAAAACATGGCCGCCGATTCATCACGTTACTGCGCGATCATATTCAAAAAGAAGATACCATTCTGTTTGCTATGGCTGACCAGCAATTCGATGAAAAGGAGCAAGCTGCACTAATTGCTGCATTCTCTTCTCTGGAACACGACTTGATCTCCTGCCAGGCGAGCCGAGACCTCATCGGCATGCTTGAGCAGCTCGAGAATCAGTCAACCAATGGAGCATAACAGTAACGTCTTACTTTTCCTTGCTGCTCGCACTCCTTCCTAGTAAATCCATAGCTCCTTTAGTTATCCCCACGTTAAGTTTCAGTTTTCCTCACAGCCCCAGTTCCCGTGTCTTTTTTGTGAAAATACTTGACATGCGACTTGTGATTTGCTATCTTGGATTAGCGTTAAAGTAACCGATAAAGGTAATTCTTTTTCCTCTCTTTTTGGCGCGCTTTTTCCTCATGTCTAAGCGCTTTTAGCCCTACGTCAACTAGAGAATCTCTCCCCGCTCTTTATTTTTAGAATTACTCTGGTCACAAAACACCAGCACACAAAAGTTCACGGTAATCTAAACAACAGCAACCCCGGTATGTAGATGGTTCTTGTTCGTAGTTGGCGCATGGCCTGCCTTATGGCAGTCCTGCTGAAATTCCAAGTCGCGGTTGGTGAACAGCTTGCATTTCCGGGTGCCGAAGGTTTTGGTGCACACAGTAAAGGCGGGCGAGGGGGTGCCATCATCAAAGTTCTAAATCTTAACGACTCCGGCAAAGGAAGTTTGAGAGAAGCCGTGGAAACGAGCGGACCAAGGATCGTTCTCTTCTCCGTTTCGGGTGTGATAGAGCTGAAATCTCCATTGATAGTCTCAGAGCCATACATGACGTTAGCAGGCCAATCTGCTCCGGGGGACGGGATTTGCATCAAGGGATACGGTATCGTCATTGACAACACTCATGATATCGTTATCCGTTACATGCGCTTTCGCCCTGGCGATGTGTCAGGAATGGAGCAGGATGCAATTACGGTTTTTTCTTCTTCCAATGTCATGATCGACCATTGTTCAGCAAGTTGGGGTACTGATGAAGTCGTTTCAGTGGTCGGACGCGTGTAACGGTACAGTGGACACTGATCACCGAGAGTCTTCACAACTCTGTTCATCATAAGGGACCACACGGATATGCTTCGCTGATTCGTGTTGACGGCGATGTTACCTTCCACCATAATTTGTTTGCCCACCATAGCAGCCGAGTGCCGAGGCCGGGTTGCTATGGCAATATGGAAAGGGGGGGGATGCTGGACTTTCGCAATAATCTGATCTACAACTGGGGCCAACGCCCGGGCTACAACGATACCGACAAAGTCTCGATGAATTATGTGGAAAACTATTTGAAGCCCGGTCCTTCAACGTTGGGATCAATTCGATACACTGCGTTCCATGTCAACAGTCCGACACTGAGTATGTACATGGATGGTAATATGATCGAAGGAAGCGTGAATAAGGATTGGGGATTGGTGAGATTCACCGACAAGTCTTGGTATCGTATTGTGCGTTTGCCTGTCCCGCTCATTTTCGGTTCTGTACGCACTGAAACCGCCGTGCAGGCCAAATCATCTGTTCTGGACGGTGCCGGGGCAGTGCTTCCCAAGCGTGACCCAGTTGACGAGAGGATTGTTCGGGACGTCCGGGAAGGTCGAGGAAGAATAATCGACTCGCAGACGCAAGTAGGGGGCTGGCCGAAGTACGCGCCGGCAGCGCAGCCTCAGGATTCCGATATGGATGGTATGCCCGATGAATGGGAGAAAGCATTTGGACTGGATCCATTCGACGCTGCCGACGCGAGCAGCGACTTGGATGGTGACGGCTACACGAATATAGAAGAGTTCTTGAATTCCACGAATCCCCGCGTACGAGACTAGTGGATCTGATGGATATGTCAGTCTCTTTCCTACAGGAGAAAGCATGAAACAAACCTCAACGTATGCCGCCGTTCTGATGATGTTTTTGTTTGCAGCAGGTTCGTTGTCGGCACAGAATGTCGGCAAAGTGTCAGGTGTGGTAGTTGATGCGCAAACACGTGAGCCGCTTATCGGTTGCAACGTCTCGATAATAGGAACCACCCTCGGAGCATCGACGAATATTGACGGAGAGTACTTCATCCTCAACATCCCTCCGGGAAAGTACGACATTCAGGCAAGTATGGTGGGATACCAGCGCATTGTTCAGCGTGGAAGCATTGTCAATGCCGGCCGGACAACAACCGCGGATTTCAGACTCTTCTCCGAAGCCCTTGCCCAGCAGGAAGTCATTGTTCAGGCAACCCGCCCCGATGTAGAACCGGAGAAGACATCCACGAGCGTCATCATACGTCATGAAGAAGTGCAGGCGTTGGCAGGTATGAGAGATGTGGGAGATGTTCTCGGTCTTGCCGCCGATATCACCGATGGTCACTTCAGGGGAGGTCGCTCGGGCGAAGAGTACTACACATTGCAGGGGATGGGCATTGTCAATCCGCTCAATAACACTTCAGCATTCCTTCCCATCATGAGTGCGGTGGAAGAAGTTGAGGTGATCACAAGCGGCTTCGGTGCCCAGTATGGAAATGCCCAGTCGGGTGTTGTGAACATTTCCATGAAAGAGGGGAGACATGACGTTTGGAGGACCCGTATTGAGGGGCGCTTCCGAGGGCCGGGCAGAAAGCACTTCGGTCCGAGCGCATACGACCCCTCCTCACAACCCTATCTCGGGCTTCTGATGGATATGCAGACATGGCTCAGCGGCGACCCTGCAAGCAGCACTGCGTCTCCGTATTACCAGTCCATGGGATCGGGTTTGCGGGACCGCTACGCGCGGGACACGGTTGTGCAACTTGCTGTCGCACGCACGCTCTGGCAAATGCAGACGAAGCGGGATCTGCACCGCTCATACGGAAATGAAATTGATCACTCGATTGAAATCGCCACAGGCGGCCCGGTTGCCGAAAAAGTAAGGCTGTTTCTTGCCCTCAAGACGGATAACCAATGGCCGGAGTTTCCGACTGAACAGCCCGACATTCAGCGCCAGGTAATGGGAAATATCGCCACCGACCTTGGCTCGGGAGCAACGCTGCGCATTAGTGGTGGCTATACGCAGGAAAATTCGAGCCTATTTCCCAGCTCGAATAGTTTGGGATACCGCGATTGGCTGTGGGACAGGATTACGGCAATCAATTATCAAAAACGAACGAATCTTCAGATTGGAGCCCGGTTCACGCACGCGCTATCCCAGCGGACATTTTATGAAGTGAAACTAAACTCACTCATCACTCGCCGCAAAGTAGGTTCCACCCCCACACCAAGCTCCGTCCCCGATTCCATTGTCCTCAACCCCAACTACCGCATCAACTGGAGCCTTGTTCTCCCCATCCCCAACACGTCTCCCGACCAGTTCGATTATCTCATCGGCGATGACATTTTTCGTGACGAGCTGACCCGTACCATTTCACTCGATGCCTCCGTTACGAGTCAGGTTACGAACTCGCATCTGCTCAATGCGGGCATTCAGTTGAACACTTATCTGATCGATGTGTCGAATGCTCTGCAGGTGCGGGATGGTTCCGGCGGTCCGGTGGAACAGTATGTTGCACGGCCGTTTGAGGGTGCGCTGTATGTGCAAGATAAGATGGAGTTCGAGGGACTTATTGCAAACATCGGGTTACGTTGGGATTTGTGGAGTTCGGAGAGTGATGCATATGAGAATATTTTCATTCCATACCGTGTATCGGACACAAGCGGAACATTCCGCAACGATCCGAACGCCGCACCGCGCAGGAAGGCCCCACTGCTCGGACGACTCCAGCCTCGTGCAGGTGTCTCCTTTCCGTTGTCCACGTCAACCGTTTTTCATCTGAACTATGGTTCGTTCATGCAGCGTCCCTCGTTCCAATATGTTGTCTCGAGCAGAGTGCAACAAGGGACCCTCGAACCTCGCATCCTTGGCAATCCACGCCTCGAGCCTGAGACAACAAACAGCTATGACATCGGCGTGACGCAAGGCCTTGGTGACGGCTTCACACTTGATGTGAGCGGATATTACAAGGACGTCAAAAACCTTGTAGAACAGGCAGTGTTTGTGACGACTCAAGGAACATCCTATTCAACATACTTCAACCGCGACTATGCGGATATACGCGGCTTCAGGGTCGCGCTGGCGAAGCGTCGCGGTAGCTTGACGGGTTCCGTGAATTACCAGTTCAGTGTTGCCACCGGTAAGAGCGCCACTGCCTCAAATGCAACACCCGTGTTCAACCTCAACACGTCAACCGGAGAAATCACAACGGATCTCAGCGGCGTGCCCGTGCGGGATATAACGTTGAACTTCGATCGTACGCACAACGTGATTGTCAATCTTGCGTATCTGACGGGTGAGGAATGGGGGCCCAAGATGTTGGGGTTTTATCCCTTTGAAGACATGACCATCTCCACCAACTCCTTTGTTCGCAGCGGTCGTCCATACACCTCTCCGAAGAACCCGAAACTCATCAATGGTGCCCGTACGCCATCCGAGCATAACACTAACATCAAGCTCACGAAAAGGGTCAAGAACTTTTTTGGCGTGCCGGCATCATTTTATGTCGAGGTGTTCAACCTCTTCAACAACAAGTTTCTCAACTACGACTATATTTTCTCGACTCCCAACCTTGCCTCTCCGAATGTCCTTATAGCAGGGTATGAGAATTATCCCATTGACGACCGCGCCAACGGCATTCTGTATTGGTGGGACAAGGATAAGCAAGGACCGTTTGCTGTTGACCAGTCGTTTCTGATTTACGGCAACACTCCGCGGTCTATTCACTTCGGATTTGTAATTGAATTATAACATCATTTTTGCGCGGGCAACTCCAATGAGCAACATCATGATCATACTTCTCCTCGTGCTGGCATCGGCAGCCGCGTTTCCGCAGTCACGTGATTACCGTGTGCACAAGCGAGGAATGCTCCATGAGACTATTTTCAACACAGGAGAAATCGGACGGGGATTCGACAAGGGGACTGGGGCGGTGCTGGAGGGTTTTCCTTCAATGGAATGGCCCCCCCGTTCACGAATGATTCTTGACCGTACGGTGTACCCGGGGCATCATAATTCGTTTGGCAGCGGACTGTGGATTGCAGGAACGATACGGGGCGTGCGCCAATATATGTTCTGTGGTGCCGTTACCGATGCGAACGGTAATCCTACGCCCGTTGAAGGAGTTTACAGCAACCCCATCTCCATCGAACGACGTGAAAACTATCCCGTTCTTGCAAATGGAAGTTTGAATCCTGCGTTCAATCCCAATGAAGCCGAGGAGATTATTATCGCCCGTTGGGGAACGCCTCTTGGGGTATCGGTGACACAGACAAGTCGTGCGTGGAGCTACCCCGGCTACGACAGCTTCATCATATACGAGTACGAGCTGCATAATACCACCGCCGACACGCTTGCAGACACGTTTGTTGCGTTCGCAAGCGGATTCGGTCCCTCGATGTTTGGCTATCAACGCACATTCAACCGGTGGGGGGAGGGAGACTACCGTTCGAAGGATCAGTTCGCACGGTTCGACCTCAAGCGATACATGACCTACAATCACGACCGGATTGGCCGGCCCGACACAGTCTATTTCAGTGAATGGTCCAAGCCCGGAGACAGGGGAGGATTGAATTCACCCCAAGCCGCGGGGCTTGTAATGCTCTATTATGACTACGATAATCTTGCCCTGAAAGGGAGAACCCAGCAGCTTTTAACAGGTTCTGACACTCTCGTGTGTTGGGACGAAAACAACAGGTTGAAGCAACCCTTCCTGCTGCGTTATGAGAATGCGAACCTTCCTCCTGCAAAGACTCAACTCTGGCTTGATCCCCGAGAGCCCCGGAAAACGAGCGCATTCCGGAGCCGGAATGATTCACTCTTTTTTGGAGGATTCACTTCGCCCATCGGTTCCCCCTTCTATTGGATTGGAAGAACGAAGGGATCAACAACGCTCAGCTGGTCGCAGCCTGTAGTTCGCGCTTACGGCTTCGCTCCGTATGCGCTGATGCCCGGCGGGAGGATGCGCTTTGCAGTTGCCGCAGTTGTAGGATACGGTCCGGGTGTGGCAAGTGACAGCGTGTATCAGGATCTCGGCGGAGGAATCAGGAATGAGCCCGAGCCCGGGTTGCATCCCGTTCCGAGTCTGTACAAGTCAATGTCCTACCCATTTGTCGGTGACCCGCCGGTGATTGGAAGCGATTATCTTTCAAACAATCCGCTTCCGTGGTATGTCACTCCGGGTGTCGTGTCGATCCGTGATGTGGCAGACAGAGCGATTCAGATGTACACAGGTCGTCCGCTTGTAAAGCATGACACATTGCAGTACGAGCCGAAGAATTCCCGTCCCGCCGGACTGGGGGCGTACAACACCATACCGATTCCGGTTCCGGCCCCCGCAATACGGGTGGAAAACACGAGGGCTGCTGTCAATAGAATCTCCTGGGGCCCGCAGGTTGAGTCATTCAATAACACTCATGCGGCAGGCAGGCTTCGCGCCGGGTTGTATCATTACGAGGCTATGAGAGCGCCGCATCCCCTCGGTCCGTGGAAGCGGATCGACAGCGTGGGCATTGGCGATCCCCGTTACTTTGAAGCAGGCGAGTATGTGGTTTTCGATACCGCAAGCAACATAGGTGACTTTGTGTACTACGCGGTTGTTTCGGTGGACTCACTTGGCGGAAAGAGCGGCATGACGAACTTCACGCGACACGAAACACAGGCCCCCGCAGCGCAAACACTCGGCAAGGTCTATGTCGTGCCCAATCCGCTGGTCGTGACAAACGGCCTCCGGGGTTCGGATCCGTTTGGCGAAGTAACTGATAAGGTACAGTTTATGGGGCTGCCGAAACGCTGCACGATCAGGATCTTCTCCTATAGCGGTCAACTGGTGAACACGATAGAGCACGACCGGGACACGTACGGGACTCCCTATTACCAGATCTCACGCAACAATCAGATACTTGCATCGGGTGTCTACTATTTTGTTGTGGAGGATGATCAGGGGTCGAGAGCCAAAGGCAAGTTCGTGATTATTCATTGAGTTACGAAGGACTCTGACGATGGACAAGAAATCAATCTCAAAACTGTTGTTGGCGGCATTCTCCTGCGGTATGATTGTTTCGACTGCAGAGGCACAGAAAGTCGGCAGTACGGCAATGCAGTTTCTGCATGTAATGCCCAATGCACGCGCGACGGCAATGGGGAATGCCTACAGCGTTCTTGCGACCGGTGCCGATGCCGTGTTCTGGAACCCCAGCGGAATCGCGTTGACGCAAGGACACGAACTTTCAACGACTTACATCAGCTGGATCTTTGATGCCCGGCAGGGTGCGCTATCATATGCAACATCACTTGGCGACTTCGGTGCGGTCGGGTTGCAACTGCAGTATGTGGACTTCGGCACTTTCGAAGAGACGACAAACTCCGCTCCTTTTATCAAAGATCCCGAGGCACCGGGCTTCACCGGACGGACATTTCGCCCGTTCAGCTATCTCGTCGGCGTATCATACGCCCGAAGCCTGACGGAAAGGTTCTCCGTCGGTTTGAGCATGAAGTTCGCCCACGAATCTCTCTTCAACGGAAAGATTGTCAACACCATGGTCAGCAGTCAGGGGGGCGGATTGTTCGAGGATGTCAAGACGTGGGCCAACGGACTACTGTTCGATCTCGGTGTCCGATATAATACGGGCTTCCGTTCCATTCAGATCGCATCCTCTGTGCAGAATTTCGGGGCGAACGTCGAATTCGCAAAAGAGTCGAATCCGGTGCCGCTGCTGTTCCGGTTCGGTATCGCCGCTAATGTGATGGGGAACGATGCGCTCTTTATCCGCGATGAGTCACAAAACAGGATCACCGTTGCGTTCGACCTCTTCCAGCCGAATGACTATACGCAGCAGGCTCATGCCGGCATCGAGTATGAATTTGCGGAGACGTTTGCCCTCCGTGCAGGATACAAGTTCAATTATGACAATGAAGGGTTGACGCTTGGCGGAGGCCTCAAGCATGGCTTCGGTGCGGTTGCCCTTTCCGTTGATTACAGCTACGGTTCGCTCGGAACGTATCTCGGCAATGTTCAACGAATAAGCATCGGAGCACGCTTGCCATGAGACTATCATTCTTTCATCTTGGATTTCTTTCTGCGCTCACTCTCGTGTGTGTGCTGACAACGGAAACGCAGGCACAAGGATATGATCAGCCTTTGACCATACAGGGACTGGACCGGAACACGCTGCATTCCGCCGCATCCCGCGCCGCTGGCGGCTTGAACTTCGGACTGCACAATAGTCTGGGAGTCATGTTTTCAAATCCAGCCGACTTGCATGCACTTGAGGGAATCCAGCTTTCGCTGGCCGGGACACAGAATTCGTTTCGCTCAAGCCAGGTGCAGCACTATACGCCGCTGAAGTACTATTCAAACTTCAGCTTGTTGATGGAGGGTCTCACGGCGTATATCCCGAATCCGACCCGGTCGGGTACGAACGCCGGCGATACCGTGCAGCGTCCGTTTGACACTATAGGCCCGAACTGGTCACGCTCAAAGAACCAGACCTCTCCGATCCACGGTCTCGTCGGTATTCCGTTCTCACTGGGGGAGAGAAAGGTTGCCATCGGGTTCGGCGCGGTGGAGTACGCCGATCTTCACTCATACCATCAGAACAACAACATCCTGAATCCGGCGATTGGTGCCGAACGTCCTTTCCCGATTCCCCGTCCCAGCAACGATTCTGTTCCGGTGGTTGCGCAGTGGTCGCAGTTTTCCCGTGTGCGTGACGGCGTTATCAGGGGTTATGGAGCTGCGCTGTCCGCCGCAGTCACAGATGAATTCTCCGTGGGTATCAGCGGTATGGTGCTGAGCGGTTCTTCGGATGATTTCGAGCAGCGTATCGGGCGGGGGAAGCTGACCTTCTTCGCAAATTATTTCCGTCTCGATTCCGTGAAACGCAGGACCACAGTAACAGGAACCTCCGATTACAGCGGTTCGGAGTTTACGCTCAGCGCGCAGTACAAATTTAAGTATCTGATGATCGGGTTCTCGGTGAAACCTCCCGCCACGATAACGAGGAAATTCTCATCGCAAACTGCGGTTGACACAACCGGAACACCGGTCGTTGCTTCCACCAGCGGTGAAGAAAAAGTGAAGCTCCCGTGGCGCGGATCGGCGGGCATCTCTGTTGCTGCGATGGAGAATCTGGTATTCGGCATTGAGTACGAGGTCCGTTCGTACTCGTCTGCCACGCATACGCAGGCCAATGGCGTCGAAAGCAAGCCGTGGTTTTCCACATCGTTGTTGAGGGCGGGTGTGGAGTATGTTCCGGCCCCCTGGCTTATGTTGCGTGCAGGAATCCGGGGGCAAGCCGAGGGCTTCGAACCCGAAGGGAACCCCATCGAAGGAGAGCCCGTGACATACTCCGTCTACTCGGCAGGTTTCGGTTTGCTCGTGCAGGGATTCTGCCTGAACGTCGCCTATGAATATGCCCCCGTGAAGTACCAGGATATCTGGCAGACGAACGTCAACTTAAACAATCGGACGCGTCACGGTTTTGTCGCGGACGTCTCGTACGAAATACCGTGGAATCGTTGAATTTGTTTTTCCATTCATTCACCAAATCAAGGAGGTACACAATGAAATCGTTACAACAAGGACTGCTGATTGTGGCAATCTTATTCATTGGTCCGGCCATGGCACTTTCCCAAGCGGCGGGTGACTATCGCTCCGCGGCAACGGGCAACTGGAGTGTGGCAGGAACATGGCAGCAATACAACGGTTCAAGCTGGGTGCCGGCGAGTAGCGCACCCTCCGGCTCGCAGGTGATCACAATCCAATCAGCCGATTCAGTGTATATCGACGCGTCCGTCTCGGTCTCCGGAACGCTTCGTAACCAGGGAAAACTGGGCGGGTCGGGGAACCTGACTGTTGCATCCGGTGGAACATACGACCATGCGCAAAACAATGGATCGCTTCCGGAAGCAACGTGGGCAACAGGCTCAACGTGCCTTGTGACAGGATACATCAGCGGTAGCAAGCCTAACAACTCCAACCAGAACTTCCATCACTTTACGTGGAACTGTGCAACTCAAACATCGAACGTTGACCTTGCGATGACTGGGAATACCATTGGCGGCAACTTCACTGTCATCGCCACGGGAACGGCCAGAGTGTATCTTACAAGCCCCAACGCGTATGTTGATCCCATCACGATTCAAGGGAACATCCTTGTTTCTGGCGGACAGTTTGCGTCGAACGGTTCCAGCTCATCCGCCAACATGGCCGTA
>CAZBWR010000020.1:0-29939 GCA_964495695.1 uncultured Chitinophagales bacterium | reverse complement strand
TCCGTCACGGGGGGAACCTTCAGCGTTAGCCGCGGCAGTGGCCCGGACATTGTTTGGACCCTCCACGGGAATTTCTCGGTGTCCAATGCAACACTGCAAAACTCCGGCGGAGTGACCCGGACCAACAAACTGTTGTTCGCCAAGGCGGGGACACAGACAATCTCTCTGGACAATGTTGCCTACGGCAGCGGTTCATCTCCCTTCACGATAGAAGTGAAGACAGGTACAACGTTGAGCATGGGCACGAGCGTGATCACCAACTCCAATACAGGAAGTTTCATCCTGCAAAACGGCGCAACACTGGCAACAGGAAACAGTGCGGGTATCAACGGAGCAATCCAGTGTACGGGCGGCAGCAATGGCGGTGGCAACTCTCTGAGCGCGCAGGCGAACTTTACGTTCAATGGAACCGCTGCACAAGTGACCGGGACAAACATGCCCTCAACGGTCGATACGTTGATCATCAATAACTCTGCAGGAGTTGTCCTCTCACAGGCAACCACGATCAACCGGCGCCTGCGCCTGCAGGCCGGGCAATTTGACAACACTATTCCCTTTACACTCGGCTCCGGCGCGACGATTTCGTACGAAGGCGGGACACTTCGCAATCCTGTGACCTCTGTCGGCGAAGATAAGGGTATTCCGGCGGACTTCTACGTTGATCAGAACTATCCGAATCCGTTCAACCCTTCGACGACAATCCGATTCGGGTTACCTGTCGAGTCTGCGGTATCGGTCAAAATTTTCAATCTCCTCGGACAGCTTGTTGCTACCGCATACGAAGGACGGCGACAAGCCGGCATTCATACAGTGAATGTTGATGCTTCGGGGATGAGCTCGGGCGTATATCTCTACCAGGTCAAGGCCGGCGATGCCGTTGCCTTGAAGCGAATGGTGTTGGCGAAGTAACTCACGGAACGTCACGATTCTCTCGAACATGAAAAGCGGATTGTTGGTACTCGTTATGATGTCGCTCGGTGCGGCCTGCAGCAGTCAAAACCTGCAGGTCGCGGCTGATTTGCCGTGGTCGGCAAGGATTGCGGATTCGTTCGTTCTCCGGCATCCCGGGGGCGTTACCTACGACACCGGTTTCACAGAGACAAAGTGGAATTACGAGCAAGGCCTGATGTTATGGGCACTCTATCGAATGTACGAGCATTCCGGTGAGGAGAAATACGCAGCGTTTATTCGCGAGAATTTGATGCAGTACATCGAGCCGGACGGAAGAATCAAGACATATAAGAGAACGGACTATAACATCGATCTTGTAGCCCCCGGTCGTGCCCTGCTTGTTGCCCACGCCCTAACCGGCGACCTCCGCTTCCGCTATGCCGCCGATACGTTGCGGCAGCAACTCCGTGAGCATCCCCGCACACAAGAGGGGGGCTTCTGGCATAAGAAGATCTATCCCTATCAAATGTGGCTTGATGGCCTGTATATGGGTGCTCCGTTTTATGCAATGTATGCCCGCAAGTATGGAGAACAAGAGGCATTCGATGACATTGCCAATCAATTCATCTGGATCGCGCGTCATACGCGGGATTCCGCCTCGGGCCTGTATTATCATGCGTGGGACGAGAGCAGGCAAATGCCATGGGCAGACAAGAACACGGGTCGGTCGCCCAGTGTCTGGGGCAGGGCCATGGGATGGTACGCCATGGCTCTTGTCGATGTACTCGAATATTTTCCGGAAACTCATCCCAAACGTAATGAGCTAATTGAGATTTTGAGAGATGTTGCTTCCGGATTGCTACGGTGGCGGGACAGCAAGACACATCTTTGGTATCTTGTGCTCGATCAGGGGGGGAGGGATGGAAACTATCTTGAGTCATCATCGGCGTGCATGTTCACCTATGCATTTGCACGAGGCTCTTCAGAGGGCTATCTTCCGAAAGACTTCGGGATCGAGGCAAAGCGTTCCTTCGAGGCGATACTCCGCCATCATGTGACAATCGACGGCAACGGTTTTGTCAATCTCCACAATACCATCAAGGGGGCAGGGTTGGGTGGAAGGCCCTATCGTGACGGCACGTTTGCCTATTACCTGAGCGAGGCGCGGCGAACAAATGACATCAAAGGTGTCGGGCCGTTTTTGCTCGCGGCCATTGCCTTGGAAAAAATCGAGTAAATAACGCGTAACGCCCGACGGATTACATCCACTAACAAGGACGGATTGCTTGAAAAGAAGTTCACATACTACGCTCGACGATATCGCCAAGCGATTGAAGGTTTCACGCGTAACAGTCTCAAAAGCTCTGCGTGGTCACCCTGATATCTCGGAGGAAACAAAGAAACGCGTTCGCAAGGTTGCGAGCGAGCTAGGATACACACCGAACATCATGGCGCGCAGCTTGTCCTCGCGCCGCTCGAATATGATCGGGTTGGTCGTCCCGAAAATTGCCCACTACTTCTTCGGGTCGATGATCGAAGGGGTCTATAACACAGCATTCGAGAACAACTATGAAACGATTCTGACGGTTTCGCAGGAAAATGCCGAACGCGAGCGCAAGCACCTTCAAACCTTGATGGCGATGCGTGTCGACGGGATTATTGTCTCAATCTCACAGGAAACGCGTGATACCGAGATCTTCACGATGATTCGTAAAGCAGGCATTCCCGTGATGTTTGTGGACAGACGGCCCGAGCCGCCGATGACGGGATTCAGCAGTGTGCTTGTGGATGACCGTGAAGGAGTCTATCAAGCGGTCGAGCATGCCATTCGCATAGGGTACAAGAAGCTCGGCTTCGTCGGCGGTGATCCCTCGATCAACATAGGTCGTAACCGCCTACTCGGGTTCGAACAAGCATTGAATCAAAACAACATCCCGATCGAGCGGAACCTGATTATCCATGGCGGATACGGGACCGACGACGGCTACAACGGGTTCAAGGCTCTTCACAGCAAGGGAGCATTGCCGGAGTTCATCTTTGCGGCCACGTACCCCGTGGCGCTCGGAATATATCAGGCGGCCAAGGAGCTAGGTGTTCGAATTCCGGACGATATCGACATCATCTGCTTCGGCGATACGGATGTAGGCCCGTTCATATCGCCTGCGCTCAGTGTGGTGCGGCAACCGGCCAATGATCTCGGTGTACGTTCCGTGCAGATCATGCTTGAAACAATTGCCCAGCCGGATATCACACGCGAGCACCATGTAATTCTTCCGACGCAACTCGTTCTCCGTGAAACATGCATTGAGAAGAAGGCTCAAACTGGTACGGCCCGGGAAAATGTTGTGAAATTGAAATCCTTGTAGGCTCTTTGTAGGCTTTTTCCTGATGTCAACTACATAATGGGGGCGGGTTGCAAGTCATAAGCCCGTGGGAGCGTGCGTCCATAAAAGTAATCGGTTAAGTAAGCGTGAGCTGTAGTAAAATCAACAACTTGTCGCCCTTCTGGGTGTACGAGTTCATTCACGCACTGGTTCATTGCATTAACACAATCAACAAACAATTCCCAATAGAAAGGGAAATCCTATGAAGCGCATTGTACTATTCATTATTCCGTTGCTGCTGTTCTGCACCGGTATTTCGTCCGCCCAGATCATGAGCAATGGAACGGGTGGCGGCATCTGGAGTAGCACCACAACATGGCAGGGTGGAGTTGTGCCGGGTGCAACGGATGACGTCGTTATTGCCGGCACCGATTCTGTGGCAATCACCGCGACTACAAGTTGTGCAGGTTTGACGGTACAATCAGGCGGGAAAGTGAGAGCGGATCAAGCGTTAACAGCTACGGGGGTTACCCTTGCGGCGAATGCGATCTTCTACAACAACAGCTCTGCCACAACGCCGGGTTCGTCAACGGCAATCTATAATCTCGACAATGCAAGTACGGTTGTACATATGGGAAGTGGCACGGTGGGCGCAGGGAACAATCTGACATTCGGCAATCTTACCATTCAACGATCCGGCGGAACGACAGCCGGAGGTTCTCTCACAATCAATGGCAACCTGACGATCAACAACTCGAGCGCCACCACGATATTCAGAGGTACAAACAATACAAATGGGTCGCAGACTCACACGGTTGTTGGCGATGTGAATATTCTTCAAGGAACGTTGTCGTGCAATGACAATACCTCAACGGCTGGCATTACGTGTATCTGGAACATCGGCGGCAATGTGAATCTCACTGGCGCGAACTCCAGAATCGGCCCCATTAGCAGCGGCGGCTCGGGTGGAGTAGGGATTATCAATATCGGCGGCAATCTCAACATCACCAATGGTGGACGGCTGCAGTACGCAACCAGCGCTACGACGAACACTGGTATCTTCAATATTGCAGGCAACGTGAACTTGTCGAACGCGGCGCTTAATACCAGCGGAACTGGTATTTTTGCAATCAACTTCACCGGGGCTGGAATTCAGACGGTGACGGTTGGACAAAACATCGGCTACAGCACAATCTTCAATGATACGGTCAAGGCCGGGGCAACAGTAGTCTTCGATCTCGGAGCATTTACCTGGGGATCTACAGGTTCGGGGAGCGGAATGTTTACCGTTGAAGGTTCCTTGGAGTTGAAGGGTAACTCCACGTTGGTCGGACCGGGCGCGTTTGAATTGAAAAACGGCGGAACTCTGAAAGTTGGAAGTGCTGATGGCATAGCCTTGACAGGGGCTACCGGAAACGTCCAAGTCACGGCAGCATCCGGCAGGACGTTCTCTACTTCGGGAAATTATGAGTATAAAGGAACAGCAGCGCAGGTAACAGGATCAGGCCTGCCTTCGACCGTGAACAACCTGACAGTAAACAATGCTCTCGATGTTTATCTGTCCGGATCGGTGACAGTCAATGGCACGTTGGCAGTAAACAATGGTGATCTGCGGCTGAACGGAAATGATGTCACCATCGGCCCGAGTGGCGTACTCGCCGAGACACCGGGTAACACTGTGGGGGGTTCGAGCGGCGTGATTACGACAACGCGTACGCTTGTTGCTCCTTCCGGTTCCGATATCGGAGGATTGGGTGTGGAAATCACATCATCTGCAAACCTTGGCAGCACGACCATCACGCGCGGACACAGCGTGCAGACCAATGGAGCGAACAACAGCGTGTACCGCTATTTCGATATTTCGCCGGCGAACAATTCAGGGCTTGACGCGACGCTTGTGTTCAAATATGATGAGTCTGAGTTGAACAGCATAGCCGAGTCCAATCTAATCCTCTTCAAGTCGACAGACGCGGGGACAAGTTGGTCAGGCATGGGAGGGATTGTCAACACCCTGACGAACTCCATTACATTGAACGGCATCGAATCATTCTCCCGCTGGACTGCAGGGGATGCCAGCGCTCCTCTTCCAGTCCAACTCTCTTCCTTCTCGGCGGCTCGTATCCAGAATGCTGTGCATGTTACTTGGACCACCATCAGCGAGCTGAATAACTACGGATTCGAAGTCCAACGCTCAGCGTCGTCGAACACCGGCTTCAGCTCAATTTCACAGCTCATCGTAGGAAATGGCACGACAAATCAGCGTCACACATACAGCTACGTTGACCAGACTCCTCTTGCCGGCATGTCATATTACCGGTTGAAGCAGATCGATCTCGACGGCTCAGTCCAATACACCGAGCCCGTCAGTGTCGAATCGCCGACGAGTGTTGCCGAAACTGCACCGAAGGTGTTTGCATTGCATCAAAACTATCCCAACCCGTTCAATCCTTCAACAATGATCAAATTCTCCGTTGATCAGGCTGCTGGCACGACGCTCCGTGTGTTCAATATCCTCGGCCAGGAGGTTCTAACGTTGTTCAATGGTCATGCCGAGCCGGGAAAGTTCTACGCGATTGACATGAATGCTTCGCAGCTTCCTTCGGGACTCTATTTTTACAAGCTCGAAAGCGCAGGAAAGCGCTCAACGAAGAAAATGGTTCTGACAAAATAGAAGGACCATTTAGGCCATGGGAACCTTGGTTGTTTGCCTCACAGGCATGATGGCAGGCCGGATGATGAGACGGGTCATGAAGCACCGTTCGTACAGTCGCTTCGACGATCTCCTGATGTGGATTCTGGGGGCGTTGTTGGGAGAATCTCTCGCTATTATGGGAGGAGTGACGGCGTATGGCGGACAAGTGATCTCCGCCGGCGTGGGCGCCGTCCTCCTTCTTTGTCTCACTGGCCTGATTGCGGATCGGCCTCAGACGGTGGAAAAGCGGCTGCCCTTAGCCATACCGGCTGAGGATAATTCGGAGCTCCGTCCGAACAAGATGACAGTGGAGCACCGGAGGTTACAACGACCAATGCGCCACGCACGCTTTCAAATTCCGCCGAAAATCGCGGCGTAACGGGACTCTTTTCACAGTTCACACACAGGATAAATATGATGACCTTCTCCGGCATTTTCTCGACACTTGCATTGTGCATTGCTTTCTCAGCCAACGCACTTGCACAGGCAGGATCCGCTACGTGGCCCCTCTCCAGTGTCACGACCACAGCGGTGACAAATTCCGGGAATGTAACCGGGCAGGATGAGGCTTTCACCGGTATGGTGATAAATAATTACGCCGGACCAAATAGCAGTCAACGCGTGACGACGACGGACGGCAGTTGGCCCGCAGATGCTGATCAGAACGAATCGCGCTACATACAATTCGCGGTAGCTCCGAATTCAACGTATGACCTGACCGTGACAAGTATTTCGATGAACCTCGGGGCTGCTGGTGGCAGCAACATGCGGGCAAACATCTGGTACTCTACCGATGCGACCTTTGCTACCCGGACAAAGCTCAATGCGACGGCACTTGTATTGCCGAGCGGAGCAATGATATCTCCCGCTCCGAGCTACACTGTGAATGTAACCGTTCCGGCAGGCCAGACATTCTATGTGAGAATCTATCCGTGGTACACAAGTTCATCGACGGGCAAGTACGTGTGTCCGCAGAATGTTGTTATCAGCGGGACAACGTCAACTGCGGCGGCGGGCATTACCGCTGTTCCTGATTCGCTCGTCAGCTTTCAGAACATCCCTGGCGTTCCGTCGACGAGTCATGAGTATTTGGTGTCGGGTGTGAACCTGACGAACAATGTAACGGTCACGCCTCCGGCGGACTTCGAGATTTCAACAAACGGCGGCACTTCATGGAATGGATCCGGATCGCCGGTGATTCTTCCGGTCGCGGGAGGTGAAATCACCGGGCAGCCGCTGACTATTGCTGTGCGCTTCAATGGAACTGTTGCGGCACAAGTGAGCGGGAACATTACCCACATCAGTTCCGGCACTCCGACGAAAAATGTGTACGTCGAAGGAACAACGCTCGCCGCGGAGCCGACAGTGCAGTCCTCGATTTCGTTCGGCACGGTCACCGGAAGCTCTATCGTTGTGAACACGGCAGGCGGCAACGGAAGCCGCCGCATCATTGTTGCGAGGCATGCAGCAGCCGTAAATTTCTCGCCCATCGATGGAACGGCTCCAGCAGGTGTGAGCGCGGATTTCACGGCGGCTACGGATCAGGGGAGCGGTAACAGGATTGTGTATGATGGCGCAGCGTCAAATGTGACTGTGACCAATCTCTTGAGCAATACTGCATATCACTTTGCCGTATTTGAGTACAATGTCGGGACAGGGAACTCGCAGAACTATAATACAGTCAATCCTGGGACGGGTATGCAATCAACACCGGCTGTCCCAACTATCACGGCGGCTCCCGCTTCGCTTGCGTTCGGTGCTATAATCGTGAACACAACCTCGGCAGAAAAGAGCTTCAATGTCTCTGCCTTTGCGCTTTCGCCATCTTCCGGAAACATTACCATAAATGCTCCGACCGGGTACCAGGTTTCATTGACTTCGGGGAGCGGGTTCGAGGGATCATTGGTTCTTCCCTACTCAGGCGGGACATTGTCCTCCACGACAGTATATGTGCGCTTTGCTCCGACTGCCGTTCAATCCTACATCGGTAATATCACCAACAGCGGCGGCAGCGCTCCGACAGTAAGCGTTGCAGTTAGCGGAAGCGGTTCAACTCCACCACAGCCGAATGAGCTTCAAGCGGAGGATGGGCTTCTTTCTGCTGCGTATGTCCGGACGCAATATCTCGGATACACGGGACGGGGATACGTTGATATTGCCGACAAGACTAATGCCTCGCTTGAGATTCTCTTCAGGCGTGCGACGTCAGCATTGGACACTGTGCGGGTCTTCTATGCTAACGGCGGCAGCAACAGAGCCTACGCAGTTACATTGAACGGCACATCGGTAACATTTCCGACCTTTACCTCAACGGGCAGTTGGTCAACCTGGTCTTCGGTCGCGGCGGTGTTGCCGCTCCAGGCTGGGGTGAACAGGCTGGTGTTCCGCTCTACAACGAATGGCAGCAACGCGAATATCGACAGGATTGTCATCGGGGGACAGGCGGCAACACCGGTCTACAAGTTGAATCTCACAAAGAGCGGCACGGGCACGGTATCGGCTTCGCCGATGAACACAGACTCGCTGTACGATGAAGGAACCGTTGTGACGCTGACCGCGACACCATCCGGTGGAAACAGTTTCTACCGTTGGGGTGGGACTGACGAGGCCACGGCGAACCCCATGTCGTTAACAATGAACGCACACAAGACGCAGATTGGCATCATGATTCCTTCGGCAGGATTCGGGGATTTCCCATACGAAGCTTCACCGCGTGGATTTGCCTCGGTGGGGGCTTTCAATTATCCTGGCGGAACGACAGGAGGCGCCGGAACTGATCAGCAAATTGTGTTCATTACGAACGCAGCCGACCTGAATGAATGGATGCTGCGAAGAGTTGATGCAAACCGCACGCTGAACTTCCCTCCCTTGACGCTCTACATTGTAGGGACTCTGACTCCCGGAGGCGGGGTCAGCGGTATGCTGGATGTCAAGGATACGTACGATATCTCGATCATCGGAGTGGGTACCGATGCCACAATCAGCGGATTTGGTTTGCAAATTGTCCGATCCAAGAACATCATTGTCCGCAATATCAAGTTCATGAATTCCCCTGATGACGGCATCCAAATCCAGGCGGATGATGCCGACAATACGGGCAATCACATTTGGATTGATCATTGTTCGTTCACCGGCCACTACGATGGCGCTTTGGACATAACACACACGGCATCGTATGCCACGTTCTCGTGGAATCACTTCTACGGTCACGACAAGACGTCGTTGATGGGACATTCCAATGGTCAGACGTCCGATGCGGCGATGAAGGTGACGTACCATCATAACTATTTTGATGCAACCGGCCAGCGTCATCCCCGTGTCCGCTTCGGCAAGGCGCACGTCTTCAACAACTATTATCGGAATATCACCATTTACGGAGTGTCATCTAACCTCGAAGCGGATGTTCTGGTTGAAGGGAATTATTTCCTCAATGTCCCGATTCCGACGGAAAGCTCCCGCGACGGAAGTCCCCCCGGAGATCTCGTGGAGCGCTTCAACGTGTTTGCCGGAACTACCGGTCCTCCGGGAACACGCGGCACCGCATTTGAAGCGACAACATTCTACAGCTATTCGCTTGATCCTGCATCGGAGATTCCCGGCAAAGTGTCAACATACGCCGGTGCCGGAAAGTACGACTTCAGCTACAGGAGCGATCCGTTGCCTGTGCAGCTGGCTTCTTTCACAGGCAGGATGATTGCGTCGGGTGCGCTCCTTCAGTGGACGACAGTAAGCGAGGTGAACAACTTTGGCTTCTATGTGCAGCGCCGCGCCGGCAATGAACAAGTGTTTGCCGATCTGCCGGGCGGTTTTGTCCCCGGCCATGGGACTACAAGCCAGCCCCGCCATTACCAGTTCATTGACGAGTCGGTATCATCCGGTACGTGGCACTACCGGCTGCGCCAGGTTGATCTTGACGGGACAGTCCATTATTCCGAGCCGGTTCAGGTAACGGGTGTGACGAGTGCGGACAACGACGTACCCGGTGTTTTCCAACTTCAGCAGAATTATCCAAACCCGTTCAATCCCGAGACGACGGTCAAGTTCTCGGTTGCCGCCAGCGGGAAGGCCCGTTTGGATGTGTTCAACGTCCTCGGTCAGAAAGTGATGACTCTGTTCGATGGCGGAGCGGAAGCTGGACGTCTCTATGAAGTGAGGATAAATGCTTCAGCACTTGCAAGCGGCATATATCTCTACCGGCTTCAGAGCGGAGCGCAGAGTGATCTCAAAAAATTCATTGTGATGAAGTAACCGGGTTTTTCACGAAAGGAGTAACGCTTGTACGATGCGCATTCTTTTATTCACACTCATATTGCTTCTACCTGTAACGTCCGCCGCCCGGATTCTTTACGTATCGGTTGATGGCAATGATCTTAATGCAGGAACAATCGATAGCCCGTTCAAGACCATCTCCAAAGGTGTTTCGGTTGCGGTTGCGGGCGATACGATCATGGTTCGTGGAGGAACGCACATTGTCGCGGGTACAACCTCGATCTCAAAAAACGGCACCAGCATCAACAAGTTCTATCTCCTCGCCTATCCGGGAGAGCATCCGGTGCTGGATTACTCCACTGCAGGATCGGGTTCACGGGGAATTACGCTGAGCGGCAGTTGGTGGGTGGTTCGCGGCCTCGACATCATGAAGGCGCCGGATAACGGCATGCTTATGCGCGGTTCAAACAATCTCATCGAGCAATGTATTTTCAGGGAGAATGGCGACACGGGGTTGCAGTTGGACGGCGGCGCATCGAACAATAGGATCATCAACTGCGATTCCTACTTTAACGTTGATCCCGGACAGGGGAACGCCGACGGCTTTGCGCCGAAATTGACCGTAGGCTCGGGCAACTATTTCTACGGATGCCGCGCATGGCAGAATTCAGACGACGGCTGGGACGGATATTTGCGTGGCACAAATAACGTTACGACGATTCTGGAGAACTGCTGGACGTTCCGTAACGGATATCTCAAGAACGGCAACCCGAGTCTTGGTAACGGAAACGGCTTCAAGATGGGGGGAAGCGACAACAGGGATCTTGCGCATAACATGGTGCTTATAAACTGTCTTGCGTTCGACAACAGAGTGAAGGGCTTCGACCAGAACAACAACCGCGGCTCAATGACACTCTATAATCCCACCGCGTATCGAAACGGCATCAACTACAGCATTGCCGGCCCGATCGATTCGGGAAAGACTGTCGAAGTAAAGAACGCCGTCGTCTTTGGCAATATGGGCTCGCTTGCCGCATTTGTTCAGCAGGCGACAAACAGCTGGATGCCGCAGTTTTCGGTGACGGCGGATGACTTTCTGAGCCTCGATACGACCGGTGTCCGCGGGCCGCGGCAGCCGGATGGAAGCTTGCCGGTTCTCCCATTCATGCGGCTTGCGTCGGGCAGCGACCTGATTGACGCAGGCACAAACCTGGGTTTGCCGTTCAATGGTTCCGCGCCCGATCTCGGTTGCTTTGAAACCGATGGAACAACCTCTATCGCGGAAGCTGTACACGCCCCCCGCGTGTTCCAGCTCGAGCAAAATTACCCGAATCCATTTAACCCCTCCACGACCATTCGTTTCTCGGTTCCGTTGAGCGGGTTTGCGACGTTGGATGTCTATAACCTGGTCGGTCAAAAGGTTGCCACCCTGTTCGAGGGTATTGCGGACGCAGGGATGCTTCATTCGGTAACGTTCGACGGTTCGGGATTAGCGAGCGGTGTCTACATCTATACGTTCCGGACAGCCGGTCGGAGTGATTCGAAGAAACTTGTTCTCATGAAATGATGGAGTTACAATGAACTTGCTAACGAAGAAGAAGATCAACCTGTTCGTAGCGGCGCTATTAACGACGGGTGTCGTGATTGTTTCATGTTCCGGCGTCGCGCAGCAGGATGGCAATCCTTGGCAGCAGGTCGACGAGATTTTGGCACGAATCAAGCCGCCGCAGTTTCCCGACAGGGATTTTGTCATTACGGCATATGGGGCAATCGAAGGCGGCAAAGTGGAGTGCACTGATGCGTTCCGGAATGCAATCGAGGAATGTGTCCGGGAAGGGGGAGGCCGCGTCGTGGTGCCGCCGGGTGTATTTCTTACCGGCCCCATTCATTTGAAAAGTAATGTGAATCTGCATGTATCCGAAGGCGCGACGGTGAGATTTCATCGCGATCCGAAGAAGTATCTTCCCCTTGTCTTTTCGCGATGGGAGGGTGTTGAGTGCATGAACTATTCTCCCCTCATCTATGCCTACGGGCAGGAGAATATCGCCGTGACTGGCAAGGGGACACTTGACGGTCAGGCGAGCAACGAGTATTGGTGGCCCTGGAAGGGAAAGGAAGAGTACGGATGGAAGAAGGGGACACCGCATCAGAAAGAAGGACGTGATATGTTGTTCGATATGGGGCAGCGGGGCGTGCCTGTTGAAGAACGCTTGATGGGTGAAGGCTACTACTTGCGCCCGAGTTTCATCCAGCCCTACAAATCACGGAACATTCTTATCGATGGAATCAAGATCATCAATTCGCCGATGTGGGAGATTCATCCCGTTTTGTGTGAGAATGTCACAGTCAGAAATGTCCGCATCGAGACGCACGGACCGAACAACGACGGCTGTAACCCGGAGTCCAGCAAGGATGTGTTGATAGAGGATTCATACTTCGATACCGGCGACGATTGTATTGCGATCAAAGCCGGAAGGAATAACGACGGCCGGCGGGTGGCTGTACCCAGTGAGAATATCATCGTTCGCCGCTGCGTATTCAAAGACGGGCACGGCGGCGTCACGATTGGAAGCGAAATGTCGGGGGGCGTGCGAAATGTGTTCGCAGAAGATTGTGAGTTCGAGAGCCCGGTTCTGTACAGCGCTCTTCGCATCAAGACCAATGCCGTGCGGGGAGGCATCGTGGAGAATGTGCACATGAGGAATGTGCGGGTGCGGCTTGTCGGACGCTCGGTGATTGATATTGATCTGTTCTATGAAGAGGGCCGGAAGGGGGACTTCCTTCCTACGATCCGGAACATTAGCATCGAGAACATGACCGTGGATTCCTGCAGAACGGCTCTCAATCTGGTTGGATATGAGGAGGCACCTCTGCAGAATATCCGCCTGACGAACTCGGTGTTCAAAAAAGTCGGCAAAGGCTACACAATCGAGCATGTACAAGGAATTGATCTTTCGGGAACCACCATCAATGGCAAGGAATTCAAGCACTGACAAGTGCCGGATGCTGGTCGCATTTGGGTTGCTGGTCACGATGTCTTTCCGGGGGATTGCCGGAGAGCGGACGATCATTGTTGATGCGGCCGGTAGTGGAGAGTTTCGTTCGGTTCAGCAGGCGCTCGATGCCGTCCGGGATTCTCAATCGGTGTCCGTGATCATTCAGGTACGAAACGGGGTGTACAACGAAAAACTGTTCATCATCCGGAGCAATGTCACCATCGTGGGTGAGAATCGGGATAGTACAAGGATTGTTGCCGCCGTTCTCCGTGAGGAATGGAATGCCGCACATAACGGCAGCGATTGGGGAGCCGGGGTCGTGAATATCGATACTGGCGTGACTGATGTGACACTCGCCAACCTGACCGTGCACAACAATCACGGCTCGCTTTACGGTACACATAACAAACACCAATTTGCTATTCGTGGCGCTGGCACCAGGATCATCCTCCTGTATTGCAATGTGATTTCCGACGGCGGAGATGCCTTGAGTTTGTGGAACAAGCAGAACGGTATGTACTATCACTATAACTGCTACTTCGAGGGATGGGTAGATTTTGTATGTCCCCGCGGCTGGTGTTACATTACGCAGTCCCGATTCTTTGGCCGCAATTTGAGCGCGAGCATTTGGCATGACGGGGACGCCGATCGCCGACAGAAGTTTGTCATTACCGATTCCTATTTCGACGGCGTTCCGGGGTTCCCCCTGGGGCGTAACCATCGTGACGGACAGTTCTTTCTGGTCAATTGTCGTTTCTCGGAGACAATGACCGACCGGCCAATCTATCATCCCGAAGGAAGCAAAAGCACATGGCGATGGGGTGCGAGGCATTACTTTCATAATTGCAGCAGGGACGGGGGCAACTATACATGGTTCGCGGACAACCTCCACCTTGCCGATGGTGCGCCGGAGCCGGAGAACATCACGGCGGCATGGGCCTTCGACGGGATGTGGGACCCCGAAAACACTATGAAACCCGTTTTTCCCTTTGCGTTCTTGAATACGCCGAAGGATGGTGAACGGAATGTTCCGTCGCAGGGAGTTTTACTCAAGTGGGTGCCCGCGCGCGATTCACGTGAGCAGATTGTGTATCTTGGAACCACAAATCCGCCTGCTTATGTCTCCCGTCAATCAACGTCCTCGTATCATGCAGGCCCGCTCCGGAGAGGAACTACATACTACTGGCGCGTGGATGCGGTAACCCCCCGAGGCGTAGAAGCGGGAATGATTTGGGCGTTTACAACACAATAGCAACTGATGTACTATAACGAGAAGCTAATGGATCAGCGATTCATACACGAAGATTTCCTGCTCGACAGCGAGCATGCAAAAATGTTGTATCACACGTACGCGGAGCAACTCCCGATTATTGATTATCATTGCCATCTTCCGCCGAAGGATATGGCGGAAGACCGCCGCTTCGAAAACCTGACGCAAATCTGGCTCAACGGCGATCACTACAAGTGGCGGGCAATGCGAACATGCGGGGTGGACGAGCGTTTCATCACCGGCGATGCGTCGGATTGGGAGAAATTTGAACAATGGGCGGCAACTGTTCCCAAAACACTCCGCAATCCCCTGTATCATTGGACACATCTTGAACTGAAAAGTCCCTTCGGTATTGCAGACAGGTTGTTGAACGCATCTACCGCACGGGGGATTTGGGATGAGTGCATCGGGAAGCTCGCACAGCCCGGATTTTCCGTTCTGGGAATCCAGCGCATGATGAAGGTTGAAGTAGTATGTACCACCGATGATCCGGCGGACAGCCTCGACTATCACAAGATACTGGCGGCTGACGAAACATGTCCCGTAAGAGTGTATCCTGCATTCCGACCGGACAAGGCGATGGCATTTGAGAATACTGATGCCGTGCTAGCCTATCTGAATCTGCTGGGCGAAGCGGCCGACATCGAGATCTCCACCTACAGGGATTTGATTGCGGCTCTCCGCAAGCGACATGATTACTTCCACGATCACGGTGCGAGGCTTTCCGACCACGGGTTGGAGACGATCTATGCGGTCGATTACACGGAAGCGGAGGCTCAGCTCCTGTTTGCCCGTTTGCTCGACGGTGCAACGCTTTCCCCGGTTGAAGTGGATAAACTGAAATCCGCCGTGTTGTACGAGTGTGCGATAATGGACTGGGAGAAGGGTTGGGTTCAGCAATTTCACCTCGGCGCAATGCGCAATACCAACTCCCGAAAGATGCGTGCGCTTGGTCCCGATACCGGCTACGATTCCATCGGTGATTATTCGATAGCAAGGCCGCTCGCCCGCTTTCTGAACCGGCTGGACTCGGGAAACAAGCTGGCGAAAACGATCATTTACAATCTCAATCCCGCCGACAATGAAATTGTCGCCTCATTAATTGGGAACTTTCAGGATGGATCAGTCGCCGGAAAAATACAATATGGCTCGGCTTGGTGGTTCCTTGATCAGATCGATGGAATGACAAGACAGATTGAAGCCCTTTCGAACCTGGGACTGTTGAGCCAATTCGTCGGCATGCTGACCGATTCAAGAAGTTTTCTCTCCTATCCGCGGCATGAGTATTTCCGTCGCTTGCTCTGCAATATCCTCGGGTCCGAGATGCAGCGCGGCCTCCTTCCCGACGATCAGGAACTTGTCGGTGGGATGGTCTCGGATATCTGCTACCATAATGCCAAGCGCTATTTTGAGTTTCCTGCATTCAAGAGTGTTCCCAACGCGGGCAACACGGAGGTAACTTCCCGATGAATAACCTGTTCGATCTCACAGGAAAAACAGCAGTTGTGACGGGCGCCAGCACGGGGCTCGGCGATGCAATGACTCTGGGTTTGGCGGAGGCAGGCGCTGATCTGCTTCTCGTTGATCATTCCGGGCGCAGCGGCACCGCGGAGAAAGTCCGGGCGATGGGGCGCCGCGCAGAAACTCTTACCGCCGATCTGTCAGATATGAATGCGATTCAGGTGGTTGTGCAGAAGGCTGTCGAGTCATTCGGCAAAGTCGACATTTTGGTGAACAACGCGGGAATTATCCGCCGGGCGCCGTCCTTGGAGTTCACGGAAAAAGATTGGGATGATGTCATGACGCTCAATGCAAAGACAGCGTTCTTTCTTGCCCAGGCTGCTGCACGCGATATGATGAAACGAAAGTCAGGAAAGATCATCAACGTCGCATCGTTGCTCTCGTTCCAGGGAGGGATACTTGTGTCCTCATATGCCGCGAGCAAAGGTGCAATCTCCCAAATGACAAAAGCGTTGGCGAACGAGCTGGCTCCCCACGGCATCTGCGTAAACGCCATCGCCCCGGGGTATATGGCAACAAAGAACACGCAGGCGTTGCAAGATGATCCGGTCCGCTCCAAGGCGATTCTTGATCGTATCCCCGCCGGCCGGTGGGGAGATCCGCGTGACCTTCAGGGTGCGGCAGTGTTTCTAGCATCACCGGCATCGGATTACGTGAACGGCCATCTGCTTGTCGTCGACGGCGGCTGGCTGTCACGGTAAGTTCTTTAGACCAAACAGAGGAAACTATGGAAGTACGGTATTTACCTAATCAGGAAACATACGGACGGATGACCACCGAAGAGTTGCGGCGGTCGTTCGTATTGGATCAGTTGTTCTCCCCGGGTTCGATTGCGGCTGTTTATACGGACACCGATCGGGCGATCATCGGCGGCGCTGTTCCTGCCGGCGCCCCGCTTTCACTTGTCGCAACGAAGCGCCAGCTCGCAGCAGAGTATTTCACCGAGAGGCGTGAAGTAGGAATTGTGAACATTGGCGGCGATGGAGTCGTGCGCACGGACAGCACCGGGCATCAACTCCGGCTAAAAGACATGCTGTATGTCGGCCGCGGCGTCAAGTCGATAGAATTCGTCAGCAGGGATGCGAAGAACCCTGCGGCGTTCTTCTTTGTGTCGTTTCCCGCGCATTCGGCATATCCCACTGTTCTCGTTCCTGCGGAATCCTCCGAAAAAGTTGTCCTCGGTTCACCTGAGCATGCAAACAAGCGGACCATCGCAAAGTACATTCACGGGAGAGGGGCACAGAGCTGCCAGTTGGTCATGGGCCTCACCGATTTGGAGCCGGGAAGTGTGTGGAACACGATGCCTCCGCACACTCACATGAGAAGAAGTGAAGTGTATCTCTACTTCGGGTTGGGACCCGATTCAGCAGTCGTTCACCTTATGGGTCGTCCCGACGAATCACGGAACATCATCATGAGGAACAGACAGGGAGTGATTTCGCCTCCATGGTCGATCCACTGCGGGGCAGGAACCCAAAACTACTCCTTTATCTGGGCAATGGGGGGTGAGAACAAAGAGTTTACCGATATGGACCAGGTCGGAATGCAAGAGCTTTTTTAGCCTATTCATTCAGCAAACAGAACAAGAGAAATAATGCAGATAGAACAATACTCCATCGGTGTCGGTGACAGGTTCGGAGCCGAGGGATCAGCCCAACTCAGGGCATTGCAAAAAGCACAGGCTGCCGGAACCCTCGTCGTGCCCGTGTGGAACAAATCGAATCGTGAGCATACCATCATCGGCACGTCGCCGGTTGATACGCGCCGTTCAGCGGATGCAGCCGTCAAAGAGTGTAAGTGGAACGCGTCGTATTACCTTGATGCCGATCATATCGGACTCGGCACCGTAGACCGGTTCATCGAGCCTTGCGATTTCTTCACGATTGATGTGGCCGACTTTATAGGCGTCGCGCCTGACATCCAAGAAATTGACCGGTTTGTCAAAGATCTCTCCGGTTTCGTTGGCAAAGTGGAGATTCCGCACGTCGAGGAACCAGTCGTGATCACACCCGAGGTGCTGACTTCCATCGCTCGGAAGTATCTCTTCGCGGTACAGGAAGCGGGAAAAGTCTACCGCTATATTGCTGACAAGAAGGGGGCCGGCAATTTTATTCCGGAAGTATCATTCGATGAGGCGGTTTCCCCGCAAACCCCGGCGGAGCTGTTCTTCATTCTCGCGGCTATCGCACGTGAAAAGATTCCCGCGCAGACCATTGCGCCAAAATTCTCGGGCGCATTCCTGAAGGGGATTGACTACGTCGGAGATGCGCAGAACTTCACACGTGAGTTTGAATATGATCTGGCGGTTGTAGCGCATGCCGTGAAGGTATTTGGTCTGCCTCAAAATCTGAAGCTGAGCATTCATTCGGGGAGCGACAAGTTCTCGCTCTATCCGATCATGCACAACGCCATGAAGAAGTTCGGGACAGGACTACACCTAAAAACTGCCGGCACGACTTGGCTCGAAGAAATCATAGGGCTCGCGGCATCAGACGGCAAGGGATTGAGTCTTGCGAAAGATGTTTACAAAAACGCCCTTAGCAGGTACGATGAGTTGTGCAAACCCTATTTGCCCGTGATAGATCGACAAGTTGCATCTGCCGACACCTGACGTAGTTGAGAGTTGGACATCTGCCGAATTTGTGGGAGCATTGCGGCATGACACTTCCTCAGAAAGGTTCAATCTACATTTCAGACAACTCGTGCATGTCAGCTTCAAAGTCGCTGCCGAGATGAACGGAAGGTTCACCGGGTTACTCGCCGAATGCCGCGAGATGATCGAGTCAAACGTCACCACAAACATCTACGAGAGACATATTCTTCCATTATTTATCGGCGGACGGTAACCAATGAAGAGACTCGCGTACATTGTCTTGAGTGCCGGGTTGTTCGGGCTCTTGACTGGATGCAAGGAGTCCTCTACCGATAGAGTGCTTAAGCTTGCGCACGGACTGGACCGGACACATCCGGTTCACATATCCATGGAGCATATGGCGAAGCTTGTGTTCGAGCGTTCCGGCGGAAGAATGCGCATCGATATCTACCCCAGTGGCCAGCTCGGGACGGAGCGGGAGTGCATCGAATTGGTACAGATTGGAAGCCTTGCGATGACGAAGGTCTCCTCCAGTGTCATGGAAGGATTTGCTCCGGAGTTTAAGGTGTACAGTCTTCCATACCTGTTCCGGGACGAACAACACCGGTTTGCCGTATTGGACGGCCCGATCGGAACACGGTTACTGGAGGGAACGACGCAATTCCGTGTCAGGGGGCTCGTTTATCTCGATGCCGGCAGCCGCAGTTTCTACAGCAAGCAGAGGCCGATCCTGACGCCGGATGATCTTGCCGGATTGAAGATACGCGTTCAGGAGAGCGCAACATCTATCCGCATGATTCAGGCCCTCGGCGGCTCAGCGACGCCCATTGCGTGGGGTGAATTGTACACCGCGTTGCAGCAAGGTGTGGTTGATGGGGCGGAGAATAATCCTCCGAGCTTCTTTCTTTCCCGGCACTACGAAGTTTGCAAATACTACTCGTTGAACGAACATACATCCGTGCCCGACATCATCATTATCAGCACCGTGGTGTGGAATTCTCTGAATGAAGAGGAGCAGAAGCTCCTTCAGCAGGCCGCGCGGGAGGCTGAAGAACTGCAGAAGATCATCTGGCGCGAAGCATCCGACCACGCTCTTGAACAAATCAAGAAAGCGGGTGTGGAAGTTGTACGTCCGGACCGCTCGGTGTTTGCTGCCAAGATTGCTCCCCTTTATGAGCAGTACAAGAGCGACCCTCGCATCTATGAACTCATTCAACAGATCAGGAATTTGAAATGATGTTGACGCGCCTTCGTTCCAAAGTGGACCGGGTTGTGGAGTGGAGCCTTATCGCCATCGTCGCCATCATGACGTTGAATGTCCTGTGGCAAGTATTCACCCGGTTTGTGCTCAAAACGCCGAGCTCATATACGGAGGAGCTTGCGCGATACCTTCTGGTGTGGCTGGGTCTACTTGGCGCCGCGTATGCCGTCGGGCGTAAGGCACATCTCGCTATCGATCTCTTGCCGATGGCTATGAAAGGGAAGAAAAAGATAGTGCTCGAGTTGTTCATCCAATCAACCGTCCTTTTGTTCGCTGCCGCAGTTGTATTCTACGGCGGCATTGAGCTTGTCGGTCTGACGTTCACTCTGAAACAACTTTCCGCCGCCCTGCAAGTGAGCCTCGGATATGTTTATCTCGTACTCCCGATCAGCGGAGGATTGATGGTGTTCTATGCCGTGACGTACATTGTTGAAGCGTTGCAGGAACTGCGGGGGGACAACTGATGGAATGGACGGAAGTCTTTGTTCTGGTGGCGACATTTGCGACGCTGATGGCACTCGGCGTTCCGATTTCTTTTTGCATCGGCCTTGCGACTATTGCCACGATGCTCGTGACGATTCAAACTGTTCCCGCAGTGACAACGGTAGCTCAGCGCATGGCAACGGGGCTTGATAGCTTTGCCTTGCTTGCCATCCCGTTCTTCATCCTTTCGGGGCAGTTGATGAACAGGGGGGGGATCGCCCGCCGATTGATTGACCTTGCAAAGGTGCTGGTCGGCATGCTTCCGGGCGGGCTCGCATTTGTCAATGTTATGGCATGCATGCTGTTCGGCTCGATCTCGGGGTCTGCAGTGGCGGCCGCCTCTGCCATCGGCGGATTCATGACGCCACTGATGGACAAGGAAGGATATGATCGGGGCTACAGCGCCGCCGTCAATATTTCATCAGCAACGACGGGGATGTTGATTCCACCGAGCAATATTCTGATTGTGTATTCACTTGCCAGTGGAGGCGTTTCTATCGCGGCCCTCTTTATCGCCGGTTACATACCGGGAATACTCATGGGTCTGGCGATCATGATAATCGCCGCTGCAATCGCCATGCGGCGAAAGTACCCGGTTGCGTCGGGTTTCCGTTTTGGTGACGCAGTCAGGAAGTTCCTTGATGCGATTCCCAGCCTTTTGCTCATTGTCATTGTGATGGGAGGGATCATTGCGGGTTACTTCACGGCAACAGAAGCCTCTGCCGTAGCAGTGTTATACACATTCGTGCTTTCGGTGGTGATTTATCGTGAAGTGAAGTTCACTGAACTGCCGAAAGTCCTGCTTGACACAGCCCTAACCACGGCAATTGTAATGATGTTGATTGGCACGTCCATGGGAATGTCATGGATTCTTGCGTACACCAACATCCCCCAAACCGTCAGTGATACTCTGATCGGGCTAACGCAGAACAAGTTCGCCATTCTGCTCATTATAAACCTTGTCCTCCTGATTGTCGGAGTGTTCATGGACATGACGCCGGCAGTGTTGATCTTTACGCCGATCTTCCTCCCTGTCGCAATCAGTCTTGGAATTGACCCGATACACTTTGGAATCATCATGGTGATGAACCTCTGCATCGGTTTGTGCACACCTCCCGTAGGGAGCGTATTATTTGTTGGATGTGGGATTGCGAATGTCAGCATTGCCAAAGTGATCCGCCCGTTGCTACCGATGTTTCTCGCAATGGTCGGGGCGTTATTGCTGGTTACGTACGTTCCGGAGTTGACGTTGTTTCTCCCGCGAGTTTTCGGATACTGAAATCTGTTCCCAACAAGGATACTGTAACATGCACCAGCTTGAAGGAAAAACAATCGTTATCACAGGCGGCACCGGCGTGCTCGGAAACGCGATTGTGCGGGCGTGTGTCGATGCCGGCGCCACCGTGGCCTTGCTCTGTCGTGACACGTCACGGGGTGAAACCGCCATCCGCGATTCAGGTCTTGATCCAGCGCGGGTTACATGCCACGTTGCCGATGTTCTGAACAAGAAGGCGCTCCGGTCGGCAGCGGTGGAAATCGGGAAACGTCATGGAGAAGTCTACGGACTGATCAACGCTGCGGGAGGCAACAGTCCCAAGGCCACAACAAATCCAACACAACCCTTCTTCGATCTCGATGAGGAGGGGCTGCGGTATGTTACGGATCTGAACCTGTTGGGCACGATTCTTCCGAGCCAGATTTTCGGCAAAATGATGGCTGAACAGAAGAAGGGGGTCATTCTGAACGTATCCTCGATGAGCGCCTTCTCTCCTCTTACGCGGGTCGCGGGATATTCAGCCGCAAAGGCTGCGGTAAACAATTTCACCCAGTGGCTCGCGGTACATATGGCGCAGGAGTATTCGCCCGATATACGTGTGAATGCGATTGCACCGGGCTTCTTTCTAACCGAGCAGAACCGATTTCTTTTGACCGATAGAGGAACCGGCGCACTGACAGAGCGGGGACAGAAGGTCCTTGACCATACGCCGATGGGGCGTTTCGGGAAACCTGAGGACCTTGTAGGAGCCACCCTTTGGCTACTCTCTCCATCGTCATCGTTCGTGACCGGAATTGTTGTCCCGATTGATGGCGGGTTCTCTGCGTACAGTGGAGTGTGATATGACCGGAGTTGTCGGCAAGGGATCGTTCGAACAATCGCTCAGCCGGAAGGATGTGCGGGATATTTGTGACGAAGCGCTGTCGGGTCTGCCGCTTGGCGGCAAGCGGCTTCTCGTCTTGATTCCCGACCATACACGGCATGCACCCATAGATATGTTCTTCCATATCCTTGCCGGTTTGCTGTACAAGCGGGTAAAGAAGATGGATTTCCTCGTCGCAACCGGAACGCATGCGGCGATGCCTATGGATAAGATCTACCAACTTGTCGGGATCAGCAGAAACGAGCACCAGAAAAGCTATCCGGGAATTGAGTTCTTCAATCATGAGCACAACAATCCCGACGCGCTGGTTACGCTTGGTGCGCTTCCTGCCGATGAAGTCAGGGAACTGACGGGCGGGCTGTTCGAGGGTGGCTTGAACGTGACCATAAACCGGAAGGCGGTGGAGTACGATCATATACTCATTGTTTCACCCGTGGTCCCTCACGAAGCGATGGGTTTTGCCGGAGGCAACAAGTATTTCTTTCCGGGAATCGGGGGGCTGGATGTCATCGAGACGTTCCATTGGTTGGCCGCTGTTATTACGAATCCCGTTGTTAATGGCATGAAGGACACGCCGACACGTAACGTCATCAACAGGGCGGTTGAATTTCTCCCGACTCCGAGAACCTGTCTCGCGTTCGCCATCAACGAGCACCATGAACTGGCATGTCTTTTCGCAGGCGAACCGAAGCAGGCTTGGTCGCTTGCAGCGGATTACTCTGCACAATTGCATATCAAGTACCTTGACAAGCCGTACAAACAAATCCTCGGCATTACCCCCGGCATCTATGAAGAAATCTGGGTGGCGGGCAAGGCGATGTACAAACTGGAACCTGTTGGGGCGGAGGGTTGCGAGTTGATTATCTACGGTCCGCACATCAAAGAGATTTCCTTTATGCACGGCAGCGCGATCCGGAGAATCGGATACCATGTGCGGGATTACTTTACAAATCAGTGGGAGAAATTTTCGCACGAGCCGAAACTCATTCTTGCCCACTCAACCAATGTGAAGGGTATCGGATCGTTTTCCAACGGTGTCGAGAAACCGAGAGTGAGTGTCACCCTGGCGACCTCCATACCTCAGGAGGTCTGCAAGCAGGTCAATCTCGGTTATTGCGATTACCGCAGCATTGACCTTGACCAATGGCGTCGCCGCAGGGATGACGATCTCCTCGTCGTCGAGAATGCGGGCCAAGTTCTTCACAGATTAAGTAACGGAAAATGAGAATGATTACTTCACACATAACAATATGCGTGCTTGTCGCCATCTTTGCCGGCTGCGGAAGCCGGGCGGGTGTGCTCCTCACCGTAACAAATCCGGCCCCGTTTGAACGTCCGGGCGAGACTGTCGAGGTGCCTCTGGATGAACTCGCGGGCTCTTTCAAAGTGATAGCGTCCGGACGGATCGCTGTTTTTGAAACCCTGAGCGGCAAAGAACTACTTTCGCAAGTGACGGATGACGCGTTGCTCTTCCAGTCCGACTTTATGGCGAATGAGGAGAAGGAGTTCTCCTTGAAACAGATTCAGGCATCACCCAAGCCCCATCAGTCCCTTGTGGATGCCCGCTTTGTGCTTCCTCGTGAAGATTACGCGTGGGAGAACGACCGCGTCGCATTTAGAATGTACGGTCCCGCGCTTGCCAAAGATGTCAACAACGGCATTGATGTCTGGACGAAGCGTGTCAGGCACCTCATTGTCGCCAAGTGGTACAAGAAGAGCGAAGGGAGTCCGCCGGGCAAAGACACATATCATGAAGACCGTGGAGAGGGGGCGGACTTCTTTTCCGTCGGGAAAACGTTGGGTGCCGGAAGTTCGGGACTCTGGTCGGGGAACAAGCTGTATCAGCCCGGCGTCTTCTCGTCGTACAAGACAATCAGCACGGGGCCGCTGCGTGCAAGTTTCGAGCTGACATATGACAATTGGAATCTCACCGGAACATCATTCATCGAAAGAAAGCGCATCACCCTTGATGCCGGCAGCAATCTCAATCATATCGAAGTGTCATTCCAAGGCCTTCCGGAAGGAGATTCTCTTCTTGTTGCGGCCGGACTTGTGAAGCGTGGAAACACATCACCGACATACAACAAGGGGAACGGATGGCTCTCACTCTGGGGACCCACAACGAATGATCCCGTGAACGGATCTCTCGGAACAGGCATCGTTATCGATTCTTCATCGTTCGCTGGATTCGCAGAGGATAGCAGCCATTACCTGGCTCTCGGTCGCATTTCTTCCGGCGGGAATATCGCATACTACTCCGGCGCCGGCTGGACTCGAAGCGAAGATTTCCCCGACGAGCAAAGCTGGCTCCGCTATCTCGACACGTTCGCGCAACGCCTGAAGTATCCATTGTCGGTCTCGATTCATCGGAAATAGCATCAACATCCACCATTACACTTCAGAGAAAAAGAAACAATGAGCACAGGTTTATCACTACGCAAGGATGCCGCATTTGATTGCATTTCACTCGGGGCACTCGTGCATCGCCTTGATCCGGGAGTGATCCCGTTTCGCAAGGCAACAGACTGCGCTATTCACGTCAGCGGCGGCGAATTCAATGTCGCTGCGAATCTTTCCGATTGCTTCGGTTTGAGCACCGGCGTTGCAACCGCAATGGTCGAGTATCCGGTGGGAGAGCTTATCGCCGAACGGGTGCGGGCAATGGGCGTGAAGCCATTCTACAAGCGCTTTAAGCACAACGGCGTGAATGGCCCGAATATGGCGGCTGTATACAGCGATCGCGGGCAGGGAGTGCGCGCTCCGGTAGTCTTCTACAATCGTTGCAACGAAGCGGCTGCCTTGCTCAAGCCCGGCGATTTTGATTGGAATACTATTTTCAATCACGGAGTGAAGTGGTTTCACAGCGGCGGCATTTTTGCGGCCCTCTCTGAAACCACCGGCGAACTGATCATTGAAGCTATGAAGGCAGCCAAAAACGCTGGTGCTGTCGTGAGCTTCGATTTGAATTTCCGGGAAAAACTCTGGAACATTTGGGGAGGTCAACAGAAGGCCGTTCAAGTCCTTGCGCGGATTGTTGCAAACGCTGATGTGCTTGTCGGGAATGAAGAGGATCTACAGAAAGGCCTCGGTATTCCTGGTCCTGAAGTTGAATCGAAGTCCAAGCTCGACCCAACGGCATTCTTCGGAATGATGGACCAGGTGTTGGCAAAACATCCGCAAGTCAAGGTCGTAGCGACCACGCTGCGTGAAGTTCATTCCACAAACCGTCATAGTTGGAGCGCGGTGGCGTGGGTCAATGGACAAACCTACGCAGCTCCGACCTGTGAACTGGATGTGGTGGACAGGGTTGGAGGCGGAGATGGATTTGCAAGCGGCTTGTTCTACGGACTCATGACGGGTGAAACCCCCGATCAAGCAGTTCGCCTTGGGTGGGCGCATGGCGCATTGCTCACAACATTCCCCGGCGACACGACCATGGCAACCGTTGAGCAGGTCCGTTCGTTCGCCCAAGGCGGATCCGCTCGCATCCAGCGCTAAGCAGATAACAATACGGACAACCAGAAAAGGAAAAACATGAAGAAAGCTGACATAGGACTTGTCGGGTTGGCAGTGATGGGGGAGAATCTTGTCCTCAATATGGAAAGCCACGGATACACAGTTGCGGTTTTTAATCGGACTGTTGACAAGGTGGACCAGTTTGTAAACGGAAGAGCAAAAGGAAAGAACATCATCGGTGCGCGCTCGATCGAAGAGTTCGTCCGCTCGCTCGCTTCTCCAAGAAAAATTATGCTGATGGTGAAAGCGGGCAAGCCGGTTGATGAGTTCATAGAGTTGCTTTTGCCCCTCCTCGAAAAGGGCGACATCATCATTGATGGCGGCAACTCGCATTTCCCTGACTCAATCCGCAGAACAAAGTACCTGGAAGAAAAAGGGCTGATGTTCATCGGCACCGGTGTTTCGGGAGGCGAAGAGGGGGCACTGAAGGGACCTTCCATCATGCCGGGAGGATCGGTGGCTGCGTGGCCGCATGTGAAGCCGATATTTCAGTCGATTGCCGCGAAAGTAGCCGATGGTTCTCCATGTTGTGATTGGGTGGGCGAGAACGGTGCCGGGCATTTTGTAAAGATGGTGCACAACGGAATCGAGTACGGCGATATGCAGCTCATCTGCGAAGCGTATCAAATGATGAGAGACCTGCTGGGTATGAGCGCAGGTGAGATGCACGGAGTCTTCAAGAAATGGAACGAAGGGATTCTCGACAGCTATCTGATTGAAATCACCCGTGATATTCTGGGATACAAAGACGCAGACGGTTCACCGCTTGTTGACAAGATTCTCGATACGGCGGGACAGAAAGGAACAGGTAAATGGACAAGCGTTGTGTCGCTTGACCTGGGTATTCCATTGACACTCATCAGCGAAGCGGTGTACGGAAGATGCCTTTCAGCCATTAAAGATGAGCGGGTTGCTGCGTCGAAAGTCCTGACCGGCCCTAAGCCCGCGTTCACCGGCGACAAGAATGCCTTCCTCAACGACCTTGAGCTGGCGCTGTATGCTTCGAAGATCGTTTCCTATGCGCAAGGGTTCACGTTGCTGCGTGAAGCAGCGAACGAGTTCAAATGGAACCTAAACTACGGCAGCATTGCATTGATGTGGCGTGGTGGCTGCATCATCCGGTCGGCGTTTTTGGGTAAGATCAGGGATGCATTTGACAACAACCCGGAACTTGCCAACCTGTTGCTCGATCCATTCTTTAAGGAGAAGGTTGACGAATCACAATCTGCCTGGCGACGTGTCATTGCATCGGCCGTCACGAACGGCATCTGGGTTCCCGCTTTCTCGACCGCGCTCAACTACTTCGACGGCTATCGGACTGCCCGGCTGCCGGCAAATCTGCTTCAGGCGCAGCGTGACTACTTCGGCGCCCATCAATATGAGAGAATCGACAAGCCGCGTGGTGAGTTCTTTCATACGAACTGGACCGGGCGGGGCGGCGAGACGGCATCCTCGACATATAGTATCTGACTCCTGTCTCGCAGAGGCAAAATGAAGGTCTCGTTGCCTGACTTGTGTCCGCAACAGTAATGCCGTCGTTTTCCAGGAGGGCTGGATCAAGAATCCAGCCCTCTGTTTTTTTTTGTAGGTCGAATCATCGATTCGAGCGGTGATTTCCTTAAACCGCTTCCTCCTGCTTACTTGCTTCGTACCAATCAATCTTGCGGGTCAGATACATTACAAGAGCGAGAACAACAAACAGCCCGAGGCTTCCGAAGAGCAAAGCGTAGTCCTCCTCCTGCAATATCACAAAGAGGAATGTGTAGAGAAGAATAAGCAACGAAGAAATTGTTGCCGGAAAACGGTTTGTGCCAAAAATGCTGCGGGAGTAAGCACCCACCATTGCAACTACAGCCACGCTTGAAATAATGTAGGCTGCCACGAAGGGCATGTGTTCGGAGAGAGAGAGGAGCAGCAAATAGAACAACACAAGAGCGAATCCGATCAATACATAATGAACAGGATGTCCGACTTTCTTTGTAAGAATCTCGGTCAGGAAGAAGGCAAGGAATGTCAAAGCGATGAACATGACCGCATACTTCGCTGAACGCATCGTTTGCTGATAATGATCGATGGGAGAAAGAAGTTTGACGCCAAGAGAAAAGTCGTGAAGACCGGCTCCTTCGCCTGCAGAGAGTCGTTCACGTATCCAATGTTGAGGGAAGTTGCGGTTCAGGTGCAGTACAGTCCACTTTGCCTCGAAACCTGATTCGCCCACTGTTCGACTATCCGGCAGAAATCTTCCGGCAAAACTGGGAGAAGTCCACGGAGATGAGATGTTCACGTTTGACTCCCTGCCAACGGGGACGATTTGAAATTCCTCGCTGCCATTCAGGAGTATTTGCATGCTGAATTCATAGCTCTGCCGGTCGGGGGAAACGGTTGGCTTTACGTTGATGCCTGATGAAAGGACGTTGTCTGTGACTGTGCCGGGTTCGCCGGAAAATTCCCTGTCTCCCCACTTAACGTTGATCGCTTCATTGATCCCCTTCAAGTCGCTGATTCCGAACGTGAGAACAGCGTCCCCCCACAGTACATCCCCTGGTCTCACATTCAGAGCACTGAGTCCATCCAAGGAGAAGGTCCCGCGTACCTCCGCCTGCGCAGTATACAGGGTTACCTGGTAGATCCCTCTGTACCGCACTTCCGGAGTCAGAGTGGCAGTAATCACCAACCGTTCCGGCATGAGTTGAACATGTTCGAGCAGCGTACGTGTCTCTCCGGCCTCGGTTCGAATGGTTCGCGTGAACGGCAACGTGAGAATTGGGCCTGCGAGGGTTTGTTGGGCGCCCCACTTCTCGCTCACTTCCGCGACCGCATTGTCGCGCCTTTTTGTTCGTTCGGACACCAGGTCCATCACCAGAAATGAAGGGACGAGAAGCGCAAGCGTCAGAAAGCCGATAATGGCCATGCGTAAAATAATGGACCTTTTCAACCAGTTGTCAATCATATAAAGACCTTTGCTTAAGTTTATTTGCTGTTGTTTCGGCCTTGCATCAAGAGAGCCCAAGAATTGTCATAGTTGAATCATTGGGAAATATTCAGAAGTCGCGCAAGTGCATCCACATGTTCGGTAAATGCCTTTCGTCCGGACGTTGTTAGGGAATAGGTTGTGAGCGGTTTCTTCCCCCTGAACGATTTCTTAACCTTGATATACCCTTCCCCTTCAAGCGCGTTGGCGTGCGATGCAAGGTTACCATCGGTGGTGCCGAGAAGTTCCTTGAGAGAGTTGAAGTCGAGCGAATCATTCACGACAAGTGCGGACATCAGTCCCAACCTGATCCGGCTCTCAAAGGCCTTGTTCAGTTGTTCTATTGAACTATTCATCGCTCATATGTGAGATACACATACAATCCGAACACAATATGTCCGATGCCAAAGCCGAGCGCCCAGAGATTGAGTCCTTCTGTCTGAAGAAACGCCGCAAGAAGTCCAATAAAGAGAAAAGCCAACCCGAGAGTCCGTACTTCCGGAAGGGTATACTTGCTTGCTCCAAAAAGCGCCAAGCCGTAGAAGACAAGCATCGCCGATGGTAATAAAGTGTACACTTCATGTAAAACCAGGCCAAGACAGAAGACACCTCCGGTGGCAAGGGGAATGGCGAGTTCTGTCACAAGGTGCCTTGCGGTTGCATTCCAGAGTGGCATACCCTTCAACCTGGCCATTCGACTCGAGAAGATGATAACGAGACCTATGGCGGAGAGAAGTACGACCAGAGCGTCGGCAACGAGGTAAACAAGAAGTTCAGCCGGTGCAACCCGTGTATGAACAATTTGCGCAAAGAGCACGCCGAGGAGTGCGACACTGCCAATCGCAACTCCCGCGATACCACTAAGAGAGAGTACACGGGAGGATTTCTCCATCATCGAGCGGATCTCGGATAAGTCTTGGCCGGGATTGTTCATGCTGAATCTCCAATGTGGACAAAGTACTTTGTAATACAAAGTGAAGATACCCAGAGATGTGTACAATGTCAAGGGGAAAAAAGGGAGGAGTCTGCGTATCCTGAAAGAAGCTCAAAAAT
>CAZBWR010000019.1:5329-52326 GCA_964495695.1 uncultured Chitinophagales bacterium | reverse complement strand
CGAAAGCGCATGCGCAAGATCAGGGCCCGAACAAATCCTGAAACATGAACGCGGCGAGCTTGACGAGGAAGTAGAGCTTGATTATCCAGAGTTCCAGTTGATCCAGCAGTTTCGGTTTTCGCTTCATTGTCGGTCCTCACCTTAGTTAGTGAAAACCGACACAGCTTTATATAGCGACATCGATTGCCAAGTGCAACTCAAGACTGGTCTATAAGTTGTTACAGGGTAACGCTTAAAAAAAAAGTCCAAAAAACCCAAAGCAGTGAGACAGACAGAACAACAAATCAGAGGTCGGTAATGCGCTCTCTTTCTTTGGGCCGGAAATCAGTAGCGGCACTGGCGATTGTCGTCATGGCGCTGGTGGTTTTCGGGAGGTATCTCCAATGCCCGGCGGGCAATTACAACGGCGGTGTTGTACAGGCTCCCCCGGATAGTACCTACATGCCTGTACTCCGCAGGCACTACACCCCACCACCTCCGTTGATCGGCGGATTGACCAACCGCCGGTCAGCGGCACCCCTGAAGCGGCTTCCCAAGGGTGTCTCGGAGGCCGACGTTCAACGGGTCGTCAAGATCAAGGTCCGTGACAGCAATACGATCAATGTCATCGAGCTCAGAGACGGCGGAGTACTTGTCGAGAAGGACTCCGTCATTGAGGCGGTAGAGGTGATTGAATACAACAAGCCCGCCCTATCGTTCGGCCTGTTCCCCGGCGTTGGTATCACGGGCCTAATCAAAGACGGATCAGCCCGGATCTCACCTATGCTGAAACTCTCGTTCGTCGAGATCCTCGGAACGGTCCGGCTGCCAATGGTTGCGGTCGACTCGGAGGGCTTCGGTGCCGGACTTGAAACGAGGCTCTACCACGATCTTTTCATCGGAGCGGGGATCTTCACAAGCTACTCAAACCTTGATCACCGGCAGTTCAAAGCGACTCTGGAGTACAACCTATGACGCCACAAAAGCGCAGGATTATCCCGGAGGACAAGAACAAGGGATACAAGCAGCAGTACGGCGTCATTGTTATTTGCAAAGACGAGCGCACTCAAATCGAAGTATACAACCGGCTTCTCCGGATGGGCTACACGTTGAAAGTGGTGGTGACATGAAGATCGAGATTCACAACCACTGTTCCGACTTCAACAGCTATCGCGCATCACGTGTGAAGTCATTGTTCAACGCCGAGAGCGGATGCGACTTCAAGCTCTCCGCGGAGCTCGACATAGACGACGGAAACTGGCAGATCGGTCTCATCGTCGGGCCGTCCGGCAGCGGGAAGAGCTCACTCGGCTCAAAGATCTTCGGTCGGGAGAAGGTCTACGATATGTACGCCGGATGGGATGCCCGAAAGCCCATCATTGACGACATCGCCCCGGAGGGGGACTTCAACGCCGTAACCGCAACCCTCGCAGCAGTCGGACTCGGAGATGTGCCGGCCTGGTTGAGACCGTTCCGTGTTCTCTCCACCGGTCAGAAATTCCGGGCCGGGCTCGCCCGCCTGATCGCACAGCGCCCCGATGAGGTCGTCGTCGATGAATTTACCAGCGTCGTTGACCGGCAGATTGCACGCATTGGAGCCTCGGCCTTTCAAAAGGCCTGGCGCCGTGGCCCAGGAAAGGTAGTGCTGCTCTCTTGCCACTACGACATAGTCGACTGGCTCGAACCGGATTGGGTGTACGATACGGCGAACGGGCGGTTCGCAAGGGGGAATCTTTGGCGACGCCCCGCAATCAACATCGAGATCTGGAAAACCGACCAGAGCTATTGGCGAGTATTTAAGCCGCATTACTACTTAGATCTTCCGATGCCGGTTGCAGCAACGTGTTTTGTCGGAACGTTCGAGGGTGAACTCGTGTGCCATGTTGCCGTGTCGCCTCTCTTTACGGCAAAAGCGTATCGGGCAACACGGCTGGTTGTTTTGCCCGAGTGGCAGGGCGTCGGTGTCGGTCTAAAATTCCTCACGTGGGTGGGTGAGTTCCATCTCCGGGGAAAAGGCCGATGTGGAAAAAAGTACGGGACGTTCTTTCACACCTCACACCCGCAACTTGCGGCTGTGCTTCGTCGGGCCGCGGGATGGACTCAGACGGGTGCGCAGCTGTATGGGAGCAACAAGCTGAAAAGCAAAGCCTCGATGGAGCGGGCTCATATGCGGAAGAATGGTGTGATGAAGGCAACCGCCGGGTACGGGGGTCATTTCAGGGCCATCCAAGCTTTCAAGTACATCGGCGGGGGTGTATGAATGTCCACTTGTACGGTGACATAAACGACACGATTGTGAGGCTGTGCCTTGATCTGGTTCTCGAGAAGGGCCACGGACTCAGCAACTCGCCGCTTGGCGTTGACGTGGCAGTTGCTCCGCTTATGCGCCGTAAGATAACGCCGGACGAACTTGCAGGGCCGAGAATGGGGACGCTCGTTTTCCATCCTTCCCTCCTGCCGATCCACAGAGGGAGAGATGCAATCAGGTGGGCGTTCTTTTTCGATGAGAAGTACACCGGTGCGACATGGTTCTGGGCCGATGAAGGCTACGATACGGGAGACATCTGCGAGCAGGAAGTACTTCCGATCCAGCACGGCGAAGCGCCCCGGCAGTTCTACGAGCGCGCCGTAATACCGAGCGCGTTGCGATTGCTCCGATTCGCTATGGATGATCTTGCGGCGGGGATAGTCCGCCGGCGTCCGCAAGTTCACGAGCACGCCACTTACGAGGGACCATTCTCGTCGAGGCCTCGTCGTGTGACAAACTTGTAGGCACATTCTCAAAATAACGTGAGGTTCGTATGGTTCTGAATCCGCTGAGATTCTTCAAATCACGCCGGTCACGCCCGGACACCGATTCACCGCAGGTCGTGTCGATTATCAACAGGTGGTCGACTTACCCGTCCGAAGGCCTGACGCCGACACGCCTCACGGCAATTCTGAAAGAGGCCGATTCGGGAGACATGATGCGCTTCGGCGATCTCATGCAGGAAATGATCACGAAGGATCCTGATCTGCTTACCGCTCTACAGACCCGACGCCTTTCCGTTCAAAAACTGGACTACGAGATCCTTGCCCCCTCCGACGATACCCGTATGAAGGAGATCGTCGGTTTTGTTGAGGAGGTCATTGAGCGAAGCAAGAATTGGAACGAGGCCATCGGCCATTTGCTCGACGCCGTCCCCAAGGGGTTCTCGGCACTGTGGATTGAGTGGGCGGTCAACGGTCCGAATGTGACGTTCGATCAGCTTCACTACGTGCCGCAGAAGTGCTTCCGATTCGGGAAGGCAAGTGATATGAAGAGCGACCTCCACGAAATCCGGAGAATCACCGATGATGCACTGGTCGATGGGATTGAGCTCGAACCGTTGAAGTGGGTAGTTCACAGATCGCAGCCCTCAAGCGGTTACCTGACGCAGACCCAGCTGATGAGGGCTTGCGTTTGGATGTACCTCTTTAAGAACTTCGGTTGGAAGGCCTTCGTCACCTACTGTGAAGTGTTCGGACTTCCCCTGAGATTGGGCAAGTACCCGACCGGCGCTTCAAAGGAGGACATCGATACGCTCAAATCTGCCGTCCGCCAACTCGGCCAGGACGCGAGCGGAGTCTTCCCATCCGATATGGAAATTCAGATCGTCGAGGCGGCCAAGTCCGGGGGTGGAGACGTGGTTCACGTCAAACTCATTGAACTCGCGAGGCAGTCGTACAGCCGGGTGATCCTGGGACATACGGGCACAAGCGAAAGCACTCCGGGAAAACTCGGCAGCGAAGACGCCGCGAAGGAAGTGAAGTTCGAGATCATACAAGCTGACGCACTCGCGCTCGAGCACACGATCTCGGATCAGCTGATTCGGCCCCTTGTCGATTTCAATTTCGGTCCACAGGAGGAGTACCCTTATTTCAAGTTTCTGCTGACGGAGCCGGAGGATCTTCTGATGACCGTACAGATCGATGAGAAGCTCGTCGGCCTGGGGTTACCGCTGTCACAGAGCTACTTCTACAAGAAATACGGCCGGCCGACCCCGGAGGACGGCGAGGAGATTGTGGAGCCGCGCCAAAACCAGGTCCTCCCTTTCAGCTCGGCGGTGGCAAAGGGATTGCTCGCCGGCAAGACGGATCTTCTCAAGTGAAGTTTCCTGATAAGGAATACACGAACCGCGCGGATCTCATCAGCGAGCGTTCGATTGAGAAATCAATCCCGGTCTACAATCAGCTGGTCGACCGGCTTCAGCGGCTCACATCGGCGGCTGAGTCCTTCGGAGAAGCGGAGTGGCTGCTTGAGAGATACGCCCTCGACGAGGAATTCTTCGACCGGTTCTCCGAGATACTGTTTGATGGCATGACCACCGAGGATGCTTTGGGACGGAGTTTTGTCGTCGAAAAGGACCGTGTGTTTAGTGCATCGCTCCGGAAGGAGTCAGCGAAGTTTGACGTCGACGGTGTCCTGAAGCACTGCCGTAACACAGGCTGGTTCGCGTGCAGCGATGAACGCATTCGTGTGTCGTTCGACATAACGCCGGAGCGGGCAGCACAGTACATGCGGGAGAAGGCTTTCTGGATCACCGGGATCGAAAATGATGCACTCGCAAAGGCCATTCAAACAGAACTTGAACGGGCCTTGAGGGACGGAAAAACGTGGGCCGAATTCAGATCCCAGATCGACAAGGTGTTCGAACAATTCAGGGCGGACCGGCTGGCGCCGCACCACTTGCAAACGGTGTTCCGAACAAACCTCTTCTCCGCGTACAGTGTCGCTCAACGTGAGCAGATCGAGAAGATGAAGGACCGGTTTCCGTTGTGGCGATACGTAGCGATCATGGACTCTGCAACACGGCCAAGCCACGCCGCGCTCAACAACAAGATCTTCAAGGTCGGCGAGGGACCGTACCCTCCTATCGACTTCAACTGCCGGTGTACTGCTCAACACCTTCATGAGTATCAGGTTCAGGCGGAGAGAATAAAGCCCAGCGAGAACGTTAATATGCCCGATCGGGTGATTGACTTCACGGATGAGAGCTTGTGGAAGAAGTGGATCGGCGGCAAGCGGCCCGATGTCAAACCCGTCATTCAAAAGCACGTCCAGAAGAAAATAAGTCAGCCGCCGGAGCCCCGGCCACCGGAGAGATCGGCGACAGATTTGTTTGACATCAACATCTCGCCGAAGGCAAAGAGAGAGATATTGGATGGACTAAAAGCAGTCGATGAGGTCCACACCATCCCCCTCGATATGGAACACATACCACTCAGGGCCGAGAAAAAGAAAAGATACTGGGGCGCCTACTATCACACCAACAACCGCCCGGTCCGCATTACAATCGCCCCGAGCGGCGACCATATCGGGATGACAATGGTGCATGAGTTCGGGCATTTCCTTGACCAACGGGGGATTGGTATCAGGGGAATGTTTTCTTCCGAAGGGGATCCGATACTTGATGAGTGGCGAGGAGCGGTCCTAAACTCCCAAGCGGTGACAGCGATCCGATCCGTGCGGGCCACTACCAAGTCCTATTCCCGAAAGGAGTACCTTGACTATCTTCTCAGCCTGAAGGAACTGTTTGCCCGGAGCTATGCCCAGTACATTGCAAAGAAAAGTGGAAATAAGAAGCTGTTGGAGGAGCTTCAATCCTTAAGGGTGCAGGGCGGACTAGAGGGGGATCGTCAGTGGAGTGATGAGGACTTCGAGCCAATTCTCCGGGCGTTTGATCGGTTCTTCGAGCAGATTGGGTACAGAAAATAGTTCATTTTTAACTTGACTTTCGCTCTGCCGGTACGTACTACCTATAAACAGGAGAATATCATGTTGACACCGTCAGACTTCGAATTCCTGGACCGGATCCCAAACGGGGAGCCTCTAATCGCAAGACTTAGGGCGCTCACCGCCGAAAAGGGCACGGATCCGGCTACTCAGAGAGAGAAGATAGCCATGATGAGGGAGGCCGGCCTCACCGACGAAGAGGCCCGTCTAGTTCTACACGCCATACTCCACGAGCCGGACGAAGAGGGTGTGATGATCACGTATTGACGCCGGAAACTGCCATACTGTCTCTGACATGCCCTCCGCCTACCCTTGAAAATCGCCCGGAAACACAAAAAACTGTGTCATGTCTACCATAGCGCGCAGCACGTAGAATCAACAACTTACAGCTCTTTCGCGCGAAAAGAGTGACAGATCACCCCCCAGAATTCTCATTTTCTTCGCGCGAATCTCTTTCCGGCCAAAACGCCAAAAATATCATAACCATAAATAATTCAATAGCTTAGGTGGTCTGACGGCCTCGCGCGAGAGGAGTGACCCCCTACAGCATTTTGGAAAGGTAAGAACTAAAAAGGCGAGTCATAAGTGACTCGCCTTTGGTTATTATGGCGGTTTCAGTTTTTTGAAACTGTGCTTTCCATTACCTCTTTTTGCTGAGCTTTCGATTCCTCCTCGGTAAGGAGGGCGACCTTAAGCACGTCGCCCATTTCTCTTACGAAATGGAACGTCATGCCCTCCTTTGCCTTTTGCGGCACCTCCTCGAGATCCAGGCGATTACGTTCAGGAAGGAGCACGGTTTTTATTCCGGCTCGATGTGCGGCCAGAACCTTTTCTTTCACTCCACCAATGGGAAGAACCGCCCCGCGCAGCGTAATCTCTCCCGTCATCGCAAGATCGTTGCGGACAAGTCTGTTTGTGAGAAGAGACGTCAGAGCAGTGAGCATCGTAACCCCGGCCGATGGACCGTCTTTCGGTATTGCACCGGCCGGCACATGCACATGCACATCCAACTCCGAGCGGAAGTTCTCCTCGAGTCCGAGAGTAGCTGCATTCGCCGCGATAAAGCTCATCGCTGCTTGCGCGGACTCTTTCATGACATCACCAAGTTGGCCCGTGAGAATAAGCCCCCCCTTCCCCTTCATCTTCGTAGCTTCAATGAAGAGTATATCGCCACCAACCGGCGTCCATGCCAACCCGACTGCAATGCCGGGTCTGTTGATGCGCTCGGAAACATCAAGGAAGAACTTTTGCTGTCCCAGATACTTTGTCAGATTATCTTTTTGGATGACCGCTTTCTCGATTGAACCCTCTGCGACCTCTTTTGCCACCCCACGTGCAATGGTCGCTATCTTCCGCTCAAGGTTGCGCACGCCCGCCTCCCGGGTGTATCCGGAGATAATACCCCGCATGGCCTCCTCTTCGATCACGACTTGACTCTCTTTGAGTCCGTGTTCTTTGATCTGCTTAGGCAACAGGAAACGGTTTGCGATGTGCAGCTTCTCATCTTCCACGTAGCTCGGAATCTCGATGATCTCCATCCTATCACGCAGTGCCGGAGGCACGGGCTCGATCATATTCGCCGTGGCAATGAACATGACTTTCGAAAGATCAAACGGAATCTCCAGATAGTGATCGCTGAAGGTCGAATTCTGTTCGGGGTCCAACACCTCAAGCAACGCCGCTGCCGGGTCACCACGGAAGTCATTTCCGACCTTGTCGATCTCATCCAGCATGAACACGGGGTTGTTCGAGCCGGCCTTTCGAAGCCCCTGAATGATGCGTCCGGGGAGAGCCCCGATGTAGGTTCTACGGTGGCCACGGATTTCCGCCTCGTCATGAACGCCGCCGAGAGACATACGAACGAACTTCCGGCCGAGGGCATTCGCAATGGAACGGCCGAGCGACGTCTTGCCGACGCCCGGAGGCCCGACGAACACCATGATAGGCCCGCGCATATCGTTTTTCAGCTTGCGGACAGCAAGATATTCAAGGATTCTTTTTTTGACCTTGTCAAGACCGTAATGATCCTGATCGAGCACTTTGTTCGCTTCTTTGATGTCGAGATTGTCTTCGGTGCCGGTGCTCCACGGCAAATCGAGAATCCAGTCGAGATATGTCCGGCTGACGGTATACTCTGCTGCCGCCGGATTCATTTGCGAAAGACGCTTAAGCTCTTTTTCGGCTACTTTCTTTGCCTCTTCAGGAAGCTTCGCCTCTTCCAATCGTTTACGCAGCTCGTTCTGTTCGACATTCTCGTCATCCTCGCCGAGTTCTTTCTTGATAGCCTTCAGCTGCTCACGCAGGTAGTATTCACGCTGGGTTTTATTGATCCCGTCCTGCACCTCGGATTGTATCTTGCTTCCGAGTTCAAGTTTCTGAACGAGTTTCGTCAGCAGCAGAGTCACTTCCTCAAGCTTTTTACGCAGGTCGAATGTTTCCAGCACCTTTTGCTTTTCTTCCACTGTGCCGGATATCAATGACGTTGCGATGTCGGCGACGGCACTGGGACTTTCCGCGTTGAGGATAATTGAAAGATGTTCCTCCGTAAGGCTCGGCGAAAGTTCCACAGCCTTCTGGAACAAATTCTTCACGTTGGTGGTCATCGCTTCGATTTCGAGGCCGCTTTCGGCCGTTTCATCGACAGAACGCACAACAGCCCGGAGATAGGGCTCGGCATGGAGGATGGATATAAGTTGAACCCGTTCGATGCCTTGCATTAGCACGCTGCGTGTGCCATCAGGAAGCGTGAATTGCTTCAGTACCTTCGCAAGCGTCCCAATCCAGAAGATGTCCTTTTCGGAGGGCTTCTCTACCTTCCCGTCCAACTGCGCAACAATAACGACGTGACCGTCATCTTTAAGCGCCTCTTCAATCACTTTAATACTGCTTTCACGTCCAACGGATAGAGGCATGATTTGCTGCGGGAAGAAAACGGAATTTCTCAGGGGCAGCACAGCCATTGCTTGTGGAACACGAATTTTTGTCATCATCTCACCATGTTGGTTGATCTTCACACTTTCTAAACATCCGGACAGGCCACTTCGTTCTTCCGCCCGCGCATCCGTTATAAAACGGGAACAGCGGCCCACCTACGCCTCTCCCACCTGAGACGTACGGGTGGCCGCTGCCCATGTATTCAAGCGAAAACCGCCTGTTACTTCACCTTGACTTCGATCTGCCTCCTCTTCACTTCTTCCGCCTTCGGCAGGGTGATCGTGAGGATGCCATCTCTGTAAGCAGCCTCGACCGCATCAGCCTTTACCGCGGCGGGCAATGAGAATGAACGCTGGAACGATCCGTAGCTGCGCTCCAACCGGTGATAGTTGGAGTCCTTGCTTTCTTTCTCTTCCTTCTTTTCCCCACGGATTGTCAGGACGTTTTCCTGCAGCGTGATCTTCACGTCTTCCTTGCTCACGCCGGGGAGTTCGACGTTGGCGACGAATGCGTCGCCTTTCTCGACCAGATCAACCGCAGGCATCCATGCTGACGGGCCGAACTCACGATCCTCCGCCGTCCCTCCATGGAAAAAGCGATCGAACATCTGGTTGATTTCCTTCTGCATTCCCAGAATATTATTGGAGAATGCAAGATCCCGCACGGGGTTCCATCGTACTAGTGACATATCAAGCACCTCCTTGACATTGTGGTTAAACGTTTCGTGAATTAGTGAATTCTGATTTCACGAGGACGGAGTTCCTCGTTCTTGAACAGAGTGATGGTCAAGACTCCGTTTTCATATGACGCTTCCACCCTGTCGCGATCGATGCCGCTTGTAAGATTGAACCTGCGGAAGAATTCCGCATTCGGGATTTCGTTGTGCAACATCTTCGCGTCACTGTTCACCACCATCGCGGGGCTGGCCTTGACCACCAGCGATTGTGCATCGACGGTGATGTTGATTGAATCCTTCGATGCCCCCGGCATGTCGATCATCAGTACGTATGCATCATCACGTTCAAAGATGTCAGCAAACGGGGTCACCGTGGCAACAGGCTCAGGCCTGGTCATCAATGCTGTGTTGTCGCGTTGGTGCACGCTGACTTCAGTATTGGTCGACATAAGTGATCTCCTTTCGTTCGTTAACGTCCTCTTACTTCACCCTGATTTCGCGCGGCTTCACTTCCTCAGCTTTCGGCAGAACAATGCGAAGCACGCCATTGGTCAACTCGGCGGAAATGGCCGCGTGGTTAACTCCCTTGGGCAAGCGGATTGAACGGGCAAACTCCCCGCTCCGGATTTCGTTGCGCAGCCACTGTGCCTTTTCAGGAATTGGGTGCTGCTTCCGCTCTCCGGAAATTGTCAAAACGTCTTTCTCGACCGAGATCTTCACATCATCTTTATGAACTCCGGGAAGCTCGGCAACAAGAACAGTTTCGTTTGCGCTCTCGGCAACATTGATTGCCGGCGCGAAGACTCTCGAAGCTGTTTCCTGTGTTCCGGGATAGGCTTCGAACATACTGTTAATCTCCCGCTCGAGATCTGCAATTTCGTCCCAGAGGGAGTTGTAAGCAGGGTAACGGCGCACTTGAAGCAACATTGTAGGTCCTCCTAGATTATTTGTTTGGGTGAGTTTCTATTGTGCCATTGTGCTGTAAATAAAATCAACCGGCGTGCCAGTTCTAGCCTAATTCTCATAATCCCTTATTGGTCAAAAGGTTAGAGAGAATTCCGAGAACTTTGGATATCCTTTCGCTTTTGACAGAGCGGCAGAGCTACATGAAGTAGTAGCAGGGGTGCAGAAAAAGTGTCTCGCTAAAATGACAGTTAGGCAGGTGCGACAAAATTGCAGAAAAAAAAAGGGCACTCATCGAAGTGCCCTTGGATATGAATCGAAGCTGTCTGAACAATCGAGCTTTAAGTCATTGCCTCGAGATCGTGGGTGTTCTCAAGACGAATGAAAAACCCACCGTATGGACTCCATTCTGCTTTACCGTTACTTCAGCGATCTCCTCGTAGGGAGGCTCGAACGTGTAAGACTTTGGCTTGCCTTTATCCAGCTCAGTGCGGGTGATGTGTACACCTTCATGCCACATCTTCACACGGTACGTTCCCGGTGGAACATTGGTCAGTTCATAGTTCCCGTGCTCGTCTGTGACTACCACGTATGGATGGTTGGCAACATACACATAGCCACTCATCCACGGATGCCCTGCGTCGCACGTCGCGCTGTAGAGTCCGGGCTTTTTGAACTGCTCCGGCTTGACAGTAAATCGGACACCCTTGATGGGCTGCGCGATGTTGAAGACCGTCTTCCCGACCCCGTCACCTTCGTACATGTGAACATTGTGCAACACTCCGTCACTGTTCACAATATCGAGGCTTGCCCCAAGCGGCAGCACCATGACATGCGGAAGAAATTCACACTTCCGCTGGTCAAGCAGGTACTTTCCGGGGCCATTCGGTTTCTTCCCTTCCCGGATGTTCTCCAACATGACGATGGCGTAACGCACACCCTTGTTCTTTCCAATTATGAGACGTGGAGAAGGCCGCTTTCTTCCGCACCAATCCGGATCTTTCTCAACCGGCATCTCGAGCCCTTTTGGGGGCGACCCTTCGAACCTGACGGAACCGGTAATCGTCCCACCGTTTTTTACATCAATCACCCTGTATCCGTCTTGTGGATATGCGGCGTCTTGCAAAACCAAAACGCACACGGTAGCTACCAATAACTTCAATGTTTGTTTCATGTTCACCACCAACATTGCTTTCTCACTTAATTCTAATTGCCCGCCGGTGGAATAGGTTCACGAACGGCGTTCTTGATTGGAGGGATAGACCTGAGATAGGCGAAGATAGCCTTCAGATCATCATCACTTAACTTCGCAAAATTCTCCCACGGCATTGGCGGAAGAATAGGGCGCCCCTCACCGAGGTGTTTGCCGGTACGGATTGCCTTGATGAACATTGCCTCCGTCCAACTTCCCGTCCCCGTCTCGATATCCGGTGTGAGGTTTGCAGCAAAACTTATACCCCACGGTCCGACCCATGTTGTGAGATCGGCGCTGTATAGCCCGGCCCATTTTGTTGGCTCCATGCCGACAGCATCCTTTGGAATTTCAGGAACAGGATGGTGTGACGGGGCGCCTGAAAGCAATTTCGTCTCGTCGGGGACTGGGCCATGCGGACCGAATGTCTTTGGACTGTGGCAGTCATGGCACCCCCCGAGGTTTACCAACCACGCGCCCCGTTCAATCTGTTTCTTCTTTGACGCAGGCTTTGTTTGGGCCGTTGCGATCGAACCGAAGGCTATCGTGACCACGAGAATCATTGACGCGACCTTGTTTTTCATACTGAACTCCATGTATTGTGGAAGATAGATTGTTGACAGCATCAACTACGAATTAATGGTTCACGTGGATTTTCGTATTGAAATAAGCTTTTGAAGCGGCTCTAACAATACCCCAAAACCCATTAAAACCAGCCCGAAGAGGGCAATCGCTGTAGGGAGATGGCTTTCCAACATCATGGCCTCCTCCTGGACTGACTCCGGAATCGTCGGCAGCAACAGGATGAACAGAACAAGCCCGAAATAGCCTCCACGGGCAGTAGGTGATCCGGGAATCAGAGGGCCAACCAAAGCGAAAATCAGGGCGCCAAGCCCTCCAAACACTATCGAGAAAACAATCAATGTAACATCCCCCCCGAAATCCAGGTTAAGCCGCAATCCCGTAATCATCTCGAGAATCACCAACGCTACTTTTCCTCCCAACCAGATAGTCAACAACGAAGCGCTGATACCTGCAAGAACCAACGACCCGGTGCAATGCAACTTTTCGGGAATCGAGAAACGACCTTCGACCCTCTCCTCCTTTGTCCCAGAATTGCCTTTTGCCGTCCCGTCGGGGACTCCGACTCCTTTCATCTCTGACTTCAGCAGACGGCGAAGCCACCCGGCAACAATCCTCGGGTCTCTGCTGAGCACGACTGACCACAGAGTGTACATAAACCCTCCACGCAATATCCACTTAAATCAAATTGCGGGGATAAGGTAACTTCCAACTGACCGTTCATACACTACATCTGAATGTAGGCGGAACAACGTAGCTGCCTCGCTCCGCCTACATATTCATGCAGGAAGCATTCACAGACTATTTCAACAAGACGAGCTTGCGGGTCTGCACTTGATTACCAAGCTGAAGCCTGTAAAAGTAGGTGCCGCTTGAGAGTTCCTGACCATCAAAGGGCACAGCATAAATCCCCTCATTCAATTCTTCATTGATGAGCGTTGCAACTACTTCTCCGATCATGTTGTACACGTTCAGCGAGACCTTTCCCCTTTTTGCCAGCTTGAAGCTGATTGTTGTAGCGGGATTGAATGGATTCGGGAAATTCTGATTCAACACGAAGGAAGAGCTTACCCCTTCGAGTTCCCGATTATCCACGCCGGTTGTCGAACTCGGATTGTATTCGACTTTCTTGAATGAGTTGATGCTTCCGTTCGTATTCTGTACATAGTAAGCAACTTGTACAACCGGAAACTTCGCCGAGGCGATGAACCATTCGTACGACGTGACCTTCAATGACGATGTCATCAACGGAATCCCGGAAACAAACGTCGTGTCGAAGTTCTCCCGTATAAATTTCAGTCTTGCGGCGGGCAACGTTCTTCCGTCGGGCAGCCTGATGGAACCATAGCTGTCATTGATGACGCTCAGCGAGCCCGAGGTTCTGACGTTGAAGCCGTCGCCGGTCATTACGCCCTTGAAATTGTCCGAAAAGGTGTCATTGAAGCTCAGCGGAGTTATCATTTGCACCTCCGGGTCGGAGTACGTTATCAGGAATTCTTCGCCGGCCGAGCCGTACGAGACAAGGCGGTTCGAAGTCGTTGAGAAATAGCCATACGTGATGAACCCGCCGTCATCTACAACCGTGGCAAGCGACGCGTCGGGAAAACTCTGGGCATACGGCGTTCCTGTTGCGTTCACGTAGTTAATAGTGAGGGATGGGCCTGAGGCCTGAAGAGTTGAGAAGTTCCAGACTTTATTACCACCGGCGGTACCCTCGGTTACACCAGCCGTATCCATCGGAACCGTGACGTGGACATCCCCGGCTACAGGTAGTTTATCCGGACCGATTGTCATTTGAGCTGACAGCCGACCGGCCCCTCCAAAAAGGGCAAACATCAAAAGAGTCACGTACAATTTTTTCATTGAATTCCTCCTGCAGTGAAAAGATGAGTGTGTGGAATGTAACCATGAGTTAGTACGACGCGCGGCGGGTGTCGCTACCCGCATGAGAATGTGGTAACCAGGGAAAAGCCGGAAATAAACTGCGTTTGCCTCCGTCAGATCTCGCCACGGAGTGACTTGCTGATCACTTCCGCCTTGGAGTTGACGTGCAGTTTCTTGTAGATATTTTTGATATGAAAGCGAATCGTATCGATTGAAATGCCCATCCTGTCGGCGATCATCTTATAGCTCAGACCGTCGACCAACCCGATCACAATCTCGCGCTCTTTGGGCGTGAGAATGGATTCAGGAGTCTGCTTCTGGACAGTCGCAGGAGCGGAAAAATGCTCCATCACTTTCCGGGCAATCTCCGGTGACATGACCGAACCGCCGGCATGGACTGTTTCAATCGCTTTCTTAATGTCGGCAAGAGGTGTGTTCTTTACGAGATACCCTGACGCGCCGGCCCGAAGCGAGTCGAAGATCTTCTGCCAGTCATTGTAAACAGTCAGCATGATAATATCGACTTCAGGATGGTCTTCCTTGATGAGCCGCATACCATCAATCCCGGACATGCCGGGAAGCCCGATGTCGCTGAGGATTACATCTGGAAACTCTTGTGTCTTCGCCTTGCTGAGAAAATCCTCGACCGATTCTCCGACCACCTCGCAGAGGAAGTCTTTCTGAAAATTCAAATATTTTTGAATTCCTGTCCGTATGTCTTTGTCATCTTCGACAATTCCGACTGTAATCATGCGGTAATGTTGAAAGATATTATCTAATAGTGAACTACATAATAATGTAGTGCAGTTCAGACCCTTTTTATCGCCAAAACTACCCGCGTTCCGTTATCTCTCACGAAATCGATTGAGCCGCCAAGGCGTTCGGCGCGCATTTTCATGTTGCGTGTCCCGTGACCGCTCGGACGTTGCTCTCCTTCCCACCCCTTGCCATCATCAACAACCACCATCGTGAACTTGTCCGAGTCGTTGCGCAGGATAACGCTGACACTCGTCGCTCCCGCATGCCGTGCAATGTTGTTAATCGCTTCCTTGAAAATAAGATAGAGATTCTCCCGGACATCAACCGGGAGCCTTTTCTTCGGCTCAAGACCGGAGTGGGCAAACGTGAACCCGATTTCCTTGGCAGCAAGCGTGGACGAAGCGAAACTTTTCATCTTGTCAAGAAGATTTTCGACCGTGTCATTGCGGGCATCAATGGACCAAACGATGTCACTCATGGACTGGACAAGCTCCCTGCTCATAGAGGCAATGTTCTTAAGATAGTTTTCCCGTTCTTCAGGCTCGACCCCCTCCTGAATCAACTCGCTCTGCAGGGAAATTTTTGTCAGTGACGATCCAATGTCGTCATGAAGGTCGCTGGCAATTCGCACACGCAGCCGCTCGATTTCCAGGAGCCTGTTGACGCGATAGTTGTACAACACGGCGCCGATACCGACGAACACCAGAACAGCAGCGCCACGAAACCACCACGTCTGCCAGTAAGGCGGAGCTATCACCAACGCGATCGATCTGCCATGTTCGTTCCAGACGCCGTCCTTGTTCGCCCCGATAACTCTGAAGACAAACTCACCGGGAGGCATATGCGTGTAGCGGGCAAAGCGCCGGGTACCCGCCTCAACCCATCCTGTATCGAGTCCCGTCATCATATACTTGTAGCGGTTGCGTCCGGAAGCAGTGTAGTCCAGGGCAGAGAACTCGAACGAAACAAAATTCTGGTCGTGGCTCAGGCGGACCAAACTGACGTCGTTGATCGGGCCGTCGAGAGGAAAGTCGCTGTCAAACACCTGAAACGATGTGAAGACAATCGGAGGCGGAGTTTGAATCTTTGCAATCCCGGAAGGAAAGAACGCCGTAGCGCCATGGTTTCCGCCGAAGATCATCATGCCGCCGGCTGTTTTGCAATACGCACCGGACAGAAAAACGTCTCCATGCAAGCCGTCAGCGACAGAGAAATTTGTAAACGTGCTGTTGCGCAACTCAAATTTTGAGATGCCTCTGTCCGTGCTGATCCAGAGATTTCCTTCGCCATCGGGGAGAGCAACTTTGACAAAATTGTTCGGGAGGCCGTCACGTTCGAAGTAGCGGCGAACGCTGCCATCTGTGGGGTTGAATCTGTTGAGGCCGCGCGCAAACGTACCAATCCAAAGGTATCCGTCCGCGTCCTCCGTGATGGAGTAGATATTTTGACCGCTCAGGGAATATGGGTCATCCTGCCTGCTGACGAAGCGCGTGAAGTTGTCAGACGCGGGATTGTATCGGGCAATTCCGCCCCCGAAGGACCCCACCCAGATGTTCCTCTTGCTGTCTTCGAAAACACACCATATACTGGGCCATGGCAACGACGTCGAGTCGGCAACATCGTGCCGGTAGTGCCTGAAGCGCTGCGTCCCGGCATCCATGCGCAGCAAACCTCCCTCATCCATCCCGATCCACAAATTGCCCGCGTGATCAAACTTCAGCGTTTTGATTTGCGCGTTGTAAGCAAACGGCCTTGCGCCCCGGAGTGGAATCGTGACAAACCTGCCGGTGCCGGGTTCCAACTTTTTGAGGAGCGTTCCCTGCGATGCCCAGACAGTACCTTTTCTGTCCACGGCAACTGCTAGCGTGTTGTGGCGCGGCGCCCCTATGGCAGGATGAGGAGCGTATGATCCCGTTGCAGGGTCGAAGAGTGATAATCCCTGTTCGTTCGTCCCGAAGAGAATATTACCCGAAGAGTCCTGCGCAATAGTGTAAACTGACTCGCCTGCGATACCCGGTCTTCTCGCCGTGCCCGTTCTGAAGCGGAAGAACGGATCGCTCACTGGAGTGTACTTGTTCAGGCCGGCGCGGTATGAGGAGAACCAGATTCCCCCGGTCATGTCCTCGAACATGTTCTCAATCCGGTTGCTGACGAGCGAGCGGGGATCATCAGGGTCATGACGGAAATTCAGAAAGGTATCAGCGGACGGAATATAGCGGTACAAGCCACCGTGAAACGTGCCGATCCAAATGTTCCCACGGCTGTCTTCGCTCACGTCAAGGATGATGCCGCCAAAGAGGTGGTCGTATCCCTTGAACCTGCTTCGAAAGTTCTCCAATGTGCCCGTGGATGTACGATACCGGTAGAGGCCTTTAAGCGTTCCTATCCAGACATCGCCCCGGACATCCGCACAGACAGCGATCAGACTGGTATCGAGGGGACTGAGCTGCCGATCTACATCTGAATTGTATCTCCTGAGTCTATTCGAGTTCGGATCGTAACTGAAGAGACCCCGATCGAACGTGACTATCCACCACACGCCTTCCGAGTCGACATCTACGACCTTGACGGCGGCATGAGCAAGAACCTCCCCCTGTCTTGAATCATGAACGAATTGAGAAAAGGAATCACTCTCCCGCACATATTGCCAGATCCCTCTGTTCGTGCAAAGCCACAAACGGCCCGCGTCATCTTCAAAGAACGAACTTACATTTACACTCGTCGGCGGACCAGTCCACCACGGAGTTGTGTAGTTCTTAAAGTTCTTTTTGAGCGGATCGAATCGCGAAATGCCGAGGTCAACAACACACGCCCACAGAACCCCACGGCGGTCGACATACGCACGTGAAACGAGGGAGCCCGGTAGTGAGGTCGAATCTCCCTCAATATGACGGTAGATCGTGAATGTGTAGCCATCGTAATGGTTCAGACCATCTTCTGTGCTGAACCAGAGAAATCCATATTTGTCCTGCGTAATCGAGGATACGGTAAAATTGGAAAGTCCTTGCTCGACAGAGATCCGATCGAACTTCATATCGCTCTGCAGGAAGGGACTTCCACTAAAGGACTCAGAGACAGCAAGAGCAAAAATTGTTGTCAAGAGCAGAATTACGAGGCGCATGGCCAAGATTAGGAAAGAAATGCGAGAAACTCAACTGGCAGGGATCAAACGCAGGAACAAAAAAAACGCCCGCTCCGCATTCGGAGACAGGCGTCCATTGCCGGAAAGGCCTACATCAGTCGTGCTGGCTCTCGAGCCACCGCTCTGCATCAATGGCCGCTGCGCAACCCGAACCAGCCGCTGTCACAGCCTGACGGTAAACGCTGTCGGCAACATCTCCCGCTGCAAAAACCCCGGGGATGTTCGTTCGCGTGCTTCGTCCTTGCAGTTTCAGATACCCGACCTCGTCCATGTCGAGTTGTCCCTTGAACAAGTCAGTATTCGGTTTGTGGCCGATGCCGAGGAAAACACCGTCGGCTTTCATTTCTGAAACGGCTCCCGTGTTCGCATTTTTCAGCCGGACACCGGTGACCGCTTTTTTGCCGTTTTCATTCTTACCCAGAACTTCTTCAAGAACAGTGTCCCAAACGAATGAAATTTTCGGATTCTTGAATGCCTTGTCCTGCATAATCTTTGATGCCCGCAGTTGATCCCGACGGTGCACTATCGTCACTTTTGAGGCAAACTTTGTAAGGAAGGTTGCCTCTTCGATTGCCGTGTCTCCTCCACCAATCACAATCACCTCCTGGTTCTTGAAGAAGAACCCGTCGCATGTGGCGCAAGCCGAAACGCCGTATCCCATGTATTCCTTTTCAGAGGGAAGGCCAAGCATTTTCGCCGAGGCGCCCGTCGCAATGATGACGGCATCGGCACTGTATTCCTCATCATCCGCCCGCAGCCTGAAGGGACGCTGTGAAAAATCGACTTTTGTAATTGCCTTGTAAATGGACGTTGTACCGAAGCGATGGGCCTGCTCGCGCATGATCTCCATCAATTCGGGCCCCATGATCCCTTTCGCAAAGCCCGGATAGTTCTCCACTTCGGTTGTTATTGTCAGTTGTCCCCCCGGCTGAATACCTTCAAAAATGACCGGGCTCAAGTTGGCTCGGCCGGCGTACAACCCTGCAGTAAAACCTGCCGGCCCCGAACCGATGATGATGACTTTGTGATGGTTTGACACTTGTTCTCCTGTAGTTGCTTCTCTTCTTTTTGCGATCTAACCGTAATGCGTGAATAGGTTTCAGAGCACTCTTTAGATGAGGCAGTTCGGGATTAGGGTCAGAGTTGTGTGGAGCCACCCCGCCCGGCAGCCAGCACTGTCTCAACGTTCCTCTTGATTCCTGCCAGTTTTGTGCGCTTAATCGGACTGCCTTTGAACATTTTACTGAACTCTTCCTGCGACATGTCACGCCAAGGTTCAAGTTCCGGCTGAAGGTTCCCTTCCCGCGGTTGAAAGCCCGATTCGGCGGTCTCTGTCGAGAATTTGTGGTTCCACGGGCATACATCCTGACAGATGTCGCAGCCATAAACCCACTGATCGAACTTTTTCCCTAACTCCTCAGCGATTTCGCCCCTGTGTTCAATCGTGAGATATGAAATACATTTATTGGAATCAACAACATAGGCTTCAGTAATCGCATCGGTAGGACACGCCTCTATACAAAGAGTGCACGTACCGCAGTGGTCAGTCGCGGGCGAATCATACTCAAGCTCGAGGGTCGTAATCAATTCCCCCAGGAATACCCACGATCCGAATTCTTGCGTAATGACATTCGTATGTTTTGCTATCCATCCAATGCCAGCTCGTTGTGCCCACACCTTATCCATCACCGGGCCGGTGTCCACATAATACCGCCCGTCGATGCCGGGGAATTCCTGTTTCAACCATTCCCACAAGTGCCTGAGCTTTTTGCCTACAATATCGTGATAATCATCCCCCCATGCGTAGCGTGAGATTTTGCCTGCTTCCGGCGTGTCGGCATGCAAGAATGGCGTATAGTAATTCAACGCCACACAGATGACCGATCTGGCATCCGGAACAATCAGCCGCGGATCGGTGCGCTTCCCGCTGTTGCGCGTCATCCACTCCATCGAAGCCTGATACCCTCGGTTGAGCCATTCCTGCAAGTGAGCAGCTTCTTCATCGAGAGCTTCCGCTTTCGCTATCCCGACTTTCGTGAAGCCGAGTTCAAGAGCTTTCGCTTTTATCTTCTCAGTTGCAGTCATTAGGTTTTCCGCTGGGTCATCTCCATTCAATCATCACGCAAGATGCCAACCAGGATATTCTCCCCCACAATCTTGACGGGATATGTTGAGACATTCCCGCTTCCGCCAACTGCGCGGCCGGTGTCCAGGGCATATGTCCAGCCATGCATCGGGCACGTCACATGCAGCCCCTTCAGCTCGCCTTGATGCAAAGCCGAGATGTGTTGATGAGGACAGACGTTACATATGGCGTAGACTTTCCCGTCAATCTTGAAGAGTGCTATTTCTTCATCATCGATGCGGACGAACTTTCCCCTTTTATCTGGAAGGTCCGACAGTCGTCCGACATTCACAAACTCATGCAGCATAATCAGTCCAGTTTACCCGCACTCACCGCGACGATTCCTTTTTCGGTGCGTTGCAACATGCAGGTCTCGGTGTCGGCATCATGCTCGAAGAACAACCGCCAGCCGTTATCAACAGCCTCGTTGAGAATCCGGCGTTTCTCCTCGAGTGTAACGAGAGGACGCAGATCATATGCCATAATCCACGGAAGCTGTACATGCGCAATGGTGGGCATGAGATCAGCACAGTAGAGCATGGTTGTGCTTCCGTCCGAAATCAGGGGCGCCTGCAACGCAGGAGTGTGCCCGTTGCAGAGACGACATGAAATGCCGGGAAGAATCTCTCCCTCACCCTCGGTGAACACGAGTTGCCCGTGCTCCTGCAATGGGACAAAATCATCGGAGAAAAAGCTCGCCCGGTCGCGTTCCGTCGGATTGTTCGCCGCCTCCCAGTGTTCTCGTTGAACATAGTAGCGGGCGTTCGGAAACGTCGGTTTGACGACTCCGTTCTCCCTGAACGTTGAGCCGCCTGCGTGATCAAAATGCAGATGTGTCAGAATGACGTCTGTGACCTGATCGGGCAAAATTCCCTGCGCATGAAGAGAGGCAACGAGGGAGTGCCGGCTGTTGTCGATTTTGTAGATGGATGCGAGCTTCTCGTTAAACTTCGAGCCGTTGCCGACATCGATCACGATGACCTTGCCTTCGCCAACGAGCAACAACGCCCGGGCAGCCATAGGAATCCGGTTTTTTTCATCCGGCGGGATTGCTCTTTCCCACAAGGTCTTCGGAACAACACCGAACATCGCCCCGCCGTCGAGTGCGAATGATCCGGTTTCAAGCGGATGAATTGTGTAGTTACCGATCTTCATCAGGTTTTCTTTTGTGTGATCGTGGGGTTACTAACAACAAAGGTCGGCCCTCATTGCGAAGGCCGACCCTCATACAATCTCCGTACGCGTATCAGGCGTTTTTACGGAAGCGTGACGTTGCTTCGCTCAGCTCCGGAAACTCCCTGTCCGGATGGAGCAGTTTTGCCCGCTCGAAGAGCTCCTCCTCCGTTTCGGGGTGGTTCGGGTCGGGGATGCAGCAATCGACCGGGCACACAGCCGCGCATTGTTCCTGGTCGAAGTGACCAACGCACTCGGTGCATTTTTCCGGCACGATGTAATAGAAATCGTTGGAGATCGGTTCATACATCTGTCCGCCGTACTCGAACTGCACCCCGCCGGCGTAGATTGCCGTGTTGGGGCACTCCGGTTCGCACGCGCCGCAATTGATGCATTCCTCCGTGATCATGGTTGCCATTTGAAATCCTCCAAAGGTAATTATCCTGGTGTCCGTCTATTATGAAATCCACTCAATGTGTGGGATTTTCGATTCATCAAACCTTCCGGGCTCCCCCCGTCTGAGCCGCTCAGCGTCCTTCAAGCATAACCTGACACCGTTTATCAATGATGATGTGTCAATTCCGTGAAACACCGGCAGGTAGTGCTCTAACTTGGATAGCGCCTTGCTGAACTGGCTGCACGCGCCTTTGTAGTTGTCATTCGAAAGGTGGTAGAAGCCGACAGCTGTCTGAATCAAGCCTTGATAGAAGAGCCTGTGTTGACCTGTCGTTTCCATCCACAATTCTTCCCACAGATCATGCGCCTCAAAGAAATACTGCCTGTTGAATTCCTCAATACCGCGCGCGAACAAGTCTTCCATCTGGATGAAACGATAAGAAATCTCTCAGCTAATTGCAATAGAACAAACCTCTTACAAGCTTCACCAAAAACGAAAACCCGACGAGATTCGTCGGGTTTTGGTGAAACGAGATAGCTTTCGTTCAGTTCTTTGCGTATTCCTTCAAGTATCCGGCAAACGCCGTACGATGCCCTTCTTCATCACCTAGTTGCTGAATACACAGATCCTGAGTAACATAATCGTGCGCTTCGCCGCAGAGCTCGATGAGCTTCCCGTAGTGTTCGATTGCGGCATCCTCTGCATCGATGACACCTTTGATGACAGCCACGACATCCGTTGTATCGGCCGGGGGTTGCAAGGTCTGCTGCTTTGACCGGAATTGTGCGGACCCGGGGGCTGTACCACCGATTTCCTTGATCCGTCGGACGATATTCTGCGCATGCATAAGTTCTGCGGCGACATCTGCCCCTAGCGATTTCTTGATCTCCTCGGCGCGCACGCCGTCGAGATGGACGGAGTTTGCGATGTAGTTCATGATCGTCTCCATTTCCATCCAATAAGCGACGGTAAGCATGTCGATTATCTGCTTGCGGTATTGTTCTTTCATTTGATTCCTCTTCGTTCATTGATGATGTTTTTGAGCCTCGGAACGGGTGAACAAGTAATATTCTATGCGGACTCGATCCGCAATCATTTGCCCGGCCCGCTCAGCCATTTCGCCGCTTCCAGAGTATTCTTCATCAGCATTGCAATTGTCATCGGGCCTACACCACCGGGTACCGGCGTGATTGCGCTTGCAACAGCGGATGCTGACGGAAAGTTCACATCCCCCACAATGCGATAGCCGTTGTTGGCCGTAGCGTCCTCAACACGGTTTATGCCCACGTCAATCACGACACAACCAGGTTTCAACATCTCCCCCGTGATCGCCTCGGGTCTGCCGATTGCAGCAACCAGTATGTCCGCCTGACGTGTGAACGCGCTCATGTCGGCGGCACCGGTGTGGGCAATGGTGACAACAGCGTTCGCCCCGCGTTGCTTCTGGAGAAGGATGTTGAGGACAGGCTTGCCGACTATGTTGCTCCTGCCAACAACAACCACATGCTTGCCGGAAGGATCATTACCGCTCCGGATAAGGAGTTCCTGTACTCCTGCAGGAGTACAGGGCCTGAGACACTCCTGTCCAATGACGAGCTTCCCAACGTTTACTGGATGAAAGCCGTCAACATCTTTCTTCCAGTCAATTGCTTCGATCACTGCATTTTCATCGATGTGCCTTGGGAGGGGAAGTTGTACAAGAATACCGTGAATGGATGCATCACTATTAAATGACCTGATCATCCGCAACAATTCTTCCTGCGGCGTCGACGCAGGAAGCTTCTCTGTAACAGAGCGGAACCCCATCTGCTCGCACGCTTTTCCCTTCGACCTGACGTAAACTTGTGACGCAGGGTTCTCCCCGACAAGAATAAAGGCGAGGCCGGGTGTTACGGCGCGTTCGTGTTTCAGCGCCTCGGTTTCACGCTGTACCTCGGTTTTGATTTCTTCGGCAATCAGTTTGCCGTCAATGATTCGAGCTGTCATGCAAGTGTTATTATCTTCAGTTAGTGGTGGCCCATATCATCCAAAAGCGGGAAAGATCACGTGCTCCATCTTCAAAGCACGCCCCGATTCCATATCAGCCTGGACATATACTGCGCAAAGCCTGACATCATGAGACGCGACTTCGTATTTATGCGGCGTTTGTAGTGTCATTCGTCTGAGGGCTTGTTCCTTTTTCATTCCCAGCACGGAGTCGTATGGCCCGGTCATCCCTACATCCGAAATGAAAGCGGTTCCTCTCGGGAGAATCCGCCCGTCCGCAGTCGGCGTATGCGTATGCGTGCCGAGACAAGCCGTCACCTTTCCATCAAGGTGCCACCCCATTGCCATCTTTTCCGCAGTCGCATCGGCGTGGAAATCTACGAGAATCACTTTGGTCTCTTCGTGCATTTTCGACAGAGCCCAGTCAGCGCTTTTGAACGGATCATCGATCGGCTGCATGTAGACTCGCCCCTGCACGTTCAGCACACCCGCCTTCCCTTTTTCGCCCAGATCTACAACAATAAAACCGTTACCGCCGTTCTCACGCGGGTAGTTCAACGGTCTGAGTATTCGCCTGTCTCCACCCAGAACTTTCCGGCTGTCCCATCTGTCCCAAACATGGTTTCCTGTGGTAATGACATGCGTGCCGAGCTCAAATATCTTCTTGGCATGTTCTTCTGCAATCCCCTTCCCTTCAGTGGTATTTTCGCCGTTGATGACAAGCAGGTCAACATTGTACTTTTTCAGATAGTTGGGAATGAGGGTGATGGCAAGTTCAAGTCCCGGCTGGCCGACGATGTCGCCCACGAAGAACATATTCAGAGTTTTTGACACTATACTGTACGAGGATGTTGTGAATCGAAAAGCAGCGCAACAGGCCGTGTGAATTGCCATCAATATAAAAAACTCTGCGAGTAAACGCACCCGGAAAGTTCAGTTGCATTTCAGACCTCATTGAAATACCTTGAACAACAATAATCCTCCCACAAGGAACCTTCAGATGAAGATAAGCTCAGTTGTCCTTTCAACATTGATCCTGGTCGCCGGGGCATGCGCCCGCCAACCACAAGTAAAAACGGGCATCGAAGTGCTTCGTGATCAGGGGTTTAGTCAGATTGCAGGAAAGCGGGTCGGGCTTATTACCAACCCGACGGGTGTCGATTCGAAACTCAAAGCCACAATTGATATTCTCAATGAAGCGAAGAATGTTAAGCTTGTTGCCCTCTTTGGACCGGAACATGGTGTCAGGGGGAACTACTCGGCTGGGGACAAAATTGAGCACGCTGTTGATTCAGCCACAGGGTTGCCGATGTTTTCCCTCTACGGCAAGACACGCAAGCCAACTCCGGAGATGTTAGAGGGAATTGACGTTCTCGTCTACGACATCCAGGATATCGGTGCGCGCTCGTACACGTACATTAGCACAATGGGACTTGCAATGGAAGCTGCGGCGGAACAGGGAATCGAATTTGTAGTGCTCGATCGTCCCAATCCGCTGGGCGGAATCAAGATCGAGGGAAATGTCGTGGAGAAGGGATTCGAATCGTTCGTCAGTCAATATGCTGTGCCGTATGTGTACGGGTTGACTTGCGGCGAACTTGCGCAGATGCTCAACGCGGAACGTATGCTCGACGGAGGGAAACAATGCAAGTTGACCGTGATCCCGATGAAGGGATGGAACCGGACAATGACTTTTTTTGAGACGGGCCTTCCGTGGGTTCCCCCTTCACCGCATATACCCGAAGTAAATTCATCATTGCATTATGTCAGCGTCGGCATCCTGGGCGAGTTGGGAGTCATCTCGGAAGGTGTGGGCTACACGTTTCCGTTTCACGTGTTCGCCGCCGAATGGATCAATGCAAAGCTTCTCGCGGACAAGCTCACGGCTCTCGACATCCCCGGCGTTCTCTTCAGGCCCCTCACGTTCAAACCCTATTACGGAAAGCACAAGGACAAATCTCTCCATGGGGTGCAGATCTACTTCACTGACTACGCCCAAGTCAATCTGATGAGCATTCAGTTCTTGCTGATGCAGGCACATCACCAGCTCTATCCCGACAAAAACCCCTTTGCGCTCGCCGACAATTCCCGGCTGACAATGTTCGACAAAGTCTGCGGTACGGACAAAGTGCGGAAGCAATTTATTCGACGCATGATGTACGACGATATCAAGTCATTGCTGACCCGCGACGTGGAGACGTTCAGGGCAAAGTCGAAGAGATACCACCTTTATTAGGGCTCTCCCGCAAGGGAAGCCAAGTTCGCTTGCCGAATAGTTACCGGCCATTCCGTTCACAGATTCGGAGGGGTGCTTCATGGACACCAAATTTACCAAAGGTTCGGACGACAACACGCCAACTCCACTTGCCCTCCGCATAGAGCGCGATCCCACAAAAACAAAAGAGTATCTTTTCAAGAGCAACTTCTCGATCGGACGTGGCGAAGAGTGTGATGTCCGTCTGCAGAACACCGCCGTAAGCCGTGTGCATGCAAACGTGGAATTCACCGATGGACGATGGTGGTATCACGACAAGCAGAGCACGAACGGATCATTCAAGGATGGCATACGGATCGAGAAAGTTCCCCTCACTGCCAGCACACGTATCGGACTCGGCGCCGACGGCCCGGTTATCCATTTCTCTACGCACGGAAACGAGACGCCCGATCCCACCCGACCGGCTCAAGAACAGGACCCCTCACTCTCGGGCATCATCAAACATTATTTCGGGGACACGAACGCCCCTGCCGGTCAACATACGCAAATGGTGCGCAAGGCATTCAAGCGGGTCAGCTCGAAGCAGCGGAAACTCTACCTAATGATCATTGCAGGGGTTGCAGTAGTCGCCATCGGGTTCGGGGTCTACTCGTATTTTCAGAGCATTCAGCTTGAAAAGGTCAGGACACTCGCCGAAGATATTTTCTATCAGATTAAGCAAATGGATCTTGATCATGCGGCGCTTGTGCAACGAATCGCCCGGTCCGACGACGAAATGTTGAAACAGGAGGCGGCAAAATACACAACTCGGCGGCGTGAATTGCAGGACAAGTATGACGCATTCATAAAGGAGCTCGGGATCTATGAAGCGGCGAGCGACAGGGAAAAAGCCATCCTGCGCGTGGCACGCATGTTCGGGGAATGCGAAGTGAACATGCCTAAGGATTTCGTGACGGAAGTGAAGCGCTACATCGACGAGTGGAAAAAGTCCCCCCGTCTGCGCCAGGCCGTTGCGCGCGCAGAAGAGAAGGGCTACTCAAAGTTCATTGCCTCGACAATGATGGAACACAACCTGCCACCTCATTTCTATTTCCTCGGCCTTCAAGAGAGTGATTTCATTGTCGAGCAAGTGGGCCCGCAGACACGCTTCGGCGTTGCCAAAGGGATGTGGCAGTTCATCGCAACGACAGCCACCCAGTACGGGCTGAAGACGGGCCCTCTGGCGGCGTTGCCCCGTTATGACCCGGCAGACGAGCGGCACGATTTCAGAAAGTCAACAGTCGCAGCGGCGCGTTACATCAGCGACATCTATAACACTGAAGCGCAGGCATCGGGCCTGCTTGTGATGGCGTCCTACAATTGGGGTCACAATGTTGTGCGGGGACTGGTTCGCAAGATGCCGCATAATCCGCGGGAAAGGAACTTCTGGACGTTCTTCAAGCAGTACAAGGATAAGCTGCCAAGGGAAACGTATAACTACGTTTTCTATATCGTCTCGGCGGCCGTCATTTGCGACAATCCCGGGTTGTTCGGGTTCAATCTGCAGAATCCGCTTGAAGTTGCAGGAGTAAAGTTCGGCATGTGATCAGCCTGTTTTGAGGCGCTGCAAACGATGCGCAACAGTCACCGCGAGGCGGTCGAACTCATCAGGTGGTAAACATACTTCTCGGAAGAGCGTCTCTATCACACGCTCATCGACTCGGTGAAAGTCCTTTTCGACAGGAGTGATAACAACTCCCCCGAGATCAACCGCCGCCGGACTGATGAGAATCCTGCCGTCTCCTTCTTCGAAAAAGAAAGACGGCCGGTGTTTCTTCCTCGGAAAGATCACCACCCGCCACTCACCTTCATCATACGAGGCGAGAATATTCATCATCGGCTCGTCGTCGTGACCGGAAAGCTCAGCCGCTGCTTGGTACACTTCCTTGAATACTGCGGTGATATCCGACGGCTCATCACCCTCAATGGCAATGAACTTGCGAAGCATCTTGCCCGCAGCGAACACAAGCAAGCCGTCAATATCGGCCAGCTTCTCTCCCACGCCCGTGATTATTGCATCGTATTCGTAGTCAATCGGCATGAAGCCTTTAATGCCTGCCTGGAAATGTAGATGATCCGGCGCCGATGCCCCGCACTTAGGTCCGTTATAGAACACCGTGTACCGCCCCGCAAGCTTTTCGCTTAGTTCCAGAAGGGCGGTAAACGACGCCGAAATCGATTGCGGAATGTGCTCAACGTGTGGAATCGTGAAGTGCTCGGGAAAAATCGGAAAAGGATTGCAGAGAATAATATACTCGTCACCGAACGCAATGCCCCGCTGGTCCGGGGGAAGATGATCGAGACAAAGAAAGCACTTCCGCTCACGGATGGACTTGTCATCGACTTTCGCTGAAGATGATGTAAGCCGGCCGGGATTGAACTGCACACGGAGGGTCAGAGATTCAAGTTCGAATTTCTTCGTTTGCACGGATTCGAGACTGTTGTAGCCGTTGCGCAGCAACTCCCACGTCTCTTGTTGTTGATCGAGAAGAGCGTGCGCCTGAGACGCAAGATCGGTCTCGCTTGTGTATCGCTTTAGTTCAGACGACGTGAGAATCAAAGTACGTGACATGGAAGCTACTTCCGTTTTCTTTTGGCTGCGGGTTTGCGCTTCGCAACAGATCGCTTGCGAGGCGAGGCTTTGGTTTTCCTGTTCAACTCCTGCCGGGCAAGAATTTCGAACGTCCTGACCTTGTCCTTGTACAAATTGAACTGGTTCTGCTTTGTGATGTCGAGATCGGCATCGGAGTTTCCTTCCCATCTCCTGCACAAATACACCGGTTCGTAGATGCGCCCGATTTGATATTCACGGGAGATCGCCAGACCGACTGCATAATCTTCGCCGTAGCTGACGTTCGGTACCTTGATCTCACGAAGCAGGGGAGTAAAAAACGCACGAGGCGCCCCTAACCCGTTGATGCGTAAGGCGTTATTCCTGCCGTTGTCGGGCGTCCACTCTTTGTGATCGATTACGCCCGGCGGAATTTCCTCGAGCTTGAAGTTCGTCATTTGATACGACCCGATTACCATGCCGCATTTTTCAGCGTGAAACGTGTCGACTATGCGCTGCAGTGTTGTCTCGTCCTTATACAAGTCATCGCTGTCGAGCTGCACAGAAAACCTGCCGCATGAGTGATGATGAACAGCTTCATTCCAGCATCCACCAATGCCGAGATCCTGTCGTGTCGGAATGATATGGACAAGACGGTTGTCACGCGTGGCAAATCCACGCAATAACTCGGTAGTGCCGTCAGAAGAGTGGTTGTCCACAACGATCAGATTAAATGGAAAGTTCGCCGACTGGCGGAGCACAGATTCAACTGCATCGCCGATCGTCTTGACACGGTTTCTGACCGGGATAACGACAGATGCTTCATTTGGGAAGTTCTGCTGCTTGAGATTGACTTCCTTGAACTGTGGCTTGAGATATGCCTTGATCTTCCGGAGATGATCAGTTGCGGCGATTTCCATTTCGATCTGCACTTGACGGTTGCGAGGATCGACATAGTCGAACTGTCTCTCTCCGGATTTGCGCAAGTCGCTCTCAATCTTGCTGTAAAGGAACTCACCGATTCTCAACAGTTGCGCCGCGCGGGAAACAGCAAGCCTTATCGCATACCAGCCGGCGTAGAGGTACTCTGTTCCGGCAAGTTGTGCCGCTGCCTCTTTCAAGCGGGCCGAGTCCAGCAAAACAACCGAACCGAAATTAAAATCGTCCCGCACACTCCCGAGCTGATAATCGATCACCGGATGCGGAGTGCGGACGCCAAGCTTGATGTCATAATAATCCGAATACACCATGCCTGCATCCGTGGAGCGCGCTGTCCCCGCAAAGCGATCAACTCCGAATTGTCCGAAGTCAATCTCCGTATCGTGAAGGATGAGCATCGTGTAAGGAGTCGAGGCTTTTCGGGCCATCATGCTCATCGCTTTCGAACCGGTAAGCGAAGGAACGGCAATTGAATCGCATCCGGGGACATGAACATCATCAGTGCCGGTGACGAAGAGAAAAACTCTCTCAACAAGTCCCGATTGCTGCAATTGTTCAATCGTAGTTTTCGTGAACTGCTGCCCGCTGTAGGGCAGAAACGCAGTGATAGGTTTTGGCATACTGTATCCTTCCTTATTCAGATTTTTTCTTGCCGAATTCCGGATCGACTTTGATCACCATAGCGACGAGAAAGCTCGGAATCGTCGCAATCATCACCCAGACGAAGAAATGCTGGTAACCCAACTGCTCCTGTATCCATCCGCTGATCATGCCGGGAAGCATCATTCCCAGCGCCATGAACCCGGTACACAACGCATAATGGGCTGTTTTATGCTCCCCTTGCGACACATAGATCATGTACATCAAATATGCTGTGAAGCCGAAGCCGTAACCGAACTGCTCGATGGCCACTGCTGTATTGATAATCAGAAAATCAGTCGGCAAGGTATAAGCGAGATAGACATAAACGGCATCGGGAATATTGATTGCGAGAACCATCCACACCAGCCAGAACTTAAGTCCTTGACGCGAAATAACGTAGCCCCCGAGCAGTCCCCCGAGCGTCAAGGCGATTACCCCTACCGTTCCGTATACAAATCCAACCTCACCCGTGCTGAGCGCAAGCCCCCCCACCTCTCCCTTGTCGAGAAGAAACGGCGAGGCCAGCTTGACGAGTTGGGCTTCAGCGAAGCGGAACAGAAACAAGAACGCAAGGGTAAGACCGATCCCGTCTTTTGTGAGAAAGTTGACAATTGTTTCAGAGAACGGGTTGTCGCTGAATGGCAGCTTGTGCATAACGGCCCGTGCATCCCAACGAAAGAGGGGTGCAATCCACACAAGGAGAATGTAGAACGGCAGAACGGGAATGAACACAAGTACGAATCCGAGGTACTGAAGCAACTTCCTATTCAGAGCGGCATCAGCGGCGCGTTCCACGTCTGCAACCGGACGGGGAAGCACAAAGGAATGGTAGATGAAGAAGAGAATAAAGAGGGCAGCTATCACTCCGAATGTTATCGTCCACGCCAGTGGAATACTTCCCGTTGAAGTCTCGAAATATCCTGCAAGAACTACCAGAGCCCCTTGTCCCGTAATCATTGCAATCCGATAGAACGTGCTGCGGACTCCCACGAAAGCTGCCTGCTCGTGCTCCTTGAGCGCCAGCATGTAGAAACCATCCGCCGCTATGTCATGCGTCGCCGAACTGAATGCCATCAGCCAGAAAACCGCCAGTGTCCATTGAAAGAAGCCGGGTACGGGAATCGTCAAGGCAACCGATGCCAGTGATGCCCCTATCACCAGCTGTAGAATAACGATCCAAAACCTCTTTGTCTTGAACAGATCAACAACCGGGCTCCAGAGCGGCTTGATCACCCAGGGAAGGTAAAGCCAGCTTGTGTAGAGCGCAATGTCTGTGTTGGAAATACCGAGACGTTTGTACATGATCACAGATACCGTCATGACAACGACATACGGGATGCCTTGCGCGAAGTAGAGCGTCGGAACCCATGACCAAGGATTACGGTACGCTGGAGATTGATTACTCATGTAATGTCCGGTTGATTGTTCTGAATCCAATGAGATGGGGAACTGAAGTCCCGCCCATCATGAACGGGGCCTCACGTACAAATTCAAATCCCAGTTGCATGTACCAATGCAGTGCTTTTTCGTTCTGTTTCATGACACCGAGCCACACTTCATCGGCCCCGTGCGCAAGACCGATGTCTTCACTTACCGTCAACATTGCCTTGCCTATGCCCATTCCCTGGAATCCCGGCAGAACGTACAATGAACTCAAGTAGAAATTGGACTCCAAAGCCGCGTAATATGTTTTGGCAAAGGCGACGGTTTCCCCATCCACCTCGGCAAGGAACCCGCACAAATCCGGCGATGAGATGTACTCCAGCAAACGCTCTTCAGAAAAAAGAGTCTGATGAAACAGCACAAGATCCTTGTCCGGAATGAATGAACCGTACGTTGCCCGCCAGATCTCGATGGCGCGTTCACGCACGATGGGAATATCCTGTTGGGTCCACATGCGGATGATGACCGGCCTGCCGCGCAGGGTCGGCTGCGATAGAATATGTGGTGCATCAATCATCACAATAATCAAGGAACTCATCAATGCCGTCGATGATTCGTTTCGCAAGTCTCTCGCGGAAATCATCGTCAAGCAGCTTCATTTCGTCCTCGGGATTTGAAATGAACGCTGTTTCCACCAACGATGTAGGAAACTCGGTCGGACCATTAAGGGCAAAGTTGAAGCTGCCCACAGTCCCAAGGGTATCGAGACCCGTTCTGAGAACTTCCCGCAAAATGAAGTCCGACAAGGATTTATAGGCGATATGCTTGTAGAATGCCCCCGCTCCCCTTGTATCGGCGGGGTCGGTTGTCAAGCCGATGGAATTCGCGTGAATGCTGATGAGCATGTCTGCGCCACCCCGATAAGCTGTAAAGAAGCGCTCGGTCATACGGGGATTCGTGTCATCCGTACGCGTGAGAATAACTTTGGTTCCCTTACGCTCCAGTATTCGTTTCATGTGCTGGACGATCGCAAAGTTCACATCTTTCTCCAGTGCTCCGGTCGACCCGAGAGCACCGCGGTTCTCGCCGCCGTGTCCTGCATCGATCGCGATCGTCAGATCACGGAGTCGAAGGCGTTCCGGTTGAGGCCTGACTCTGATCTTGAGGCTCGTCCCCTCGTAGTCGATCTCGTATCCCCAGAGCTGCTTGTTCTTCAACTCTATGATCACTCGAAAAACCCCCTTCGCCTCCTGACGATAATGCACACGTGTGATCTCCCGCGTCCTGAGATGTTCGGTGATCCAATTCGTGTTTGATGTGGCACCGTAAATATCAACCATAATCCTGCCGGGATGAACCTCCTGGAATGTTGAATACGGAAGCTTGTCACTCAATGACACTGTCACGACATCGTGGCGACCCTCGGGCATGACAGTGATGTTCCCGGTTAACGAGGAGGGAAAGAACGTCCCCTCCGGCTGCAACTCCACATAGGAGTCTTCGATCCATACTTCCTGATTGTCGGTCAGGGCCACACGGTACATATTGCCGACCTTTCCCGTAATCTTCATGCGTATGCCGGGATTCATGATCGAGAACTTGTGGCCGCCAAGTCTGTCATCTCCAAGTCCCGTGTTCAGATATGGACGGTCACCCTTCGTGACGCCAACCAATGGAAGCTGGTGCGCCTTGAAAGACACCTTCGCGTAGGTAGAGCGCGTGACAGCGTTCCCCGCACCATCCTCAAGCTGGAATGTTATGCGCTGACTGAGAAGCGTATCGGAAGCTTTAACTTTATATGTCCCGCGGTAGATTCCGGCAATGCCGCGTGTTTGAGAGGTTGGGCGCTCCTTCATCGGCAGGCCGTTCATGAATGTAGCACGCATGCCCGGCGTTCCTTTAACTTGCACCTGCAGAATATCACCTTCCATCAGCCACATGTCCTGTGTCGGCTGCATCAGGGCATCTTCCAACATAAGTGTGTCGGCCCGGGTGGATTCCATCGGTTTGGGGCGGACGATCACGAATTGCTTCGTCGCCGAACTGCCGGAGGGATTAGTGCTGACAATCGTGAAAACATTCTCGCCGATGCTGACGTTAAGCTTTCCGCAAAACGCACCGGAGTCATAAACCCGGTGCGGCTTGCCGTTAACTGTCACGCTGTTGCCCCGGTTGGTGCTTGCCGATAGCCGGTATGTGGACGTCGTCGTCGTAACGGTATCTGCTTCAGGCACAACGAGGAGAATGAAATTTGCCGGGTCAGGCGTCTGAGTCAACGCGTGATTCTCGAGAAACAGAAATGTCAGGAACAGGATACTGGTGCGGAGAATCATGGTACTCCCTTTAGTAGATCTTCTCTAACGTGGTATTCGGAAAATAGTGTGAAAGGATACCTTCGTACGGAATCCCTCGTTCTCCCATCACCGCGGCCCCGATTTGACAGAGCCCGACACCGTGTCCCCACCCCGCTCCATGCAGGACGAACTTTGCGGGGATGCCATTCGAACGATTCAAGGCATCGATCACCAACGCAGAGCTGTAGAGATGGGAATTGGAGAGTGTACGCCGGATTTCAAGCTCTTTTCCAATCGTAAGACTCTTCTTCGTTCCAACTACTTTGAGCTTTGTCAGCCGCCCGGATACCCCCCGTTCGACCGGAATCAAGTCCACAATTGCACCGAAGTCTATACCGCTGCGGCGCCGGATGATATCGGCGAGTTTTTCCTGGGTATACTCCACTTGCCATCGGAAGAAATCGGCAGTCTCTTGATCATACTTCAACAAAACTTGTGAGAGAATACGCTTGTCCGTCGTGTTACAGTAGACTTCCGGTGTTGACCTGATCCATTGTTCGGCGTTCTTCTCGTCTGAAAAATCCGGAGGCGTTCCACCAGCGCGGGAATCCACTACGCAAGTAAGGTAGGGATAGCGAACCGGTTCCCAGACATTCTGGAATTCCTCTACTATGCCGCCGCATGACTTTGAAAACCGGGCATCACAAATATGTCCCTGATACTTGACGACCGTACCTGCAGTCGATTGCACGGCATCCTGCACGGCTGGCGTGAACGCCTTTGTGATCCCCTGATACCGTTGGCAATGGTCATCGGCACATACGTCAAACAACTCGTGGTCTTCCCTGTCATACCAACGGATGCGCTCCGCCGATGTTTCGACAAGAGACTGATACGAGCTTGCGCCGGATTTCAGACGACGGGATTTTTCGAGTTGGGCAAGGAGCCAGCTTCTCGATGTAACGGCATGAGCCTTCAGGAGATGCAACGAGCTACCGGCGCTCATCTCCGACGAAATGACACTGGTCAGGTAGTCCTCAATACTCACAACATTCACAGCGTACACGCGGTCACCGGAGGGAATAAGCCGCAATGCCCCGGTAAAGCGTTGATCTTCTTTCCGCTCCCAATGAAAGTCGATGCCGATAACTACATCGTTGAGGACAAAAGATGAAGATACTTCACACGGCGAGAGAAAAAGTTCGGAGGATGAGCAGACATCAACTCCGTTGATCTGGAGTGCGACCTTCCCTTCCGAGAGTGTTGCGCTGCACGGACCGGTAACAATGCCTGACTTGTCGTTGCAGGAAAACGCTCCATCCAGAACAAACTTGATAGTTGAACTCTGAAAAATGCCTACACGAATTGCGGGAATGTCTTGTTGAGGACTCAAGCCGGGATTGCGTTGGGATGTTGGATCGAATTTCTCACTCACAATATACCAACTTTGGCGTCAAAATAAACGAAAAACCCGCCTTTTGAGGCGGGCTTTTCAACGAAATCATAACCGGCTCGCTAATTTCAGTTGTCGCTTTCCGGTTGGAACTTCATCACTTCTTCGACAATCACATCAACAATCTCGGATTCTTTCACCTTCCGCACTACTTCACCTTTGCGATAGAGAATGCCGACGCCCTTCCCCGCCGCGATGCCGATGTCCGCTTCACTCGCTTCGCCCGGTCCGTTCACAACACACCCGAGGACAGCAACCTTTACCGGTTTCTTCACCCCTTCGAGGCGCTCCTCAAGCTGCGCCATGATGCCGAAGAGGTCAACTTCGAGGCGGCCGCAGGTCGGACAGGCAATCAGCTCCACGTTGCGTGTCGCAAGGCCCAGGGAACGGAGAATCTCTTTCCCGACTTCGACTTCTTTCACGGGCTCATCGGTAAGTGACACACGTATCGTGTCGCCAATTCCCTCAGCGAGCAAAGTCCCGATACCGACAGCCGATTTGATTGTGCCGATCCTTGTCGTTCCGGCCTCGGTGACGCCGAGGTGCAACGGGATATCCGTCCGTTCGGCCACGAGCCTGTATGCTTCGATCATCAATCGTACGTCGGTGGATTTCACGGAGATGATCACATCCCTGAAACCGAACTCGTCGCAGATCCCCACGTGGCGCATAGCGCTCTCATACAATGCCTCGGCAGTCGGGTAGCCGTGCTTTTCCAGAATATCTTCCTCGAGCGATCCTGAGTTGACGCCGATGCGGATCGGGACCCCCTTCTCTTTCGCTGCAGTCAAGACTTCGTAAATACGGCTTTTGTGACCGATGTTGCCGGGATTGATCCGGACTTTGGCGACTCCGGCATCAATCGATTGTAATGCGAAGATATGATTGAAGTGAATGTCAGCGACAACCGGAATCGGAGATTGCCGGACGATTTCCTTCATCGCATCGGCCGCCTCCTTGTCATTCACCGTGACGCGGACGATGTCGCAACCAGCCTCTGCTGCATCAATGATCTGCTTGACGGTTCCTTCAACATCGCTCGTCTTTGTTTTCGTCATAGTCTGCACGCTGATCGGGGCACCGCCGCCGACCTTGATGCCGCCAATGACCACTTGCCGCGTCTGTCTCCGTACGCCGACTTTGTATGTCGGATGCGGAGCAACGGGGGCTTGTTCTGTAAGGTTAAGAACGGGTATTTCCATGATCTCCTGCTACTAGTGAATTTTCCTGCTGGCCTCGCTGAGAATCCGTTTCTCCTCGTCGGTCAGGCTCTGGTATCCGCTTCTATTAATTTTGTCAAGAATTGCGTCGACGACTTCCTGGTTCAACTCATCCTCTTTTTCGATCGGTCCCCCTGTCTTGATGTCGAAGAACTTTGCGTCCTGGATCTCATCGTCCACTGAGGACCGAGGCTTCCTGTAGGCCTCGGACGGCACTCCCCTGATCTGGTCCCACACATCACCAAACGTTATTCCTCGCATCAACATGATCGTGTAGATAAATCCGACAGCGGCTCCGCCAAGATGGGCAAAGTGGGCAACACCGGAAGAACTACCTGTAACGCCGAAGAACAACTCAAGAACAATGTACGCCGAGATGAAATACTTCGCTCTGATCGGGAGTAGGAAGTAAAGGTATATGGGGCGATCAGGGAACAACATTCCGAAGGCGACAAGAACACCGAACACCGCACCTGAAGCACCGACGGTCGGTGCTGCTTGTCCAAGCAAGGGAGCTACGAACAGATTTGCCACGGCACCGCCGAGCCCGCAGGCGATATAATAGGTGAGGAACCGTTTCGACCCCCAGAGGTTTTCCAGCTCCATGCCGAACATCCAGAGAGCGAACATATTGAAGAAGAGATGCCCGAGGCCACCATGCAGAAACATGTAGGTGAACAACTGCCACGGCCAGAAGTTGCCGCCTATCGGCCAGAGAGCCAGCAATCTGGTAAGAATTCCAGAGTCTTCGCCGATCGCAAGGCCGCCCAATTTGAATGGAGCAAGAAAGAAGGCCATCAGCAACCAAATGGCAGTGTTACTAATGAGCAGCCATTTGATGACAGGGGGAAAGAACGTGAACCCTCCGAAGAAACTCGGACGGTGGAATCGCCCTCCCATTCCCGATGGACCAAAGTATGCCATGAACAAGATGTCTTTGTTTAGTTGTGTGTCGTAAAGCCTAAAACAGTATCGCCTGCCAATTGGTTCGCTTACTGTTGGTCGAGAGCGGCAAGTCCGGGAAGTGTCTTTCCCTCGAGCAATTCGAGCGAGGCACCGCCGCCGGTCGAAACGTGTGAAATTGAGGCCTCGTACCCCATTTGGGCAACTGCTGCGGCAGAATCTCCACCACCGACAATAGTTATTGCCCCGTTCCCGGTCGCTTCTGCCAACAGCTTGGCAACTTCAAGCGTGCCGTTTGCAAAGTTCGACATCTCAAATACTCCCATCGGGCCATTCCAGACAATAGTCTTGGCGTTCTTGAGTTCGAGCTTGATCAGCTTAACGGTCTCGGGACCGATGTCAAGTCCCCGCCACCCAGAGGGGATCTTTGTCACAGGGACTGTTTTTCGCTGGGCGTTGTTGTCGAACTTATCCGCTATCACGCAATCAACCGGCAGAATTACCCGGCGGTTCTTCGCCCGGATTTCCTCCAGAATTTCTTTCGCGAGGGTGACTTTTTCCTGCTCAACAAGCGAATCACCAACTTCCAACTCCTGGGCGCGGAAGAAAGTAAATGCCATACCGCCACCTATTACAAGGACGTCGACTTTAGGAAGAAGATTTTGTATGACATCGATTTTGCCCGAGATCTTCGCTCCGCCGAGTATTGCTACATATGGGCGTTTGGGTGAGCCGACGGCCTGCGTGAGATATTCGATTTCCTTCCGCATCAAGTAACCGGCGACACTGGGTCGGACGAACTTTGTCACTCCCTCCGTCGAGGCGTGCGCCCGGTGCGCCGTACCAAAGGCATCATTGACATAGACATCTCCGAAGCTTGCGAGTTCCTTGGCAAACCCCGGATCGTTCTTTTCTTCCTCGGCGTGATAGCGCAGATTCTCAAGCATCATAACATCCCCCGGCCGTAAGCCGTCCACCATCTGCTTGGTTGCCTTTCCGACACAGTCGGGGGCGAATGTTACGGAAACGCTCAACAGCGTCCCCAGGTAGTCAGCGACCGGTTTCAAGGAGTATTCCGGCACAGGCTTCCCCTTCGGGCGGCCCAGGTGACTCATGAGAATCGGAATCCCCCCTTCATCCATAATCTTGCGGATGGTAGGGAGCGATTCCATAATGCGTTTATCGTCAGTGATTTTCAGATCGTCCGACATCGGGACATTGAAGTCGACGCGGACGAGGACTTTCTTCCCTTTCAGGTCAATATCGTCAATAGTCTTGGTCTGCATGTGTTCCTCTGTTTAGACACAAAAGCCTGCCCGCCCCTCTTTCAGTGGCAGGCAGGCGGAAAATGGTTTCCTCGCTATCGTCAGGCGATTTTCTTCAGCAAGTCTACAACACGACACGAAAAACCCCACTCATTATCATACCAACCAAATACTTTGGCGGTCGTTCCGTATGCCATGGTGAGCTTTGAGTCCAAGATACAGGAATGTGTGTTGCCGATAATGTCAGCCGAAACGATTTCATCTTCGGTATACTGCAAGATGCCCTTCATTGTGGTGTCCGCCGCTTTCTTCAAAGCTGAATTGATTTCGTCTTTGGTGGCGGCCTTTTTCAATGTACAGACGAAGTCCGTAATCGATGCATCAGGAGTCGGGACACGGAGCGAATGTCCGTCGAGCTTGCCCTTCAATTCGGGAATAACCTTGCCAACTGTGCGCGCGGCGCCGGTCGTCGTCGGAATGATGGACAGAGCCGCTGCACGGGCGCGACGCAAATCTTTGTGCGGCAAGTCGAGCAAACGCTGGTCATTTGTATAGGAGTGAATTGTCGTCATGAAGCCACTCTCGACGCCGAACGCGTCGTTCAACACTTTCACCATCGGGGCAAGGCAATTGGTGGTGCAGGATGCGTTCGAGACGAATTGTTCTTTACCGGTCAGAACATTGTCGTTCACGCCCAGCACGACCGTGGCATCGATTTCGTCTTTGGCGGGGGCTGTGAGAAGAACTTTCTTTGCGCCTGCCTGAATGTGCAGGTTCAGCTTGTCACGGCTCGTGAACACGCCTGTCCCTTCAATTACGAGATCAACGCCGAGTTCCTTCCACGGGAGCTTTGCCGGATCCTTCTCGGCCGTGACCTTAAACCTTTTTCCATCCACCACAATGGCGTCGCCGTCAGCTTTTACTTCGCCGGCGTACTTGCCGTGCACGGAGTCATACTTGAGAAGGTACGCCAGTGTCTGAGCGTCTGTAATGTCATTGATTGCTGCGACCTCAAATTCCTTGGTTTGCATCAGCCGGCGGAAAACAAGTCTGCCGATGCGTCCGAATCCATTAATGCCGATTTTAACTGCCATGAAAATCCTCCGGGTAAGTATTCAAAAGGGGAACAATGGTCGAGATTTGTGCGGAATCAGAGCAAAATCCTCAAAAAACCCGCATCAAAATACCAAGAAATGCCTTGAATGTCAAACCGTTGAAATTCCGCCTGACGCCTGGCCTGGAACGTCCTGCGCGTGGTCGGCAAGCGCAATTGAAGCGGCATAGACATCTCCCGCACCGTGTGACTTCAACACCCTTGCTGCCTCTATGATCGTTGCACCGGTCGTGATCACATCATCGACAAGCAGAAGGTTCTTCCCCCGAATGCTCCCGATTTGTTTTTGTGAGATGGAAAAGGCGCCATCGACATTCTCTTTACGCTCTTCGAGCGTGAGGGAAGTTTGGGAGCGGGTGTTCCGGACTCTTTGTATCGCATCGGGAAGGAGTCTCAGTCCGGTAACTCTGCTGATCCCCTTTGCGATGTACTCGCTTTGATTATACCCCCGCTCACGCCTTTTAGCTGGATGCAGGGGAACGGGAATCGCAGCGTCTAATTCGATGCCCGCAAGCTTCTTCAGGACCGCTTCGCCGGTGAACTTCCCCAACTCGACACCGTTTACCGTCATCTCCATATACTTCAGTTCGTGAATGAGTGTCTGGAGTGTTCCCTGCTTTTCGAAATGAAATGCCGACGCAAGCCCGGACACGTGCCCGCCCGAGGTGAGCCGCATTCGCATCTCACAGTATAACTCATCATCCATTGCGATGGGCCGGATGGAACCGAAGCATGAGGGACAGATCTTTGAGGTTGTTTCATCAAGGAATGCGTCGCACGCAAGGCACGCGGGGGGATACAGAAACTCGTATAGAGGCTGTATAAGTGTACGGATCATGGAAAGAGAAGAACGCGACATACGCCCGCAGAAGTAGTGGAGGCTAGCTCTTCTTGCTTTTCTTGTCGGATTGCTTCATCGCTTCGAGCTTGGTAATCTCGTCTCGGAGCTGCGCCGCCCGCTCAAACTCCAGGTCTTTTGAAGCCTTCAACATCTCGGAGCGCAGTTCCTCGATAAGGTCTTTTCGTTGGTCCGGTGTCAAATAGCGGACAACACTTTCGGCTACCATCGGCATCTTCTGGCGTTCACGCCGGGCATCACGTTCCGCCTTTACATCAGCAACGGCCGTGGCTGCCAAGACCTCATTCACCGATTTGTAGACAGTCTTTGCCGTGATGCCATGTGCCTGATTGTACTTCATTTGTTTCTCGCGACGGCGCTTCGTTTCCTCCATCATTCGCTGCATGGAGCCGGTCATCGTATCGGCGTACATAATGACGCGACCATTCACATTGCGGGCTGTCCGGCCCGCAGTTTGAATCAGGGACTTTTCGGAGCGGAGAAAACCCTCCTTGTCAGCATCGAGAATAGCGACAAGCGACACCTCGGGCAGATCAAGCCCCTCTCGTAACAAATTGACCCCAACAAGTACGTCGAAATCACCGAGACGGAGATCCCGTAAAATTTCAACCCGCTCCAGCGCATCGACTTCAGAGTGAATGTACCGGACTTTCACCCCGATTTCGACGAGATAGTCTGTCAGGTCTTCAGCCATCCGCTTCGTAAGAGTTGTCACAAGCACGCGCTCTTTCCGTTCAGTCCGCGTCCGGATTTCCGCAATTAAGTCGTCGATCTGATTCTTAACGGGACGTATTTCGACTTCGGGATCAACAAGCCCTGTCGGCCTGATGACCTGCTCGACGACGACTCCCTTCGCCTTCTGCAGTTCGTAGTCGCCCGGGGTTGCGCTCACATAGATCACCTGATCGACCATTTGTTCCCATTCATCAAATGTCAAAGGACGGTTGTCGAGAGCCGAGGGAAGCCTGAACCCATACTCCACAAGCGTGAGCTTTCGGGAACGATCACCGTGATACATCCCGCCAATTTGCGGAACCGTGACATGGGATTCATCAATGACCAGCAGATACTCTTCAGGAAAATAGTCGAAAAGACATGAAGGACGTGAGCCGGGGGGACGTCCCGCAATGTGACGGGAGTAGTTCTCAATACCCGAACAATACCCGACCTCCCTCATCATCTCGAGGTCGAAGCGTGTCCGCTGTTCAAGCCGCTGCGCTTCGACGAGTTTGCCGAGTCGGCGGAGTTCCTCAAGGCGTTCTTCGAGTTCCTGCTCGATTCCCTTGTACGCTTTCTCCAGCGTCTCCTTGGATGTAACGAACTGCTTGGCGGGATAAATTACTTCATAGTCAGTCTCGGCCAGGACCTTTCCGTCTGTTTTGTTGATGTAAGATATCCGTTCGATAGTATCACCAAAGAACTCGACGCGGATTGCCTCTTCGTTTTCATACGCCGGAATCACCTCCACGACATCACCCCGAACGCGCATCGTACCTCGCACGAACTCGAAATCGTTCCGCATATAAAAGATGTTCAACAGTTTGCGGAGGAAGTCGTTGCGCTCGAGCTTTTCCCCTTTCCTGATCACGACAATCTGGCTGGCCCATTCATCCGGCGCTCCGATGCCATAGATACAACTCACCGATGCTACGACAATTACATTCTTGTCGCCGCTCAACAACGCGCTCGTCGCCCGCAAACGGAGACGGTCAATTTCATCATTGATTGATGCATCCTTTGCAATGTACGTATCGGATGTAGGAACGTACGCCTCGGGCTGGTAGTAGTCGTAGTAGCTGATAAAGAACTCGACTCTGTCCTTCGGGAAAAAGCTCTTGAACTCCCCGTAAAGCTGTGCCGCCAATGTCTTGTTATGGGACATGACGAGCACGGGCTTGTTGACATTAGCAATGACGTTCGAAATGCTGAACGTCTTGCCGCTCCCCGTTACACCGAGGAGAACTTGATGACGGTCGCCGCGCTGCACGCCTTCAGTCAGTTGGCGGATTGCGTCGGGTTGATCGCCGCTCGGCTTGTATTCAGAAGTGAGTGTAAAAATGCTCATGTTACACGTTGCAAAATCGCATTATGTTGGTACCGCGTTTTCCCTTTTGACTCCGGCCACGAGGGAATAAAGAAGTCCGCATGCCTTGGCACAGGGCAGATGGTATACTACTCGTATCGGAGGGCTTCGATCGGGCTCAGGCCAGCGGCCTTGCGGGCCGGATAGAACCCGAAGAAAATACCCACAGCTCCGGAAATCACAAATGCAAGGAGAACAGCACTCACACTGACAAGTACCGGCCAACCGGCGAATTGCGAGATGAGTTTTGAACTCAGCAGACCCAGCAACACGCCCATGATGCCCCCCACGAAACTCAACATCACCGCCTCAAGCAGGAACTGTTGCAGGATGTCTGAACGCCTTGCGCCAATGGACATTCGGATACCGATTTCCCTCGTCCGCTCCTGCACGGAAACCAGCATGATATTCATAATGCCGATGCCTCCCACAACCAGCGAAACAAAAGCGATACTTACCAGCAGCATCGTCATGATGCTTGAAGTTGCCGTTGCGGCCGATGCTATATCGGACTGATTGCGGATCGTAAAGTCATTGTCCTGCCACTCCGCAAGCTTGTGGCGGACTCGCAGCAACTCGGTCACCTGCTCTTGAGCCTCGGGAATTGCCTGTTTCGTCACGGCTGACATGAGGATCGCTCCCACGAAATCAATTCCTTGAAGCTTCCGCTGAACGGTTGGAAACGGCGCGATGATAATGTCATCCTGGTCTGAGCCCATGGCGTTCTGTCCTTTGGCTGCCAATGTTCCCACCACTGTGAACGGAAGCTTCTGGATACGTATTACCTTGCCGACCGGGTCTTCATCCGGAAACAGGTTCTTCACAACAGTCTGCCCGATTACACACACTTTCGTCGCTCCGCGCACATCCTGTTCGGTAAAGGGCTCGCCGCTTTCGATTTGCCAATCACGAATCTTGAAGAACTCGGTGTTACCCCCTTGAATGGTCGTGCTCCAGTTCTGGTTTCCCGCGATGACCTGCCGGTTGACGCGGGTTGTCGGAGTAATTGCGGCAACTGCAGAACATTGGTCCCGAATCGCATCAATGTCCCCCTCAGTGAGTGTCTGCGCCGAACCGGCACTTGCCCTCACGCCTCCCTGCGACGTTGCCCCCGGGAATACAATCAAGACGTTTGAGCCGAGACTTGCGATTTGCGCCTCCACGGCAGTCTGCGCGCCCTTGCCGATACCAACCATCGCAATGACTGCGCCAACTCCAATGATGATGCCGAGCATCGTCAGGAGAGCACGCATTTTATGACGCAGCAGCGAATCGATCGCTATCCTAAGTATCTCCAAGAATCTCATAGTTCTACCCGATAAGCGAATGGTTCGTCAGATGCCGCCACGGCGTCCGCCTCCCGGTCCGCCCATACGTGGCGGGCCGAACGGATTCGTCGTCCCTTGTGCTGCACTCGGCTGAACGCCCATGAGTCCGACAATCACTTCGTCACCTTCCTTCAACTCCGATTCGACAACCTCGACGAAACGGGTGTTTGCCAAACCCCGCTTGATCATTTTTGCAACGGGCTTTCCGTCATTCATCACCCAAATGCGGGCTTCATTCTCCGCCGGTCTTCGGCGCAGACCTCCGGCTTGTCCTGCAGGTCCGCCTGGTCCGCCTTGAGGTCCGGGTTTCGAAGCAGCCTCACCATCCGCGGGCGGCGTGAAGCGGGTCGCTTGTACTGGCACCCGGAGGATATTCTGTTTTTGAGCCACTTCAATTGAGACAGTCGCTGTCATGCCGGGCATCAGTTTCAACTCCCGGTTTTCTACATCGATGATGACCGTGTATGTCACAACGTTCTGCGTAATAACAGGCGCCAGCCTGATCTGGCTGACAACGCCGCTGAACACTTCTTCGGGGAATGCGTCAACACGGAACGTCACTATCTGTCCCGTCTTGACATTACCGATATCTGCCTCATCAACGCTCGCCTCGACCTTCATCTTGCGCAGGTCTTGTGCGATAGTGAAGAGTGTCGGAGCCTGCAGGCTCGCAGCAACGGTCTGGCCGACATCAACGTTGCGTGAGATGACAACTCCGCTGATCGGGGCCTTGATTGTTGCGTAGCGGAGATTGACGTTCGAGCGTTCAAGAGCAGCTTGCGCCTGCGCAAGCCCCGCCTTTGCCGCTTCAAGCGATGTTGTCGCCGCATCGAGGTCGGCTTGTGAGACGAGTGATTTTGCAAATAGATCAGAGGTTCGGGAGAAGTTACGATCAGCTTCATGCACTTGCGCCATCGTCCGGTCCACGTTTGCCTTCTGTTCGTTTACCGACGCTTGCAGAAATGTCGGATCGAGTTGGGCAAGCAATTGACCTTCTTTGACTTGGGTATTGAAGTCGGCATACAGCTTGGCGATCGTGCCTGACACCTGCGAGCCGACTTGCACCGTCGTCAGTGCATTCAACGTGCCGGTCGCACTGATGACGACGGCTATATCTCCCCGATCGACTTTTGCAAAGCGGAATGTTCCTCCTTCTTTCTCGTTGTTGCTCAGCCAATACCATCCGCCCCCGAGCAGAGCTGCGATGGTTACAGCAATCCACAACCACTTTTTCTTCTTCATTCTTCTCATACCCTCCGATATGTTCCGTTGACAGGCAGAATTTGCCCGTAATTAGACTCTTACGGCTTGTAACAGTTTAAAGCTCATCAATGCTCCGCCGCCCTGCGTAGCCGGCCTCAATCGAATGCCAATACTTGACATCGTTCTCTCCCAGCTTCCAGCACAGATAAACCTCTTCGCCATTCTCACGGATATGAGGAAAGTCCATCAATCCCTCATCGAGACCCTTAACGATTATACCCCGTTCCTCCAGCCCCTTGACGATATCGACGAGCGTCTCGAGTTCGGCAGGAAAACTCCCGTCCCCATTCGGGCCCATTCCCCCAAAATACTGATGCCTGTATACATCCCAGCCCTTGGCGGTCAGTTGGGCTTTGAGCTCCACAAGTTTGCTGGCAAGCGCATGAACGTTGGTCAATTCCCTGCGGGCTTCCTCAAGTGTGAAGTGTTTGTTATGAAGTCTGTTCGGCATGACACCCCATCATCCGGATTTGCACTAATAGTGTATAAAGGTATGAATTTGGCGGTTAGGAAGGAATAGAGCGAAACGACACCGCCGGCAGGGGAGACCGGCGATATCACTTGTCTTGTGAAATGAGAATCAGTAGAAGAAAACAAACGGCGCAGCAGCCAGTGTCACGCCTCTTCTATCATCCACCACAATTCATCAGGGATGGCGTGTTGGGAGGGAACAGGAACAACGCCTGAACGCCGGAGAAGTTCTATCACCTGATCAGCAGCTTTGGAAAGCGCTGACTCAACAGAGTGCGAAAGTCCCCGCCCCATCGCGGTTTGCTGCGGAATGATTCCGACGAGTGTCATGTGCGCAGGTGCCTGACCCAGCATCTGCACAGTCATCAGTGCTTCGTGCACCGCAGGATCATGCGGACTGACCCGCTTGGGAGGAACACTTTGCAACTTTTCCAGATCAACCAGACACACATCCCCCGCGAGACCGGCTGCTCTGATCGTATCAATAATGATCACGGAATCATATCCCGCAATGTAGGACGTAAGGCTCAACCCCGGCGTACCGAGATCAACGACGCTGACATTTCCGGGAAATGTGTAGGACGTTTGCAACAGACGAATGACATGCGGACCGGCACCATCATCGCCCATCAGAATGTTGCCGAGACCGGCAACAAGAAACTGTCGATCAGACTTCACACGCATCCTCCTGTGTCCCGGTAAGTGTATGGACGGTCGCAATCGGGTTGCCGCTTACATCGGTCGTGTGTACGGCACAGGCAAGGCAGGGATCGAACGAGTGTACGGTACGCAAAACCTCAAGTGGCTTTGCTGCATCGGCGATCGGGTTGCCCACGAGCGAGGCCTCATACGGCCCTTTGATGTGGCGTTCATCTCTGGGACTCGCGTTCCAGGTCGTTGGGACTACGGCCTGGTAATTGGCGATCTTTCCTTCTCGAATCACAACCCAATGTGAGAGTGCTCCGCGGGGAGCCTCATGGAACCCGACCCCCTGAATTTCCTCAAGAGGAAAGAGAGGCTCATTGTAAATATCTGTGTCCCCTCCAGCAATATTATCCACCAGCAATTGCCAATGCTTCAACGCTAGCTCAGACAGAACGGCTGCACGAATTGCGCGCGATACAATCCGCCCGAGCGTAGATTGTAGCATCGGGAGGGTCACGTTCCTCTTCGAAACGGAAGAGATGATCTTCAGGGCTTGATTCGTCCAGTGAATCGTCTGGGGATGGCCTGTCTTGTATCCGACAAGTACCTGTGCCAGCGGACCGACCTGCATCGCCTTCCCCTCAAAACGCGGGGCCTTCACCCAGCTGTATTTTGCATCAGTGGCGAAATCTGTATAGTCAGGCTCAGTCTCCCCTTTCCAAGGGGGAAGTGACCCGGCACCTTTGTACCAGGCATGAGCGACGTTTTCTGTAATGCCTTCAAGAAGCCGTTTATCCTGTTGAGCCTTGAGAGGAAGAACAGCATCCAGCTTGCCATCGAATA
>CAZBWR010000019.1:0-5319 GCA_964495695.1 uncultured Chitinophagales bacterium | reverse complement strand
CGCCGGGGAGGTCAAACAATGTAGAACGTGTGTCGAGAGGCAGATCAGGGGTTGCAAAATAGTTGTCCACACCCTTTCCGTAGTTAAACCACTCAGGGTACATTCCGGCTATCGCACACGCATCCGGAAAGTACACCTGCTGAACAAATGCCACCACCTGCTCGAGCATCGTCTTCATATTTGCAAGACGCTGCATGTTGAGGGTGTATTGACTGTTGAGGTTGATTGCGTTGGCAACTCCGCCGACAGCAAGGTTCTGGATGTTCGGGGTCTTGCTTCCCAGAATCGCAACAACTTGATTCGAGACACGCTGGAATTCGAGCGCCTGCATGTAGTGTGTAAGAGCGAGCAGATTCACATCGGGATGGAGCTGCATGGCAGGATGACCCCAGTAGCCATTGGCGAAGATGCCGAGCTTTCCTGCATTCACAAATCCGCTAACACGCTCCTTTACCGCCTTGAACTCATTCTTGCTGTTCCGATGCCATGGAGAAAGACTTTCTGCAAGCGTCGACGTCCTGGCGGGATCGCCCTTCAACGCCGACACAACGTCAACCCAATCCAGTGCTGATAAATGGTAGAAGTGTACAATATGATCATGCAGGGCATGCGCAATGAGTATGAGATTGCGGATATACTGGGCATTCAGCGGGATAGGCAGCTTCAGGGCATCCTCGACTGCTCGGACGCTTGCGATTGCATGCACGGATGTACACACGCCGCAGAACCGTTGGGCGAAGATCCATGCTTCACGCGGATCGCGATTCATCAAGATTTTTTCTATTCCACGCCACATCGTTCCTGATGCCCAGGCGTTCTTCACGCTTCCGCCGTCGACTTCAACGTCAACGCGTAGGTGTCCTTCAATTCGTGTTACCGGATCAATCGTGATTCGCCTTCCCATGGCACGTCTCCTTACTTTACAGGGATGGGTTGAACTGGTGTTGACTGTGCCTTGTACCACATCTTCAGCGGGACAGGCAGAATGTTAAATCGCTTGACAGCGTAGATGTACCCCATCATCGCAAGTGCAACGAACCCGCCGCTGATGATAAGCTCGCTCAACGAGGGGAAATAGAAATACTCGTCGCCAGGAATGAATGCAATGGTTGTCGGGTTGTACCGGTACAGAAGCCCGCCGACTGTCAGGATAACGAGCATGAGGTATAGAGCTCCCGGCTCTTCCCGCCATTTCCGCCGCTGCAGTACTATTGCGGGTATAAGAACCAGGAACGTCTCGGCGAGAAAAAAGAAACTGAAAGAATCAAACGCGAATGCAATGCCGACCAATCCCCGCCCGGCAACATCTCCTATGCGCAGAGCAAGCCAAACGAGCGCAACAAACGACGTCGCATAACCGAGCTTGCTCAAGATATTCATGTCGAGCGGCCTCCTCCAGAACAGACACGAGATCATCAGAATGCCGACAACAGCGGCGAAGCCAAGTGCATATGCCATAAGGAGATACAACACGGGGAGCATTCCCGTTTGCCAGAGTGGATGTACACGGGGCCCCGCCAGCATCATCAATCCACCGAGGCTCGACTGGTGCATGGAGGGAAGGACAAATGCAAGCGCAATAGCGAACGGATAAATACGACGTATGAAACTGTAGGTCTTCTCCGCTGCCTTGCGGGCCCACGCCGGATAGTTTCCTTCAATGAACCTTTCTATAAACGCCGGCATGTTTTCCGTCTGAAGTCCGAGCAACACATACGCAGTCATGCAAATCGCCACTTCAAGCAGAATCGAATAACGGTTCCATGTTCCCGGATCAAGGATGTAGATGAAGTTCCAGGGCCGGCCGACGTCGACTCCCAATGCAATCATTCCGCTGGTGTACGACACGATGCTGATCAACGCGGCGGTCCGCATGATAACGTGGTATCTCCTCCTGTTGAACACCCAAGAAAGCACGCCTACAGCATACCCTGCAGATCCGAGGGCAGTCAATGTCGTAACGTTGAAGTTCTTGAACATTCCCCATGTGTAGCCGTCGTTCAGACCTGTTACGGTTCCCAATCCCACAAATTCTCTGTAAAGCGAGAGGAGCAAGGAGAGAGCTCCGAGCGCCGCAAGAGCAATAAAGGGTTTGGTCACGAGCGGCTCCTCAACACGCAGAGCGCGCTCCCATTCTGTTGTAAAACGAGTGGCCATCAGAGTTGCTCCTTCAATCCGGTTTGTTCCTCTACGTGCCGCGCATGTTCTTCATGTTCCTTCCATCGCTTGCGCATCACGCTGACGAGCGCGGCGTAGGCGAGAACAGGCGAGAGGAATCCCATATACAACGTGTTCTGCACACTCTCCACTTTTTCGGGGAGTGACTGGTTATCAAGGGGTACGAGATGACCGAGCACTTTCGGGTCGACATGCGTCAGATACAGCACTCCCGTGCCCCCTGCTTCGTGTTCGCCGTAGATATGATCCTTATAGTACTTGCCCGGATTTGCAACGACCCGGCGTCGGGCTTCTTTGAGGAGCTCTTCCCTCGTTCCGTAAACGACGGCTTTGCGCGGACATACTTCACAACATGCAGGCCCGAGCTCGGGACGGTGATTGCACAACTCACACTTGACGATCTTTGGGTTAACTTCATTCCACTCAAACTTAGGGATGTTGAACGGACATCCGATCTGGCAGTACCGGCACCCGATACATGTCGTACCGTCCCAGATCACCACACCCCGGTCATCGATCCGCATTGCAGCCATCGGGCAGGCCGCCACACACGCGGGATCGATGCAATGCATGCATTGTGCCTTGACGAACGAACGGAGACCCGTCTTCGGCTCGATGTACAGCTTGATGATGTTCTTTGTCCTGTCAGACAGATGTTTCGGCATGAGATACATCCCGCCGGAATCGCCCGTATCCGGTGTAAGATCATTGGCGCGTGCACACGCCACAACGCAAGCCTTGCATCCAATGCAAAGCGTCGTATCATACAACATACCAAGCCGTTGATCATCCGGGGGTGCCTTGCTTGAAGCCTTTGCAGATTGCTTACCGGCGATAACCGCACCGCCGGCAGCCATTACTGTCAATGCTTTGCGGCGGGTGAGCTTCATGGTTTCGTCTCCTCTTCCCTGTTCTCCTGTTGGTCGCCGGCGATAGGCTCCTCCTGCCCCTTGAGTTTCAGCCTCTTTGCCGCCATGTAACTTGCACCAGCGAGCGCCCCTGCCGCGAGTCCCGCCGCACCGGTTGCAATGGGGCTTACAATCCCTTGCGGTGCGGTGACTTGTGGATATGTGTCAGGGGGCGTGGGACGATCAATGTTGGTGGTGGAGAAAAGCGGAATGCGGAAGGCAACATCTTTCTCCGTGCAACCGAAACAGGGAGCACCGAGGCCGATCGGCCACGCATCGACGACCTCGCAGAAGTGGTTCGTTGAACAGCTTGCGTGAGTCGACGGACCTTTACAGCCCAACTTATACAGACAATATCCAAGTTTATGTCCCTCGTCGCCGAAGCGATTTGCGAACCTGCCGGCATCGAAGTGCGGTCGGCGGGGACAATGGTCATGGATTGTACGACCGTATGCAAACTTCGGGCGGCCGAGGGCGTCAAGCTCCGGCAGCGTTCCCATTGTGGTATACTGCAAAACCGTGCCGAGAAGTATGTACGGATTTGCCGGACAGCCCGGAATGTTTACGATTTTGCGGCCGCGTAGTATTTGCCCCACCCCCTCGGCTCCGGTTGGATTGGGATCTGCGGACGGGATTCCTCCCCACGAGGCACACGAGCCAATTGCGACAACAAGACTTGCCGATCCAGCCACGTCCTTTAACATGTCGATACCAGATTGCCCAGCCTTTTTCATGTAGATACCATTATCCTTCGTCGGGATCGCCCCCTCAACAATAAGAATGTACCTTCCTGCATTTTGCTTCATGACATCGTGCAAAACCTGCTCAGCTTGCTCACCTGCCGCCGCCATCAGCGTCTCATGGTAGTCAAGCGAAATATGGTTCATAATGAGATCCACCACATCCGGATGTGATGTGCGCAGCAACGACTCCGTGCATCCTGTGCATTCCTGGAAATGCAACCAGATAACCGAGGGACTAGCCCCGCGCTCCAAGGCATGGGCGATCTTAAGTCCTGCGGAAGACGTCAGTCCGACTGCGGCGGTTGCCTGCATGACGACTTTGAGGAATGAGCGCCGGCCGAAACGCGGCAGTGGAAGATCATTGGAAAGATCGGGATGCTTCGTGGAGTTCATGGCGATCCTCGGGCAGGGTGAATTCTTCAACGTGTTGTGTGGGTCCACAACGTGAACGCTGAACACTGACCAAATGCAGTGCCAATTTGATCGCTGAATTATTTAGCAGAAGAAGTGATGACCTGATCAACACTTTCGCAATTGTGCGAAAGGGCTTCCCCGTTTTGCGATATCATAACTGTGTCAGTCACATATTTGTCTCTCCCTTGCACTTGACTGACACCACAAATATATTATAGCCATCCTTATCACAACATTCATGACGGCATGCTTGCACGAATCCTAACCACTACTCTGTTGGTGTATTCCATGGGCATGGGGCAAGCAACCGAACCCCCGGGCTCGACTAACGACATCCTTATCCGATGCGACGATATAGGAATGTGTCATGCAGTGAACAGCGCTATCAAGCAGGTTCTCGATACGCGTCTGCCGGTTTCCGCTTCCGTAATGTTTGCGTGTCCGTGGTATCAGGAGGCAGTTGAAATTTTGGGACAATACCGCAACGTTTCCGTGGGAATCCATCTCACATTGAACGCAGAGTGGAAACATTACCGGTGGGGTCCCGTTGCCGGACGCGAAGCAGTCCCATCATTGGTCGACGAGGACGGGTTCTTTTTCCCTTCCCGCGCATTACTATTCGCAAACAATCCAACACTTGAAGATGCAGAGAAAGAACTCCGTGCCCAGATAACGCGCGCACTAAGCTCCGGACTCAGAATCGATTATATGGACTACCACATGGGTGCGGCGGTGAGTACACCCGAGTTACGTGCTCTGGTCGAGCGCCTTGCCCAGGAATACTCTCTCGGTATCTCGCGATATTTTGGAGAGGAGGATATTGAGGGGTGGTATACAACGCCGATTCAGTCAAAAAAAGACACCATCCTGCAGAGGCTTGCGGGAATACGCAGCGGGAACCCGAAGTTGCTCGTATTCCATGTAGGACTCGATACCCCGGAAATGAATGCGCTGATCGACTTGAATCCGTTCGGCCCGAAAGAAATGAGCCGGCACAGGCAGGCCGAGTTGCATGCGCTTACCGCACCGGAATTCCAACGAATGTTGGAAGAATACAACCTCACACCCATCACCTA
>CAZBWR010000018.1:0-53320 GCA_964495695.1 uncultured Chitinophagales bacterium | reverse complement strand
AATCGAATATCTTCTGCGAGTCATGGTACACGGTCTGCATAATGATCTCGATCTCCGGGTGGCGCTCCTTGATGAGACGGATACCGTCTATGCCCGACATGCCGGGGAGGCCTATGTCCATGAGAATGACGTCCGGTCTTACGGTGTTCGCGGGCCGTGCGAGAAACGCCTCAACGGAGTCAACCGCCGTCTCACACTGAACCCCCTCCTGTGCATGCAAATAATTCTGCATAACGCTGCGAATCTCCGGATCATCCTCAATAATGGCAACATGCGTCATAGGGGAATATATCTCATTGGTCTGCTCATGTCATCTCCATGAATGTGTAGATTTATATGCGGATTGCTGTTTTTAGACGAATTTCGGTCCCTTGCCGGTGTTCGATTGTCAGGGCTGCATTGCTCCGTGCCGCCCGCATTTGCATATTCCGAAGCCCTTGGCCGGATGGGCGGAGTGCTTCCCCAAATCCGCTCCCGTTATCTTTCACGACAATTACGACTTTGCCCCCTTCTCTGGCAAATCGGATGGAGGCACAGGTGGCACCGGAATGTTTTGCGATATTGTTCACGGCCTCTTTTAGAATGAGGTAGAGATTCTGACGGTACTCAACGGGGATGGTGACGGGTTTCGAGAAATCCGCTTTTCCAAACTCGAGGTGTATACCTTTGGCTGCAAATACATCCGAAGCGTAGTAGTTGATACGGTCGATGAGATCGCCAAGCGTGTCATTGCGGGCGTCTATCGCCCAGACAATGTCGCTCATTGAGGCTATGATCTCCCTGCTCATAGTGCCGATGCGCTCAACGACCCCGTCCGTGTTTGAATTGGCTTTGAGCAAATCCGTGTACAGGGAGATCTTGGTGAGCGCGGCGCCGACGTCGTCATGCAGGTCGCTCGCAATGCGCACGCGCATGCGCTCAATCGCGAGCATCTTCTCCATTCTGACTCTGTACAGGTAGTAGAGAAGTCCGGCGATGGTAAGTATGATACCAATTCTGAACCACCACGTTCCGTACAGCGGTGGCCTGATGACGACTGCAAAGGTTGTTGGTTCCGGATTCCATATGCCGTCGCTATTTGTTGCTTTTATGTTGAATACGTACTCGCCCGGATCGAGATGGGTATAACGGGCATAGCGGCGGTTCGAAGGCTCGACCCATTCCCTGTCGACTCCTTCCAACTTGTAGGTGTAGAGAATCTTCTGAGGTGTACGGTAATCCAACGAAGCGAACTCAAATGAGATAAAATTCTGATCATGTTCAAGAGTGATGGGTGCATGAGCGGGTGTCTGCGAAAACGTAAATGGCTCATCAAATACGCGGAACGATGTTATGACAACTCTCGGTATGTAAAGGTCTTCTTTGATGCTGTCGGGGAAGAATGTATTGAATCCTGCAACTCCTCCGAAAAACATCCTTCCGGATTTGCTCTTGTAGCGTGCACCTCTGTTGAACTCGCTTGATTGCAAGCCGTCCATGATGGTAAAGTTCTTTACGGCCCCGGTTCGGGGAGTGTAGCGTATCAGGCCGTTGTTGGAGCTGATCCAGAGGTTCCCCGAATTGTCAGGAAGTATGTCGTAGAGTGAACTGCTCGGGAAGCCGTCATCCTCTGATATGCGCGTCAGGCTGCCTGTTCCGGGTTCATAGCGCATAAGGCCTGAACCATAGGTGGCAAGCCAAAGTACTCCCGGCTCAAGCTCTGCGATACCGAATACAAATTGCATTCGAAGGTCGTATCTTCCCGTCAGCGACGCCGTGGCCGCCGTTAGCGTTTTCTCCACCGGATCATAACTGGACAATCCCCCGCCGTTTGTTCCAACCCAGAGCGTTCCGCTTTCATCCTCGAAAATCTCCATAATGCTCAAATGAACGCCGGCTTGAAGGTGAGGGCTTCGGTGCCGGATTTGTGTGAAGCGAGATGTACTTGCATCAAATCTGTTTAGTCCTCCCGCAAATGTCCCAATCCAGATTGTCCCTTGTGTGTCCTCGAAGATCTTGCGAATCTCGTTGTTGCTAATCGTATGCGGGTTGTGCGGGTCATGCTTGAATTGACGCGTTCTGCCGGTTGACAGATTCAGCACATAGAGTCCATTAGTCTCGGTCCCAACCCAAAGATTGTGATTACGATCCAGATGCAGCGCTCGTGTTCCTTTCGGTACAATTTCCACCCGTTGCGCTGTTCCAGTTTTCTGGTCCAACTTCACAAGCCCGGCGTCGAACAAGGCGACATAGAGGGCACCTTGGTCCGTTTCGGCAATGCCCATGACATCGTTTCCCGGAAGATGGAATGGTCGAGGTGAGAGTGTCGAGTATGTCTCGAAACTCGGCCGTCGCAACAGCAGTTTGTTTAACCCGCTCCCGGTGGCTGCGAACCACAGCACGCCCGAGTCATCCTGCATCATCGCGTACACACGTCCGCTTGAGAGGCTGGACGGATCAATAGGATCGTGCTGAAAGCTGATGAAAGTTCCTTCCCCTGGCTCAAGCATGTTGATGCCGTCCGATGTTCCAACCCAAATCTGTCCAGAGGCATCTTCATACAACGAGGTTACCTCATTGTTGCTGAGTGAGTGTTTGTCGCCGGCGCGATGCATGAATCTATCAAAAGTCCCTCGAGAATTGAGACGTGCCAGTCCGTTGCCTGTCCCGATCCATAACTTTCCGCGCCGATCAACAAGAAGAGCGTTCAGAGTGTTATGCGGGAGATCATCCGCACCTCTTCCGTGAAAGTAACTTGCAATCTTGCCGGTGGCAATCTGTAGTGAATGAAGTCCCGACCCCCATGTCCCCGCCCAAACGACTCCGTCAGGAGTCTGCGCGAGAGCGGTCACGGCGTTTCCTGAACCGACAGTTGGATGGATATAATATGTATCGGCGTCGGGGTTGAAGAGCAGAATCTTCCCGTCGCTAGTTCCCAACACGAACATTGTATCATTGATTGGTGTCATTGTCGAGACAAAAGACATGTTGCTTGTGAGGAACGAGTTAACAGAATAGTGATGCAAGAACCTTCCCGTATGATAGACATATCTGTTGAGACCGCCGTGCATCGTGCAAATCCAGATGTCCCCCGAGCGGTCCTGGCGCAGGTGCCTGATATTGTCATCCGAGAGTGAAAGAGGTGCCTTCGAAGACTGACGGAATACAGAGAACCCATATCCGTCATAGCGGTTGAGGCCGTCAGTCGTGCCGAACCAAAGGAAGCCATGAACATCCTGCAGCATTGTGATGACTTCACTTTGCGAGAGTCCGTCCGCGACACTCAGGTGCTCGAAACGTGGAGAGTGTGCTTGGGCTAAGGAGCTGTGGCAGGACAGAATGGCGATAATCCAGCCGAGCAGAAGAGAGAAGAGGGTAGCGCCCCGATGGGGAAATCGAAGCATAGTAAAGAACCTTGTGCTATTTGCGTGAAACTACAGAAATGGGGGGTGAGTGTCAAACAGAGCGGCGTTCCCCCTCAGGTAAAGAATTACCTCACATTGTAAACTCCTGGTCTTCGACCGGCTTCGTTCGCTTCGGGATGCGGACAGCCTTTACAAAGAATACACCGTGAACGCCGTTACCGTTGACATTGTGCCGGCTATCATTATCCACGCTATGCAGAGCGGGTATGGTTACAGGTCGGAGCGTTTTGGCAATGAACTCCCGCCAGCTTGTGTTTGGAGCATGAAGTTGCAACAGCTCTTTTGAATCCTTGCCTCATTCTCTGTACTTTTAGGCGGCATTGACCGTGAGACAACGAATCAAGGGTTCAGAAGCTTGTCTTCAGGTTTTCAATACATTCAGAATATCCCGTAACAGGCCCGTTGTTTTTTCGACTAACGGGTAGGGAAGAAAGTATGACACGTCGAGAAATACAGGAAATCCTGCCATTGTTTGTTGCCGGAACCCTCTCCAGCGACCAAAAGGCAGAAGTTGAATTGGCAGTAACAAATGACCCGGATTTGCAGGAAGAGCTGCAATTCTGGAAGGGTGTGCACGTAGCCACACGCGCGGATCAAGCATGGGTAGATAAGGGGCATCCCTCATCTGAACAGGTTGTCGATTACGTGCATGGAATGATTCCGCCCGGCGAAGAGAGGCTGCTGTTGGAGAGTCACTTCCAATCGTGTCCGACCTGCCGTAACGAAGTCAGCTTGTTGCGCGAGATGCTGGAAAGATCGTCTCTTGCTGAACCGGCTGCGAAGCAGCGATTCTCATTCAGCTCGATTCTCAATGTGCTTGCCCGTCCCATCGTGGTATTCCCGGTGCTTGTCCTTGCTTTTGCCGCCGGACTATATTTTTCAGTCCTGAATCCGGATAATCCGCCAACCAATGAACTGAATGGAGCAGCGTCGCTGGGAACATCCCCGCCCAATGAACCAAAACGCGCAGCGTTGCTTCTTCCGCTTGAAATGAAGATGCGTGACCCGAAATCGTCCCGGACCAATATGAAGACACTGCGTCTCACCGACGATATCGGGATGGTGGACATTTCAGTCGCTCTTCAATTCTCTGCCATTCCTGCGGTCTACAACGTCTCCATACATTTGCCTTCGGGGAAAGAGATAGTAATTGCCGATTCTGCCCGTCCGGTTCGGCGCGATGGGGCCGTGAACCTTCTCCACATTGCGGTCATGGAGCACAACTTTCCGGATGAGGGGCGGTACAGGATTCGTGTCCGTGAAGTGTTTCTTGTCTCAGTGCCCGATCTTGAGCCGGAGGATCTCCGCTACGAATTTATGGTGGCGAGAGCGAAGGCTGAGTAGGGGTCCTGTATGGCTTTTCTCCCTTGCTGTTCCTACCTTCAATATGCATGAAACGACCCCCTCGCATACTCATTGTCCGCACCGACCGTCTTGGTGACGTTGTCCTTTCAACTCCGTTAATTCGTGCGCTCAGACAGACATTCCCCGACGCGTTTATCGGCGCGATGGTACAGCCGTATGCCCGCGATGTTTTGCTGCATAATCCACATCTGAATGAGATTTTGGTTGATGATCCCACGGGGGAACATGCAGGACAGACAGGGTTCTGGAGACAAGTGAAAGCGGTGTGCTCGAGACGCTTTGATACCGCGCTGCTCCTGCTTCCGACAGAGCGGATGGCGTGGATGCTGTTCTTTGCCGGGATCCCCCGCAGGATCGGGGTGGGTACGAAGTTCTATGGTGTGTTGACATTCATGGGGGGGGTGAGCAGGAAGAAATACAATCCCCTCAGGCATGAGGCGGATTATTGTCTTGACCTCGGGAGAAAAATCGGTGTACGTTCCAATGATCTTTCCACCGAAGTATTCCTGACTCCCGAGGAGCGCAAACGCGGACTGGAGATTCTCAGGCAGCATGGAATCGGCCCCCGGGATACTGTTGTCGGCCTTCACATCGGCAATGGCAATTCCGCGCCGAACTGGAACGCTGCGCGCTACGGTCAGTTGGCAACTCAGATTACATCACGATTGCCTGACACAATCAAGATTGTATACACCGATGGTAAGGATGTGCCGCCTCTTCCTTCCGGCGCACGCATTGTTGACCTGCGCGGCAAGCTGACGTTACGCGAACTGATGAGCGTCATCTCACATTATCGCCTTCTGTTTTCCTCAAGCACAGGTCCAATGCACATTGCTGCCGCGCTGCGTGTTGCAACCGTAAGTTTGTTCTGTCCACTCACGGCATGTTCACCTAAGCTTTGGGGCCCGCAAGGGAATGATGCACATATCATGCTTCCGCCTGCGGACTATTGCAGCAACCGATGTCCGGGAGATCCAAAAATTTGTCCCCTCGACGAGCCCACCGTGGACGCGGCAGCCGATATCATCATGCGCGCCGTAGCTCCCGGGCGTTAGCTAACGTATTGATAAAGCTTGGCTTACGGTGGCGCCAACCCCTCGCCAGAATCTGATTCGTTCGCTCCATTGATATTCGGTGTCAGACTTCCCATATTTGAATCAATGATGTCGAACGAACCTGGCTGTGTATGAGACCTTTGCAACGAATTTCGGTAACCGATCATCCGCAATACTATCTGGCGTACGAACTGTTGCAGAGCATTCTTCAGCGGGAGGTCCCTGCTCCAAGTGTGCTGACGCACCTCTATGGCGTCGAACGCGCTGTCCACGTCCGTCATCTCATTGAAGATTTTGTGTCGGAAGAATTTAAGAAAGCCGCCACTCCTCGTAAACACAACCCGGACTCTCCTTTCGAAATCAGTAACACACGCGCCAAACTTGAATCCAATGATCAGTATCAGTCCGTGCAGACAGTTCTGCTGCAACACCGAATGCCTGACCGGGCTATGTTGTACAATCTCTACGGTGATTACGCGGGACCTGTGCAGCAAATTTTCGGGCTCTTCAGGGATCATGGGCTAATGCGAAGATGTGGCATTCCCTCGGTTGCTCATTTGAATCGTGTAGGCTCGATGGCCGGGGCACTCGGTCTTGACAAGGACGAGGATGGGAAGAAATACAGTGCCATCGGCGCAATGCACGATGCGATTGAGGATCTTCTGAACCTTGCGGTTGACGGCGACGGGAGAGGCTTCGGTCTGGCACGCTATGAGGAATTTATCGGGCAGTTCATTCCCGCCGATCTTCAATCGTCTCTCGTTCTATTGACCAACCACTATGACCTGATCATCGGACACGTACAGCGGGAGTTACGTCGCAAGGACAAGGCGATGACGCATAAGCGCCTGATCACTTCGCTCGAACAACTCTCTGCCGATCCGCTACCGGGCCTCAGACCATACCTTGAAAATATGCATAGCCAACTCATTAATGCCGACCTCGAACCCGACGTATTCGAGAATGCCAAGTGGCGATGCTACAGAAATCTCTACATTCACGACATGGCGCACGCTGCACACGCAGTAGCAGACTACCGCACCTATCAAACGAAAGCGCTGGATATTGCCGACAATGCCAACGGCCGGGAAGCGCTTGCAATGACCGGTCGGATAAAGAACATCCTGAAAATGGATATTTGGGGAAGGGAAGGATACGCTTTAGGCTCGTCGTGGCCCCCACTGAACAATCACATCATCGAGTTCGAAGAAACTGCTCTTGTCAGTGCGGAACATTTGGTGATCAGGGACTTGTTGGAGCCGGTACTGACACAGGACTTCATCATGTCGGGCCTGCTGAAAGTGAAGGCACTGCGTCCGGTCTTTTTTGTTGATGAACTGCACCATACTGTGTCTCAGCGTGTGCCCGGATGAAGGCGCATGCGGGGCAGAATCAGTGCCCCGCAATGGCAATTACATCTTCCCGTTATTTCACAAGGTTCATTTTCCGTGCGGCTGAAAATGTTCCCGCTGAAAGTCTGGCGAAATAAATGCCGCTGGCCACGCGGACACCGGCGTCGTTTGTACCATCCCATCGTACACGGAACCTGCCTTGCTCATATTTCTCCCCGACAACAAGATTCTTGATGAGCCGTCCATGGACATCAAATACTGCGAGTGTGACAGTCTCCGGCTGGGGAATCGAGAACTCCATTTGTGTTGATGGATTGAACGGATTCGGGTAATTCTGGGAGAGTGCATAGGCTTCAACGGTGCCGCGAACCTGCTCCACCATGGTAGGATGTGGATTAGTCCCGTGGCATTGCGTGCATTCCATTTTCGAAACAACCCTGTTCAACGGGCCTGTTCCATGGCACGCCATACACGTCGCAATTATCCCTGGCGGCACATACCGCGGTGTAAATGTCCCGGCAAATTCTTCGTTAAGAATCTGCGTTGCATATGCAGCAACGTCACCGGTAATGCGTGCGCAACGTTCTTTCCGTTGGAGCGCGTCCGCCGGGTAGTTTGCAGTTTTGCACCATTCACTGACGGACGGATGGCATAGAGGTGATCCGGCAACATTTTGCGGAAGTGCGATGTCGCAGCGGCGATCGCCGAACACATGATTGACAGCATACTGATTACTGATGTCCGATGGAAAGAGGGTCTGTGTGTACCAACCGTATAATTCACTCACCAGCACATCCGAGCGGGCTTTTAGAAGAACGAGAGAGATCAACGCTGCCGGCCCGTTGATTGCACCGCAGGTCGCTCCCCAACCAGCCCCACCGCCGTGACCGTACAACATGATCTCAGCCGGAATGGAGTTCCACGGGGTGGGTAAGACGAGTCGGAGCTTCTCCGCCATCGCTTGGAAAGCACCATAGGAACATCCTTTCCCTTGCCAATAAGTATCGTGGCCGAGAATCCGAATTGCTTCTACATCGAGGGGCTGATACGGCCAGGGCCATGGTGTGACCAGCTTGTTTGCGTGTGCATGGCCGTTGGAAAACATTTCCAGCGCTCCGACGCCTAATGCGGCCCCTGCGGCAACGGCGCTTCCATTGCGAAGGAATTCTTTTCTGGTAATTGTATTGGGCATGATGATTGCCTTTCTATGAATGGGAGGAGGTTGCTTGAATGTGACGGTTGAGAGCGGACAGATGCTCAGCAAGTGAAGACCGCAAGACCTCGGGCACTTCCTTTGCTATTTCTTCCGGTTCCAGGCTGAGCAGGTGAACACACCTTAGAGTGAGAGTCTCCCCTTTGCGCGTAAGCGTGATCCTTTCGACGCGCCGGTCGTGCTTGTCCATACAGCGTTTGATCAATCCTCTCTCGTCGAGTGAACGAAGGAGTTTCGACGTTGCGGTAGCTTTTGTGTCGAGAATCTCGGTCAACTTGCGAACGCAACAGGGGTTCCGGAGGTGAATCTGCATCATACATTGAAGTTCCCTGACACTCAGACCAGCCGCCGCCGCGGTTCGTCGCGTCCTTTTTTGGGCTATCAGCGTGTGGCAGACAAATGCCTTGGAGAGGTTCGTATCCATATGCTCATCGGTTCCTCACAATAGTTGCAAGAATGCAACTATTGTTCCAAGGTGAACAATTGCACAATTGCAAGACATTCTAGCGGATTGGGGAATTTAGGCGTTGAATAGTGCGATACCGGTGTGTAGGTTCTCAACGCTTGTTCGGGTGCGGGGTGCGTAACTACCCGAGGTGATTCAGGTCTTCAGGAAGGTTGACGTTGTGCAGCTTCGGTGCGTAACCGGAAAAATCCAGTCTCTCTGTTCTGCGGTTTTCAAGATACCCAAGTACACTTCGCTGGCCTGACTCGAGCGCAGTTTCGAGTGCTTCGAACTCTGACCGGGGATAGACAGCGAACAACGGTTGCGTCCGGATTCCATCCGTTACAAGAGTGATGCAGTTCTCCGATGCCGCAGAAAAAAGCTGCCGGATCATGGCGGGGGTAACGCAGGGCAAATCACATGAAATGATGAATGTGTGGGACGTTGTGGTGTGGGTGAGGGCGGAATGAATGCCTGCGAGCGGACCGCAGTTCTTATGAATGTCCTGATGGACAGGGAGATGCAGAAAGCTGTAGCGTTCTGCGCGGTCTGCAATAATGACAACGTGCGCGAGCACTTCACGCGTGGCATCTGCTATGCGCTGAATGAACGTCTTGTCTCCGAATTTCAGTAGCGCCTTGTCTTGTCCCATTCGACGGCTGGCGCCTCCTGCGAGTATTGCTCCTGTGATATGTTCCGGTTTGATCATGCGTGTCAGGGTTTCAGGAAGGGGAGCAGGAGCTTTCCACCGGCGATCAAGAGAACGATACCGAGAAGGATCTGGAGAACGCGCGGGCGTGCGAACCGCGCCCCGAGATACGAGCCGATAAGTCCCCCGCCAAGCACCACAGCGGCAACAGAAAAAAGTGCTTCGTACTCGATGTTTCCGCGTGACAAATGTCCCGCGAGCCCGCTCATCGAGTTCAGTACGATGAACGCCGCCGAAACGGCCGCAGTTTGTTTTGCATCCGCCCATTTCATGAAGAGTAGAATCGGGCTAAGGAAGACGCCGCCTCCAATCCCCACCAATCCCGAGATCAGGCCAAGAACCCCTCCGAGCGTCAGGCTGATCGGCCAGCGATTCATCGTAGATTCCGCTGTGGCGTGTACTTCGTGGAGGAAGAGCATCCTGACGGCGGCAGCAAGCAGCGCTGAACCAAGTATCATCCCGAAAATGTGTGTGGGGAGTTGTATGCTGCCACCAATGTACGCCGCAGGAATTGAGGCAAGCACGAAAGGTAACAGAAGCTTGAACGAAAAGAATCCCCTGCGTGAATAATTGAAGAAGCCAATGCCCGCCACAAGTATGTTCAACGTCAACGCTATAGGCACGATACGCGAAGTGGCGATGCCGAGAAGTGCAAAGAGGGCAAGGTAGCCCGAAGCGCCGCCGTGGCCTACGCTTGAATAAAGAAGGGCGACACCGAAGAACAGAGGAAGAGTCCACCAGGAGAGGTCGAATTCAGCCATGTCCTGCCTCCCCCGCGAGGAGCTGTGTCATTCGTGTCCCCCGCTCCCGAGGTCGATCATCGTGAATGCATGCAGGAGTCCCGGGAATAGAGCGTCAAGCGAGTCTGCAACGCCTTTCTTTGAACCGGGGAGGTTGATTATCAGCGTCCTGCCCCGGATTCCTGCGCGCGCACGGGAGAGCATCGAGTAAGGTGTTCGTTCCTGTCCATACGCCCGGGCCGCTTCAACTATGCCGGGCGCCTCCCTCTCGAGGACTTGTTCCATTGCCTCCGGCGTCCGATCGCGACGTGTGAATCCTGTGCCCCCTGTGGTCATTACAAGATTGAGTCCCTCGTCGTCGGAATAGTGTTTCAGGAGTTTCACAATCTCTTCCGTTTCGTCGGGGATGATTCGGTACTCCTGCACGTCCACGCCTACGCTCTTCAGGCGTTCGACGATCAATTGTCCCGAGAGATCGGATTTTTTTCCTGCCGCAATTGAATCGGACATGACCAGCACAGCGGCGCGCAGCGGTTCAGCGAACGAAGTCCGGAAATCGGATTTTCCGCCAGTCTTTTTGACGAGCGTTATCGAGCCTATCGACATCCGCTCATCCAACATCTTCATCATATCATACATCGTCAGAACGGCGACGCTCGCAGCAGTGAGCGCCTCCATCTCAACGCCTGTTTTGTAGATAGCTTTCACTGTTGTTCTGACATCGATCCAGTCCTCACCGAACTCGAACTCGACACCGGTAAAATCAATCGGCAGGGGATGGCAATACGGAATGATGCTGCTTGTGTTCTTTGCCGCCTGAATAGCGGCAACCTTCGCTACTTCGAGGGGGTTGCCCTTCGGGATGGTTCCCTCACGGATGCGTGCGATGGTGGAGGGGCTGAGTACAAGACGGGCTTGAGCGGTTGCGGTACGCAGCGTTTTGATCTTGGCCGAAATATCTAACATGAAACAATCTTCTTCACTTCTGAAACAGATCGGGTGGTGATTTTCATTTCCTCCGGCGGGTGCGGCGTTTGCCGGAAAGTTCATCCTCAACCCAGCTCATTGCCGACATCATCGGTGGAAGGCCTATTGTGGGGAGAGCGAGCAATGCCGCATGCCTGATTTCCTCGGGCGATACTCCGGCTTCCAACGCCTTCCGGACGTGAGAATGGACGGCGCCTTCAAGTCCGGCCCCTGTTGATATCCCGATTTTGATGAGGGCTCTGGTTTTCTTGTCGAGGGGTCCTGACCCATGCACGGCATTACCGAGCTCTTCATATGCGGAAGCGACCTCCGGGTAGTCTGCCGAGAATTTCTGAAAGCGCTTGGGCGGTTTCGGCATTGTGATCTCCTTTCCGTGTGAGAGGACATAACGTTGAGGAACCTTATGCAGAGCAATATACGGCTTTGGGGCAGAAGCCGAAAGATACATGTGCCGTGCAGTCGTCGATCGACGATGATAGCACATTCTTGTAAATATTACAATCACAGGAACAATCTTCCAGTTGCTGCAATCGAGAACTGCGCAGGCGGCATATATTTGCGGACAGGTTTTTGGCGTAACCTTTGTATGAACAGGGCTGAACAGGAACGACACTAATCGGAAGAGCCACGCACGATGAAAGTACTTCTCGTCGACGACAATCATGATTTTCTCAATGCAATGGAAGAACTGCTCAAAGGGTTCGGCTTTGAGCCGATTGTAGCCCGCGACGGCAAACAAGCGCGGGAAGCCCTTGAGGACCTGAGTGTCGATGCCATTATCTGCGACGTTTTTATGCCTACGCTCGATGGAGTGAGGTTTCACAGCTATGTGCGGGAATTCCTCGGCCAGACCGAAATCCCCTTCCTCTTCATATCAGGATATAATGATCCGTACATCATGGACGCGATGGAGAATTCAAAGGTGGATTTCTTCTTCAGCAAGACCGCGCCTATTACCGATGTAGTTGCAACCCTTGAACAGTTCAGAACTACGATCAACGGGTAGGTATGCCGGAGTTTTTCAATAATCCGCTTCCCGGAACAGGGGCCAGCATCACCGTCCAGCCAAAAAAACGGTACGCTTCCGCCTTTCTGGAGCACCTTGTTCGCAACCGGATTGTCAGCGAAAAGGTGGCTGCGGAGGTGTCTGACTACATGCAGCAGCAAAAGGGGGAGAAGCGTCGGATCGTGGATCTGATTGCCACGGAATTTGCAGTCCCTAAGGATATTCTGGCGCGTGAACTGGCGCAATTCTATTCCTTCAGGATCATTGATATCCATGAGCGGAACATCCGGCGCCTTGATAATGCGACCATCAAGAAATTTGTCGATGGGTTGTCGGCATCGCTGTATCGACTTGCCATGCGGCACAAAGTACTTCCCCTGGAAACCGCTGAAGGACAGGCCGACAAGATTCTCGTCGTTACGCCCAATCCGACTGACCGGGAAGCAAGTGAGGTTGCGAAAGCGTTTCCGTTCGCCAAACATGAAATATGCTATCTCAAGGAAAGCGATTGGGATGAGTTCTGGCAGCAGGTAACATCCGAAAAAACTCCTACAGTCAGCAATGGCAACGGCGATGGCTTTCTTGATGAGGATTCCGAGCTGGACAGTTTACTTGAAACTGAAATCGAGCGCAGCCAGCTTATCAACCTTGTTAACAACGTGTTTGCCGACGCTGTACGAGTCGGGGCAAGCGACATTCACATTGTTCCGAGATCAACCCGAAAAACAGAGATCAGTTTCAGAATTGACGGCGAGCTTTCGTCGTGGTACACGATCGAAGATGCGCGTGCCGAGGCGGTTATCGCGGTGGTCAAAGGGCGCGGTGTCGGGCTCGACAGGTTCGAGCGAATGGCGGCACAGGACGGCCAGGCGCAACGGATTATCGATGACCAGGTGATCCGTTTCCGTATGTCGGTTCTTCCCATCATTTCAAAGGAAATGAACGGGAAGTTCGAGTCTGTAGTTATCCGAATTCTGAAAGACGCAAATGCTTCGGTTACGCTGGAATCCATCGGGCTGGATCCGTATTCACTCGAAAAATTCAGTGATTCAATCAACAAGCCGCACGGACTCGTGATCTTAACCGGTCCGACAGGAAGCGGAAAAAGCACGACGCTCGTGGCCGCGTTGCGAACTGTTATGAACCCCTCGGTTTGTACGATCACGGTCGAAGATCCCGTGGAGTATTTGTTGGAAGGGGCCCGTCAGGTGAAGTTGAATCATAAACTTTCTTTTGACGACGCCATCAGAGCCATCCTCCGTCATGACCCGGACATCATTATGGTTGGAGAGATACGCGACCGGGCGACTGCGGATATTGCCATCAAGCTGGCTAATACCGGCCACCTGACGTTTTCTACACTCCACACCAACGACGCGGCAAGCGTAGTTTCCCGTCTCTTCAAGATCGGCGTCGAGCCGTTCCTGATAGCGCAGGCCTTGAATATCGTGGTTGCACAACGCCTTGTACGAAAGCTGTGCGAAAAATGCAAAAAGCCTGCAGCATTGCATGGTCGGGCGTACTTATTGAAGGTTGGTTTTAAGGAAGATGAGCTCGACGGCCTTCAGTTGTTTGAGCCTGTGGGATGCCAGCATTGCGTGGGCGGGTTTAAAGGGCGACGCGCCATACATGAAACCCTGTATATCACACCGGAAATCCGTGAGATCATCCTGGAAAGCGGCTCCAACATCAACACGGAGGCGATCAACCAGGCGGCAATTCGTGATGGTATGCGAACATTGCGCCGCTCGGGTCTTGCTCTTGCAAAGAGCGGACTGAGCAGCGTGGATGAGGTTGTCAGCTCCACGACCGTGGATTGAGATATGGTAAAGGAAAAAAACACCCGGTTGCGGTAAAACTTACCTCGCCCGGACAACTGATGAACAGAAATGCCCTGTAAAGCAGAGTTTCCCTTCTGGCATGCAGGTTGAAGTACGAAGGGGCAATACGGGAAACAGGAATACCCAGTAAACCAATAACCAACACACAACCAACATAGGAGAACATCCATGGGCCAGCAGCAACTTCTCTTGATCATCCTCGGTGTCATCGTAGTCGGTATCGCAGTAGCGGTCGGAATCACGATGTTCCAGGACAACGCAGTCTCGGCAAACCGTGATGCGGTGACCAATGATCTTGTAAACCTCGCCTCGCGTGCGCAGCAGTACTATCGTCGTCCCACAGCACTGGGCGGCGGCGGCAACTCGTTCGTCGGACTCACAGCCGATAACCCGGGGCTTGCAAAGCTCACATCCAAGTCCACAAACGCCAACGGCACCTACTCCATCATGACGGCCGGTACATCGTCCAGCGTTGTGCTCAAGGGTGTAGGCACGGAAAAGGGAAGCAACGGCAGTGCGATCGAAGTGCGCATGAGCGTCTTCTCGGATTCAACGTTCGTTAACCAGGTCAACTAGCCTGACATTTGCGTAACGGGCTTCTGCAGCAGTGTGGAGGCCCGTTAGTATACTATCACTGATGGAAAGTTCGTATGGGCCAGCAGCAACTTCTCCTGATTATACTAGGCACGATCATCGTCGGAGTAGCGATCAGTGTCGGCGTGACAATGTTCGTTGACAATGCAACGTCCTCCAACCGTGATGCAGTGACGATGGATCTCTTGAACCTGGCCTCCAAGGCGCAGGCATATTATCGCAAGCCCGAAATGATGGGCGGGGGTGGGTACTCGTTTGAGGGGCTTACAACGGACGCCGCTGGCATGTCAAAACTGACAAGCAAGCCAACAAATACCAATGGTGCATACGCGGTAATGACCGCCGGAACAGCAACAAGTGTAGTCTTGAAGGGTGTGGGGGTTGAGCGGGGTACAAATGGAAGCGCCATCGAAGTGAGGATCAGTGTTTTTTCAGATTCCTTGTTCGTGAATCAGGTGAACTGAATACCCGCTAAACACGACCGAAGCGAAGAAAAGAAAAGGACAGGTAAAATATGGGACAACAACAACTGCTGTTGATCATACTCGGAGTAATCGTCGTCGGTATTGCCGTTGCGGTCGGTATCACGATGTTCCAGGATAGCGCCATGTCGGCAAACCGTGACGCAGTCACGAACGATCTTGTCAATCTGGCGTCGAATGCACAGCAATATTACCGCAGGCCGGTGTCGCTCGGAGGAGGCGGTAGCTCGTTCGTCGGTCTGACCGCCGATGCGGCCGGACTCGCTAGGCTTACGGCGAAGCCGACAAACGCAAACGGCTCGTATTCGGTGATGACGGCCGGTACTTCAGCCAGCGTCGTGTTGAAGGGTGTCGGTACGGAAAAGGGTACAAACGGGAGCGCCATCGAGGTTCAGATCAGCGTGTTTGCCGACAGTACTTTTGTGACGCAACAGAACTAAGCGGACATTACCGGCGAAGTGCCGGACTGATGTAGCCCGCGAGATGCGGGTCTATAAAAAGGAATAATGTATACATGGGTTCGCAACAACTCTTACTTATAGTTGTGGGTGTCGTGCTCATCGGCGTCATGGTCGTTGTCGGCATGGACATGTTCAAGGACCAGGCCGCTTCGACGAATCGCGATTCGATTTCAAACGATCTGATACATTATACCGTGCAGGCACAAAAATACTATCGCAGGCCTGCTGTAATGGGAGGTGGCGAGCGTTCGTTTAACGGCTTGACATTCTACCACCTCTCCAAGGTGTCCTCAAATGCCAATGCGGTTTATGTTCTCTCACCCGATCCTGCTTCTACAAGCGACAATTTTATTCGCATCACGGGAACCGGGTTCAACACAGGGAATGACGGGACGAACGCCGTGCAGGTTCGGGTTACCGTCTGGCCGGATAGTTCGTATTTGGAAACAATGAATTAGGAACCATCACAGCGACATGAGTACAGGCATCTCCCCCGTTCGGTTCACTCGTTTTACTAGGTGGGGGACTTAGTGGAACTTAGCGTGGATCGGCGGGGGAGATTGCCCTTTGTATAGATGATGATACTACTTACGTGAACGGAAGTGTGTTATGCCTGAATTCAGAGTAGAAGGTGTATCGGCCGACGGAAAGCCGCTGCAGGGAATAGTCGAAGCGGAGTCGCTCAAGGCAGCCCGCCAGAGGGCTTCCCAAATGGCATCGCAGCGAAAGTTCAAGCTTCTGAACATTGTCCCTCGTGCGACGTGGATATACAAAGTGCAACGCGGCACCGACAAACCCATCACGGGTGAACAGAAGGCGTTCACCAGGGGAGAGGTTGAAGAAGCCCTGCAGAAGATGGGCTACCGGGTTATACGTGTGCAAAAGCGCTTTCTTGACTTCAAGGCAAAACCCCCGTCCACTGAAATCGTGACGTTTGTACGCGTCAGCGCCGACCTGATACGCCAGAAGCTTCCTTTCAACGAAATCATGCAGCTTCTGGTGAACGACATACAGAATAAGACGCTGCGCGAGACCATCAAAGAAATCAACACAGAACTCAAGCAGGGAAAAGACAGCGAGCGCGCTTTTGTGAAGCATGAAGCCGTGCTCGGGCGCTTCACAGCACACATGCTCGGACTTGCCAGCAAGAGCGGCAACATGGCCGACATTTACGAAAGCACGGCAAAGTTCCTCGAACGCCAGGCGGAGTTCAAGAAGAATCTCAAGAGCGCGCTGATTATGCCTCTTGTCACTCTCGTAGTATTATTCGGGGCGGTGGTATACTACATCGGGTATATCTTTCCAGCTACTGCGGGGCTCTTCAGGAAATTTGGCATCCCTCTGCCTCCGATGACAGCAGCAACGATGGCATTCTCGGATTTTCTGGTCGAGAACATCGGCATTATCCTCATTGCCACGATTGTTCCCACATTGATTGCCCTCAAGTTCTTCACTACCGAGAGGGGGCGGTTCATTCTCGACAGTTACGTCTGGAAGATTCCGATCATCGGTTCCCTGCTGCATAAGAGCAGTATCGAGATCTTCTGCCGCGTGTTCTACGCGCTGTACAGCGGCGCAGGAGAGAACATCGAGGTGATACGCATGGCTGCGGAAGCCTGCGGCAACAAGTACATGGAGCATCAGATCAAGACCGTTGCGCTGCCGATGATGACGCAGAAGGGCGCCGGCATTACTGAGGCTTTCGAGGCATGCGGCGTGTTCACCAAGACGGCGCTCTCACGGTTCCATTCAGGAGCGGAAACGGGAACTGTCAAGCATACCGCGCTGCAGCTTGCCGAATACTACGAAAAGGAAACATCATACAAGATGCGGAACGCAATTGACTACATCCAGGTGATCATTTCCATGATCATCATGGTTGTGCTCACTGCGTTGACCATCGTCTCATCGGAAACGGCAACGGTGCGACCGAAGAACCCGGCAATGGGCGCAGTCTCTGTCCAGACAACCGACATGACGTAACCGGCATGTACTCTCGAGCCCCCATTAGAGAACGTAATGGCAACTGTTGATATTACCGACAAGATTGGATTTACCCTTCTCAAGAAAGGTATTATCGACTATGAAACCCTTGAGAAATCGCTCAAGGTCAAGGAGTCAGAGGGGAAGAAAAATCGCCGCAATCTCGGACAGATTCTTGTCCACGAATTCAACGCCGATCACGATGCCGTTTTCCGTGAAGTAGCGGAGCTCTACGCATTCCGGGAGTTTACTCTCGAAGGGGAGACGGTTGACAAACACCGGCTTGAGTTCATCCGCAGGTTTATTGAAACGCTTCCCGACAGCGGGCGCACGATGCTCGTCGAAGCAAAGATGCTGCCGTTCAAGTTCGATGAGCGCCAGCCGGAAAAGCTCATCATCATTGCTGCTGATCCCACCGATAGGCGGATCCCTCTTGTAGCCCGGAATTTCAACGCCAAAAAGTACGAAGTCGCCTATTGCCGTCTCGGTCCCCTCAAAAAACTGATGGAGCAGGTGATCCCTGTCGAGAACGAGTTCCTTCGTCTCCTCGAAACTACTGCCGAAGCGAATTTCGACATTAAAGAGGACGAGAATGCCTTCGACGAAGAGTTGCTCGAGGCGGAGATCAGTAAAAGTGCGCTCGTCAATCTTTTTGAGGGGTGCCTTGTTGAGGCGGTCCGCCAGGGAATCAGCGATATTCACATCGTGCCAAAGGACGGCAACAGGACGGAGTTCTGGTTTCGTATGGACGGGAACCTTCAGCTCTGGCACGTCCAGGAGAATACCCTCCCCGAGGCGATCGCCGCTGTCATCAAGGATCGCTCGAAGAATGTCGACCGCTTCGAGCGTGAAGCATCGCAGGACGGGTTCATTCAGCGTGTGGTTGACGACCACATGATCCGGTTCCGCGTCTCCATCATGCCGATGGTGGGAACCGAGTTCAAGCACAAATATGAAAGTGTCGTTATTCGTGTGCTTGATGACAGGAAAGTGATTACCGACCTCAACAAGCTCGGCCTGCAAGGGCCGACAATGGAGTTCTTCAAGAAATCCATAAATAAACCGCAGGGTATGGTCATCCTCACCGGGCCGACAGGAAGCGGAAAGAGCACGACCCTTGTTGCTGCTTTGCACGCGGTCATTGATCCGACAGTCAACGTGCTGACGGTGGAGGAGCCGGTTGAGTACGTCATCCGAGGTGCCCGGCAGTTGAAGATCGGCCCGAAGATGAATTTCGAACATGCCATTCGCGGCATTCTCCGTCACGATCCGGATATCGTGCTGGTGGGTGAGATGCGCGATAAGCCCACGGCGGAAATCGCCATCAAGCTCGCCAACACGGGACACCTGACGTTCTCCACCCTTCACACCAATGACGCGCCGAGTGCAATCTCCCGTCTCTATAAGATGGGTATTGAGCCGTTCCTGATCGCGTACGCCATCAACGTGATTGTTGCCCAGCGGCTGGTCCGCACGTTGTGCAAGTTCTGCAAGCGCCCCATAGTTCCGGATGAAATTGACCGGGACGTGTACGTGAAGTTCGGCTTCACGGAAGAGGAGCTTGACTCGCACGTGCTATACGAGGCTGTGGGGTGTGACGCGTGCAACGGGGGATACAAGGGACGAGCCGCTATACATGAGGCCCTCTATTTCACCAAAAAGATTCGCGGCCTCATCGTCAAGTCCGGCCAGGATGTTGACGAAGAAGGAATCAGGGAACAGGCGACGAAGGACGGCATGTGGACGTTGCGCAAATCAGGTATCGAGAGAATCAAGCAGGGCGAGACGACACTGGAGGAAATTGCCGCGGCCACGACTGACGATTAGCAGACGGAGAACACACGATGATTGAAACGGCATTGCAGATCCTGAGACAGGTTGCTTCAGCAGTTCCGCCTACCGCACCGGGCGTGGAGAGGCAGATGCTCATCGGGGATATGGCAGGGAAGCTCTCGCCTGCCGAGCGGACGGCGCTCCGCAAACTGCTTGATTCGCTGCTCGTCAGAATGCAGAAACTCAACGCCTCGGACATCGACCTGGGGGGATACGGCACAAACGGATATGTCTGGTACCGAGTGTACGGCGACAAGAAGCCGGATAAAGAACTGTCGAAATTCACGCCGGACGAGTTCAGCCTTCTGATCCAGACTGCGCTGGTTGAACGCCAGCGCTTGTTTCTTTACGAGAACCGGAATCTGGACTTTTCGTATACGGTGAGTCAGGATGAGGTGAACCACCGGTTCCGTGCCGATGCGTATTTCGACCTTGATCACCTCGCGTTGAACATGCGCGCAATCAGCACGACCGTCCGGCCGTACAGGAATCTTGAATTTCATCCCAACATAACGAAGACCCTCAGTCTTGCTCATTCCGCGCAGGGTCTTTGCCTGGTCACCGGCATTACCGGATCAGGCAAAAGCTCGACGTTGGATAGCATTATTGACGCCAATAACCATGCGGTTGATGCCCATATAGTTATCATTTCCTCGCCGGTGGAGTATGTGCACAAACCTGACCGCTGCATCGTCCGGCACCGTGAGGTGGGGCGCGATGTGCTCTCCTTTAAAGAGGGGGCCGTGCAATCGCTGCGCCAAGACCCCGATATTATCGTAATTGGCGAAATGCGTGATCCCGAGACGATCCTTACTGCTCTCGAAATCACGGATAGCGGTCACAAAGTGTTCTCCACACTTCATACTGCTTCCGCGGTCGAAACCATTGATCGCATTATCGGGGAGGTTCCGCCGGTTGAGCAGGAACGGGTGAGGCTGCGCCTCGCGGATACGCTAAGCTGCGTAATCTCACAGAAGCTCGTCCCCACACTCGAAGGTAAACTGACCCTGGCGAAAGAGGTAATGATTACAATTCCATCCGTGCGGGCCGCAATCAAGAATAATAACACCGGCGAAATCTATCAAATGATGGCGGAATCGGCCGATATCGGCATGGTAACTTTGGAACAGGATTTGAAACGATTGTATATGCAGAAACGCATTTCCCTTGAGACTGCCATGGTAAATGCGAATAACAAGCGGCGATTGCAACAAATCCTCAATGCAAACGCCATTGGCGACTAACTGCAAGTAGACAGATGAACAATAATAGTCACCAGAACAGAATGTAACTGTATGGCCGGGAAGAAATCTGTAATAGGGCTGTTTGTGGATGGCCTCGACGTGAAACTCGCCCGGGTTTCCGTCAAGCGGAAAAAGCTGGTTGTTCACGAACTGAAATCGGCGACACTGGCGAACAAGCTGGAAGAACGGAAATCCGCTGAAGCCACGATCAGCTTCAACGATGAGAAGGACGCGTTCAGCATGCCTGACGTGGATACTTCCGAGCCGATGGTCATGGAGGGTGGAGATGACAACAACGCTGCACTTCTCGGCTTGCTCTCGCAGTACAAGCCCAAGAGTTACCACTTGGCGTACGGCATTTCAGAGCCGTCGATCTACTACCACTCGCTTGAAAGCAACTTCGGCCTGAAAGGGAAGAAGCTCAAAGAACGCATCATCGAGGAATTGAAGAACGTCAGGACGTTCCAGCCGACGCATGATGCCGTGGATGCCATTATGATCGACGACGGGAGTATGCTCTGTGTCGTTCGAGAGGATGGCCTCTCGCTCATCAACCACCTCGAGAACATCAAGGGATTTCTCAGTAACCGTTTGCCTACAATGGCCGGCATCGACAGCTCGGACATTGCGCTGATGAACATGGTCCGGGCCAACTACGAATTGCAGCCGGATGAAATTTCCGTGATAGTGTACGTTGGTGTGGAATTCACCCGCCTTATTTTCATGCGCGGATACAACTTTTTCCAATTTGCCCCGATACTGAGCGAAGGATACGACTCTCCGAATCTGCAGAATACTGTTTACAGTCGCCTTCTCCTTGAACAGGATAACCTTAACATCCAGCGGATCAACAATGTGATTCTGGCGGGAGAGAGCCGGCGGATAGAACTGCGGGATTTTCTGCAACAACTTCTTCCCGATCAGCAGGTAAACTATCTCCGCACGCCGTCGATTGACCTGAGCAACTTGCCGGCCGAACAGCACGACATGATCTCAGACTATGCCGTTGCTATCGGCATTGCCTGGAAATTTGCCGATTCAGGGAACAGCAAGTTTTATCAAACCAATCTCCTGCCGGAGTCGATCCGTGAGGGTCAGCGTGTGTTCAAACTCTCGTGGCACGGCTATGTGGCGCTCGCAGCTATTTTCGGCAGCACGCTGCTGTTTACCACCGAAGTGCAGAAGAAGAACCAGGAAATCCAGGAACAGACCGCCATGCTTGATGTGAAACAGGCGCAGGTCGCGGAGAACACAACCCTGATGAACTCCATCAGTATGTTGCAGGATCAGCTTTCACGCTACAACGCATCGATGGCGCTGTATGACTCTCTCGTTCCCGGCGCCGACAAGTTCAGCAGGGCGTTTTCGCAGCTCAGTAACGGCGTGGAGGATCTCAATTCAATCTGGGTAACAGAGTTTATCACACAGGAGAGCGGTTCAACCACGATGAACGGCTTTTCGGTTTCACGGTCCCGCATCCCCCGCCTTTCGGCGTTGTTTGAGAAATCTGATCTGAAGGAAGTGACGACAGAAGAAATTCGGGGCGAGACGGTGTACCGCTACAAAATTGAAGTACCAACGATAGCGAAGTAACGGGAGAGACCGGAGGAATCCATGTCATATAAAATCCGCAACAGCATCGTTCTCGGCACTCTGTTCCTGCTGATTATCGGCGTAGGAACATATGTCCGGGCATTCCATCTTCCGCGGAAACTTGATGCCATTGAGGCGGAGATCAAGAAGATCGACGAGGAGCTGAGCAATACACCCAATTTGCTGAACGAGTACAACCAGCTTAGCCTCACCGTCGAAGAAACGAAGAAACGGTGGGAGAGTCGAAGCAGGGAAATACCACCCGAGGACGTTACCGGGCGTACATATGACTACTTCAGCAACTTGATCGAGCGGTGCGGCGGACTGAAACTCAACATGATCCATCAGGGTATTGCAGAACGGGGTAACTACGGGTTCAACGTCTACAACCTGCGCGGGGAGGGAAAATTCCACAACCTCTACAAATTTATCTGGTATCTGGAAAACGGGCGGAAGCTCTTCAAGGTCAACACACTCAACATGAAGGGACTTGAAGTGGCAATGACGGAGAAGAATGCCGGTGATCTCCTCGTGACGTTTGAGATGACAGTGCATGCGTTCTTTGCAACCATTCCCGAACTTGCAAAACCGAACACAGACGGGCTTGTGATGCCTCCATACCTTGCGCAGGATCCGTTCGCGCCGGTTATCACGGCAAACCTTGCTCCGAACAAGGACAATCTGGTTGAGATCGAGCGGTCCGATCTGAAGGCGGTCATTCCGGGGAAGGCGTTCTTGATTGATCAGAACAATAATTTCCGCACGCTGCAGGCGGGCGATGAGGTGTATCTGGGATACGTGACGAAGTTGCTGCACGAGGAAGGAAAGATCGAATGCACACTGAACAAGGGTGGCATTATTGAGAAAGTGGAACTGAAAATGCGGCAAGCAGCCGGACCGCAAGCCTTGATCCGGCAGCCCAACGCTGTGAAAAACTAAGTCTCGAGGGGAGAATGAAAACGAACATACGATACATGCTGCCCGTGCTGCTCATCGCGGCGAGCCTGAACGCAATGGCGCAGAACTTGAATCCGGCCGAACGACGTGCCCTGCGTGAGTACAAGTCGCAGGACGAACTCGTTTCCATATCGCCGACTGCGGGGTTGGACCGTGCATTGAACGCAATCAGCGAAGTCAGTCGGCGTCTTGTGGGGAAAGTAATTGTCGACCCCGAGCGCCGCAACCTGCCCATCGGCGTGGAGATTGTCGGGATGCACTGGCGCGACGCACTCGAAACCATCTGCCGCAAGATGAGTCTCTGGTACGAAGAGTATCCGACCTACTTCCAGGTTGTTTCGCTGGGCGGGACTGACAGAAGAACTGAGGGAGGCCAGTCCGCGGATGCAGGCAACCCCGACATTCAACGCGAAGTGGCAAACTTCCGGAGCCGCGAGATCAAGATCTCCGCAGTCTTCTTTGAGGTCTCTTTGACGAGGCTTGAGGAAGTGGGCGTCAACTGGACCTTCATGAAAAGCAACAAGGATGTCTCGGTAAACAGCACATTCGGCGGTGCCGATCGCGTTACCAACGATATCTTCCAGACTGATTTCATACCCAAAATCAGCTTTGCCAACATCAGCACGGTGGCGAAAATGTTCTCGTCCTACGATCTCGGCGAGGTGCTCTCGGGCCCGCAGTTGATTGTCCGCTCCGGCGAGAAGGGACGAATTCAGGTTGGCCAGGATTTCTCGATCAAGGAGAGGGATTTTGCAGGCAACCTTCTGGATAAGTTCTACAGCACGGGCACTATCATTGACGTGACCCCTCAGGTGATTACCGAGCAGGGTGTCAACTTCATCCATCTGAAAGTTGATGTCGAACGAAGCTCTCTCGTCCCGAGTGCCGGAAGTACTATCATCAACAAGACAAAAGCCAACACGGCTGTCCTTCTTCTTGATAACGAGGAAACGATCATCGGCGGACTGTACAACAACGAAGTACAGGAGGTACGGGTGGGGATTCCTTTCCTGAAGGATCTTCCGTGGTACGTTTTCGGATTGCGGTATCTTTTCGGGTACAACAAGGATGAAGTACGGAAGAAGGAGCTGATCATCCTTCTCAAGGCCGAGCTTGTGCCGACGCTGCAAGAACGCGTGACACAGAAAGTTCGTGAAGATGGAACATATGAGCGCTGGCTACGCGAAACGGAACGGGAGATGGGGCGAATCAGGGACCGAAAGGAGGAGAGGTAGCGATGAGGAAGCTCTCTGGTGGGTTTCTTGCTACGGTGCTTCTTGCCTTCGGACTTGCGGCGTGCAGCAGCGATGACTCCGGTCCGAGTGCAGGGGTTGCAGTCGTTACCGGCTTTGTGAAGGATGCGCAAACCCGTAATCCTCTTGCCGGAGTCCAGATCGAAGGAAAGGTAGGGACGGCCGTCACTGCCAATGCAACAACGGACGCACAGGGAAAATTTGAACTACGCCTCAACGTCGACAGCGCTGCCACGGCAAAGATCTCGATCCGCAACTACACAGGGTATCGTGATACGCTTGATATAACAGTCCCGGCAAAACCGAATGAGTCCACGTTGCGGGACATTGATCTCAATCCGAAATCGCAAGTTGTTGGCTCCGGTGGATCCACCAGCGGTTTAGCCCAGACGATTGCATTTCTCGGAGCAAATCCGTCACAGATCTCAGTCTATGGGGTGGGTGGACAAGAGACGGCAATCCTCGGATTGGAAGCACGCGACTCATTGGGGCTTCCAGTTGATGCGGCCCATGCCGTCCGGCTGAATCTCTCCATCGTCGGGGGGCCAAATGGCGGGGAATACATCTCCCCGGCATCGGTGACGACGAATGCCGTTGGCCGCGCGTTCGTGGCACTGAACAGCGGCACCCGATCCGGCGTTGCGCAAGTGCTTGTAACGGCGACTGTCGGTACACGGACGATCACCTCTGCGCCTGTGCGGGTTGTTATCAACGCAGGCCATCCTGATCAGGGTCATTTTACCATCGGGGCCGAAAAGTCCAATTTCCCGACACTTGGAATCATGAACCTCAGAAACAAGATCAGTGTACTGGTCGGCGACCGCTATTCAAATCCAGTTGTTGCCGGAACAGCCGTCTATTTCCGTACGTCGGCTGGAGTCATTCAGCCGACGGTCTTTACAACCGGGGACGGGCAAGGAAGTGCAGACCTGATTAGCGGGAATCCGGAACCGCTCGGATCAAATGCGGCGCCGCCCTACGGAAACGGTTTCCATTGGGTGGTAGCGCGGACTATCGGCGAAAGTGCCGCCTCTGTCCAGGATAGCGTTCTCATCCTCTGGAGCGGTCGCTCGCAGATTCTCAACATCTCTCCCGGAACGTTCAATGTTGCAAATGGCGGCTTCGAGGATTTCACGTTCCGTGTTTCTGACTCTAATGGCAATCCGCTCTCAGCCGGCACGAAGATTACTGTTAAAGCTACTGTTCCGCCGCCGCCGGACCCGAACACTCCAGTCAACCAGGTCGTGCTTGGCTTCGGCCGGGATGGGGTGATTGTACTGGAGGATGTCATCTTTGCCGGTCCGGGAACGACGCACTTCGGGTTCCGATTAAATGACGGGACGCCGACAATCAACCAGCCCACTGCCGTTTCAATCTCGATCTCTGTCGAAGGTCAGAACGGTAATGCCTATGCCACAATCAGCGGGACATGTAACTGATTCTCCACCACCATCACCATCAAACCCTTGCATGGAGTAATGCAGGGGTTTTTTGTTTTGGGGGATCGGTGTGTTCCGGGTCGGTTTCAGGAGGTTTGATTTTGCCGCTCGAATCGTGTAGCTTTCTGAACATCGAATCCGACAAAACAAGCTATTTGCATGGCAAAGCGTTCTTCACGGCCGCGGGCCGGTTCTTCAAAACAATCGAATTCCAACTCAAATGGTATTATCATTCGTGGCGCCCGCGTCCATAATCTCAAGAACATCAACCTCGATCTACCCCGTCGCAAGCTCATCGTCCTGACCGGTGTCAGCGGCTCCGGCAAATCCAGTCTCGCATTTGATACGATCTATGCCGAAGGACAACGCCGTTACGTGGAAAGCCTCTCCTCGTACGCGCGCCAGTTTCTTGAAAGGATGGATAAGCCTGATGTTGATCTGATTCAAGGTATCAGTCCTGCAATGGCGATAGAGCAGAAAACGAATACCCGCAATCCGCGTTCGACTGTTGGCACAACGACTGAAATCTACGATTACCTCCGCTTGTTGTTCGCACGGGTTGGCAAAACGTTCTGCTACAACTGCGGCAGATTGGTGACTCGGGATTCGGTGAGGACGGTCTACGAGGCGCTGCAGAAGGAAGGCGCCGACTCCGATTCGCTCAAGCTGTATGTCACATTTCCTTTGCCAATGCACGAGAATGAATCAGTTGAGGAGGCAATTTCCAATTTAAAGAAGGAAGGATTTTTTAGAGTTCTTGTTGATGGAGAGTTGATTGATCTGAACGAGGCTGAGTTGCCCGGCAAGATGGATCCTTCCGTCATCCAAGTGCTGGTGGACAGGCTTGTGTACAGGCGGGGTGAGGAGAGTTCCCGCATTGCGGATTCCATTGAAACTGCATTTGCTTCGGGGAGCGGGAATGCCCTCGTGTTCCTCGTGGATTCAACAACATGGCTTAAGTTCAATCAGAATTTTGAATGTTCCCACTGCCACATCAAATACGAAGAGCCTGATCCCAGGCTTTTTTCTTTCAATAATCCGTACGGTGCGTGCCCGGAGTGTCAGGGATTTGGAAGGGCCATGGGGATTGATATGGAACTTGTGGTGCCTGACAAAGACCGCTCGCTGCGTGACGGGGCGATTCAGCCCTGGACAACACCCAAGTTCAAAAACAACCTGCGCGACATGCTGAATGTTGCGAAATCCGCCGGCCTCAGGACAGATGTTCCGTTTAGAGAACTGAGTGCGAAGGAGCTGGACATCGTAATGGACGGGCATGGTGTATTTGACGGGATTAACGGCTTCTTCAAGATGCTGGAAAAGAAGTCGTATAAGATATACTATCGAGTCCTGCTCAGCAGATACCGCGGGTATACAACCTGCCCTGCGTGCGGTGGCGGCAGACTCCGTCGTGAGGCTCTGCACATCACAGTCGGCGGAAAGAAAATTCCGGACATCGTCGGAATGACGATTGCCGGGGCGGGAGAGTTCTTCTCAACTCTTGAGCTTACACGCTACGAGCGTGATATCGCCAAGCGCATCCTCGAGGAACTCGGCAAGCGCCTCAGGTACCTGAATGAAGTCGGCATCGGCTACCTTACGCTCGACCGTTTGTCGAACACGCTCTCCGGCGGCGAGTCTCAACGAATCAATCTCGCGACGTCCCTTGGTTCATCATTGGTGGGAGCATTGTACGTTCTTGACGAACCAAGCATTGGCCTCCATCCCAGGGATAATGACCGGCTCATTTCCATTTTGAAGGCCCTTCGTGATGTCGGGAACACTGTGATTGTAGTGGAACATGACAGTGACATGATGCGCGAAAGCGACATCATCGTAGACATGGGGCCGCTTGCAGGCGAGCAAGGGGGGGAGGTCGTGTACAACGGCCCGTCATCCCTTATCGGGAAAGATGGGAAATCGCTTACTGGAAAGTATCTTAGCGGCAGGCGTACAATTCCTGTTCCGAAAGATCGGCGGCGTCCAAACGGTGCGGCCATCGTTGTTCGGGGCGCCCGTGAGAACAATCTGAAGAACATCGATGTTAGCATCCCGCTCAATATGTTTGTGTGCGTCACCGGAGTCAGCGGCAGCGGTAAGAGCACGCTTGTTCATGATGTGCTGTTTGCAGGACTGAAGAGACTAAAAGGCGAGCCGGTGGAGAAGCCAGCTGCAGTCCGCGAGATTACCGGTGCCGAACTCATCTCAAGGGTTGAGATGGTTGACCAATCTCCGATCGGCCGGTCGCCTCGCTCGAATCCCATCACCTATATCCAGGCATTTGACTCGATCAGGACGCTTTTTGCCGGGACGCAGGCAGCGAAGGTCCACGGCTTCGGGCCGGGACATTTTTCATTCAATGTCCCCGGGGGACGGTGCGACGCGTGTGAGGGTGACGGTGTCATTAAGGTGGAGATGCAGTTTCTTGCGGACCTCTATCTGCAATGCGACGTGTGCAAAGGAACGCGCTACAAGAAGGAAGTGCTTGACGTTCTTTACCATCAAAAAAACATTCATGACGTTCTCTCGATGACGGTGACGGAGGCGATTCAGTTTTTCGGCGCAGATGTTACCGGACGGAAAGTGGCGCTACGGTTGAAGGTGCTGGAAGATGTAGGGTTGGGGTACATACGCCTGGGGCAGGCCGCTACAACCCTCTCGGGTGGTGAAGCTCAGCGCATCAAGCTCTCCGCGCACCTGGCGACACCCTCGAGAGATACCCATACACTCTTCATCTTCGACGAGCCGACGACGGGTCTGCATTTCGAGGACATTGCGAAGCTGTTATCCTGCTTTACGGCATTGATCGACGCGGGTAACTCCGTCCTGATTATCGAGCATAACCTTGACGTCATCAAGTGTGCGGACTATGTAATTGATCTTGGTCCCGAGGCGGGTGACGAAGGAGGGATGGTGGTGGCGACGGGTACCCCCGAGCAAATCAGCAATGTGCAAGCATCACACACCGGGAGGTTCTTGAAGCAACTGGTTCGAAATTGAAACCTCGATCCGTGATTTTCATCACAACAATGCTGTCTCGTCTGAAGTACCTTATTCCTGAAGCTGTAACTGAAAGGCATTAGTACTTCGACGGATTTAGGGGAGATCCTAGGATGTGCTGGTGCCTTTCGCTATTTTGGGGCTAGTAAGCCATCCCGACATTCAGCGTAATAAAGAAACCGCCAAAATCCTTCTTTTTCGCAGCAACTTCACCGGTGTTGGTGCTATAGAGTGAGGGGAGCCCTTCCCCGAAGAGATAGGTGAAGTAATACCTGAAATTCACGCCGAAAACATTTGCTTTCTCATTTCCGAAGTTTGCCCCAACCCCGATAAAGGCTGAAGCCGTGTAATGGGCTTGCCCCTTTCCCAGGCTTCTGAAAAACTCAATTTGAGTGGCTTGAATCGGTCCGTTTGGTGTGATACGCTTCAACTCGGCAAACGGGGCGGAGAAGATCATAGTTGGTCCCATGCCGGCGTTAACGAAGGGGCGGAAGTTGTCCATAATATCCTCTCTGAAAAGGCGGTATTGGACACCAAATGTCAGGGGCATGACGAGGAAACGGCGAAGCTTTCCGGGGACGTAGGAAACTTGGTAGAATGGGTCAAATTGCTCAAATTCGCGCTCGTCCTTCGCTTCAGAGATCGAGAACATTGCAAATCCGAAAAAGTCCTCACTAAACTCTCTCCGGTAGAATGTTCCCAACCCGAACCCGTCGTTCGAGACGAGCACATCAACCCCCCAGGCATTCAGCAAGGGTTGCTCCGGTTGAATTGCCACGGAATCATAACCAGATGTGCTCCTCACCAAGACAGGACTCTCGGCTGCCGCGGACCCCGCAGTTGCGACACTTATCAACACTGTCATCACCCACCAACGCACATATCTCATGCAACCCTCCGAAAATAATCTATGGTGTAGAACATTCATGAAGAAAAATAGTTCCTTTGCTTCAGAGATGCAATCACAACACGCGCATAACAAAGAACTTGAGATAAGCCGTTTCCGGCATGGCGTACAGAGTCGGGTGATCGGGTGCCGCTCCGCTCTGCTCGAGAATCTGAAGTGAACGTCCGCCTTTTCGTGCTGCCTGGTCAATCACTTCGAGGAAAGTCGATTGCTCGATATGGTGCGAACAGGACGCGGTCAGGAGAATTCCCCCGGGCTTCAACACACTGAATGCCCGCGAGTGAAGGTCACGGTATCCCTGCTTGGCTCCTGTGACATTTTTTCTGCTTTTGGTGAACGAAGGAGGGTCGAGAACAACAACATCGAACTTGTCTCCCTTTAAGCCGAGTTCTTTCAACTTCTCAAATACGTCCCCCTGCACGCATTCGACTGATAGGCCGTTTGCTGCGGCATTTGACTCCGTCCTGCGGACTGCTTCGGCGGAAGTATCGATAGCTGTGACACGTTCGGCACCAGCGCGGGCGGCGTGGAGCGAGAACCCTCCGTCATTGCAGAAGCAATCAAGTACGCGGGCCCCGCTCGCAAACCTTCGGATGCGAAGCCGGTTCTCCCGTTGATCCAGAAAGAAGCCGGTCTTCTGTCCTTCAAGCACGTCAACCAAATAACGGACATCACCGTCGACCAGGGTGACGGGCGAAACGGTTCCGCGGAGAACCGATGTTCTTTGCGGAAGTCCCTCCAATTCTCTCAGCGGTGACTCGTTGCGCTCGACGATTGCTGCCGGGTGCAGCAAGTCATCGAGTGCGTCACAGATGAGAGGCAGGCAGCTCTCCATTCCAGCAGAGAATGTTTGTATTGACAGAATATCGTTAAACTTGTCAACAACAAGGCCGGGGAGCGCGTCACTCTCACTATGTACGAGCCTGAACCAATCAGAATGCGGATACAATTTGTGCCGCAGGGCAAGAGCATGCTTCAGTCTATCCGAAAAGAACTGATTGTTTATCTCGGTGACATGGGGAGAGAGAAGCCGGACTGCGATGAGGGATTTCGGATTGTAGAACCCTACTCCGAGTGACTTACCGCTGGCTGCGACCAGTTCTACGACATCGCCTGCAGCTGGTGATCCGTGCACTTCACGCACTTCGTTGCTGAACACCCACAGATGTCCCGCAAGAATGCGGCGTTCTTCCTTGTTTTTGAGAATGATATGCTTGGGGAGATAAGGCATGGCGTTCACAAAGTATCAAGATGGCGATGGAATAGCAAGCCGGCGTTTCGTTGATATTCGGGCCTATTCTGGTTATCTTTTTTGCATAACGAGAACAGGAAACCTGCAGAGTGAGTACCAAGATTCCCTTTTCATGTGTCATTTTTGATGTTGATGGCACGCTGACCCGTACAAATCAACTCATCTTCAACAGCTTCAACCACGTTACCAAGAAGTATTTGCAGCGCGAGTTCACGCCGCGTGAAATTATCGGCCTTTTCGGTCCACCTGAAGAGGGGGCGTTGGCGAAGGTCTTGGGCAAGGACCTGGTCGATCCTGCGATGGAGGATCTCTGCCAGTTCTACAGAGAGAATCACTCAGCGATGGCATCATTGCACGGGGGGATGGAACACGTTCTCTCATTCCTTCACCGTAACGGGACGAAACTTGCCGTATTTACCGGCAAGGGGAACCGCACTGTTTCCATCACACTCGAGGAATTGGACATTGCACGCTATTTCGATCTCGTTATTTCCGGTTCTGACGTGGAATGCCACAAGCCCCATCCCGAAGGTATCTTCAAGATCATGGAGACATTCTCGGTCCCGCCGGAAAGCGTGTTAATGGTGGGCGATGCACCTCCCGACATTGCGGCCTCCCGCTCTGCCGGCATCAAAATGGCGGCGGTTCTGTGGGATTCATATGACAAAGAGCGGATGCTGGCCTCAGGGCCTGATTACGTATTCCATTGCGTTGACGATTTGTTGGCGTGGTTTCAGCTGCACAATAACTGAGCGTGCCCACAGTGAACCTCTCGGATGACAGCAGGTCAATGAAGCTCTTTGTCCGCTTTGGCGTGCCCGGTTTAATGCTCGTCTTTTATATTAGCGCGGCACTGCACCTGGCATACGCTCCGGACAGTACCTTTATGACAATCTTGAGGGTCGGGAACGGCGACATCCGTTCGTTGTGGGATGCACTGCTTGCCGCTGCATCGTTGTTTGATGTTGATTTGCTCCTGACCGCAAAAGCACTGAGCCTTCTTTTTTCCTGTTGCGCCATTCTACTCACATTTCTCATCGCCAACGAAATCCTTCGGGACTATCTCCATGCATTTTGTGTGACGCTCTGTCTCTCCATGGAAGCATGGCTTCTGCAGGTTGCCCCGTCGGGGAGCGGCACCGGCTTTGTTCTTTTTTTGACCCTTGCAGCCGTCTTCTTCCTGCTACGGAATGACTATCTGTTGTCGGCGATTTTTACCGGGGTTGCCTCGCTCGTCATCTGGCAGGCCAGTTTCCTGATGGTCGCTTTGCTGGTCGATGCGGGCTTTAACTCCGTAGACAAGGTGCGTTCCCGTAAAGTGATGGGTGCAATGATTCTCGTTTTTATAGCAACAGTTCTCCCTTGGATCTTATATAGCGTGTATGCGGGGGGTATGCTGTTGCCGAATGAACTGCATTGGAGTGACACGCCTGAGGTTTCGCTGCAGATGTCATTTCAGGTGCTGCTGCTGTCGGGGCTCATGTTTGTCGGGGTTGTAATATTGGCAGCGCGTCACCGTCAGACACTGCGCATCCATAGTTCAATGCTCATCTGGATCGGGATTGCTTCCTTCAGCAGTAGGCAGCTGCTGCTTCTCGTGTTCCCGCTCGTGCTTGCGTTCTGCGTACTCTCAGCCCGTCTTGTCGGGGAGATGTTCAGACGACCTGCTTTCGGACACCTGGCCGTGCTCATTGTTACAGCGTTGATTCTTGCGTACAGTCAATTCGTTGTACGTCCCGCAACAACACAGGCGATGGATATGACATCGGTGGAATCATCCTCTATGAAAGTGATGGGTAATTGGCTCCGCGCGAATACGCAGGACGGGGTAACAGTTTCTTATCCGGCTGGCAGAGAGGGCGTGTTGCAGTATTACTCGCAACGCACCAATGCAGTGGATGGCGATTATGCCGTCTCTGACGGAGACACGCTTTCGGGGTATCGTGTCGTTTTTGATCCTTCGATGCATGAGGGCGCGATTCCCTATGCCAGCAATCGATACAAGGTGTGGGGGAGGGAATGATACGTTGCATAATCCTGTTCGCCGCACTTCTGTCTATAAGCTCCGGTGCTGAGGCGGAGGAGTTTGTTCTGCGCGGATTGGCTGTATATGCCGGGCATGATGAAAGGAACTTTCCTGTCATCGTTAGAGATAAGGTTGATCCGGACGGCCGTCCTGTCGGACGTCACGGCAAGGTTACGATCCAATTCGACGTTCTCGGGAGTGAACCGCCGGATTTACGGATTCATTTTTTCCATTGCACTCGAGATTGGAAGATTGATAACAATTCATTTGTAGCAGACAGGAATTTCACGCAGTCTTTCACCCTTCACTATGATACCTCCCCGGGCGGCGTGCAGGGGTACTCATACCGGTATATCAATTCCTTCCCTGATGACAATGACATCGTCCGTTTTGAGTTCTCCGGGAATTGGCTTTTTACTGTAGTCAGCAAAGATGGGAAAACGGAATATGCTCGCGGGAGATTCTTTGTCGTAGATGATATCGCCCCTCCTGTTATTACAGTCCAGAATGTGTATCTGACTTCGGCGGTTTCTCCCTACAATCAGGTTCACAGGGTTGCCGCCCGAGTGAAGCTGCCGCGGGAAATCGACGGTATCTATTACACAACTGCGGACGTTTACCAGAATTTCCGGATCTACAATCCGTACCGGATAGATTTGTGGGACAAAGATCCATACACATTTGTCGAGGGGCAGAACACCAGCTTCCGCATTTTCAGCGTAGCCAACATCTTGCCCGGTAATGAATACCGCCTCTTCGATCTCTCTAATACCACGCGGTATCCAAACAAAGCTGTGGCACGCCAGAGAGACGGTGTGGATCAGGCACGATTGTATTGGCGTACAGGACTCGATAACAATGGCGTTGCTACGACGTCCTCGTTCACGGGAGTACACTCCGATTATCTTGACGTCATGTTCAGGCTTGACCTCACGTCCTCTGATTACAGGGCATTCACATCCGGCGGAAGGGAGATTTACGTGACGGGATTGTTCAACTTCTGGAATCCTTCCATGGATGATCGTCTTACGTGGGACGAACGTGAACGGGCATACGTCGTCACAAAGCTCCTCCGGCGCGGCATCTATGACTATCAATACATTACTGCACTCCCTGATCCGACAACCGGGCGTTTGATTGATCAGGATTGGACCGCTATTGAAGGGAATGACTGGCGAACAATAAATACTTACAGGGTTTTTGTGTATTTTAATGATCCACGGTTCGGCGGATTTGACAGGATTGTAGGGTACGGTGTCGCCGAAAGCAGCGCATCGCTGCCGGGATCGAATTAAATCCGGGAACGAATATCATGAAAAGAGAATACAATGTCGGCGTAATCGGTGTGGGGCATCTTGGCTCGTTACATGCAAAGATGCTCGCACAGATCAACGGCATCAAACTGGCCGGAGTGTGTGACGTTGACCAGGCCCGTGCAGCCGCTCTCGCCGATGAGCTTGGAACCAGAGCATTCAGCAGTATAGAGGACCTGTCGGTCGACGTCGACGCCGTCGTTATTGCAACGAACACCTCGAGCCACTATGATGTGGCGAAAAAGGCGATCGAAAGGGGCAAGCACATCTTCATTGAGAAACCGATCACACAGACAATCGTCCAGGCCGATGAATTGATTCGCCTTGCGGCAAATCGGGGGGTTCTGATTCAGGTCGGTCATATTGAGCGGTTCAATGCTGCCGTGCTGGCGCTCGAGAAGTATGACATCAATCCGATGTTCGTTGAATCGCACCGCCTTGCGCAGTTCAATCCCCGGGGCACCGACGTTGCGGTAGTACTCGATTTGATGATACACGACATCGACATCATTCTCAGCTTCGTCAAGTCGCCAGTCACAAGAATCGAAGCAAACGGCGTAGCGGTTGTGTCGGACAGTCTGGATATTGCGAACGCCCGCATTCAGTTCGGGAACGGCTGTGTTGCCAACGTGACGGCCAGCCGCATCTCCCAGAAGAAGATGCGCAAGATGCGGATGTTCCAGAAGGATGCTTACCTCTCGGTGGATTTCTCCGAGAAGCACGCCGAGGTCTTCAGGCTGGTTGGCGATGATGAACGCTCTGCAAAGGGGGCGCTGATGCTCGGGCAAATCGAGTCGGCAAAGCACAAGCGCAACATTCTGTTTGAACAGCCGAAAGTGGAGGAGGTCAACTCACTGAAGCATGAACTGGAGTTGTTTCTTCGTGCAATCGATACCAACACGCAGCCCCCCGTCACCGGCGAGGATGGCAAGCGGGCGCTCGAGGTGGCGCACATAATAATGGAGAAGATTGCGCAGCAGACAATTTCGCTGTGAATGGGATTGCGTTGTTTGAAATGACTATGAAAGAAGTCAAATCCGGCGATGCCGTGCAGATGCAGAATGTTCTGCTCAAGCGGATCGGAGAGCTTGCCGATGCGGCAGGACTGGAGGCGTACGTCGTCGGGGGATATGTACGGGACTTACTGCTGGGAAATGGCGAGAAGGACGTGGATATACTCGTCATCGGCGACGGCGTCGCCTTCGCGCGGCGTGTCGCTGATACGCTTGGCACTGGGACCGTCGTAACGTATCAGCGGTTCGGAACTGCATTCCTTCCGCTCGCCGAGGGAAAAGTCGAATTCGTGGGAGCACGCAAGGAGGTGTATGATCCCACCTCCCGTAATCCACGTGTCGAAACGGGAACGCTGCGCGATGATTTGCGGCGACGCGACTTTACAGTGAATGCGCTTGCTATCAGCATCAATGGCAGGACCTTCGGACAGTTGCACGATGAGTTTGGCGGACTGCAGGACTTACGCGATGGGATTCTTCGAACACCAACTGATCCCGCAACGACATTCAACGACGATCCATTGCGCATCTTGAGAGCGATCCGGTTTGCATCGCAACTCGGTTTCACAATCGAGCAGGATACGCTCAACGCATTGAAGGAGATGACCGAAAGGCTCTCCATTGTTTCGCAGGAAAGGATCACCGACGAGTTTCTGAAGATCCTCAAGACGGACAAACCCTCCATCGGCCTCCGTCTGATGTACGATACAGGCGTCATGAAGATCGTGTTTCCGGAAGTTGCCGCCATGGCCGGTGTTGATCAGCGCAAGGATCATCACCATAAGGATGTGTTTTTGCACACCTGCATTGTGGTCGATAACATCTCACAAACAACTGATGATGTGTGGCTGCGCTTTGTTGCGCTTGTGCATGACATCGCAAAGCCGAGGACGAAAGCGTACAAGGAGGGAACCGGCTGGACGTTCCACGGCCATGAAGAAATGGGGGCACGAATGATGAAGGGGATCTTCAAGCGTCTCCGCATGCCCCTGGATCACCTGCCGTACGTGCAGAAGCTTGTGCGTCTTCATCTGCGGCCGATGGTATTGGTGGATGACGAGGTGACAGATTCCGCAGTCCGTCGCCTGATATTTGAGGCGGGGAATGACGTCGATGATTTGATGAAACTCTGCCGGGCCGACATCACATCCAAGAATCCGAAGCTTGTTGAGCGTTATCTCAGAAACTATGACCTTGTTATGCAGAAGATTGTGGAGGTGGAAGAAAAAGACCGCCTTCGCAACTGGCAGCCGCCGGTAAAGGGTGACGAAATCATGGCTGTGTGCGGGCTGGAGCCGGGGAGAGAGGTCGGAATCCTCAAAAAAGCCATTGAAGAGGCCGTTTTGGAGGGTAGAATCCCTAACGAGCATGATGCTGCACTCGAGTACCTCCTTTCCATAAAAGATGACCTGCTGAACCAGTCCTGAAGTTTTTCTGTTTTCACTGAAACAATCCCCAGTAGGGGTCGTTTACCCAACTGTCGGCTCGAACGTATCCCTCATCTTCACTGATGCAATAATCTACACACGGAGTTTCTATGCACATTACAAGAGTTGTCTTGATGCTCGCGCTTGGCATGTCGCTTACTGCCGGCGCATTTGCGCAGACCAAGACCCTGACGTTGGACCAAGCGCGGCAAATCGCCCTTGAGCGGAACCTCAGCGTCGCGCAGGCACAAAACAACGTCGAAGCGGCCCAGGCAAGTGTTCTCGCGGCGACGGGCAGCTATCTCCCCACGCTTTCTGCCAGCGGCGGCTGGACTCGTTCGCAGAACGAAGTCCCCGTGTCGGGCTCATTCATTGATCCCAACACGGGACGCGTGATCACTGCCGGCGGTACAACAATTGGCAATAACTTCAGCACAGGTCTCAATCTCAGTTACACCATTTTCAACGGCTTCGCACGCGAAGGGCAGTATGCGCAGGCATCTGCAACCTCCATCTCCCGTGAACAGACTGCGGCACGTACACGGCAATCGATCGTCTATCAGGTTGAAAGTGCGTATCTCAACGTTCTGCGCAACGAGCAGTTGGTGAAAGTGAGTGAAGAAAATCTGAAGCGTGACCAGCGACAGCTTGAACGCATCAGCGAATCGAACCGGGTCGGTTCGGCGTCACGTGCCGATGTCTTCCGTCAGCAATCCCAGGTTGCAAGTGACGAGCTGAATGTGATAAATGCTCAGAACAATTTTGACAAAGCCAAGGCCGACCTGATCGCCCTTATCGGGCTGGATGTCTCGCAGGAGTACATCATCGCCGATCCGACATTGACGACGGACATTTCTCAGGCGGAAATTGAGAAAGCCGCAGCTGAAGCGCAGCGTTTCAGCACGCTTTCTGAAAAAGCAATCAGCGCCCGTCCCGATTATATGAGCGCTACCGAAGCAGTCCGTGCGGCTGAAGGGAGCGTAACGAGCGCTCGCAGCAGCTACTTTCCATCCGTCAGGGCATTTGCCGGGTATGGGATGAATGGTGACGCGCTTTCGCGCATCAGCAACAACAAGAATATGAACTGGGGGCTCAGCCTCAGTTGGACTCTCTTTGACGGCTTCGGCACGAACAACCTGCTGCAATCCGCCCAGGTCCAGCGCAGGAATGCCGAACTCGCTCTGCAGCAAACCGAGCGGAGCATTAATGTTGAAGTGAAGAAAGCGCTTCTCGATCTCGATGCAGCCCGGAAGGCTCTCGATGTCACACAGAAAGGACTCATCTCTGCCACCGAAGATCGGAAGATCGCCGAAGAGCGTTACAATCTTGGAGCGGGTACCCTGCTGGATCTTCTCGTTGCGAACGCCAATCTCGTCAGCGCTGAGGCCAATAAGGTCAATGCCGTTTACAATTATATCATAGCAAAGCGCAACGTCGAGTTTGCGGTTGGCGAACGCGCGTACTAAAACACTTTTTCGGAGGATCAATGGCTACGAACGGTAAGAAAAAGAAGAAGATTATCATCTTCTCGATATTGGGCGTGCTTGCGCTGGCCGCTGTTGCGGTTCTGTTGTTGGGCAGCAAGAAAGAGCCCGTCATTGCTGTGCAAGTCGAGCAAGTGAAACGCCACACCATCACGGAAGTGGTGACGGCCACCGGCAAAATACAACCTGAAATCCAGGTGAAAATCTCCCCGGAGGTGAGCGGCGAAATCGTTGACCTTCCTGTCAAGGAAGGACAGCGGGTGAGGAAGGGCGAGGTGCTCATGAAAATCAAGCCGGATGTGTATATCGCGCAGCGGGACCAGTTTGCAGCGGGACTTCTTTCGGCAAAGGCCACCTTGAGCCGGACTGAGCCTGAGTTCAGTCGTGTAAAGGAGTTGTTCCAGAAAGGTCTTGTCTCACAGGCGGAATATGACCAGGCAAGGGCCGCGTATGAGAGCGCGAAGGCTTCATATGCGCAAGCAACCGCCTCGCTGAGCCAGGCAAATGAGAATCTCCGGAAGACAACAATTCTCTCTCCGATGGAGGGCACCGTCAGTCAGTTGAACTCACGTCTTGGAGAGCGTGTACTCGGCACACAACAATTTCAGGGCACTGACGTCATGACCATTGCCGATCTCTCCAAGATGGAGGGGCGGGTCGATGTGAGCGAGACGGATGTTATCAGACTGCATATCGGCGATACGGCGCGCATTGCGGTCGATGCGTTGCCGGACAGGAAGATCAATGCAATCGTGTACGAGATTGCAAACACGGCACGCTCGAAAGGGCTCGGCACACAGGAAGAGGTTACCAACTTTGAAGTAAAAATGCGCATCATTGCCAACAATCCGTTGTTGCGGCCGGGGATGTCAATGACCGCCGATATCGAGACGCAGACGAAGACAAATGTGTTGGCTGTGCCCATTCAAAGTGTTACCACGCGTGCGCCCAAGATGGAAAAGAAAGAGGAGTCGGAAGACGGACAAAGCGGCCAGATCGTTGCATCAGGGTCAGGTCCGGGCAGGAACAAGAACGGCAACAAGCCGGCCGAGGTAGTATTCGTTGTTGAGGGAGGCGTTGCAAAGGCGATGCCGGTGAAGCGGGGAATCAGCAATGACACCTATGTTGAAATTACCGACGGTGTGAAAGAGGAGATGCAAGTAGTATCCGGCAGCTACAAGGCGATCAATCGAGAATTGGAGGACGGTACAAAAGTTCGTATCGAGGAGCCGAAAGAGCGCGGAGCCCGCAGAGGCAGCGATAATAAGCAGTCCTGACAAGTACAAGGAATCCCTACAATGAGTGTTATTGAACTGAAGAACATCATCAAGACCTATGACATGGGGGGCGTGCAGCAAGTACAGGCTCTTCAAGGCGTTACGCTCACAATCAAAAAAAACGAGTACGTTGCGATCATGGGTCCATCGGGCTCCGGCAAATCAACACTGATGAACATCATCGGCTGCCTCGACACGCCGACGTCGGGACAGTATCTCTTCAACGGGTTGAATGTGAGCGAGATGGGGGATAACGAGCTTGCGCGCATTCGCAACAAGGAGATCGGGTTTGTGTTCCAGACCTTCAACCTGCTTGCCCGTTCCGACGCGTTACACAATGTCGAACTTCCGCTGATCTATGCCGGCATTCCGGCCTCCGAACGGAAAGAGCGTGCCCGCCAAACGCTTGAGCACGTTCAGCTCGCAGACCGTGGCCATCACAAGCCGAACGAACTCTCCGGCGGGCAGCGGCAGCGCGTTGCCATTGCCCGGGCACTGGTGACGCGTCCATCGATCATTCTTGCGGACGAACCCACAGGCAACCTCGATAGCCGGACCGGCGAAGAGATCATGGGTCTGTTTGAGGAGTTGCACCGGGACGGGAATACCATCATCCTTGTCACCCACGAAGCCGACATCGCTGATCACGCAAAGCGCGTCATTCGCATCAAGGACGGCATGGTGGAAACAGACGAGCCGATACCCGAGGGGCGCCGAAAGACCTATTCACTCAAGAAAGCATCATAAGGATCACCATGTACTTCTTCAATGAAGTAAAAGAGGGTTTGCTGATTGCTTTTAGTGCAATTCGGGCGAACAAGCTCAGGTCGGTCCTGACAATGTTGGGAATTTTCATCGGCATTTTGGCTGTTACCGGCATGGCGACAGCAATCGACTATCTTAACAAGGCCTTTGACCGGAGCGCTGCGGCATTCGGCACGGAAGTGATGTACGTGGAAAAGTGGCCGTGGGTCTCGAACGAGGATTGGTCGACCATGCGCAACCGGCGTGACATGAAGGTGGAATACGCCGACATGATAGAACGCCAGGCAACTCTGCTTGATGCTGTTGCACCTGTTATGAGCACGCGCCGGCTCCTCAAATACGATGACCGCGTGATGGAAACCGCCATGATCACAGGCACCACGTCCCAGTACATCAAGACGGCGGGCAATATCGGTCTTGACGGACGGTTCTTCTCCGAGGAAGAGTCGTCCGGCGGACGTCCAGTGTGCATCATCGGTGCCGTGGTTGCCGAGAATCTCTTCCCCTATGAAGACCCCATAGGCAAGACCATCCGTGTCGCGGGATTTCCGTATACGGTGCTTGGCATTTTTGAGAAGCAGGGGGGGATGTTCGGACAATTCACAACGGATTCACGCGTTTTCATCCCGCTGCATTCCTTTATCAACAACTTCGGCGGACGCCGGTGGGTAACCATTCAGGTCAAGGCCGTTAGCCAGCGCGCAATGGAAGAAGCAAGAATCGAAGTCGAGGGGATTGTCAGGAAACTGAGGAAGGTGCCTCCGGGTGAGCCGAACGATTTCAGCATCAATCAATCCGACCAGTTGACGAATGCGTTCGGCCCCATCAGTCTTACCATTGGAGTTGTCGGTCTTTTCATCACCGGCCTGTCGCTGTTTGTCGGGGGAATCGGGATTATGAATATCATGTTCGTGTCGGTGACTGAGAGAACCAAAGAGATCGGGATCCGTAAGGCGATAGGCGCCAAGAGGCGGGCCATCCTTCTCCAATTCCTCACGGAGGCGATTACTTTGTGCATTGTCGGAAGCCTGATTGCCCTTGCTGTCGCGTTTGTACTTGTTCTCGTCATCAGCAATGCAATGGAGTTGGAGGCGGCCATGCCCTTCTCGGTTGTGTTCATCGCCTTGTTTGTTTCGGTCGTCGTCGGGGTTACTTCGGGATTCCTTCCTGCTTACCGTGCAGCGAAGATGGATCCTGTGGAGGCGTTGCGCTATGAGTAAAGCACTTCTCGATCTTGCAATGTTCCGTGAAAGCCTTACCATGGCGCTCAACGCCGTGCGGGCAAACAAGCTGCGATCTGTTCTCACTCTACTGGGCATTGTCGTCGGGATTTTTTCGATTATTTCGGTGATGACGGCAATGGGCGTTCTGCGGAAATCAATAGAAGAAGGAATAACACAGCTCGGCGCAAATACCTTCCAACTCCAGAAGTTCCCTCCGGGCGGCCCCGGAGGAGGCAGGGAACGGTGGCGTTTTAGAAACCGCAAGAACATTACCTACACGCAGGCATTGGAGATTAAACAAAAAGCAACACTTGCCGAGGCGGTTGGCATAGAGGCGTGGGAGTTTGGCCGCATCATATGGTGGAACGGAGAAAAGACGAATCCCAATGTCTCGCTCGCGGGTGAAAACCCCGAAGGGCTCGTGACAAACGACTGGGTGGTCGCCAGCGGCCGCGGAATCACGAACGAAGACCTTGATCTGGGTCGGCGCGTTGTCGTGTTGGGAAGCCCGGTGGCTGAAAAGCTCTTTCCGCCGCGCATCAATCCAATTGGGGAAAATGTCCGCATAGACGGGTCGATCTACAAGATTATCGGTGTGCTTCAGCCCAAAGGGGGCGTCCTCGGCGGGAATCAGGATAATCTCGCCATCATACCGATCACGACGTTCTTCCAGAAGTACGGCAAGGATAAAGACATTCATGTGATGGTGAAGGCCTTGAGCCGCGAGGTGGTGGACGATGCCATTGAGCAATCCCGCATGATTCTCCGCGCTGCCCGCAAAGTCGAGCCGGGTGCCGAGGATGATTTCGGGTTCTTCTCCAACGACTCGATCTTGAAGGAGTTCAACGAGTTCACGCTCTACTTCAGAATCGGTGTGCTGATTATCAGTTCGATTGCACTGATTGCCGCGGGAGTCGGCATCATGAACATCATGCTTGTATCGGTTACCGAAAGAACGCGTGAGATCGGCATACGCAAAGCCATCGGCGCACGGAAGCGTGATATCCTGAATCAGTTCATTATGGAGGCGATTATTCTCTGTCAGATCGGAGGCATTATCGGCGTGTTGTTGGGAATACTCGTAGGAAACGCAGCGATAGGATTGTGGCTGGGTACATCGGTCGTTGTGCCATGGGATTGGACACTGATCGGGCTTGGCGTCTGTTCACTCGTCGGCCTCATCTTCGGTGTGTATCCGGCCTGGAAAGCTTCGACGCTCGATCCTATCGATGCGCTGCGGTACGAGTGAGGTCGGTTGAGAATCCCTACAAAAGCGGCCTTCGGGCCGCTTTTGCTTTCTGTGGCATATCTCGTATCTTATTGGCGGATTACGGCCCGTTGCGTAACGGCCCCACACGTGAACTTGTGTTGATATGAATGAACATTCGTTTGTCGCTTCTTTCCTTTTTTGTATTGTACGCCCTCGCTACGGCGTACCCCCAGGCTAACCCGCAACATCGTCCGAACAGTCCAGTCTTCAAAAGCTACCTTCCGCCGCTGAGCATTCCGCTCCTTGAGCAGTCAGATGCAACCTATCAATTATGGCAGGGATTCCGCGTGATGCAGGAGGCCAATGCCGGCAAGGCTGTTTCGCAGTTCGAGCTGAGCGTGCGCTACCTGACGGGACGCGGCTTCAAACCTGATACCGGGCGCGCCGCCTATTGGGCTGCGCGTGCAGCAGAGCAAAACCATCTGCTTGCACGGTTCAATCTTGGGATTTTTCAATACAACGGGTGGGGAACGCCATGGAATCCTTTTGAAGCATATAAGAACTTTCTCTACGTTGCCGAGCGGTATGTCCCGGAAGCGCAGCATGTTGTTGCGCAACTCCTGACGGAGAACCTTGTAGTTTCGCGGAACTGGAACGAGGCATACCGCTACGCAAAAGCGGCCGCAGATTCAGGGTACGCGCCGGCCGCCGCATTCTTGAAGGAGCTTGAGCGCCGAGGATACCTGCCATTGCCTGAGCAGAGTTCAACGGCCGAACCGGGATCAACTGTCCCGCCGCAACGGCCTCAACAAAGCGGAGGCATGCAATTGTTGCTGCTGGACTTTACACCTGATACGGCAAAGGCCACGCCCGATTCGATCCTCATCGCTGATGCACTCCGAGCAGCAGAGCTTGTCAGGAACGATTCGATGTTTGTCCTCTTCAGCGGCATCACTTTGCAGAGCGGCAGGCCGTTGATTGATAGCGTCACGGCAGCGCGCATCGAAGAGTTTGCTGATGCGGGAAGTCCCGAGGCGATAACGTTGCTTGCCCGTTTGTACGAGACCAATGGCGGAACATCACGCGATATTATTCGTGCGGCAGCACTTTATCACAGAGCCGTGCGGCTCGATTCCCGCAGGGCGTCACGACTCCTCTTCGCACTGATGCAGGAGCCGGGCTTCTTCACGATTCTGAAATCACGCGTCGGTTCGAATGATCCAGTGGCGCTTTACACGTGGGCGGGACTCATTGCACTGGGGCTCGACAGGCAATTGACAGACGGTCAGGCATTGAACATGTTGGAAAGGGCTCACACTGCGGGGTACATTCCTGCCACGATCGAGCTGGCGCTGGCGTATTATGCGGGAAGGTGGGTTTCAGCCGACCAAGTCAAAGCCGGACAACTCTTGAAAGAAGCTGCGAAGAAGGGAAGTGCTGAAGCGGCCGTAAGGCAGGCGGTTCTCGCCGTCCGAGGCAGGCGGGGAGATATTCGCCAGGAAGTTGAAGTGCTGCAAAGAAGTACGTTCGCGGGATCCGTTCTGGCTCAGTTTGCCATGGGCTTCTGCTACGATACCGGAACGGGGGTTGAAGAAGATAAAGGTCGTGCAGCACAACTTTATATTGCCAGCGGGCAGCGCGGGAGCCAGGATGCGTTCAGGGCGCTTGAACGGATGTACGATGAAATCAGGCCGTCCGATGTCGCTTTTCGCATTGACCGTTGATCTGATTCAGCGTTCTTTCGCGGCCCGGTCGAGAACCTCCCTGATACGGTGAGTCAGCTCCCTCCCCTGGTACGGCTTCTGAACAAATTCACGAACGCCCCCTTCCGTCATCGCTTGCTTCGCCTCGGGATCAAGGTATCCTGTCGCAACAACAACCGGCAGGTTCGGACGCTCCTTCAACATGATGCGTGCAGCCTCCCATCCCCCGAGCCTCGGCAATCCCAAATCTGTGACAACGAGATGTATTTTGTTCTTCTGTTGCATGAAGATTTGCACGGCTTCCTGTCCGTCACGCGCCGTCAACACCCTGTAACCTTTGGATGCCAGCATTGACTCGACCAAATCCCGGAGGAGTTCCTCGTCCTCGACAAGGAGAATAGTTTCGGGACCTCCGGCTGCATCGTGTAGTGTTTGTTCTTCACGTCGTTTTGGCTCGACATGCGCCAGACCCGGGAAGTAGAGAGTGAAAGTTGTGCCGGACCCGACTGTAGACTGAACGTCGACGATTCCGCCGTGCGCTTGCACGATGCCATGCACGACAGCCAACCCGAGCCCGGTTCCCATACCGAGTTCCTTTGTTGTGAAAAAGGGTTCGAAGATTCTCCGCCTTGTCTCGGAATCCATCCCCCGGCCGGTGTCTGAGACACTCACCCCGACATATCGTGGCGCTGAAGCTTCCGGGAAGCGTTGTTGCAGGTCGGCGCTATCGCATACGAATGACTCGATCCTAAGCAGTCCTCCGGATGTCATTGCATCGCGGGCATTGACGCAAAGGTTCAACACAGCCTGATGGACCTGGTTGTGATCGCCGCTGATGAGAGGAAGATCGAGCCCGGCATGGAGTTCCAGCGTAATGGTCCGGGGAAACGTTTCACGAAGCAGCCGGGCAAGTTCTTCGAGAACCTCGTTGACATCCATCTCTTCAAAGGCGACCTGAGCTTTACGGGCAAACGTAAGAAGCTGCTTGACAAGATTTGCCCCGCGGCGCGCAGCAGTAAAAATTGCCCGGGCATCCCCCGTGCGCGCCACCGGCACATCAGGTGCTGTCATCAGTTTGTCGGCGTAGCCGAGAATGATGCTCAGCAAGTTGTTGAAATCGTGGGCTATTCCACCGGCAAGGCGCCCGAGCCCTTCCAGCTTGGCCGCTTCCAGTATCTGTTGCTCGAGTATTTTATGCGCGGTATTGTCAAACACATATCCGCGAACGCCGGTCAGTTCCCCCTTCTCGTCAAACAGGCCGATGAGATTCTCGATGATGTAGACTGCGCGGCCATCCTTCCGGCGTGCGACCCTGTCGTGGTATTCGATCTTGCCGGAAGCACGGAGAGTATTGATGGTTTCACGGAAGGCCTCGGGACTCTCGAACACTGACGTGAGCGACGTCTGACGTGCTTCTTCCGGGGATTCGAATCCGAAGATTGTTACAAACGTCCGATTGCATGCCTGAAGCATGCCGTTTGCATCGGCAATGAAATCTCCCGTCAAGTCATCTTCGAAGAATCTTCTATAACGTTCTTCCTCTTCACGCAGCGCGTCTTCCGTCTTCTTGCGCTGCGTGATATCAAGGAACGTCAAAACTGCTCCGCTCGTTTGTCCGCTGCTGATATCCATCAACGGTACCGCCGAACACATACCCCACGTGATCGAACCATTCCGGTGTTTGAGGCCGATTCCAACCGGAGGCTGATCCGTGCCGGACGCGAGGCATTGGACAAGGGGGAACTGTTCAGGCGGGACGGGGTTTCCATCTTCAAAGATAGCGGTGTGAGCAAGATCTCCCGCTGTGGAACGCAGGAAATCAAGTCCAGACAGTCCGAATGCGCGCTGGGCCTCGATGTTTGCGCGTAGTATCCGGCCGTCATTGTCAGCCTCCACAATAGCCCCCGGAACCGCCTCAAGGATTCGATGCGTAAGCTCTTCACTGCGTTGCAGTTCATCCTCCATCTGCTTGCGCTCGGTGATGTCAATGGCTGTGCCGACAAGGAGCTGTTTGCCGTCCATGTGTATTACTCCCGGAGCGACATCGAGCCACCTGACCGTTTGTTCCTTGGTGAGAATTTTCAACTCGTAGCGGGAAATGGAGGTATTCCCTTGCTTGCGTGCGCGTGCACGCGACCGCATCATTTCACGATGGTCGGGATGCACGAGATCCAGAAACCGCATGGACTCGAGTTCATGGCGGGTGTAGCCGGTGATTTCTTCCATCGCCGGGTTGACGTAATGGAAGCGGTCGCGGCCATAGAAGAAGACGCCTGCCGCCGATGTTTCTGTGAGAAGGGTGAATTCCTCCGTCGTCGCAGCAGGAGCGGGGTTACCCGGAGTCTGACGATCGAGTATGGTTTCGATGTATGCGGGTCGGGAGTTGAATATCGTCCGCTGTGAGGCAACTGATGCGGTCACTCGTCTGCCTGAGCGAAGTCTGTGTGTGCAGCGGAACACGACGGGGTTAACATCTTTCGGCTGATCGCCTGAATAGGGAAGGGGAGATTTTCCCGGCACACACACATCCATCAGGGTCATGGAGAGGAACTCTTCTTCACTATAGCCGTACCGGGCAATAGCAGAACGGTTCACTGCAACGAAACACAAGTCCGTTGCATCCACTATCCACATCGGGACCGGTGCATCGAGAAACGCCGAGTGATACGGGTTCTCGGCTTGTTGTATCGGGCGATCCAGCTTCAAGTCCATCCAAAATCAGCCTTGTTACTACACAGCGGGCGGGTAATGTACATCTCGAAAGAACAGAGCTCATGAAAATGCGGATCCGTCCGCACGATCCGGGTGCCGCTTGTCAAAGATAGCTTTGTCTTGTCACACTAGCAAGTACGGCTGACTATGCTTTCATCCGCTTTCCTTTTTCCTCGAATGTGAAAAGCCAGCCGCAGATTTTGCCCGGGTGAATCTCGGCGAGATCCTTCCAATACTCCCTGGTGTACATCGTGCGCGAGCTCGTTTCCAATGCAGGAAGGCTTTCCACTTCCTTGATGATTGTTTTGAACCGGCTGCGCCAGAGTTCCATGTTCTTCACCCGAAGGTCAACCCACCCGTCGTGCGCCCATTGATCGATTGCCCGCGGTGTGACCGGGAGGGTGTTCTGTCCCCGGGGAGGGGGAATTTTCATCAAGGGGCCGCGCAGTAGCGACTTGCCGTCAGGCATGAGAATCGGTATCCCGATGGATATAATTTGCGAGCGGAGCTCGGCATCCTGCGTGATCAATGAAACGATGTCACGACTTAACGTCTTTGCGTCTGTTTCTGCCGCCGTTCGGACATCCATACAGCAACGCTTCAGCAGGTATGACTCATACAGCAGCTTTGAGAGACGGGGCGGGCCGAGCATCTCGAACGCGACGCTGTCGGTGTCATGCTGCTCCTCAAGCTGTTGCATCATTTCCATTGCCCCCGAAAACATGAACCCTGCACGATACGTGGGGGCAAGGGTGGCATTGTCAAGTGCGTTGATGATGTCATGTCCGGTATTGCCCGCCCGGACTTCGAAGACGACGTTCTCGGCGATCTCCTCCGGTGTGACGAACTCCATTTGTCCCGGCGTGGATATGGCCTCGAATTCGCCGCGCGAGAAGATACCATTCTCTCCCGTGTCAATGAATACGGAGCGAAGGGTCTTTCCGGTTTTTCGTGTCGTGCCCCGGAGATCAAGCGAGAGCGTGCGCGAGAGCCTGATTGCCTGATCAGGAGGGCAATCAACGAGCTCCACAGGCTTACCCTTCTTCTTAATCTCCCCGAAACCTACTTTCTTCCATGCGATTGCGGCAGTCGGCTTTACTTCTTTTGTGATCGGGCCATCGGGAGTTCTGCCCATCAAAAACAGCAGAAGCGTGTGTGCTCCCGCAACCGCGGATTTCGAAAGCAGTACACGCGACGGGCGTTCTTCGCTGTGCGTGTACGGAATGTTGAGCCCCATGCCTCCCGTACCGCTCGTTCCGATTTTTACATAAATCTTCGTACCTGATTCGCTCATCGATCTGTACATGAGCTGAACGTGGCGGATGAGCTGGGGAACATAAAGAGTGCAGAGCAGCCGTTCGGCGGCCAACGCCAGTCCCTCGTTTCCTTTTCCACGCTTGCTGGTCTTGATTTCCTGAAGTACCTCTCGCGAGGCCTGGAAGATGTCCTGATAAGCGATGCCTGTGGCGGAGTTGACACAATCGACCACAATATCGGGTTTGAAGAGCTGCATGAGCTTGTAGAGACTCGATCGCTTCAGAACAGCGGGGGACAGTTCATCGAGGATGTCTTCGATGATCATTGTGCGGTACTTCTCGTTAGAGAGGATCTTTTCCCTGCCCACATCCTTCAGCTGGTGGCGGACAAAGATGTTTCCCCACCACGGGATGAAGAAGTTCTTCCCTTTGTCCGGGAACTCGCGCTTGAGATCGGCGACTGCTTCACGTGCCTCGTTCTTTTGCAGGGAGGTGACTATCATGCGCTTGGGGGCATGTTGCATAAACTGCCGGCAGACTGCGGAGCCGACAAGTCCCCATCCGCCGATGACAAGTACTGTTTTTCCTTTGATATCCATGGTAGTTCCGCTGATTGAATTGCGTGGAGAATGTTTGAGCCGCCGGCGGGTGAAAATGCCGGAGGGAATGAACGGGGGAGAAAAAGACTTCGTGGACTAATGTACGGGAAGGTGAAAGAAGAAGCAAACTGCAGCAATGCAATGAAAAGGAGCGGCCCACATACGTGCAGTCATGTGCACGAAGTGAGGACCGCCCCTTGGCTACTCTAACACAGACATCTCACCTGCGTGTTGCTACGGGCAGGGAGCGGAGACGTTGTTCGTCACGTTGTTCGAACCAATGATTCGATTGTTGACGCCGAAGTCATTGATCGTGAGATTACGGTGAGAACCAACTACTACTTTGTTGTTGTAGCTCGTCGGGGTCAGGAACCCGAAGAGGCACGTTTCGCCAAGCAACTCGATGTCGTAGGCTCCGTTTCCCGAAGCGGCGTTATTGACGAGGAGATTGTTGTTTGCTCCGTCAATGACAAGATATGCAGCGTAGAGGTTTCCCGTTCCGCGGTTCCCTTGCGCAAACCAATTACGCGCGCTGATATTTGAGCCGACAGTTGCACCGCTGGGGAGCAGGAAGCTGTTCGCAGGCACCATGCAGAAAATAACCCCGACGAACCCATCGCGGACGCTATTATGCATCAAGAATCCGTCAGCGCCTGAGCAGAAGACATTGAGAAGGCCGTTTGACAGATCGTTATTCGCAATCTTGACGCCTGCGCCGTTGATGTTGATGATACCGTCGCATTCCGGTAACCCTCCCGTTGTCCATTCAAGACTTGCGGAAATGCGATTTCCCGAAATTGTCGAGCTATGTGAATTGTGAAGCAGAATCCCCCATTGAAAATCCTCGATCGAGTTGCATCCAACCGTTGTGTTCGGCGAATTCTCAAGCATGATAGCTGTCCCTGCAACGGTTCCTACCGGACGGAAGTCAATGTTCCAGATCTTGACATTATTGGCACCATACACCCAAATGGCAGGATCCACCACTGTAGTCGGGGCGCCGGAGGTGGCGACGTTCGATTTCAGAACCGCCCCATTCTCGCCGATGATCGTAACGCGCTGCGTGACTGTGACCATCGAGTTCTCAGTGTGTATGCCTGAACGCAGGATGACTTTGCCATTGTAGCCCGCTGCAGCAATTGCAGCTTGCAGGGCGTCCACTGATCCGGCCGGGACATAAACGGGGGGACTGTCCGATGTTCCTTCACCCACAATTTCACTGAATCCCTTATCCGGCAAGGCGGAAAAACGCCGTAGTTCATTGAGTTCTGCGGTGACGTTTGCAGGAGCGCTGTACTCTGTCCCCTGCTCATCTGCAGGTGATGAGATCGGTGCCTGCTTCTCGCATCCGAGCAGCCACGAGCATATTGCTATGCCGCAGGCAACCTTCACGAAGGATGTCAAAGAACGGTGTGTTGTGCGCATACTACCTCCCTTATTTGAGTGATGCGGCAGCGCCTGGGACTCCCGCTGATTTCCCGTGTACCATGCACCAGGACGGGTTGGTGTATCGCATTCCGTACATCATGCTGCGTTAGAAGGGGATCAGTGTCTTTTGTCTATCTCTTCCCTTAAATGGGTGTACGACCTTCCGAACACGCGCTTCGCCCAGCGATAAAATGCAAGATCTTCCATGCCAAGCAGCTCTCCGATCTCGTACGCGGGTCCCCTATTCGTCTTTATGTGAGCAAGCACGAATTCCTTGCGGCAGTGGTCAATGTATTGTTTCGGTGTACATCCATGTTGACGCCGGAAGCTCCGCACGAGATTGCCGGGGTCTACTTCATGCATGTCTGCAATCTGCAGCAATGTCTTGCCGGATGTCCAGTGTGTCACGATGTAGCGCACGGCTTCCGCCATGCGAGGGGAGGCTCTCATGGATCATTCTCCGAAAGATGTGATCGGGTATGATGGGTTGCGCATCTGTATCTATCAGGACTCCGGAAGGACTAATCGTTACGAGTGCAGGTGAGTAGTCCCGGTTAGAAGCTACTACCTGGCCCCAAGTTTCCCCAGACTTTTAACTGTCTTTTGTTTGTGCCTGTTTTTTGTCTTATCTGCGCCCTTGCCAAACACTTCAAGGTCCCGTTGTAACCTGCTCAGGGGGACACCGAATACGCGTCGTACCCACTTGTAGAATGAGACTTCAGAAAGGAAGCCGAGTTCGTTGCCGATCTCGTAGCCCAAACGGGGATTATCCCGTAAGCGAACGCAGAGATACTCCATTCTCCTCCAATCCAAGTATTCTTTCGGTGATAAGCCGTAGCGTCGCCGGAACTCACGCGAGAGATTTCCCTGATCAACGCGGAAGCGCACGGAGACTTCCTTCAACGTCTTCCCCTCAATCCAGTGATTGTGGAAGTACTCAATAGCTAGCTCAATAGGGGGTTTTCTGGAATCAATAATCGTCAGCATTGTCCACAGGGATCGTGCAGCTACAACGTAGTCGCTGAAGGACGCAATTTGTTACAGAAGCTTGTACAAGAATTGGAGTTTACAGGCAGGACGTGGGGGGGGGAATCACCAAGATACCGGGTCTTTATTGCTCTTTTATGAGAATCAGCGCGCGGGCTACTTGATTCTCCAGTCTCCCGTGGCGACAAATGCGCCCCATGTGAAGGGGTGAGTTGATCGTCCCCGTCGCCGGGCTTCAGTGATATGCTTGAGTGCTGCCTGTTGAAGCAGGGCGGGATAGGAAGCGGCTCTCGTTGCGTAGAGCCTTTTCATGAATCTCATAGTTTCAACGTCAGGGATCTGCCACAGGGAGCTGATGACGGTTCTGGCTCCGGCTAGGTGCAGGGCGCGCCGCAGACCGTATGTACCTTCGCCTTGCTCAACCCTGCCCAATCCTGTTTCGCAGGCGGATAGCATAACCAAATCGGTTCCACGCAGATTTAATCCTGTGACCTCAAGTGCAGTAAGGATTCCATCGTCTGCAGCAGCGCTGTCGGCACCTTTGCCCATAAGGTTCGCGCCGGAAAAAAAGAGTCCAGACAGGAGGAGCGGATTTTCCTTCCGGCCTGATAATGATTGCCGGTCGCCACAATCCCCGTTCAAAAAGTACCCGTGTGTTGCCAGATGAATAACGCGTTTACCTGACGCCAGTCGCTTAAAATTCTCTTCGCTTGCCGCATGCCCTGAAAATTTTAGAAGCGGCTCCGAAGTATAGTTCCTGGCCCAAATGCTTCCAACAGCATCCACTTCCTGCTCAGTGGCGGGGAGGGGAAGAAGCGCTGCACCGGTCAGCGAAAGGCAGTCGGTGATGATGTTCCGCGTTGCGTACGAATTCCGTTCTTCCTGTTTAGGGATTGGGGGTTGTGGCGTTGAACCCGTGCGTGCCGCAACCGGAGCATTGAAGTCGGGATTTCCAAAAAGAAGCAAGCCGGTTCCTTTTTCAGTCTGCCCCTGGGATGCAAGAAGCTCCCGTGCACTTGTTGCGTAGTGAATCGGGTGATGTTCGATGAGGAACTTCCCGTTCCTTGGCGCAAGTCCGCCGAACGAGACGAGGTTCAGCGCACCGTCCGGAGAAATGAGGAGGGTATCATGTTTTCCGACGTATCGTTGTACAGGTTGCCAGATCAGGGAGAAAAGCTCGTCGGCGATCTCTGTGTATTCGCTTTGTTTGCGCGAGCTAATGGCCGGCGCGCCGGAAAGTCCGCTCAGATGGTAGCGATACCGTTTTACCGCTCCATCAATGTTCTCGGCGGAGCCTAGGTCTGTCATACCAACCACGCCTTGCGCATTAGCTACGATTGCGAGATATCTCTCCTCGGTTGCGTTCGCGCTGGGCTGAAACATCGACGCACGTATGTACTCTATGAGGACGGTATTCAGTGGGAGCATCGAAGAAATTGATGCAGGCGATGCTGCCCGCAGCGCAGAGGAGGATTGGAACGTGCTGCTCCGTTCAGCCAATTCCTCCTCGATTTCAAGGATCTGCAAGGAAAGAGAGTCAACAAGCTCACGGTACATCTTTTTTCCTTGATTCCCGGTCCCTTCCAGGTAAACACTTGATAGGCGCCCTTTGAGGGCGTTGTATCTGTCGATCAGCGACTTGAGCAGCGTATCCCCGATGAAGTGAACGTGCCGGCTCGCTATACCATCAGTGATTCGTCCCTTCACGGCAAGTATGACCTGGAAGGCCTCGTTGTATGAGTCGGCAACGTTGTGTCCCCGAGTCAAGAGACATGAATTATA
>CAZBWR010000017.1:0-54610 GCA_964495695.1 uncultured Chitinophagales bacterium | reverse complement strand
GGAGAAATCACCACCTTTACTCCCTCTCCGGTTATCTCGACATTTCGTATAACTTTCATTTCGACGAGAGACAGAACGGGGATTTCCGGATCGGTGATCTGCTCAAGCTCACGCCAGATGGGGTCAATATCTATCCCTACAGATTTCATTCCTTATTCACGTGATTACCATTTGGCTTCCGGTGCAATGCGATACACCGCCTGCAAGTCATCAACAAGCTGCCGGAGATTTTCCGTATGATTTTTTCGCCGGCCGCCGAAATCGGGCTGTGCCTTGATCACGCAAGCACCGTCCGGATCCTGCACCGGAACATGAAGCGTCGATCCGGTCAACACCGGAACGACCCTCTTCAGCCACTCGGCCTGCAGACTCTTGTTCCCCGCAAAAACTCCACCGGCGACAAGTTCCGCCTCACCATCGAGAGGCTCGAACATCCCCAGCGACTGCGGAAAGGCCGCATCAACGGCTGCTTGCATCCGGCGGTGACTTTCTTCCGTCGCGCCCCCAAGACGTTCAACCAGACCCTTTGTATGCATCAGGTGGTACGCTTCCTCTCGCAGAATCTTCTGCGCTGCTTCCTTGATTGGAAGGTAACTTGAACTGGCAAACGATTTCAGCCGCACCTGCTCCGCTTCATCAAACAAATACTGCCTGACAACGGTATAGGCAAAGTCCCCCTTCGGGTAGGTCACGAAGCGGCAGCAGGTAAAATCGCTCCACTCCCTTGTGAACGCCATCCGGTCCGGGTCGTTGCCCGTCAGCTTTTGGTAAAGTGAATACCACACAAGCGAATGCCCCAACTCATCCTGGGCAATGTTCGAGAACGCAATATCTTCTTCAAGCAGGGGCCCGTAACCGGTCCACTCAGAGTCACGATGCCCGAGCATCAGCTCGTCATCAGCAAGGGCAAGCAAGAGGCCCTCAAGGGCTGGACGCGGAAAGTCGTTGCTCACTCGTTCGGCTCCTTCAGCGGCGCATCGAAGTCCTTCGGGTCACGGTACGATTTGTCGAGCGTCATGTTGAAAAACCGCTCGTCCTGGTAGTCAGTGGCGGTGATATCCTTCGAATTCACCACCCAAATGCTGACGCATTGCAGCCGGCGGGCGAACTGATCGCGTGCGTACTCAAGTGCTACTTGCGGGTCAGGCGCGTGTACGGCCCCAACGTGTATGTGGGGATCACCCTTCTTTCTCTGGTGAAATACTTCGTACGTGTCGAACTGTGTGTCGCTCATGCCGCCGCTTCCTGCTTGCGGGCGGCGTGCGCTGCGAGTGCTTCCCGAACCCAGCGTCCCTCGTCGTGTGCCCGGCGTCTGACTTCCAGCCGCTCTTTATTGCACGGACCGTCTCCGTTTACGACCCGTTTCAGCTCATCCCAGTCCGGCTGAGTATAGAGCCAATGTCCTGTCGTTTCATCGTAGCGTAAATCGGGATCAGGCACGGTGAGGCCGAGCGCCCGGATCTGTGGAACGATGAGGTCGACAAATTCCTGCCGGACCTGCTCATTGGTCTTTGTCTTGATCTTCCATCGCAATGATTGTTGCGAGTGAGTCGATAGCGTGTCCGGCGGGCCGGACATCATCAACGTCGGATACCACCACCGGTCAATGGCATCCTGCACCATCGCCTTCTGCTCCGGTGTTCCTTTCGAGAGAGCAACGACGAGATCATACCCTTGCTTGATGTGGAACGACTCTTCATAACAAATGCGCTTCATCGCCCTGCCATACGGCCCGTAAGAAGTCTGCGCAAGCATTGTCTGGTTCACCACGGCTGCCATATCCACCAGCCAGCCAATAACGCCAACGTCGGCCCATGAGGGGGTCGGATAGTTGAAGACGTTGGCATATTTTGCTTTGCCGGCGAGCAGTTCGTCGAGCATCTCTTCCCTGGACTTGCCGAGTGTTTCAGCGGCGCGGTATAACAACTGTCCGTGTCCAGCTTCGTCCTGCACTTTTGCTACAAGCGTCATCTTCCGGCGGAAGCCCGGAGCATACGGAATCCACTTCCCTTCCGGTAACTGCCCGACAATCTCGCTATGGGCATGCTGCCCGATCATGCGGATGAGTGTCTTTCTATAGTCGTCCGGCATCCAGTCTCCCGGTTCGATCTTCTCTCCGCGGTCGATTCGGGCTTCGAACTGGGCAAGCTTCTCTTCGTAGTTCTTTTCCATGGTCATGATGATCCGGCCTGAATTTGTATTAGGTTTGTGAAACAATATAAGATTTCCCGCCAACCCGTTCAATCTTGATGACGGGAGGTGAGGAGAGCAGACAAGTCACTGGTCTGCAGAAACGGGGCCGGCTGCGAGGAGATCCAGAGAATACGAGTATTCAAGCCCCAGTAGATAGGTGAGCGCGAGTTGGATTCCCCGGACATTCCGGTAAACAGGAAGTTGACCGAAAACCCGTACAAATGAAGCCCCGTCACGATACGTCAACGAAGGTAGCAGGTCATGATACGTCCCCCCGGTTGCCGAAAGCACACGCCTGTTGGCAAAATCCTGCATGGCGAATCGGCTCCGCATTTGAAGCAAAATTCCGAAATGATCATCCAACCGGTACTCTCCGCCAAGCACAAGAAGAAACTCATCGCCAATCCGGTAGCCATCAAGATTTGACGCCGAATACTTATACGTCAGCGCACCCATCACTTCGATGCCGGCATACGGAAAAAACCGGGTGGCATGCACCCAGCCGTACAGAGCCGGAGCGCCTGTTCCCGGCTGCAAGTCGATAGAAAGCTGCACGCCGTTTCGTTCCTTGGTGTAGCTTCCTGTGGGGAGACTCGCGCCCACACCGGCTGCCATCCCGAACGGTGCTGTGATAGAGACAGGCACAAGCTGATACTTCACAAACAACAGCGCGTCATTGATGCCCGAAGCCTCAAACTTAGAAGTCTCATTGAATCCGGTAATGCTGTTGCGAACGGTGATCTCGCGTGACTTATCGCTGAACCCGAGCGTGGCAAGAACCGAAACACGTGGCGCAATCCCGTATTCGGCGAAGAGGGTAAAGTAGCTGACGGAAGCAGTTCTCTGCAATGGGTCGTCGATCCGCATTCGTTCGTTGTAAGCATGAGTGAGGGAGTTGAACTGATAATTCAGTCCGAGCGTGAGCATTCCGGCTGTGGCGGCTCTCCCCTCCAAGCCCCGAAGCGATGAAGCGGACACCGTGCAACATCCCTGTGCCCGGACTGTTTCTGGTGGCGCTGAGAGCAGAATGATGGTAACGATGAGAAGAAAATGTTTCAATCGGAAGGCAATGGCTATCGGTAATTAATGAAGACATCGACTTGCGCAGTCGTGCTTCCGCCGGCGTTATCCCGTACGGTGACTTCGACGTAGTTGGGGCCTGTGCAGCAGAAAGAGGCCGAGAATCGCACCGAGCTTCCCTCTCCGATTATATCTCCAGTTGATGCCGACCACCTGTAGGAAAGAGGTTGATTGTCAGGGTCGGATGCAATGACGGTAATAGTTGCACTCGACCCCACATCGATTGCAGAAGGCGTTGCGATAAACGATTCGATGACAGGATTGCGGTTTCCGGCGGCGCTGCCCGAGCCGGTCGGAGGCTGCACGCAACCCGGCAGCAGTATTGCAAACGCCGCTGTGAATAATGCACGCCTCATAGCATTTCCATCCTACAACAGACTCTTGACGATTGTTTCGAAATCAGATTTGCTGAGGTAGCCGACATGCTTCTTGGCGATATTCCCCTTCTTGTCGACAATGAACGTCGCAGGGATTGCCTCGATTCCGCCGTAGGCATTGGCGAGGTCTCCGTCTCCGATCACAACAGGGTACGTCATCTTAGCCCGGTCAACATAAGGCTTCACGACATCCCATCCCTCTTCATCCAATGAGACGCCAACGATTTCAAGTCCCTTTTCCTTGTACTGCTTGTAAACCTCGAGGAAACCCGGGATCTCTTTGCGGCAAGGACCGCACCAGGTAGCCCAGAAATTTATGACGACCACCTTCCCCTTCAGTTTGGCGAGTTCGACAACCTTGCCGTCCTGTGATTTGAGTTTGAAGTTCGGTGCTTTTTGAGCAAAAGAAGGACTGATAGTAAGAACTGTTAAAGTCAGCAGAGCCAGCAGTACTTTGTGCATGCAGATGGGTCTCCCCGATGGTTCGTGATGAGCGGTGAATTTTACTGATGAGTATAACAAAAAACGGAGAGAAATGTTCCCGCTATGCGGGGATGTTCCGGAAGGGACCTGAATACTTCCTGAGACCGAGCCAATCGGCGGCGGTGTGAAGGGTAATCTCGAAACGCCAGCGGAGTTTCTGCATAAAGCCCGGCTCGGGAGCCGGGTCGGAGGGCACGATTTCAGGGAAACTATCGGGATACACAACAAACGTCTCAACCTCTCCCACCCCCTCAAACACTTCCTTGAACCGCTTGGGCTCATCTTTCGAGAAGTTACCGAAGTGTTTGAAAGCCGGCGGCGTCATCAGCAAGTATTCATCAGAGGGAACGGAATTCTTGAGCAGGCGGTGAACAACAATCACATCCAGCCCGAAGAGCTTTTCGAATTGGCCGATCCTCTCCATTTCTGTGACCCCGACATGCACAACCTGTTTGAGTTTGAGTTGGTAGATGTTGTTACAGGCATCGCAGGCGCACGTCTGCAGTGCATCGATTTGCGCAATTTCGTCCTTGAATGCCGAGAACATCGCCGGTATCTGATTCCGCACAGCTGTAGCTACTTCACTGATGCTATTCCCTTCCGTTGATGCATAGAAGAATACCGCATCACCCTCAAGCTCGGCGACTTTGAGGGGCGATTGTGCGGTGCTCATCAGGCGGCTTAGAAGACGGACAACAATCTCCTTTGCGTGACTTATTGATATGGCATGTTGCTTCATAAAGCGGGTGTAGCCACTAATATCTGCGATCAGCAAAAGAGTGTTGGGGGATCCAGCAATCATGATGCGGTATATGATGTCTTGTATCCTGCGAGTTTACCGACCGGGCCAAGGATAAAAGAAAGTGAGTCTTGAACACTTTTCGGTATCGAGGCAAGGTAGGTTTTGGCCTTCAGCTCCTTCAGCCATACCATCACCTGCAGAAGCGGTGGCTCGCCATTGTTCATTTTTCCCTGACTGTCAAGATAGTACAACGTCTCGACAATGGCTTCGCTATCAAGCGCCGGAATGTGGGACTGGATGACAACCGTTTCGGCGTCATGGCCGTTGAAATGAGTGTGCCGTACACCCTTGGGCAGCAGTACCGTTTCCCCCGGCGATGCGACTTTCTCGACGCCATCAACCACATACGTCAGCTTTCCGGAAATGACCTCGAATGTTTCGTCCTGCAATGCATGGAAGTGCTGGACCGGTTTCAGGCCGCCGGGCTTCATCGTGTACCTGAAGCGAAGTCTCTCGCCGTTGTTTTCGTTACCGGTCTCCAGAAACTCCACGCTTTCGCCGGTCGAACGGTTCACGAGTACTTGTCCTTTGAAGGCCATCTTATGCAATCCTTACATAATGAACAGGGCTGGGATTCGTCGCCATATAGTACGAAATCTGATGGTTGCCGGATTTTAGGCGCGTCAGGAATCAGCGACTCAGCCGCTAAACTGTAAAGCGGACTGGCCTAGCGAATCAATACAACTTTCCTTGATATTGAATAATTCCCCGGAATCATCGGCGCATTATCGTACGCTGCAACCGCTGCAAGGCGCAGAATGTACACGCCGCTGGCAAGGGATTTTGCATCAAAGTGAAGCTGGTACGTGCCGAAGCGCTTCGGCTCGTCAAGCAGCATCGCCACCTCCCGCCCCGCAGCGTCGAAAAGCTTCATCTGCAAGTGCAGGGGAGTTGCAGGATCATCTGCCCCGACATTGAGAGAGTAGTTGATGGTGGTTTGCGCGTTAAAGGGATTGGGGTACGCGTCGAGCGTGACAAACGACTCCGGTATTGCCTCACGCACAGGCTCTTTCGCAGATGTGACTGCGTTGACGGAATATTTATACACGGTCTGTCCCGTTGCGTATCCGACAGTATCGTTGAGCATTCTGAAGCGGTTGACACGCACGCCGAATGGAGACGCGGCCCACGAGTCGCCTCCATCTGTCGTCAGGTACGTCGGCAGCGAGCTGCTTCCTCCTACCCATCCGATATTCTCAGTAGCGAAGCCGATTCCCTGCACGTAGTACCCCGAACTAGAGACAAGCTTCTCACCCCACGTCATGCCGCCATCGGTGGATTTGAGGACGTAGACAGGCCCGCCGGAGTTTCTTTGGAGAGAGATGTATCCGACGCGGCGCGAGGGAAAGGTAATCTTCCAGCACCACTCACCGGTCCGGGATGTTGTGTACAACGTGCGCCATGTGGTTCCCCGGTCGGATGTAAAAAGAACTCGTCCGCTTGAACTCTCATTCACGGGACCGGTGTGACCGACGACGATCCCCGAATCGGGACTCCAGAAATAGACATCCAACAACCCCATCACGAAGCCGCTCATGTCACGTGTTTGCCACGAAGCGCCACCGTCCGTGCTGCGGATAAAAAGTGCCGGTCCCCGTACCCGCCCTACTCCATACACAAATGAATCTCCGACAGCTTGAACACCGCAGACTCCTCTGGGCTTTTGCGGCCAGAAGTTGTTATTCGGCGCCCATGTCACACCGCCATTTGAAGTATGGTAGATGATGTTGGTATCCGTTGCGCCGCCGAATTCCTCTGTTCCGAGATTGCAGGCCCAACCGCGGAGAGAGTCGGCAAACGTAATCGAACGGAAGTAGATCGACCGATTGTCGTACTGCTTCACCCATGTTCCGCCGCCATTGGTCGTCCGCCAAATCTGCCCGATGCCATTCGCCACCCACCCGAGGCGTTCATTGATAAACCAGCCGTCATCAATGCGGGATGAATTCATGAACGGGGCAGCATTCAGCCTGCGCCATTGAGGAGAGTCCTGGGAAAAAGCTTGGTATGTCGATACAGCACATAAACATAAAATGGAAAAAAAGCTTTTGAGCCTTTGCATCAGAGTTCAGTTGGAGAATTGTGTGTGAGTGGTGGGAAAACTAACCAAAGAAAGAGGAATCTGCAAACTTCGCCGGTATCAATCGAGGAATTCTTGACGCCTCTAAAACAGAACGGCCCCGGAACGAATCCCGGAGCCGATCATAATCCCCCTTTCGAGGAATCAGGCTCTGACGTCAATGCGAGATCCAAGCGTTGAAGGGGCCGTCTCGCTCGAAGATTCGACGAGTTTCAGCACCATCGCTGCTTCACTCTCCATTTCATCCTTCAGCACCTTTGCAGCAATCCTTTGCTGCACATGGTTTGCCTGCGGATTGGTGAGCGCACCGAGCGCAGAGCTGGAACAACTGGAACATCCTGCTACGGACATGTTCCCTCCTGTATGTGCATCCATCCGGAAACCGGGGGAAGGCTTCCTACATAATTATCGGCATGATGGGGAATTTTCTGCAGGGGATTCCCCACAAGGGTGACTGCTGCCGTGACGGCCGAGGTAAGGGAATAGCCACGACCTTCAGGTCGTGGGAACGAATTCCTAAAAGGTATCGGGGACTTTAGTCCATTATCCCGGGCTGTTACGGGTACTGTGAGCAATTTTGCGGATGCATGTCAGATTCCTCGTCCCTTCGGGACTCGGAATGACAGTTGCCCGCCTGTCACGGATACCGTGGGCAATCTTTTACTCCGCGACAGAAGACTGACCGGCCCAACGTGTAACTCCTGGCGGGGTTGGGTAAGTACGAGAAGTCCCGCCGGCTTTCGACTCCGTAGGAGTCGGACGTTTGTAGAACCAGCAAGCGATAGCGTTTCAACAACTCCGGCGGAGTTGAACTCTTGCACATCGCCCGGATAAGAACCGGGTTCAGCAAAATCAAAAAAGATATCGGTGGATGCCGAATGACAGCGCTTCGGCATAACGCTGGTGCCACGGGTGAGTCAGATTCCTCGTCCCTTCGGGACTCGGGATGGCAATAAATGGGCTGTTACGGATAAAGCGGGCTGTCGAAGCTCCATGACGGAAAACCACGCTTGCGGTTGCCATGACGGCACGAGTCACGAAACAGATGTATCCGGGTGATTGATCTCACTCGTATCGCAAGGATTCGACAGGGTCAACCGAGGCAGCCCGACGCGCAGGAAAGAATCCGGCTATCAAGCCGATGAGTGCAAGCACGCCGGTTGTAAGCGCCATGATTCCCGTCGAGAGAACCGGCTTGCCGAGGAATTGCATCGGACCGTCGTCGGATGGAATGAGATGAACTATGGAGATAACGCCCCACGAGATCAAGAGTCCCGCCGCACCCCCAAGGAATGCCAATAACAACGCCTCGAAGATGAATTGCCAGAGGATGTAGCTTTTCCGTGCCCCGACCGCCATGCGTATGCCGATCTCCCGCGTCCGTTCCTTCACCACAACATACATCACATTCGCAACACCGACGCCGGCAATTAACAGTGTCAGGAATCCGACGGACCCGAGGAAGATCGAAACGCCGATGCCGATTTTGCGGCTTGTTTTCTCGTTCTCGATAAAGTCCCAGATGTACAACGTCCGCTCATCGTCGGGGTGAAAACTGTACTTTCGTGCCAACACACGAAAGATCTCCTTCTTGACCGCTTCCTGCTGGCTTGGATCAAACGGGCTGACAACAAGCGAGTTCACGAATCGTGGCCCGTACATTGTACGGAATGTAGAAAACGGGATGATAGCCCGCTGGTCATCAGGGCCGTTGTTCATGCTCGTCTGCAGCTTTTTTTGCATGACCCCGACGACTGTGAACGGGAGGCCATCGAGCATGACCTGCTTGCCGATAGGGTCTTCACCTTCAAAAAGTCGTGTCGCAATATCGGCGCCGAGAACCAGAACCCGTCGTTGCTCGGAGACATCCACGGCGTTCAAGAATCTTCCCCCAGCAGCCGGATACATGCGGCGCATTTCTTCGAAGAGTGGATTCACCCCTTCGCATTCCGTCGTGGTTCTCACCTTTTTGTAGGCAAGAGTAACGTTGTTGCGATACTGCGGACTGATCATGTTGATAGCGGGAATGGCGTTCCTCAGCATCTCGGCGTCTTCTTCGGCCAGGCGTATGCGCCGCCCCTTGGGCATTCCCTCGAACTGCATTCCGGTTTCCCCTCCGTACAGAATCAGGATCCGGTTGCCGGCATTCATCAGGCCGTTCATCATCTGCGTGCCCAGCCCCTCGCCGAACGACAGCAGAAGCACGACGGCAACCGTCCCCCACGTGATGGCAACAAGCGTAAGGCCTGCCCGCATCCGGTGCAGCTTCAAGTCGTTCAGAAAATCTTTCAGCAGTTCAAGCCACATGTCATGACCTCAAACATTCAACAACATCGAGTGTAGCCGCACGCCGTGCCGGAAGGAACCCGGCCGCAAGTCCCACCAGGACAAGCACCGTCATGGTCGCAAGGGCCACCTCAAGGGAAATTTCCGGGGTTCCGACAAATTCCTTTATGGGGATAAACTGCAACGCCTGTGTAATGCCGATGGCAATCAGGAATCCGATGACGGAACCGAGGGCAATAATGAAGAACGTCTCCATAAAAAACTGGAACATGATATTCTTCTTTGTAGCGCCGACGGCGCGCTTGATGCCGATCTCCTTGATGCGCTCTTGCACAACAATGTACATGATGTTCGCAACCCCGATGCCCCCGACACCCAGCGTGAAGCTCCCGATCACTCCCATGAAGATGTTGAACGCCAGAAAGAAATAGAACAAAAACTTGTCGAAACGTGTGGTATCCCAAATCCAAATGGCATCCGTATCGTCAGGATTGAATTTGTAACGCTTGCCGAGAACGGCCCGCACTTCATCGCCGGTTTCGTCGGACCTGGTCGGGTCGACGGGCCGGTAGATGATGTTGTTGAGATACGGCGCGCCGTACACGGAGGCGAATGTCGATGACGGAATGAACACCCGATCTTCATCACGCCGGTTGTACGAGGAGTTCTGTGTTTTCTTTTGCATGACGCCCACTACGGTAAACGGAACAGCGCCCAAATACACGATCCTCCCGATGGCATCTCCTTCTCCGAAGAGAAGTTCTTTCACTTTATTGCCGATCAACGCAACACGTTTCCGGTCACGTACATCAAGCTCATTAATGAATCGCCCCCCTTGCTCCGGAATGATATTTCTCATATCGGCATATTCCGGCACAACTCCGGCAACAAGTGTATTGATGATATTCTCCCCCACACGGACAGGTATGCCCTGGGCTGAGTACTCGGGACTGATGCTGGCGATCGAGCGGACCTGGGTCTTCAGCAAACGGACATCGTCTTCCGTGAGGCGGATTGTTCTGCCGGCATTAAACCCCTCGTATGCCATCGTCGTGCGGCCGGGAAACATGATGGTGATGCTCTCGCCGATGCCGTGCATGTTGATGCCGAGCTGGCGCTTGAAACCCATCCCGAACGCAAGCAGAACAATGATCGCCACAGTCCCCCATACAATCCCGAAGATGGTGAGGAACGTCCGCAGCTTCTGTGCCCGCAGATCGCAGACAAACTCGGCTATAATTGTGCTGAAGTTCTTCAACGTTCTTCCAAAACCCTATGAATCAACAAACTCTATTCGATCTTTTTCACCGGTTTTTCTTCCACACTATCCCCTTCCGCCAGGCCGTGCACAACTTCGATATTGATGGCGTCACTCAATCCGGTTTTGATGTAGCGCTCCTCCGACTTCTCGTGACCGAGCGAGACTTTGACGAACGCAGAATCGTTCCTGAACGTAATGACCCGCTCGGGAATTGTAAGGATTCCACGCTTCTGTTGGATGATCACGTTTGCGTTGGCAGAATAGCCTGCGCGGAGAGTCGCCTTGTTTGTTTTCGGAATGGCAATCTCGATTGCGAACACTGTTGCCTGATCTTTCTTCTCTGCCTTGAGCGAAATTTTCCGCAAAGTTCCCCGGACCGTGTCACCGGGAAGCGCGCCGACTTTCAACTCTACGTCCATGCCTTCTTTCAGCTTCCCCACATCAATCTCATCGACAGTTCCCTTGAAGACAAGTTGGTCCATGTTCGCCATTTTCATCAGAACGGTTCCCTCCTGGAAGGAGGTAAGTGGCGTGACTGGATCTCCAACCTCGACCGTCTTGCTCAGCACATAACCGTCAATCGGTGCTTTGATGATGGATTCGATGTTCTTGTTCCCAATTTTCACACGGCCGCTCTCCAACAGTGCGAGTTTCTCATTCGCAATCTTAAGGCGCAGCTCGGCCTCGTCGTAGCGGCGCTGGAAATCTTCATATTCTTTTGTGGAGATAAGTCCTTTTTCAACAAGGACTTCCTGGCGGGCCTTTTCTTTTTTCATCGTACCGACTTCAACCTGGGCAAGTTCCGCGTTTCTTTTTGCGTCCGCAAGTTCCAATGGCGTGGGGTCGGGGCGGACTTCGAGTAGAGGTTGTCCCGCTTTCACATATGTTCCCGCGTCGGCAAAGATCTTGTTCACGACACCGGAGACCTTGGACTTGACGGAGATTTCATTCTCAGGCTCGATCGTCCCAACGGCAAGAGCCTTGTCGATTATATCCCCCCTTGATACTTTTACCACGGGGAGGGCCGATTCGCTGCCATCCTTTGACCCGAGGATGAACACCAGAGCCAGAGTGACAAGCACGGCAACGCCAAGCGTCGACCAGATGATCTTCTTCTTCATGATAGGTTCTCCACTCTTCGAAAATGATGGACCGGGCTGGATACGTAAAGCCACGGTTTCATACGACATGACCAGGTGATTGTTACGAATCATTTTGTAACAGTTTGTCAAAACGACTCTCTGTTAGACAACAAGTTTCTCAAAAATGTTGCAATTCGTCCAATCACGCCCGATTGCAATTCACGGGATGCTGATGTATGTTAACTCAAACCCCCATGTTCATGTAGCCTGTCCATGTCGCATCACCCGTCACTTGACGAATTTCATCCGGTCGTCCGGCGCTGGTTCACAAAGCAGTTTGGCGATCCGAGTCCCCCGCAGATAAAGGGGTGGCCTGAGATCTCTGCAGGCCGCAATACACTGATTCTTGCGCCAACGGGATCTGGCAAGACTCTTGCGGCTTTTCTGTGGGCAATCAATCACCTCGTTGAGCAACGTCTTACGGACGAGTTGTCTCCAGGGGTACGCATTCTCTACATCTCGCCATTGAAGGCGCTCAACAACGATGTCCACCGGAATCTTGAGCAGCCGTTGTCGGGCATCCGGAGCGAGGCGTTAGCCGAAGGGACTGAACTTCCCGCCATCACCACAGCCGTCCGGACGGGAGACACACCTCAATCACAGCGGGCGGCGATGGTTCGCAAGCCGCCGGACATTCTTATTACTACCCCCGAATCTCTCTACCTCATGCTGACATCGAAACAAGCGCGCAAGATGTTCAGCACAGTACAATATGTTATTGTCGATGAGATTCACTCCGTTTGCAACAACAAGCGGGGTGTGCATCTTTCGATCACGCTTGAGCGATTGCAGAACATTGCGGCACAGGAGTTCATACGCATCGGACTTTCAGCAACACAACGGCCGCTTGAGAAGATAGCAGCATTTCTCGGCGGGCTATCACGAAACGGAAACGCGTACGCCCCAAGACCGGTAAGCATTGTAGACGCAGGGCAACGGAAAGAGATGGATCTGGTCGTCCGTTGCGCGCCGCCAGATTTTTCTGAACTTCCGGCCGAAAGCGTCTGGCCGATGGTTTTTGCCGAACTGCTGGAGAACATCAGACTTCACACCACCACGCTCATTTTCGTCAATAACAGACGTCTCGCGGAGCGTGTTGCGGCAAAACTCAACGAGATGTTGATGGGAGATGATAACGAAGGTTCAAGCGGAGGACGCAGTTTCGGCTTGTACGCAGTGCCTCAAATGATCGGCAAGGAGAGATCAGAGGCTGCAGGTCCGGAAACCGGGAATGAGAACCCGGAATCTCTCATTGCTCAGAGCGAACTGGTTCAAGCCTACCATGGCTCGATGTCCCGCACAGCACGAGAACAGATGGAGGCCGACCTGAAAGCGGGAAAGCTCCGCTGCCTCGTTACAACCTCCTCACTTGAATTGGGGATAGACATTGGCAGCGTCGATCTCGTGATTCAGCTTCAATCGCCAAAAGGTGTCGCACGAGGATTGCAACGGGTCGGACGGTCGGGGCACGTCATTGCCGCCACGAGCAAGGGTAGAATCTTTCCGACATTCAGGGAGGATCTCGTCGAGTCAGCTGTCGTAGCGAAGGCTATGGTGGAACACGACGTCGAGCGAACAAGCATCCCCCGGAATTGCCTTGACGTTCTTGCCCAGCAGGTTGTTGCGATGGTGAGTGTCGAGGAGTGGAACGTTGATGAGCTCTACGCGTTGGTACGCCAATCATATTGCTTCAGCGAGCTTTCCGGACAACTGTACACAGGAGTTCTGCAGATGCTCGGCGGACGCTACACAAACGAGATGTTCCGTGACCTGCGTGCCCGTATTTCGTGGGACAAGGTGAATAACACATTGCGTGCCCTGCCCGGTTCATCGCAGCTTGCCATCACAAGCGGCGGCACAATCGCAGACAAAGGATACTTCGGCGTCTACCTCGAAGACGGCAAAACGAAAGTCGGTGAGGTTGATGAGGAGTTTGTGTATGAAAGCCGCGCCGGCGACACGTTCATTCTCGGCTCGAGCGTATGGCGAATGATTGAAATCGACGCCAACCGGATTACCGTTACGCCGGCACCGGGAGCACCCGCACGCATGCCTTTCTGGCGCGGTGAGGGAATCGGCCGGAGCTTTGAGCTGAGTGTAAAAGTTGGTGAGTTCAGAAGAATGATGGACACACTCGTCGACTCGCCGGAGTGCCTTCGCACACTCCAGGGAGAGTATCCTGTTGATTCCCGAAGCGCGTGGAACATCGAGCAGTACTTCCTGAAGCAGAAGCAGGTCACAGGATTGATTCCACACAGTGAGCGTCTGGTGGTGGAGGGATTCAGAGACGAAATAGGTGATCCCCGCATCGTGGTTCACTCGGCGTTCGGACGGCGGGTCAATGGACTTCTCGGCTTGCTGTTCGCCCGACGTCTCAACGAACGGACCGGTGTCGAGCCGCAATTGCTCTACAATGATGACGGCATTTTGTTGAGATGTCCCGAAATCGAACAGATTCCTCTTGACTTGCTCGACGGGCTTTCGCTGCAAGAGGCGGAGAATGTTGTGTTGGACGATCTTCTCTCTTCACCTCTCTTCGGTGCCCAATTCAGGATGAACGCCGCCCGCGCCCTCCTTCTACCAAAAATTGCGCCCGGTAAACGCACGCCACTATGGCTGCAACGACTGAAAGCCAAAGACCTGCTCGGAGTCGTTCGTCAGTATAACGACTTCCCGATTGTGATCGAAACAATCCGTGACGTATTGAATGACGTCCTCGACTTCGATCACTTCAAGGAGATCATCGGCCGCATTCTCGACGGGACGATCCGGGTAGAAACCGTCTCCACGGAAGTCCCTTCCCCATTTGCTGCAAGCCTGCTGTTCGACTTCATACAAGTCTATATGTATGAATGGGACGAGCCGAAATCCGATAAGATGAGCCGCTACCTTGAAGTCAACCGGGAGCTTCTCTCCGAAATCGTCGATCTTGATTCCATGAGTGAACTGCTTCGCCCCGAAGCGATTTCACTTGTCGAGCAGCAACTGCAACACTCCGCCGAAGGATACAAGGCACGTTCACCCGAGGAATTGTTCGAGATTCTGCTGCGCGTCGGAGACCTGTCGGATGCCGAGATTGCAGCCCGGAGCGCAACCGGCGATCTCACACTTATCAACACCCTTCGACAGGATGGCCGTGCAATCCTCATGCCGCTACCGGGTGGTGACCGGTGGATAGCTGGGGAGGAGTATCCGTTGTATTCAACGCTCAACAACGAAGACGCACGCAGCAAGATTTTGGAGCGCTACGTCAGGCACCACGGACCGGTTCGTTCGGCGGAGGTAGCTGGCCGGTACGGCTTCGAGCAGGACCGGGTAGAGGCGGAACTTAAACGAATGACGGAGCGGCGTGAGACTGTGCGCGGGAAATTCAGGCATGAATCGCCGGAAGAGCAGTTCATCTACCGTCCCAACCTCGACCGGATACACCGGCAAACGCTTACTGTTCTGCGGAAGGAAATCACCCCGGCTCCTCTCCACACATTTATGACGTTCCTGTTCCGGTGGCAAGGATTGCATCCGGCCACACGAAGAGCGGGAATTGATGGCATTACACAGACGCTCGAACAACTGCAGGCCTTGCCCATCCCCGCAGAAGTGTGGGAGCGTGAGATCATCCTTCGGAGGATGAGACAATACTCTCGCGAGCAGTTAATGTCTCTTGCGCAAAATGGCACAGTGGTCTGGACGGGGGCAGGAACGGGCAAACTGAAGTGCTTCTTGCGGGGACAAGCCGGGGGCTTTCATCAACCGCCTGACACGGAGCTGGAGTCACAACTCCCCGAAGCGGCAAAGCTGGTTCTGAAATATCTGCGACAGAACGGCGCATCATTCTTCAATGACATCAGAAGCGGGACGCATCTGTCCCTTCACGGCCTGAACACCGGATTGGCGATACTTCTGTGGGATGGACTCATCACTAACGATCAGTTCGTGGAATTGTTATCCGTCAAGCGCAACGTTAAGACTGATGAGGAAACACCGATTGAACCTATCGACCTTATTACGGGGCGCCGGAACCCGCACAGATTCAAGGCAATGCAGACCGTCCGCAGAGCCATCAAACAAGTCCCCGGCTACGCCGGGCGATGGTCACTCGTTCATTTGCCCGGTGTACTGGGCGAGGAATTGTCCGACGAGGGACGCATAACACGTCAGGCGGAGCTGATACTTCAGCGATACGGCATCGTTGCGCGGGAATTCTACAAACGTGAAGAACTACTCCCCTGGCCTGTTCTCTCATCAGCATTACAGCGGATGGAAATGCGGGGAGAAATACGGCGCGGGTATTTTGTTGAGGGACTCTCCGGAATGCAGTATGCGCTTCCTGCAGCAGTTGAGGAACTCCGCCGCGTAAAGTCATCTTCAAACGACGATCATGAAGTGGTATTGATCAATGCATGTGACCCCGCAAGCCCTTCGGGAATCGGTCTGACACTGCCGCTACTCCAGCCCTCACGCATCTCATCAAATTATCTCGTGTTTCATCGGGGGAGTCCGGTGATGGTGATAGAAGGAAACGGTGCCCGCATTTCTACCACACCCGATGCGCACGAGGCCACACTGCGCTCTGCGATCGATGAGTTCACGGCTTTGATCAAACTCCCCGACACGATTCGCCCATTCCGTCAAGTCCAGATCGAAATGTGCAACGGTGAGCGGGCCGCACAATCGACACTGACACCCCTATTGACTGCGGCAGGATTCCGGCGCGACGCTCAGCAAACAATGCGGTTTGACGGATACATGTAGCAACAGCGGTTCTGATTCTATTGCTTTTCGTCGCGTGAATACTTAGCATATCGAGGCAAATGCTTCCTCACACGTTTCATCACAAGTTGACCAGGCAAGGTGGTTCCAGGGATAAAGTACTACCGGGGGAACACACGGCGTGCACTGTTATTGTTGCTCGCTGTACTTGCCGTCTTTCTCACTGCCATCCATCTTGTTGCGCAGCCCTCTTCAATCACCTTCGACCGTATCTCCGTCGAACAGGGTCTCCCGAGCCCGTACGTCACAACCATCTATCAGGATTCCAGAGGATTCATCTGGTTCGGCACCGATGCGGGGCTTTGCCGGTATGACGGGCTTGAAGTAAAAATCTTCAAAAACTCACCCGCTGATACTGCAAGTCTCGCTGGTAACGGCATCTGGTCGCTTTGTCAGGATGGCAAGGACGTACTATGGGTCGGAACCTACGATGGCGGACTGAACAGACTCGACCTGCGTACGGAGCAGATCAAACGTTTCAACAGTCATCCCTCAGCCCCAGAAATAATCCGGAGTTTTCCTATCAAAGCACTGATGGTTGATCAACGCGGGATGCTCTGGATCGGAACATTCGGGGGCGGCATTGCGATCTATGATCCGGCTCAAGACTCATTTAGCATGATGACGCATGAGCCATCAAACAGTAACAGCCTGGCAGACAATGTCGTCTTCAGTATCATCGAAGATAAAAGTGGTACGATCTGGATCGGGACATCGAACGGCTTGTCCAGGTTCAATCCGCAGGGGAGCCGTTTCACAAACTATCGCAACGAAACCCGAAATCCCGCCTCACTCAGCAACAATGTCGTAGTGATTGTCTTCCAGGACGCGGCAGGCACGATTTGGGCAGGAACAAAAGAGGGACTGAACCGGCTTGACAGCGCATCGGGGACATTCGAGCAATTTCTCAATCACCCCGATCATCCTACAAGCCTCAGTTTCAATCAGGTCTATGCCGTGGGAGAACATCGCTCAGCGGGTACAGCTTCACTCTGGGTCGGCACCGCCGGCGGAGGGTTGAATCTCTTCGATCATAAAACAAAGCGCTTCCGGCACGTCAAGAACAGGATCGACGACCGGACAAGCTTGAGCGATGACAACATCACGTCGTTCTTTACCGACCGGACGGGCACTCTCTGGATCGGGACAATTCAAGGCGGAGCGAATAAGATCAACACGGAAAAGAAAAGTGTAAAACATCTCCGCTACAATCCCAACAGACCGGAGGGCATAACGAAAGGCGCAGTGTATGCACTCGCTGAAGACAATAACGGGCATATCTGGATCGGGATGCTTGTCGGGGGAATTAACCGATATAACAAACTCACGGGTGAAGTAACAAAATATCAACAAGGACCCGCTTCCGGCCTTGCTTCGAACGATGTTACCGCGCTTGCTGTAGACGCGGGCGGGACATTGTGGGCGGGAACATACGGCGCGGGATTATACAGGCTTGAGCAACACTCCGGCAGGTTCATCCCCTATCTGCACCGCCCCGGAGACGATGCAAGCCTCACAAGCAACGATGTTGACGAGTTGTATGTCGACCGACGCGGCAACCTTTGGGTAGGAACTCATGGTGGGTTGAGCCGCTTTGATCGATCACGAGATGCATTTGTTCAATATCGGCCGAACCCGGCCAAGGCCGGTTCACTCAACCACGAGAGGGTGACAGTTATCCGCAGCAGCAGAGATGGCAAGGTCTATGTAGGCACGGAAGGAGGTGGACTCAACATCCTTGACCCGGCGAACGGAACATTCTCGGCGTTCAAGTTCACTCCCGGAGACACCACCAGCCTCAGCAATGACCTTGTTTATGCGTTGCACGAAGACAGAGGTGGAACAATATGGGTCGGTACATCAAACGGACTTAACCGGTTCGACAGACAGACGGGCACATTCAGGCGCTATTTTGTACGGCATGGCCTTGCATCCGATTACATAAAAGGAATTCTGGAGGATAAACGGGGCAACCTCTGGCTTGTGACCGCCCGGAATATCTCACGCTTTGGACCCGAGCGTGAACAGTTCGTCAATTTTGACAACACTGACGGGCTTCTCAACATTGGCTTCAACGACGCCTCGCTCAAGTCGCGCAACGGCGAGTTCTACATCGGCGGATCGGAAGGTGTCGATATATTTCATCCCGACAGTTTGTCGGAAAATCTGCACGTTCCGGAAATCGTGCTCACGGATTTCACTGTCTACAACAATCCGCACATATTGCCGCAAGTGATTTCGTTTACAAAGGAAATTCCGAACCTGAGCTGGAACCAGAACTTCTTTTCCATTTCATTCGTTGCGCTGGACTATGCGAGTCCGGGCAAAAACCTCTATGCCTATACGCTCCAACGCGAGGATGACCCTGACTGGATCTCATCCGGCACGACACGGTTTGCCAACTTTACAAACCTCGACCACGGCACGTACATCTTCCGGGCGATGGGTTCAAACAATAACGGTGTCTGGAACAGAGTCGGAACAACGCTGCGCATCACCATCCGTCCTCCCTTCTGGAAAGAGCCCTGGTTTATCGTCATGTCGGTCCTCGCGGTAATCGGTATGCTGGCACTCGCTTACAATTACAGAGTCTCCCAGCTCTTGAAAATCGAGCGGCTGCGTGTTCGTATCGCAAGCGACCTGCACGACGATGTCGGGAGCAGCCTGAGCGCCATCGCACTGATGACAGAGATGGTCAGCCGCAAGCTCCCCGAGACTTCATCGGAGCGGAAGCAACTCTCAGGCGCCGTGGTTGCCACCCGCAACACTGCGGACGCTTTACGTGATATCGTCTGGCTGATTAACCCCGAGCATGAAAAGATGGACGATATGCTTCTGCGAATGAAGGATGCCGCCGCCAAGCTCCTGATGAACATCGATCACTCATTCACTTCAGACGAGAATGGGCTTGACAATGTGCTGGATATGGAGTTCCGGCGAAATGCCATTCTCATTTATAAAGAGATACTCAACAACACACTCCGACATTCGCAAGCGACCAAAGTCGAGATACACGTTTCGATGTCAAATGGCACGTTCCTTCTCAGAGTAAAGGATAACGGCAAAGGATTCGACCAGAACACCGTAAAGCGGGGCCACGGCCTGAACAACCTGAGGGCAAGAACCAAGAAGATCGGCGGAACGCTGAACATCAACAGCACACCCGGACAAGGAACCACGACAGAGCTTGTTGCCAAAATACCGTAGACGCGGTAGGAAATGTACACAACTAAACCCGTAGCTTAACACTCACCATCAACAGGAGGTTGGATATGAAAAGGGAAATTCTTGGTGCGATTTGCTGCATTGTAGTGGGGATGACCATTGCAATCCACGGATGTGCTCCGCAAATGCAACAGACTGTCCCCTCTGCTTCGTTTCCTCTTGCTGGAGGCAAAATCTGGCCCGATACAACTGTCAGAAAGAACATTGACGGTTTGGGCACATTTCTGGTCTCTATCAAAAACGGCCAGATTAACGTCACCCCTCCGCAGGGACTCAATGTCCTGAAGTGGTCAATCACTTCGATCAAGAAAACCGGGGAGAAAGAAGGAGCTGCCCCAAAAATGCTCTCCGCTGCTCCGCAAAAGGAAGGTGATCGTGATGGTGACGGCGTCCCCGATTGCGAGGATTGGTGCGTTGAGGTCCCCGGCCCGCCGGAGAATAACGGCTGCCCCGAAGGAATGGATGGCATTCCACCCATTCGTTGGGCGGAACTGATGAAACTTGAAGACAATACGGACAAACTCGTGATCGAGTTCGGCATTGAAGGATGTCCGGAGCAATAAACCAGCAGCCCCCGCTGTTCATGGAACGGCGGGGGCATTTTTTTACAATTATGAGATACGGATATGGCAGCAGCTAAGCGTCACTTCTCACAAGATGAGAACATCGGTATTTGGATTGTTGAGGACGATGCATTCTTCCGATCCACAATTACCACACTGATCACTGAAACCGACGGGTTTGACTGCAAGGGGGAATTCTCATCTGTGGAAGATGCCCTTGAAGTGTTGAAAGAAGATTACGCCCCGGAAATCGTACTCATGGACATCGGATTGCCGGGCATGAGCGGGATCGAGGGAGTAAAAAAGATAAAGGCCATCTCCCCCGCAACCGATATCATCATTCTGACCATCAAAGAAGGTGACCAGGAGGTCTTTAACGCCATCTGCGCGGGCGCAAATGGCTACCTCCTCAAGAACTCCTCCCCCGATGAGATTGTGGAGGCAGTAAACGAAGTGGTGCGTGGTGGCGCGCCGATGAATGCGCAAATTGCCCGCAAAGTGCTAACGATGTTCACGAAATTTGTCCTACCCGAGGCTGACTATGGACTCTCAAGCAGGGAGAAGGAAATTCTGCGACTCTGCGTTGAAGGGTTGACGAAAAAGCAGATCGCAGAGAAGCTCTTCCTGGCCTACTATACGATCGATACCCACATGAAGAACATCTACGAAAAGTTGCAGGTCCACTCCCGCACCGAAGCCGTCGCTAAAGCATTGAAAGAAAAGCTGTTATAAACATCCCTTGGGTATCCCGCGAGTACGGTATGAGAATACCGTAAACGCGGTATACTCTCCCCTCCTTCCGAATTGTATCTTGTTGTCGTCATAAACAGCAAGAACCATCCGATGAGAATCCGTTTTTACCCTTCAACACTGACTCCGGCCGAGCGAAAGTTTCTGGCTGACGCATTTGCCGGGGCATTGCAAAAGCAACACTGGCAATCGTCCGTCGCTTTGCGACTATTGAGGGAAGAAGCGGACTTGAGTTTGCAGTAGCCATACCGTATCAGCTGTTCTTCCAACGAGCGTTCATGGCATGCGGAAGAAAGACGAAGCGCAGTCCTCCCTGGTCAACCAGCGATCGACTTTTCCGCATCCCTAACCTGACCTGTCACCGCTCGTCTTCAGCCGGACAGTATGGCATTTGACGGGCATCCTCGCACAGCAGCGCCTGTCGGTCCCGCTGAAGGCCGTAGAGAACGATAGTGAAGTAGTGAGCGCCTTCAGCGGGTACTAATTTCAGATGAGATGACATTCCCGGAAAATTAACATGAAACGCACTTCTGACACTCTTCTCGCGACTACCGGGTCGACCGTCTTCTTCATGTACACGGGCGAAACTCAGTTGAGCATACGGGGTCTGGTGACTGGAACGCTGTATGTATTTCTTCATCAGGGGGCTGTTGTGCAAGTTGATCCGAGGGACCTCAACAGCCTCAAGGCGTATCCGTCATTGCAGCTTATGTCAAAATACCCTGAATGAGGTATTCCCGCAGCCGGTCTTTGAGTGTATCTTTTGAGAAACATCAAGGAGATGACATGAGAACTCTGATAGCTCTTGCCGCATTCGCTCTGGCACTCGTTGCAGAAAAGCTCACAAGGCCGGTTGCCGCAAATCCCGCCAGCGTAAGCCCGAACCCTGACACAATTCAGGATGAGCTCTTGCGCTACGATATACACGATCTGTACATGAAGTGATTTCACCCCCCAGCACCGGCTCATCGACGTGAATTGACCCTTACGCCGGTGGGCCGTCTAGCCCTGAAATGCAAAAGGCTCGTCAACTGACGAGCCGTTTTCTTTTCGTTGGCTGCACTCACCCCGAAACGGGACTTCCGGTTCTCATCATTTCGACGAAGTTCATGAACAGATAGTCGCTGTCATGCGGTCCGGGCGAAGCCTCAGGATGGTACTGAACGGAAAACACCGGCAGATGCTTATGGCGGAATCCCTCGTTTGTCTGATCATTAAGATTGACGTGGGTAACTTCGAGGTTTTTTTGATCGAGTGTTGACGGATCGACGGCGAAGCCATGGTTCTGCGAGGTGATCTCGATCTTTTGTGTGAGAAGATTCTTTACAGGATGGTTTCCGCCCCGATGGCCGAATTTGAGCTTGAACGTTTTCGCATCGAAGGCAAGCGCCAGCAATTGGTGGCCGAGGCATATTCCGAAGATCGGTTTCTTGCCGATCAACGTTTTCAGATTCTCAATGGACTTTTTTACAGCTGCGGGATCGCCCGGACCGTTCGAAACGAACACGCCGTCCGGATCCATTTTCAAGACTTCCTCTGCGGGATACAGTGATGGAACGACAGTCACATCACAGCCATAACTCATCAGGCGGCGCATAATGTTTTGCTTGATGCCGCAATCGTACGCCACAACCTTGAACCTCTTGCCGTTGGTCTGGCCATTCTCGAGGGGTTTGAGGATAAATCGGGTTTTGTCGACCTCATCCCACTTGTAGGGTTCCTTGCACGAAACAACTTTCGTAAGATCCAGCCCCGCCATCTGCGGGATGCGCTGGGCTTTTTCCAGCAAGGATTTGTCATCCAGATCCGCAGTGGAAAGCACGCCCCGCATTGACCCGAGCGTCCGAAGCATCTTCGTTATCATCCGGGTATCGAGTCCTTGTACTGCCACGATACCATGGCGCTTCAGCCACGACCCGAGGCTTTCAGTCGCCCTGAAGTTGCTGTAGAAATCGAAATACTCTTTGACGATTACGCCGGCAACCTGCGGCTTGGCTGACTCAACATCCTCCAAGTTTACGCCGTAGTTACCTATGAGCGGGTATGTCAGAGTGACAATTTGACCGGAATACGAGGGGTCAGTATAAATTTCCTGATAACCGGCGAGCGACGTGTTAAAAACGACTTCCCCTGTGGTTTCCCCTTCGGCACCGAAGGATTCCCCGGTGAGGATGGTGCCGTTTTCGAGCGCAAGTTTAGCTTTCATGGCGTAGAATATAGGAAAGTACCAACAGGGATTCAAGAACGGCTGTCACAACTTCCTGAATCTAGGAATTCTCAACTTCACGCTGCGTTACGTGCCTCATCCACCCCGAAGCATGTCCGCCCCGTCTGGAGCATCAATTTCAGATACGGAACGCAAAGCCCGCACTTTGCACCGCATCCAAAGCGCTGACGAATCTCGTCCAACGTCTTCGCCGACCCAGCGGCCTCACGAATCGATTTGAATGTGGTCGAAAAGCAAACGCACCGGTCAACCATATGTCTACCGCCGGAATGCGAAGACAGCCGGGCCCTTCTGGGCGCTGAACGTTTTGCGCAATGCACCGGCATTTGTGTAGATCTTCACGTCACCATTTCCCGAAAAGTTCTTCACATCGGAAACATAAATCTCCCTCGCCACATCATCGTATCCCAGTCCGTAATACGTGCCCGGAATGAAGCCCGAGATCACCGTGCGGGACGAAAGCGAAATTCTGTGTACAGGCCCTCCGAAAAAGCTCGAGGGCGTACTGCCGATGATATAAGCGAAGCCATCGGCCCCGATGCTGATAACCCCCCAGAGATTCTCGCCAAAGGGAATTGTGGACGTCACGCTGTTCGCCACCGGATCGATGACGACCACTGCTCCGGCGGTTGCAGGGGTGCCGAAGGCATTGCCGGTGCAGGCCACCCACACTTTTCCGTCCGGAGCGACTGCGGCATTTGTCGGGCCGTGAGGTGTTGTAACGCTTGCGATCACCCTGTTTACCGAAAGATCAATCACAGAAACCGTGCTGTCCGAACCATAGCCGCTGTTACAAACAAAGAGCCTGCCCCGGGAGATCACCATCCCTTGCGGGTTCGCACCTACTGCGATGGAGTCAACGACCGTCAGAGTCAAAAGATTGAGCACATAGACCGAACGGCTGAATAACCGTGTCACGTAAATCCGGCTGTTGACAGAGTCAATCAAGATATCATGCACTGCCGAACCGGGAAACACCGCCTCCCCTTCCTTCACATGCGTTGAGAGATTGATAACGATAAGATTCTGTGAACCGCTCATCACAATGTATCCCTTGCCGTTGTGAATCTTCATATCGTCGCCGAGATTGCCGAGAGGCGTATTGCCATTGGCTGCTTCGTATACATCCCTGTATACCGAGTCCTTCACTACGTCATACAGCGTGAGACGGGCACCCACGGGATCGGAAAAATCTCCCTCATTCAAAACATATACGCCTTTGACATTTGCAGGTACATCGCCTGATCCCGAAGGCCCGGCGGGATCTTTTTTGCAACCGGCGAGCATCAGGCAAACAAGTGCCGATGAAAGAAAAAATAGCTTCATGGAAAAACTCCAGTGGTTAGTATTCGATGGTGAGTGATACTCTGTATGAGCGCCCCGGCATCGGGTATGCAGCAATTGTTTGATATGATCGATCGAAGATATTCAAGATGTCGCCCTTTATCACAAAGCGGAACCCTGCCACCTTCAGCTTTGCGCGCACGTTACCGTTGAAGAGAGTATACGAGGGGAGGAAACCGGTGTTATCTTCGTTCGTGAAGCGAAAGCCGACGAACTGCGACTGCAAAGTCCCGCCGATCTCGTTCAGGACGGGGGATTCTACCGGCTCGACCGCTGACAGTGCAAGTGACGACATCTCTTGCGGCACGTAAACGACTTGGGTATTGATGTTCCTGTCTCCGGGAAAATCTGCAGATACTTTTCGTGTCGATGAGAACGTGTATGAAGCCTGAACTGAATAGCGTGTGTCCGGCGATTGCCAGCCATACACCAGCTCAACACCTTTGCTCTCTACTTCACGGATATTCTTGGGTGTCACCGAGGCTCCACCTGCTGCAACCCATACGATCCGGTTTTGCATCCTGATGTCGAAGTACGTCGCACGGACCGTGTGAAGTCCGAGAAATACAACGCTCAGCTCGCCTCCCGCATCGACGCCAGTGGATTGTTCGGGTTGAAGGTCCGGGTTGCCTATTCCTCCACCGCCGGCATAGTAAAGCTCATTGAATGTCGGCGCCCGAAAGCTCCTGCTAATACTCGCCTTCAAAGCGGGACGGATAACGGGAGACCGACCAAGCAACGCCGTGATGCCAAACTGGGGACTGAAATGCGAAAGGGACTTGCCTTCTGTGCTCGCAACATCGTAGCGGAGAGCGGGTTGGACAAACATCTTCTCCAAGACTCCAGCGCCTGAGATCAATGCATGATCAGCCGCAAGGTACGCGCCGGCTGTGTTTCTTCGTATAGCACGGGGAAGTGAGTTGCCGGACGCTGACACAGTTGCAAGTTCTCCGCCGAACGCAATCCTGCTCTCATCGCCCAGTCGCATTTCAATAGCCGGCTCGATCCGGATATCTGAATTCTTGAAGTGGTTATCGATGTACGAGGCACCGACAAAGAAGCGTGTATCTACGTATCGTTGATAAGCCTGATGGAATTGCGCCCCTAAGCGGTATGCAATCATCCCGGAAGAGCGGCTCGCAAGCCGAATCTGAAGCAGGTGATCCGTATCCTCCTGGCGGGCAGCGCTTGCGCTGTGCCGGCTTACGACAAGTCCGGCAACCCCCCGCTCGGAGCCGAACGTCCTGCCGTAGACATGCATATCAAGATTATCTGATATCGATATGGAGGATTGAAGCCGGGCAGTTTGAGAGGAGTAATCCGCATTCGTTCGAGTCAAGGAAAACGCCTGTGATCCAGCGCGGAAAACATACGGATAATCTTCCCGGCCGCGTTCCTCGGCAAACGAGGCCCGTAATCCCCCTGCGCCGAATTCTATGCCGGCGGCAACTCCGACACTCGAATAGCCGAATGAGCCCACTGAAGTCGAGGCCTTGACGCTTTGCACATACTGTTCCGGCATCGTTTTGATGTTCACCACTCCCGCAACGGCGTCGGCGCCGAACGCCGCCGAGTGCCCGCCATGAAACACCTCCAGCCCGCTGATCTCATCCGCACTCATAAGTCCCAGATCAACAAGACTGTTCTGCATGTTGCTGACACGCATACCGTTCAGCAATACAAGAGTATGCTCGGGACCCAACCCGCGTTGCGCAAGCGTCTTCAGTCCGGATGATGATCCATAATCTTTTACATACAAACCGCTTACCGATGTCAATAAATGGGCAATTGAGGCGGCCGGTGTGTGCTCAATGTGACGGGATGATAGAACAGTAACCGATGAAGATGAGAGCGTTGTTGTGGATGGCAGGCGTTTGGCAGTGACAATAACCTCATCGAACGCAAACGAGGTTGCTATCGAATCTCCCGGCTCCTGGGCGATTGTTGCAGAGGCTATCGCCGCCAGGGAGAAAATCATGATATATATTCGGTACAAGGTCATCAAAAAAAGAAACCCCATCGGTTATGCGGAAACGAGGGGGCGAAGAACCTTGCTAAGAAGCGTTCATTCCCATCTCTTCCCGCGAAGAGTGTTGAGGACAATAGAGCTTGGCAGGTCTCCTGGCTCGCCCGGTCCCTTCGTCTTCCCAACCTGCGAATGCAGGTAAGTGACGTGATTGAAAGAACCATGATTCTGCAGCATGCAGAACCGGGCCTACAGTTGCGGGGCAGCTTCCGATTCTCACGGAATTCCCTTTTCATCCCGACTTGAAAGTCGGGACACCAACCTCTATGATGTGAAAGAGCAAATCAACGGGTGACAATATAGCCTGTTGGGAGTGAGAAGTCAAGCGGCTTTTTCCCAAGAAAAGGCTCACGCATATGAGGAAGGTTTCTACACAGTACTTGTAGAATGATTCCACACCTCGTGCCGTCTTCCGAGATTTGGAAAAACGTCATCAACACTCTCCAACTTTTGAGAATTGCCGAAAGCGAAACAGTCGGGCAATACGTTTCCCGGTTCATTGCTCCCCTTTTTCCGTGGCATATCCGTTGCAAACACTTCAGATGTAATACTCCGACAACTCACCATTTTCCAAAGGGAGACTCCAATGAAGATTCTGATCACAGATGGCATAGAGCAAAGCGGTGCAGCAATCCTGTTGAGGTCCGGGTTCGAGCTGACCCAGATAAAACTCGATCCTGAGGAATTGCTGCAAGTGATTCCCTCATACGACGCAATCATTGTCCGCTCCGCCACCAAAGTAACGAAACAGGTCATCGATGCAGGGGTCAATCTTAAAGTCATTGCGCGCGGCGGCGTCGGGGTTGACAACATCGACGTTGAATACGCAAAGATCAAAGGAATCAAAGTCCTCAATACACCGAAAGCGTCATCCATCTCTGTTGCCGAACTTACGATCGCGCACCTGCTGGCCATCGGTCGGTTCCTGCCGATGAGCAATATTGCAATGCGACACCGCGAGTGGCCAAAGAAAGAGTTCAGTAAAGGAATTGAAGTCACGGGAAAAACACTCGGAATAATCGGTTTGGGCAACATCGGCACAGAAGTGGCCCGACGGGCGCTCGGCTTGATGATGAAGGTTGTTGCGTTTGACTCCTTTGTCGCCACATGCGAAATCGAAGGAGTGACAATGGTCTCCCGGGACGAGTTGCTTGCACAATCTGACTATATCACTCTCCATGTCCCGTTTGACAAGAAGCAAGGGGCGGTAATCACGAAAACGGATTTCAATAAGATGAAGAACGGCGTCATCCTCATCAATTGCGCCCGGGGCGGTGTCGTTAACGAACGTGACCTGCTTGACGCTCTTAACACACACAAGGTACAGTATGCGGCACTTGACGTGTTCGAACACGAGCCTCCTACTTCGGAAGAGTTCGAACTGATCAACCATCCACGTGTGTCGGTGACGCCGCACATCGGCGGGTCAACTGTTGAAGCGCAGGACAGGGTCGGGGTGGAGATAGCGGAAAAGGTTGTCGCAACTCTCGGAACGCTGACCGCGGAGGAAGCGCTGGCATAGCGCGGTTGATTCTCACCATACAAAATCGTAATCTCTGAGTGCATGCAGTGCCTGCTTTACACTGCATGCATTCCGTTTTCTTCATCTTCCATCACGAATCACTCGAGAACCGCATGGCGACAGTACGCCCCTTCAAAGGATTTCGTCCACCACCTGACCTTGCCGGCGATGTTGCCGCCAAGCCGTATGATGTGTTGAATTCCGAGGAAGCCCGGAAAGAAGCGGCGGGAAAGCCCCTCTCGTTTCTTCATGTCGGCAAACCGGAGATCGATTTGCCTCCCGGAACCGACCTGTATGATCCGGCAGTGTATGAGAAGGGAAAGGAGAACCTGCAAAAGCTGATCCAGGATGGCGTCTTGCTGGAGGATCAGAAAGCAGGTTATTACCTCTATGCACAAACGATGGGAAGACACTCGCAGTACGGCATCATCGGATGTGTTTCAGTCGAAGAGTATCTGAACGATACGATCAAGAAACATGAGTTCACGCGACCGGACAAGGAGGACGACCGGACCCGTCACGTAAAAGTCACAAACGCCCACACCGGCCCGATCTTCCTCACGTATCATGCCGAGCCGAAAATTGATGCAATTGTCGACCGCGTCCGTCTCGTTGAGCCGCCGGTGGATTTTGTGGCGGAAGACGGTATCCGTCACCAGCTTTGGGTCATTTCTGATGACCGGCTTATCAGAAGCATCGGTGAACATTTCAGTCGTGTCAGCAATTTATACGTCGCTGATGGACATCACCGGTCGGCGGCGGCGGCCCGCGTCGGAAAGGAACTGGCGGATGCGAACCCCAATCACAAGGGAGACGAGGAGTATAACTTCTTTCTTGCGGTGTTGTTTCCGCACAACCAACTCCGCATCATGGAGTATAACCGGGTTGTCAAGGATCTCAACGGATTGGGTGAGGAAGAATTTCTTGCAGCAATCAGAAAGCGTGAGTTTACAGTCCGCAAGTCGGACGAGAAAGTACAGCCATCCCAAAAAGGAGAGTACGGGATGTATTTGCGGGGAACCTGGTACCGCCTCAATGCAGACATCCATTATCTCAACAACCCGGATCCCGTACAGAAGCTGGATGTATCGATCCTGCAGAACCAGATTCTGTCGCCGATTCTCGGGATTCAGGACCCGCGTACAGACAAGAGGATCGACTTCGTTGGGGGGATCAGAGGCATCGCAGAATTGGAGCGACGTGTTGATTCGGGAGAAATGACCGTGGCGTTCGCCCTCTTTCCGACTTCTATCGAAGAATTGCTGTCGATTGCAGACGCCGGTAAAATTATGCCGCCAAAATCCACGTGGTTCGAGCCGAAACTCCGCGACGGCATTGTCGTGCATTTCCTGAGTTGAGATTAGAACATTGTCATCTGGCGCGAGTTCTTCGGTTTTCCGGCCGGGGCCCGCTCTCGCTTTTTCTCCGCGATCCCCATTTCATGCCGCAGCCGCGGAGCATCGTAGCCAAACGGCAGCAACAGTGTTTCTATCACCTTCAGCGCCATCTCGGTGTACTTCTCAATGTCGTAACCGTCATCAAGAGCGTACAGTGAAAGAGGCTTGGCTTTTTCGGGCTTCTTCTTACCCGTGGCGTCCAGCAGCACGTACTCCACCATCTCCCCCGGCTGCAATTTGATGCCTGCCTCTTCGAGCGTTCGTGCCACCTCGGCATTCGCGCTGCGGTTCTTGTACTCCCCTGCCTCCTGCGAGATGTGCCGCCGGATCACCAACTCCAGCGGATCCGCCTTGCCCGAGCGCAACACCTCAATATGCTCTTTTGCTTTCGCCAATGCCTGGGGCACGAACTGGCCGACCTCCGCAGGGTTGTCTGCAGACTTGAAGATCTCAAGCATCTCTCCCTGGATGCGTTTGATGAACTTCGGCGTGTCACGCCGGCGCAGTTCGATGCCACGAACTTTGATGTCGTCATTCTCATAAAAGCCCACATACCTGTTTGCTGTGGGGATATGAGGATCCATTTTAGAAGAGGGGAAAAGAATCCACTTGTAAATCCCCTCAAGTGAAATCTCGATTCTTGTCAGCGAGCGGACTTCGGTACACAGCTTTTCGTAATCCGATTCGGCAGCTCCTTCCTTGTAAAGCCACATGCAATCAACAATGGCATGAATGAACCGATAGCCGTGCGATTCGGCAATTTCCTTCGCCTGAAGAATCTTCTCACGGGAAAAGGCATTCACCGATTCATGCGCCTCGATCTTTCCGAAGCGGGCATTCTTGTAGCCGAGATAGCCAAAGCACGTAACCAAAATCCACTTGAGCGCATTCTGCCGGTGATCATAGAGGTGCCAACGTTGATCGCCCAGTTTTTTCAGACGCTTCTTCTCTTTCTTGTACAAGGAACGCCGGTCCACAATCGGCTTGAGTGTTGAAGGAACAATGCCGGTCCGCCCCTCACAAATGGAGTACTGCAACTCCGGTACAGCGGCGTTCGAACAGCAGCGGCAGTTCACGGTTTCCGGCGAAACGTTATGCTCAACCATGATCGAAGGATACATCGAGACAAAATCCAGTTCTGCGATGTTGGCATGATACCCCATCTCCGGCTGGAAAATCAAACCGCCGCGATCCGCAAGCAGCAATGTTGAGGCGGATTTGAAGTCCTCCGGCTCCCGTTTCTTGGCGGGAATGAGATAACCGTTCCGGAACGCCCACGAAAGCTGCATGGATGACAATGCCGTGCCAATGGTTGAGCGCGATTGATGCTGCACGGGAAGTTGGGTCAAGCGGGCAATCTCCACAATCCCGTCGAGATTCGCTTCGCTCATCATAAAGGAGTTCTCGACATCAAGATGCCAGCGTCCTGCAAGCTCGAATGCCCCGTCTTTATGAACAATCTTGCCGTAGACGAAGTAGCTTGATTCCTGCGTCGTGAAATATCCGGCAGAAGCATCACGATTCAGGAGCAGCGGAATCTTCAAGTCCGTAGAAAGCCCTGTGAGCATCGGCAGCAGGATGGCGTCGCCATACTCAGTGAGAAGAATATCAGGATCGCAACGCTTCAAGTGGCTGTTGAGAGCGTGCAGCACATCTGCGGGACGTTCGTGTTCAAGCGAATATGTTTGCCCGTCGTAGCTGATTTCCAACTGGTAATGTTTGCGGAACTTCGGCGCCACAAAGTCCGGCTTGTTTGCCAGCTTCATGGTGATAAGTGGCGGGAAAGAATACTCCGTCGCATCATACCTGTCGGCCAGTTGCCATCCCGCCAGCATCCCCCCCTGCAAATGATACTCGCCGAACGCCAGAGGAAAGAGTCCCGTTTCATACAGAAATAACTGCTGCGGCATGATATCAGAATTGTAAAAGACAAAATGCGGAAAGTGCCGTTCAAGCATTCTTACCACACTCTTCAACTGTAACGGGTCTGCGACGTGCACGCGGAAAACATCAAGTTCTTCATTCCGGTAAATGTCCTTACGGATGGCACGCTCGAACGTCACTGAACACCGAGCGGGTTTGACGACCCCCTTTGCTTTCCCCAATTCATCCCCGGAAATGTGCATGAAGAAGGATGGAATATAGGGCGAGAGAACGCACCTCTTCCGCCCCTCACAGTCAACCAGCCAGATGGTGATGCCGTTATGTGACGGGTAAAGATCGAACAGCCATCCCGTTACTGACTCTGTTTTCATGGCTTGTCATGCACAGTCAGGCTTCGCCGGCTTTGGGTTCAGGATCGGGTTGAGGTTCAGGGAATGATTCAACACTGTCGATCCTTAGAGCAAGCTTGCGGAGCGTTTGTTGTTGCGCAATCAGCATGGACATGACAATACTCTCGAACGGAATCGGGCGGGCTGCATAGGCGCTTCCGGCAAGCTGCAATCGGGCCGCCCGGAAAAGTTCATCCAATGCCTCCTGGTCTTCTTTCCGCAGTCCGCGCCGGAACTTCGACCAGCTTTCCATTTCCTGCTGGATGACCATTGTAAATGTAGGTACGGTTCTTCCCATGATTTATCTCCTTCGTGATACCTGTCGAGGAAGGGGAACCGGCAGGTAAGGTTCGTGTACAACCTTCAGTCCGGATTCGGTCCAACTCACCTCGAACACTTCATCCATTGATGCTTTCAGTTTCGGAAACAGCATACTCCGTTCGCGTGAGGCAAGCTTCATATCCTGCACGGCCAGTAGCACGGAATAGTTTTCTTGCTTAAGTTTGTGCAGTGAAGCAATGATGCGCTGGACGCTTGCCTTCACTTCAAACAGCGGCGCCTGCTCATCGTAAAACGTGTCGAGCAGACCGAACACGACAATGACCGGCGTGTGGCGCTTCGCCGCAAAGAGGGGGAGCCGTTCGGTTATCACCGCCTCCATTTGGTAACAGGTAAATGCCCGGGAAATAAAGATCCTGTCGAGGAGGTCGTCCGGCTTGACCGGTGTTTTACCCGTCACCCGCCGGGCAAATTCGGCAATGTAGTAGAGATCGAACCGGTTGGTCCCGTCAACAAGAGCAATTGGAACGCCGCGCAACAGCGCCTGCGAAGCAGCGTAGAGCGAGAGTCTGAACACACTCCGGTCGCCGTGCAGACAAAACAATTTGCCGGCCGGAGTTTCTCCGAAATGACGCAAAAGTGCTGAATATTGGACAGATTGTTGCACGAATGACCCCGGGTAATGGCAGAGGAATGATACGACATATTTGTCGTGTTGTCAAGACACTAAGTAACATATTTGTCGTGTTAATATAATGGCGAAAAAACGGACGGATCCGGAGACGCTTTCGCTCTTCGGCGAGAGCGAGCCGGCGCGGCCGGCATCCGGCTATATCGAGCGGAACCGTGAGCGGATCAGGCGGTGGGCCAGCAAGGGAATTTATTTCGGCGGCTCTTCCTGGAAATACCCTGGCTGGCGGGGACAAATCTACACAAAAGAGTACAGGTCGAAAAAGTCATTCAACGACAATGCGCTTGCCGAATACTCCGAACTCTTCCCAACCGTGTGTGCCGATTTTGCGCTGTATGATTTTCCGGATCCTGACAAGATGAAGATCATCCACGACCAGACGATGGATGATTTCACAGTATCACTCAAAGTCACCGACAGGATCACTATCAAACGGTACCCCAACCTCCCCCGCTTCGGACCAAAGGCGGGCACTGAGAACCCTGACTTCTTAAATGTGGAATTGTTTCAGGAGGCGTTCCTCAGGCCGCTCGAAGAACTGAAGAACAAACGGGGAGTCATCATCTTTGAATTTTCTACCTTCCATCCCAATTCCGGTATTGACTACGACCGGTATGTAGAGTTGCTGGACAATTTCCTGTCCCGGCTCCCGAAGGGCTACGAGTTTGCCGTTGAAGTACGAAACAGCGACTTCCTGACGGAAGAGTATCTGAAGATGCTCGCATCACACGACGTTGCGCACGTACTGAATAATTGGACGCGGATGCCGCCCATCATCCAACAGTTGCAAATTGCAGGAGTTTTCACAACGAAATTCTCCATCTCACGGGCGCTGTTGCGGCCGGGCCGGAACTACCAGGAGGCTGTGGAGATGTTCCAGCCTTACACCGAAATCAAAGAGGAGAATCCGGAGCTTCGCATGGGGGTGGCGGGAATGGTACGGCAATGTCTCGCCGAAGGACGGACGGTGTACGCGTACATTAACAACAGAGCCGAGGGGAATTCCCCGAAGACCATCGAGGGAATATTGGATATGCTGGATGAGTATCCGGTGGAGAAGTTGTAGTCAACGGCATAACCCCGACCTTAAGGTCGGGGTTAGCGGGATCATCACAACTCCTTAATCAGCTTCACCACCTTCCATACGAAGTTCACATCCTTCTTCTTCACCGTCACCGGCTCGAAATCGGGGTTGAGCGGAACGAGGTGAATGTAGTTTCCTTCGAACTTCACTTTCTTTAATGTGTCCTCACCGTTCACGCGTACAACGCAAATGTCCCCGTTGCGGGGCTCTTGCGCCGGACTCACGACAACAGTATCGCCATCTTCGATTCTTGGCGCCATGCTGTTCCCTTTCACGCGCAGGGCAAATGCCTGCGGGTCCTTCACATCATCAACCGTCACATAGTCATCAACATAGTCGGGATGAAAGCCGCTGGAGAGTTTTCCCGCAGGAACTGCTGATACCAGGGGCAGATCGGCGAGAGTGGTCTTGCGGCGAAACGTCGTCGGGAGTTGGTAGACATTGTCCGGTCGGGCGGGTGAAGGATACATTTCACCTTCTCCTGTCAGCAGCCAATGCGGATGCGCTCCGGTTGCTTTCGCAATCTTGGTAATCGCAATGCCGTCGGGCACTTGCTCTCCCTTCTCCCATCGCTGGAGTGTGCGGCTCACAACTCCGGCTTTCTCCGCCAGGGTTGCCTGATCCAATTCCTTGTTCTCACGCGCTTCGCGAATGCGCTCGCCGATGGTAGATTTCATGGCAGACTCCAAAAGTTATCCCCGTACATTTCACTCACCGGCATGAACCGGGGTGAAAACATTTTTGTCATTATAACTCTTGACAAGGCGACATATATGTCGTATCTTGTCCGCAGCAAAGATAACGAATTACACTAGTTCTGTCAAGCATTATTTTAAGTGGAGATGCCATGATTCGCAACGGAGTCCAATATGCAGTAGGAATCGGAGGCTGGGAACATGAGAGCCTTAACGGCGCCCTCTATGGTGCGGACACTGAGTATTCGTTGATGAAGCTACGCTATTACTCTCGCTTCTTTGACGTCGTGGAAGTCCGGCCTACCTTCTGGGATGCCGACCTCGGTCCCGGCGACGCCGGCCAATGGATGGAGGCGGTGGAAGGGAACAAGCGCTTCAAGTTCATCGTGAAACTGCATAAATCCCTCGCACGTTCATCCGATGTTTCTCCCGAGTTGGCCACTCGTGTACGCGGTTTATTGCAGGAACTTCAGAAGAACGACCGTCTGGGTGCAGCACTGTTGCAGCTTCCATACTCTTTCACAAACACAGCCGCCAACCGGTTTCATCTTGAGAAGATTGGGGAGATGTTCCGGGGCTTTCCGCTTCATGTCGAGTTTCGTAACGGATCGTGGGATACCCCCGGTCTTATGTCCTTCCTGAGCGAAAGCGGGATCTTCCCCGTGAATGCGGACCTACCCCGGATAAGACAGTTCATGCCGTTTGTGACCGGCATTTCAGGTGATACGGCATATCTCCGGTTTCACGGACGCAACGAAAAGGGATGGCTGCACAACGAGCTCGACCTTCGCTATGACTATCTGTACAACAGGAAGGAAATGCGTGAGCTTGCCCGAAGAGTCGAGGTCATGGCCGAAAAAGTGAACCGCATCATGATCATTTTTAACAACACAACCAACGGGAAGGCAGTGGCCAACGGATTGCAGATGCTCTCGCAGCTTGTTGATGGAAAACAGATAACAATCCCGGGCGCAGCGGCGCAAGCATTCCCTTCGTTGCTCACGGATATGAAAGCTGTTCTTGAGGATGGATTGTTCACCCAGGAAAGAGCGTATCGCAGGGTTGGATGAGCGGCGGGATTGCGTTCTTTCAAACGGCGGGGGTTATTCAAACCTTCCGCCGTTTTCTATTTTGTAGCCGCGTAGAAACTCCTCGACTCCCATTCTCTTCCGCCCCTCCATTTGGAGTTCCTCAATCGCAAGCAGACAATCTGAAGTAGAAACTGCGAGTCCTGTGCCGGTCGCGTGGATTTTGCCGGGCTCTCCCGTTGACTGCTGATCGAGCACGCGGGACTTGAACAATTTGATGATCTTGCCGTTGTGGGTTGTGAATGCAGCCGGATACGGAGAGAGTCCACGTATGCGGTTGCGAATGTCAGTCGCCGTCATGCTCCAATCAATGCGGCAATCTTCTTTGAATATCTTCGGAGCGGGCGTAGCCAGAGTGTCGTCTTGTTTGTGGGGCACAGCTTTCCCCTGTTCGATAAGCCGCACCGTATGCAGTACGATTTCCGCCCCTACTTCAGAGAGTTTGTCATGGACACTCCCCGCATCGTCATCATCAGTGATGGGAATGCGTGCTTGAAGCAGTGTGTTTCCCGTGTCGACTTTCTCTTGAAGGAAAAACGTCGTGACACCCGTTTCCCTCTCGCCATTAATGATTGCCCAGTTGATTGGTGCAGCACCGCGGTACTTCGGCAGAAGTGAGGCATGAAGATTGAATGACCCAAGCCGGGGAATGGTGAAAATCTCCTTCGGGAGAATACGGAATGCCACAACAATGATCAGATCCGGAGCGATCGAGCTGATCTGTTCGGCAAATGCAGGATCTTTCAAAGAGGCAGGTTGGAGGATGTTGAGTTGATGCCGCAGTGCGAGTTCGTTGACAGGCGTAGGCGAGAGTTCCTGCCCGCGACCGCGGGGCTTGTCAGGAGCGGTCACTACCGCACTGATGCGGTAGTTGTTGCGAAGTAGAATTTCGAGGCTCGGGACTGCAAAGTCGGGCGTCCCCATAAAGACGATGTTCGTTGCCTTGCCTCCTTCAGCGTGCAGGTGATTCGATACTCTCGGCGGTCACAACAGGATACCGTACATCAACATTCCCCTTCTCAATCTTGTTGAGGCGGCCGGTCATCAGCTTACGCCGTACTGCGCCGACACGGTCGATGAACAAAACCCCGTTAAGGTGGTCAATCTCGTGCAGCAACACCCTGCCAAGCAATCCACTCGCTTCAATAGTCTGTTCGTTGAAGTCAAGATCCTTGTACTTCACGGTCACAACTTCGGCCCGTTCAACATCGTCGCGGATATCAGGGATACTGAGGCATCCCTCTTCCATTTTCCATTTACCGGTTTCCAGCACAACTTCCGGATTCAGCAGCACAAGTTTCTTGACACCCTCTGAAACTGTTTCAGTGGTTGCGGCCTCTCCGACACCTTCGTGCTCTTTTTCGTCGAGGTCGGAGATATCAATGACGATGATACGATCAAGCGAGCCGACCTGGTTGGCAGCCAACCCGATCCCGTTCGCATGATACATCGTCTCGAACATATCATCAACGAACTTGCGCAGTTCGGCGGACACTTCCTTGACGGGCTTGGCACGTTTCCGGAGGACCGGTTGGCCGTACGTATAGACTGGAAGAATTGCCACAACACTCCCTGAGAAAATCTTGATTCTATTGCAAAATGCGGCGTGCGCCTATGAATCGCTTCTTGTAGTATGAGCTGCCCATCGATGAAAGGGTTACCCCTTCGACAACGCTGGCATGAGCAAAGACATCATCTTCAATATAAATGCCTACGTGAGATGGCGAACGCCCCGTCGTATTGAAGAACACCAGGTCGCCGAATTGCAGACTTGTTCTATCGATCTCTTCTCCTATGCGGTACTGCTCGGTAGTCGATCTCGGAATCTCCTTCTGCAAAGCATTTCTGAAAACATGTGCCGTGAATGCCGAGCAGTCCATCCCTTTTTTCGTTGTACCACCGAAGCTGTACCGGACACCCAGATAGCTCACCACCTCGATCAGGAAACGGTCACGGTCAACGCCGGGGGGGACTGGCACGGGAGCAGGCGAGCCGGGCAACTTTCTCTTCAACGATCGGACATCAACCTTCCGGTCATCCTCCGCGGAGGTTTCTTTCTTGATCTTTGCAAGATAGATGAACTCATTATCCTCTTGCAGAATGCCGGTCGGCTTGTCCTCAAGCTCGTACGTCCGTGTGGTGCCGGGAGAGGTGGCGCAGCCCGCAACAATAAACACCGCAGCAACACATATGAAGACAAGAGAGGAAGTCTCGAATCTGTTCATGAATTACCTCGAGCAGTTGGGACATTCAAAAAGCGAAGCCTCCATTGCGGAGGCTTCCTCTCTTAACCGAGATATGCACGCAGCTGTTTGCTGCGGGAAGCGTGGCGCAGCCGCCGGATCGCTTTCTCCTTGATCTGGCGGACACGCTCACGCGTCAACTTGAATTTTTCGCCGATTTCTTCCAGTGTAAGGGAATGCTCACGCCCAAGCCCGAAATAGAGCCGGATAACTTCAGCTTCCCGCTCGCTGAGAGTTGAGAGCGCCCTTTCGACTTCTTTGCTTAGTGACTCTTTCATCAGCTCGGAGTCCGGTGCCGGTTGACGCTCGTCCTGAATGACGTCGAGCAGGCGGTTGTCCTCGCCCTGTGCAAACGGGGCATCCATCGAAAGATGCCGTCCCGAAATCTTGAGTGTATCGGAAACCTCGAACAGTGACATATCGAGTTCTTCCGCAAGTTCGCTGGCGCTTGGCTCACGTTCAAACTCCTGCTCCAGCGTGCTGAACGCCTTGCCGATTTTGTTCAACGCTCCCACGCGGTTGAGCGGCAGGCGGACAATGCGCGACTGCTCGGCAAGGGCCTGGAGAATTGACTGGCGAATCCACCACACAGCATACGAAATGAACTTGAAGCCGCGGGTCTCGTCGAAGCGCTTCGCCGCTTTGATCAAGCCGAGGTTCCCCTCATTGATCAGGTCGCCAAGGGACAGCCCCTGGTTCTGATACTGCTTGGCAACGCTGACCACAAACCGGAGATTCGCCTTTGTGAGCTTTTCGAGTGCCCTTTGGTCGCCTTTTTTGATTCGCTGCGCCAGTTCGATCTCTTCCTCAGACTTTAGAAGATCAACCTTACCGATCTCCTGAAGGTACTTGTCGAGTGACTGGCTTTCACGATTTGTATACTGCTTTGTTGCCTTGCCCATTCTTCTCCCGATGATTCAAATTCTGTCGAGTAAAAATTTACAGGGATACTTCCCTGTCTATCCGGTCGATGATGCCGACAATGCTGGCATCAACCGGGGCCATCTCTACCGGAAGCGGTATAACTGCTTCACGGGCGGTGATGTACATGACTGTTTCGCCGGGGCCCGCCCCGACGGTATCAACGGCGACAATTGGATCGCCGGCTTTCTGCCGGTCGCCGTTCAGCGGCTGGATGAACTGCAGTTTGAAACTCCGCAGGTTTTCATCCTTTCTTGTTGCCCACACGGTTCCTATGACTCGTGCGAAGAACATCAGTCTGCGATGTCGATCTTGTCAACAACCGCCATGATGACGGCATCCACCGGCTTGTTCTTTGTGAGGCTTGTCTGCCGGGCAGAGCTGCCGCTGCAGAGCAACACCACATCACCAACGCCGGCCTGCACGGTATCGACGGCAACGACAAATGTGTCTTTGACTTTGTAGTCCAGATCCAGATGCTTGACAATCTGGAACTTCATCCCTACGAGTTCCTCATCCTTGCGCGTCGCCCACACAGTACCAACAACTTTTCCGAGTATCATGTTTCACTCTGTTGTGATTTGTGCCGGACTACCGGCGTTTTATCCGTACGCTTGCAAAATTTCGAGACCGGAGGAGCTCCCTATTATGGCACTCGTCGGGATGATTCTCAATCCCGGAATTCCCCTGAACTCCTTCTTCATGTCGGTCAATAACGGCAGACGGCTATCGAGACAAAGTCCTGCAACAAGCACATTCCATGCACTCGTGGATTTTTTGCCGGCAAGCAGTTGTCCATATTTAGGTGCATTCTTGGGGTTCATGCCAAGTACCTTCATTGCTGCCATGCAGTTTTCCACTGCACGGACCTCGGCGTCAGTTCTTGCAGCCGCAAATAACTCTACCGCCTGATATACCGTTGTGTAGCAAAAGAACTTCTGCATTGTAATCCGCAAGATCGACGGATGTTCGGTTGCCCTCAGATGACCAAACAGCACATCTGAGTGCACGACAATCTTCGGTACAGTCACGTCGTCAACCCTTTGTCGGCCCGGCGATTAAAAGCCTTGTTCCCTGCAAGGCTCCCTTCACTGGAAAGGAACTTTACTACTTGTTCCCTTGCCTCAAGCTGCGCGTCCGCGATATAATCGATTTCCTCTTCAGTAACACCACGTGACCGCAGAGGTGCGGAGACCTCTTCACTATATAAACGCACATGCAGTCTCTTTCCTGCAAGTGTCTTTCGTAACTCGTCGGGGACAAGGATCGTTCCGTCATCCCCTATCCGGGCATCAAATTCATTAGAAGATTTTTTGTGCTCCATCATCTCACCACGGAGAGAAAGCTCGTGCCTGCCAGCGAATTCTTGACGCCAAAGAAATCGGCTACCGTTTTGCCGAGATCCGCAAATGACCTTCGTGTTCCGATATCAACACCCTTCCGGGTCCGGGGCGTATAGCACAACAACGGCACATATTCACGGGAATGATCTGTACTTGGCGTCACCGGGTCATTTCCATGATCAGCCGTGATTACCAACATATCTTCATCCTCTATCGTTTCGATGATGTCCGGAAGGGAGTCATCAAACTCTTTCAGCGCATTTGCCATGCCGGCAGGATCATTCCGATGACCATAAAGCGTATCAAAATCAACAAGATTGGCGAACACCAATCCTGATGAGATAGCCTTCGATTCCCGCAATATACACTCAATACCCTCTGCATTGCTTTTTGTATGAAGGCATTTGCTCAAGCCTCGACCTGCGAAAAGGTCGTCCACCTTGCCGATACTGACTGTTTCCACTGGGGACGCATGAAGAACATCGAGCACGGTATCACCCGGAGGTGTGAGCGAAAAATCACGCCGGTTCGTTGTACGACTAAAATTCCCTTCTGTTCCAACAAACGGCCGTGCAATAACCCTCCCGACGGCATAGTCACCAACACAGATTTCCGTCCTTGCCAGCTCGCACATCTTGTAGAGTTGATCAAGGGAAATCACCTCCTCATGTGCTGCAATCTGAAACACCGAATCGGCCGACGTGTAAATGATCGGAAAACCGGTCCGCACATGATCAGCGCCAAGCTCTTGAATGATAGCCGTACCGGAAGCTGTCTTATTGCCGAGAAATCCCTTGCTCCCCGTGACACGACAGAATTTTTCAAGCAACTCCCCCGGAAATCCTTCGGAAAAAGTCGGAAACTCCTTCTCGAGAATCAGCCCGCCGATCTCCCAGTGCCCCGTCGTACTATCCTTACCTTTCGAAATCTCTGCCATCTTGCCAAAACTGGCTTTCGGCAAAGATACTGGAGCAACTCCCTTTATGTGGGAGATATTGCCCAATCCCAACATCTGCATGTTGGGCAAAGCAAGTCCTCCGACGGCCTCGGCTGTGTTGGCCAGCGTGTTGCTCCCCTCATCGCCGTAGCTTCCGGCATCAGGGAGCTCGCCAATACCTACTCCGTCGAGAACAATGAGAACAAATTTGCGGTTCGAAATGGGTTATCCTCCGTTGCCCCGGAAGGTGTCGTGCTTATCCGTAAATAGCTTTCTCGTTGCACTTGCAGACCTGGACGCGGCGCTCGTTGAACTTCCAGGTTCCGGATTGCTTCGAGAATTCGGATGACACGCTCAGCACAGGCTGGTAGATTGAGCCGCATACCGGGCACTTTGACCCTTTCATTGCGGCAGCTTTGGTTGCCTTGTCGGCGAAGGTTTGTTGTTTTGCCATTATGTATCCTTTCTAAGTTTTTATCAAAATACTCGTACGAGGTTGCCGCCGCTCTCAATCGCTTTGTTCAGCACCTGAGTCGTTCCGGCAACGAGTTCTTCCTTTTTCATTCCGTCATTCAATCCGCACACACCCGCGCTGACTGTCACCGAGCAGCTCGTCCCGCCGATGGACACGATGTTGCTGGCGATATGTTTGCGCACTTTTTCCGCCCATAGATATGCCGCATTTGCAGGAGTATTGACGAGCAGAATGTTCAGTGTCGCTGTGTCAATTCTCCCTATAACGTCGTACGGCTGGATGTTCATCCGAATCAGTTTAGCTACTTGATGGAGAATACCATCGAAGACCTCTTTGCCGTAGCGGCTCAAATGCTCAGACGCATTGTCCACCGCAATCGAAACGAGCGAGAGTTCGAGGCCGAAATCCTCCGCACGCCTCACTTCTTCTTCAAGTTTTTTGTTGAAGTGCTTCTTGTTGAGGGAGCCGGTCAACTGGTCTACAGCAATGTACTCCTTGACAAGATCATTCATATACAACACTTCAAGCAGTTCTGCCGCATTCTCAACAAGCCTGTACAGGGTTTCCGCTTCCGCAGGGGTGAACTGGAACTTGCCGGCGCTTTCAATCGTGAGCGCACCGTAACACCGGTTCAACGAACTGATCGGAACACACAGGAAGGATCCCCGCATAAGAATGCTCTCCTCGGGAGAGAACCGTGCTTCGGGCTCGGCTTCAAGGTCCTGCAGATGAATCACCGAATTCGTATTGATCGCCCTGCCTACCAGTGTCCCCGAGAATTCAACAGGGTAATTCATGTCCGGATACACGGTATTTGTTCTGTTCACAAGCTTTTGGATGGCCCAAGCGTTCAGCTCTTCGCTGTAAAGTGTAACAGCGAGCACGTCCCAATTCAGAAGCTTGATCGCTTCGTCTGAAAGGGCATTGAGGACAGACGACTCGGTGCGCTCGGACTTCACCCTGTCCTGCATTCTCCGGATCGACGAGAGCAGCTCGGAATCAAGAAGAAGATCGTACTTGCGCGTGTAACTCTTGATCAGAGCGGAGATCATCTTCGTGAACTTCCCCATCAGGGCGAGGGTCTCTGCGCCGAAGGCATCCTCTGCTTTGCTGTCAGCAACAATCACTCCCTCTGGAAGTTGTTGGCCGCTCCCCTCGCTTGCATAGTAATAAACGGGAACAACGATTAACGAACTGATCCCTTCGGCCGAAGCATAATGTCTCACCAATTCCTGCTCGGCCAGCGATGAGATTCTGCCGAGGACTTGAGGCTTGCCGGTCCGCGCCACCTGGCTTGCGACATCCTCATCAATCCCGTAGCGTTTCGCAAGCATGAAGTTCTCGCTGTCGGTCGCTTTCGCTTCAAGTACAAGCTGTTGCTTCTCGCGGTTCGCCCAGAAGAAGGCGACAGAGTGGGCGAATAACACTTCCTTCATCGCGAGCAGAAGCTTGTTCAGCAGGAAATTGAACTCACTCCGGGGTTCGCTCTCGTTGCGAAACACATCGGAGTCCATGTCAAAAAAGTCCGATATGTCAAACTCCCGGACCTTCTCTTCCGTTGCTGTCGCAACGGGTCTTGCCGACCTTGTGGAGGGAACAACTGCATCGTCTTCCGAAATCTCCTTCACCACATATCCGGCCGGGGACGGGGGTTGGAAATCATCGAAGAGCAGTGTTTTCATGTCTCCTTCGTCAGGCTGTGAATACAGATCCTCTTTAGGGTTTTTCGCTCTTTCTTCTGCGGCTGCAAACGCTCCTTCGCGTCGGAGCACAACAACGCCATACCCCAGAAGCCCGATCACCCCTATCCCACACAAGGCCCGCCCCACCGGCGAGCCAAGAAAAAAACCAATGATGAGCGTAACGAACACCACCAGCGCAATGCCACCTTGAAGGGTTTTAGCCTTCTTCCAAACAATTTCTGCCATTGCGGGCAACGCCACCATCGGCCAAATAAGTGTGTATAGAGTACGGCAAGCTAAAAAACCGTTGAAAAGTAACCATTTATGCAGGGAAAGTCAACAAATCTAACATGAAACCCCTTTCATCTTCATGCGTTAGGCTGACTTTGCGGTTCCGGCTACCAAAGGGGGACGGCGTTGCGAATGGTCAGGTCACGGATAGAGATGATATTTCGATGATTCTTGCTTGAATCGAGCTATATCAGTCCCCAGTCTTTGAACATAAGGCGAACCCTCGTTGGTGGATCGGATGTGAGCAACAGCCTCACTGGATCCAACAAGGCGGAGCAGCGATGCATCCCTGATCTCGAGTTTGCCTGACGAGGCTTCATTCAAAGCCCTCAACAATTCAACCGCAAAGCTGAACGGCACAGCTTCTTCACCCGGTGTAATGTAGATTCCGTTACACATCTCCCCTGAGTGTTTTGACGAAACGGGGCTGAATGACGTATCGGTCAGGCCAATCCTGTGCGATTGTTTTTGGAGAAGTCTAACAAGTAGCTTGCCGTCAACAAACGGCGCGCCGATGAATTGAAACGGCATCGCTGTCCCGCGTCCTTCTGAAACGTTCGTCCCTTCAATGAAGCAGGTTGCGGGATACACGAGCGCTGCTTGAGCAGTCCGGATGTTTGGAGAGGGAGGGATCCATTCGAGGCCCGTCGCGGACCACAACATGCGTCGTTCCCATCCTTTCATTTCTACAACGGTAAGGTCGCACCGACTGCCATTCGCGAGCCATTGCTTGGCGTTGATCATCATGGCCAGCTCACCGCACGTAAGTCCGTAAACAACCGGAATGGGATACATGCCAACGAAAGACTTTTGCGATTCCTCAAGCATCGGCCCGTCGACCGTCAGTCCGCCTAGAGGATTAGGCCGATCAAGAACAATGAACGGGATTCCCTTCCCGGCAGCAGCTTCCATGCACAACCCCATCGTACTGATGTACGTATAGAATCGTGCACCGACATCCTGGATGTCATACACGAGAACATCGACATTCTCCAGCATCTCGGGAGTCGGCTTTCTGATTTTTCCATAGAGGGAGTAGACTGGAATGCCGGTTTTTTCATCCGTGCTATCGGGTATCTTTTCGCCGGCAGCCGCTTCGCCTCGCACGCCATGTTCCGGTCCGAACAGTGCGGTTACCTTCACTCCCTTCTCAAGGAGGGCATCCACCAGAAATTGTCCGTTGGAGAGACGGGCCGTATGGTTCACAATCAGGCCCACCCTTTTTCCTTTGACAAGATCGAGCTTTTCATGAAGCAGGCGATCGTTTCCGAGTGTGACTTTTAAAGTTGAGGCTGTGGAACAACCCACCACGGTAGTAAGCGCAAGCAGAATGGAAGCGGCGATACGTATCATACATTCACCTTCAATTTGACAATTGTCCATGCGGCGATCGTCATCCCGTCCCACAGCTCTCCGCTTCGGATCTTTTCATCGATCTCCGACGCGGTCAACATGACGAGTTCGAACTCCTCCGTCTCATCGGGCGTGCCACCGACATGTTGAAGTTCACGTGCAATGTAGACTTTGCAGATCTCGTTCGTTACGCCATTGTATGGATTGAACTCCCCCGCGAGATAGAAGCGACTGGACGAATAGCCCGTCTCTTCCGCGAGTTCGTGCCATGCTGTCTCATCATGTGTCATCCCCTCCTTCACGCTGCCGCAAGGGAACTCAAGGCTCTCGCGGTCATTCAGGTAGCGGTACTGCTTCACGAGAAGGATGCGGCCGTCCTTCATGACAGGAACCGTCATTGCAGAGCCACCGATATGCACGTAATTATATTCTCCCGGTTTCCCGTTTGGAAGTTCGTACATGTCGCGCTTGTACGTCCACCATCTATTTTGATACACAGTTTCTTCGGAGAGTTTTTTCCATCGCTTGAGCGGCATCAGTCCTCCAAAAATACGGAGGGACGTTCATGGGAACGTCCCTGTTTGGCTTTTTAGTAAAGTCGTGTTCTGTATTTACACAAGCTCGCTCTCGGCAAAGAAGAAGGCCACTTCGATCCTTCCGTTCTCAACTGAATCGGAGCCATGGACAATGTTCTCGCCTTTGCTGTCCGCATATAATTTACGGATTGTTCCTTCAGCTGCTTCCTTCGGGTCTGTTGCCCCGATGAGCGTGCGGTAATCAGCGACGGCGTTTTCCTTCTCCAGCGCTATAGGCACAACGGGTCCGCTGGTCATGAATTCAACAAGGCTGTCGTAAAACGGGCGCCCCTTGTGCACGGCATAGAATGCGCCTGCCGTCTCCTTTGTCAAGCGGATTTGCTTCATGCCGAGGACCTTGAATCCGGCTTTCTGGATGCGGGCAATCACTTCGCCCTGAAGATTCTTCCGGACACAATCCGGTTTGCAAATTGCAAGTGTGCGTTCAACCGCCATCTATGATACCACCTTTCTACAGTAAGTTATGCTGTTGTTGTTTTTTGACCTCTACTGAAAAACCATGCTAGCCACAAGCCTGCCAAAAACCAGCCGATGAGGTGATCGATGATCTCTCCCGAGAGGTAATGCCATGGCGTGTACCACCAGTTCGCCATCATCAAGGAACTCTGTATTACCAGAAAGAGCGCAAAACCAACCACAAGCATCAACTTCGATCCGAATGTCCCGAACCTGTCTCCACACGACCACATCACATACGCAATAATGAAGGCTCCGAAGAGGTTCAGCAAGAACCCGTACACAAATTGCGACGTGACCATGCCCGGGTACGACTTATCAAAATGGATGATCGCCCAGGGTTTACCAACCATTGACTGATCGAATTCGCTCATCTCTTCTTGCGAGGAGCCCGGAGGCGCGTTCGGTATCGCATACACTCCGCTCTCGTTGAGATTCGACGCCAGCGTGGTGAGAATGGCATCCTGATTCGGGGAATATTTCAACGAGTTTGCGTGAATCGGCAACACCATCCATGACATGGCCTGGAAGACGAAGAGAATAATTGCGGCGACGAGGGAACCTATAATAACATTTTTCATAACGGACCTCCCTGTTTGTTAATGGAACGCTGTGAACTGATGTCACTGTTTTCCCCGCCACTCAACCGCACGTTAACGCCGCTTCTTCGCAGCCTTCTTTACCGGCTTCCGCCCGGATTTCTTTGGAGCGCTCTTCTTTACCGGCTTCTTCCTGGCAGAAGCAGTTTTGTCCTTGATCTTACCTGCTTTGATTAATGCCTTCAACATCGTTTCTCCCAGAAGCGCCGGTGTCTCAACGACGTGGATGCCAGCTTTCTTCATCGCAGCCATCTTTTCCTGGGCTGTTCCTTTGCCCCCGGCAATGATTGCTCCGGCATGTCCCATGCGACGACCCGGAGGCGCAGTTCTGCCTGCGATAAATCCGACAACTGGCTTCTTCACATGTTTCTTGATGTAAGCAGCAGCCTCCTCTTCGGCAGTACCGCCGATCTCACCGATCATTATGACGGCGTCCGTTCCACTGTCCTCATTAAAGAATTTGATGGCATCAATAAAGCGGGTACCAATGACTGGATCTCCGCCGATGCCGATGCAGGTTGACTGACCGATACCGAGCGCTGTCAATTGGCCGACCGCCTCGTATGTGAGTGTTCCGCTGCGGGAGATAACCCCCACGCGTCCTTTCTTATGGATGAATCCTGGCATGATGCCGACCTTGCATTCGCCGGGAGTGATAATGCCGGGACAGTTCGGACCAATCAGCACTGTTCCGCTCTTTTTCACAAATTCATACGCCTTGATCATGTCTTTTGCAGGAATGCCTTCCGTGATGCACACAACCACCTTCACACCCGCTGCAGACGCTTCCATCACCGCATCGGCGGCAAACGCCGCGGGGACGAAAATTATGGAGCAATCGGCGCCGGTCGCCTTAACAGCGTCGGAGACGGTGTTGAACACCGGCACTTCACGATTGAACTGATCTTTTTCATTCCCTTTGTACCTCGTTCCACCCTTGCCGGGGGTAACACCTGCAACGACATCCGTGCCGTACGCAAGCATCTGTGACGTATGGAATGTCCCTTCTCCCCCCGTAATTCCCTGCACCACGACTTTTGTTTTCTTGTTGACGAGTACGCTCATCGAATAATCCTCAAGTAATGTTCTGATTTGGTTCGGTAGTATTCTTGTTCATTGGGTATGTGCGCTCACAGCGCTCGGCGAAGCAATGAAATCGCCGACCCTCAAGATCGTAGGTTCATCGAACTGCTTACCTAAAACCTGAATCCCGATCGGAAGTCCTTTTGCGTCAGCGCCGAAAGGTACACTGAGCCCCGGTATGCCGGCAAGGTTTGCCGAAACCGTGAAGATGTCGGAAAGATACATCTGCAAAGGGTTGCCGGATTTTTCTCCAAACCCGAATGCCGTCGTCGGCGATGTCGGCGTCAGGATGCAATCAACGGACTTGAATGCCTCGATGAAATCGTTCTGAATCAACCGCCTGACTTTCTGCGCCTTCCGGTAGTATGCATCATAGTACCCGGCGGAAAGAACATACGTCCCAAGCATAATACGACGCTTGGTTTCCATCCCGAAACCCTCGCTTCGCGAGCGGACATACATCTCATGCAAATCTTTGACGTCGTCTGCGCGATATCCGTACCGTGCACCATCGTACCGCGCAAGATTGGAGGATGCCTCCGCCGTCATGAGTATGTAATAGGTTGAGATATTGTATTCAGAGTGAGGCAATTTCGTCTCAACGATCTCCGCACCGGCATTGCGCAGGGAATCGCAGCAACGCTCAACCGCATCACGGACGTCGTTATCGAGTCCTTCGCCAAGCGCCTCCGCCGGGAGCCCGACCTTCATTCCTTTTATGTCGCGCGCCAGCGCCGCGGAATAATCCGGGACAGGAACCATCGCGGACGTGGAATCCATTTCATCATGTCCCGCAATAACCTGCAGAACTGCTGCAGCATCAGCAACGGAATGTGCAAACGGCCCGATCTGGTCGAACGAGGATGAAAGAGCCACGAGTCCGTAACGCGAAACCCGGCCGTATGTGGGCTTCAATCCCACCACGCCGCAAAACGAGGCGGGCTGTCTGATCGACCCGCCCGTATCCGTCCCTAGCGCTGTGTGCGACATCCCTCCGGCAACGGCAACGCATGAACCACCACTTGAGCCGCCGGGTACCTTGCTTTCATCAACGGGATTCAACACGGGACCGAATGCTGAATTTTCTGTTGAAGACCCCATGGCAAATTCGTCCATGTTGGTCTTGCCGATGATTACAGCGTCTGCATCGAGCAGCCGCTTGACGACTGTAGCGTCATACACCGACGTAAACTGGGCGAGCATCTTCGATGCGCATGTCACACGCTCGCCTTTCATGCACAGAACATCCTTGATGGCAATGACCATGCCGGCAAGCGGCCCGGCAGTCCCGTCTGCGAGCTTGCGGTCCACTTTTCTAGCGCGCTCCAGCGCCCCCTCCGAAAAAACGGAAAGAAACGCATTCAGGCGTTTCTTTTGCTCAATCTCCTTGAGGAAGGAGTTCGTTATCTTTTCAACGGAGGTTGAGCCGGACCGGATTTCTGCGCGTGCAGTTTCGAATGTTGTGTGATTCAGCAACGGTGTGTGACGGTGTCCTGTGTTATGCGGCCGGCCTGTTTCGCAACAGGCGTGCGTCGGGTCAGAGGAATCGAGCTTATTTTGAATCCGGCTTCGAAGCGTTCTCTATATCGCTTTGAATGCCCCGCATGGCGCGGCGGAATTCGGCTATTCCCCTCCCGAGATTCTTCCCGAGTTCGGGAAGCTTTTTCGGGCCGAAAAAGATGAACACGACAAAGAGAATTACCAGCAATTCCGAACCGCCGATATTCTCGAACATGGCTTAACCCTTCTTTACACTCTCGTCGATCTTTTTTACCTCGTCTTCTACACTTTCCTGGACATCCTTCGTGGCTTTCTTGAACTCACGGATGCCCTGCCCGAGTCCGCGTGCCAGGTCAGGAATCTTTTTTGCACCAAAGAAGACGAGGATAACAAGAACGATGAGGATGATTTCAGTTGCGCCCAGGTTTCCCATGGGATTCTCCTTTCTCTATCTGGCGGCAGCTGCTACAGGCACACCGCGCACGATATGATCAATTATCGATTTGAATATGACTTGTCCGTCTGTGTGCCGCAACAACGGGTCGGCAGCCCGCTCGGGGTGCGGCATCATGCCCAGTACATTTCCTTGTTCATTGCATATCCCGGCAATGTTCGAGAGCGAGCCGTTGGGATTCGCCCCTTCAGTTACACTTCCCTCTGCCGTACAATATCTGAAAATTATCTGATTGTTGCTCTCCAGCCGGTCAAGCGTCTCATCGTCTGCAAAGTAATTCCCCTCGCCGTGTGCGATGGGGATATGGAGGGTGTCACCTGCGTTGGTGCGGGATGTAAAGCGGGTTTCGGCGTTTTCGACCCGCAAATGGATGAATTTGCAGACAAACCGGAGAGAGGCGTTGCGCAGAAGAACCCCGGGGAGCAAGCCGGCCTCTACCAGGATTTGAAATCCGTTGCAAATACCTAACACTGTACCGCCATCATTGGCAAAGCGAATCACTTCCTTCATAACGGGTGAGAACCTTGCAATCGCGCCGCAGCGGAGATAATCACCGTATGAAAAGCCCCCGGGCAGAATGACAACATCCGACCCTTTAAGGTCCGCATCCTTGTGCCAGAGGAACTCGGCATCCTGCCCTATCACATGTTTGCAAACATGATAGGCGTCGTGATCGCAGTTCGACCCCGGAAAAACAACAACACCGAATTTCACCTTCCGCTCATCCATCTCACACACGTTCCAGAGTAAAGTGGTAATCCTCCATCACCGGATTGGCAAGAAGTTTCTTGCAGACTGCTTCGGCGGTAGACTGTGCCGCGGCTTCATTTGCCGCTTCAATTCTGAGTTCAACATGTTTGCCGATGCGAACGTCCGACACATTGCCCAACCTCAACGAACCTATGGCATGTTCGACCGCCTTCCCCTGAGGGTCGAGTATTGATTTGCGGAGCGTTATGGTGACCTTTGCAATAAACATGATAGCCTTCAGATGTCTGCGCTCGAAGGCTCTGCCGCATCTTCCTCTTCGAGCTTCTGTGATTGATGAATCCAATTCCTGACTGTTGTAACGACATAGCGGAGAATGCCGAACAAGATAAACAATCCGAAGAGGGGCAGTATGGCACTTCCGCTCGTCAGCACCATGACAACAACAGCCAGCATTGCAAATATGAACTTCCAGGGTTCTTTCCGGATTGCTTTTCCGGATATCTTGGGGAGAGTGTCGTACTTGACCTTGCTCACCATAAGAAGCGACAGGGCAATGCAAATGTACGGAAGGAATCTCGCCGCTGTAGGATTAAGACCGGAAACAGGGCTGTAGTAATTGAGCACAAACGCCGCTATAGTAAGGCCGCTCGCCGGAATCGGCAGGCCGATGAAGTGGTCTTTGTCAAACCCAACGAGTTGCGTGTTGAATCGCGCCAGGCGAAGTCCCCCAAACACCATCAGCGAAGCGCTGATGAGGATGCCCGCCGTATCCATTTGATGCAGGGAGAGCTGATACACAAGGTACGCCGGCGCAACGCCGAAGGAAACGACATCGGAAAGAGAGTCAATTTGCACGCCGAATTCGGACGAGGATTTGGTCAGACGGGCCATGACGCCGTCAAGAGCATCAAACCCTGCGGCGAGAAAAATAAACCACGATGCCTCGATGTAACTCTGTTGGCTCGCATACAGAATACTGTTGAACCCGCAGAACATATTGAGCACGGTGAAGAGGCTCGGGACAACAGCACGGGTGATTCTCATGGAATCGCCTTTGACTCTGACGCTGAGGGAAGTTCGAACAGAACAGTTTCGCCTGCGGCTGTCTTTTCACCCATCTGCACTTTTACCGTTGCGCCCTTCGGAACAAACACGTCAACTCGTGAGCCAAATTTAATCATACCGAACCGCTCCCCCGCCTTGCCTTTATCACCGACACTCAACGGGGCAACAATCCTGCGAGCAACGAATCCCGCAATCTGCTTGAAGAACACCTTCGTCTCCTGATTCTCCATCCCGATATGAGTCCGCTCGTTCCGGAGAGAGGCTTTCTCTTCAAACGCTGCTATGTATTCGCCGGGAACGTGTTTGAAATACGCAACAGTGCCCGTGATCGGGAAGCGGTTCACATGGACGTTCAGCGGCGACATAAAGATGGAAATCTGTGTTGCATCACCCTTTATGAACTCATCCTCTCGGATGTCCTGAATGACAATTACCTTCCCGTCTGCCGGCGAAATCACAAGGTTCTTGCCCTCCGGAGTGGTGCGGTCGGGATCACGAAAGAAATTCAGAGTGAACACCATCAGGAGACCGAAAACTGCGAAGAGAATGAAACGGAGTGGCTTCAACTCGACGAAATTCCATGTAAGAACCACACCGATTACAACAATCAGTGTGATAACGATGAAGACGTCGTATCCGTACTTGGTTATCAAACGAAAATCCCTAAAAAATCGAAGAAAATCAGCGAAAAATCAGCTTTAAGGTACCAAAACAACGCAATAAAGTCAACGAAACGCGGGGCCGCCCCAAATAGCAGAGTGCCTCGTACCCAGAAAGGCACGAGGCACCTGGCAGGCAAAGCATTCCGGTTACTTCACTATAAACTCGATGCGGCGGTTATTCGCCCGACCTTCCGGGGTCTCGTTGGTATCGACCGGCTCTGACATGCCGCGACCGCTGACACTGAGGCGCGACGCCTCAATCCCCCGCTTCACGAGCCAATCCCTGACAGCCTGTGCGCGGCGAAGTGAAAGCCGGACGTTCGATTCCACAGGACCAACGTTGTCTGTGTGTCCGACGATTTCGACCTGCAAGGACCGATTGGCGGAAAGCGCCGAGTAAGCCCGCTCAAGTATATGCTCAGACACCCTGAGCAATTTTGCGCTGCTCGTAACGAAATTGACGCCCGGCAACACTGTCGGCTTGCCAGACTCAAACTTTATCATCCCCGGAACTGCGCGGTCATCGCGAGGATCGAGAGGATTCGTTCCGGCAAGAACTTCGGCACCGTCATTTGTTCCGCCGCCGTCGGTATCGGCCTTCAGTGGATCGGTTTTGTAACGCCTGACTTCATCTCCATCCGAGATTCCATCCCCGTCCGTGTCTGGCACGAGAGGATCGGTCCGGTACGACTTGATCTCATCCCAATCGGAAAGTCCGTCTCCATCGGTATCAACTTTCAGGGGATCCGTCTTATGCTTCAGCACTTCATCTCCGTCACTAAGGGTATCTCCATCGGTGTCGATCTTGAGCGGGTCGGTTCCATACTTCATGACCTCGTCGCCATCCGACAGGCCGTCACCATCTGTATCGACCTGGTTGGGGTCGGTCCGGTACTTCATGACTTCGTCACCGTCAGAGAGACCGTCGCCATCTGTATCGCCCCGCAGGGGATCTGTCCTGTAACGCCGCACCTCCTCGCCGTCCGACAAACCATCACCATCTGTGTCCGCAACATTTGGGTCGGTTCCGAGTCTCGCTTCCTGCGCGTTGGTCAATCCGTCTTCATCATCGTCATCAAGGTCACTCCGTCCGAAATAAAAATTGAATCCCGCTTTGACCGAACCATACCAGTCGATCGTCTTGAATTTCCACCGTTCGGTATTATCGTCAAGAAGACGTCCCGAGGCCTCCATGGCGAACGACAGCCCCTTGCCGATATAGGCCTCGAAACCGAGTCCGAGGGGTATATGCATTGTTGTGACGGTCTTCGAATCCGGAAAGTGAATATTCGTACCCGTCACACGCCTGTAGAACATCACTCCTCCACCGAAGTAGAAATAGGGGGAGAACGCACGGCCAGGTGAGAAATGGATCCAACTTAGCGCGCTGACATTGCCTGCGCGAAGTTTCAAATATTCGTTGGGCAGTTCTTTTGGGAAAACGGGATTTTGAAAAGCCTTCAATTCCTCGTACCCTCCTTGAAGGCCCAACGAGAATACCGGGGAGACCCCGTACCGGAGGAGGCCCTGTATCCCTTCACCGACTTTTCTCTGGTTCATATCGTTCACCCAGAGATTCGCCCCGCCATGAATGCCAAACGCCCATCGGCCAGTAGTAGTTTGTGCCTGGGAGGCACATACAAGGCCTGTTAAGAGAAACGCTAGAACTTTGTACGTGCTTATCTTCATAGGACTCCTCGATGTAAATACCATTGGTAGTTTGGTGGTATTGAGTTGAGATGGTTGAGATTCTTGTGTGGGGAGGCTGGTAGCGTTTAGGAGCAAGATATCGTATTCAGTACGCTTTGTCAACGCAGCCACGTCACACAACGGAAACTTTTTTTGTGTTCGCATACGACGGAAAGAGTCGCAGAATTTGTTGGAATCGGCAGCATGCAGCTGGCTTCTCGTTGACAATCTTTCCTAATTTCAGTAGATTATCGGCGTTCAACTGATGCCCCGTCGTCTAATGGCAAGACAGCAGACTCTGGATCTGCCTATCGAGGTTCGAATCCTTGCGGGGCAGCAGATCCATGGCCTTATCGTCTAACGGTTTAGGACGCGGCCCTCTCAAGGCCGAAATACGGGTTCGATTCCCGTTAAGGCTACACAAAACCCCTGATTTCAGGTACTACCGCCGAGATCAGGGGTTCTTCATTTTCCGCACTCCGCATGCAGATAAGTTAGTGGGGGAGGGCATACTGATTAGTGTTGAAAGATTGAGTATTTTTTGTCTCAAGTACTATTCGGCAACGGGCGTCTTGGAACTGATTGGCTCAACCAGAGCATAGGCATTGAAATCAGGGTACCTTTATTTCATCCACGAGAAACTCCCCGTTCTCTTTCCGGAACACGATGAGCACGGTTCTTTGGCGCGGCGAGGTTTCATGCTCGTCAACAATCATCATCTGGTAATAGCCCCAGATCTGTTCACGCGAGCTGGCGGTTGTGTCGACGACGCGGGGCTCGCCCAACACTTCGAGAACCTTCGCGGTTGTTTTTCCTTTGAGCGCATGAATATCTCCGACGCGATGCGAAGGTCTCTCATCCATGCAGCCTGCAACAAACAGCGCAAGAAGAAATATCCCCGCACAAAAACCT
>CAZBWR010000016.1:45420-56431 GCA_964495695.1 uncultured Chitinophagales bacterium | reverse complement strand
CCCTTATGTGCCCGCAGAAAATTCCTGACGTTAACGGTGTTCTTACGCGTGTCAACGTACGGCTTCAGACGGTTTACATAGTACTCCTGTAATTGGAATAACAGTGATGACGTGAGGTTCACATTGCAGTGAATGTCAGGATAATTCTGCAACATCGCCGTCATATCGTAATAGTCTTTTGTAGCGTGGGTGCGCACCCACGGACCTTCGAGCTGGTCGGTCGCCGGATTGAGATACAGCGGTTGGTGTTGGTGCCAGATGATATTGAGATAGACAGGCTTGACACCGGCCGGTTTCGGATATATATCATTCGGGTTGGATTTGGGAACCGGCGGGGTTGCGGTAAGTTCAATTGTATTCTCTTCCGTCAGAACGAAGACCGAGTTCTTGCCGCTGTTGTTATAGTTATCGACAGTGACTTTGTTCCCCGGATCCGACAGGTGCCGTTGTTTGTCTACAAAGAACAAATACTGGTAGATGCCCGGCTGCATCTTACGCGTTGCGACCCAGCGGTTTTGGCTGTTCTTGCGCATCGGGTTCTCGTCTTTCGACCAGCCGTTGAAGTCCCCGACAACTGAAACCGAAGAATACCCTCTGTCCGGCAGCTCGAACTGAACACCATCCGGGGTAACGCGAGGTTGCGCAAAGGCTCCCGCTCCGCATAGCACAAACGCAAGAATAAAGATTGTCCGTTTCATTCCATCACCTGAGTCATAAAGCAGATTGATATTACCTGGTCAGTACCATCTTTTTTGTTTGACTGAATGTACCCGACGTCAGCCTGTAGAGGTACACTCCGCTCGCAAGCCCCCGTGCATCAAACTCAATGTTGTAGTTTCCGGCCTGCAGCTCGCCGTTCACCAACGTTCTGACTTCCCGCCCCAGCATATCGTAAATTTTCAGCGTGCTGAATCCGGAAGACGGAACACTAAACAGAATGCGAGTCGCGGGATTGAACGGATTCGGATAGTTTTGTTGCAATGCAAATTCCGTCGGGAGTTCCGAACCGGTAACCGGATCTACATCCAGAAGGATACTGTCGGGTAAACTTGAGTAACACAACGCCGTGTAGGGCGGAATCGTCATGCTCGGCACACTTCCGCCGCTGACAGTCAGTGTCGATTGCGTAAGAATGTTATAGAACGTGCCTGAACCAATCCATGGTACGTTGTTTATTGTCTGCTGTCCGGCAGTAAAGTTTGCCACTGCAACGAACCGGGCACCGGTTGCCGGGTCATTGAATCCCCAGACAAGGGTCTTCTCGGAATTATAACGGAACAGCTTGACGAGATCTCCCTGATACAAAGCAGGATTGAACTTGCGCTGACGGATGAGGGCCTTGAACCATGCATAATGATCCTGTCCCCGCTGGGTGTTTCGCAGGCTGAATTGGACGGGACGATACGAGAGCTTCTGGTTGTCGTTCGTCCAGCCGCGTGATTCGCTCAACTCCATGCCCTCCCACAACATCGGGATGCCAAGCGATGCAAACATGAACGTACTATAAAGCCTGTCCCGAAGCAACGCGTTAGCAAGCGAAACCCCCTGGAACGTCGTCATCTCGTAAATCAACGATTGCTCGTCGTGGTTGACCGTCGCGTTTACCGGTTCTGTTCTGTTTGCATAAGAGGACGGGGTTGAAGGAATATCGTTGCCCGGATACGCACCAAGGTCAAGAACGAGGTTCTCAATCCGGTCGAGTGTGCGGTTGGCAAAACGTGCCTCATCGAACATCTCGTCCCTGAAGCTGTCATGCCAGCCACCTGTCAGGCCGCTGTAGAATACCAATGCTGGACTTTCGGGGAGATGCTCGGCAATCTGATAGATTCGTCCTTGGTACTCCTGATGTATCCTGTTCGCCCAGCCGAGAATCCCCTTCGTGGGCTCATTGATGTTCCACCCTATTCCCTGCGTATAATCATAGCGGAAGCCATCGATACGATACTCGTCGATCCACATCTTCAGAACTTCGTAAATCAACTCCTGGGTTTCATTCGTCCAATGATCCATATCCTTGAAGAAGCACAACTGATCCTCATTGTACCGGAGATCGCTGCAAAGTTTGAAGTATGGATTGGTTGTCTCGCTCGGATCCATTTTCCAGAGCGGGCCTGTGTCATTCTGATGATTGAAGACCACATCAAGAATCACGGCAATCCCGCGGCCATGTGCAGAGTCCACAAATGCTTTGAAATCACGCGGTGTGCCGTATGCAGGCTCAAGGGCGAAGTAGTGGTTCAGATCATATCCCCATGAGTGACCCGAACGCCCCACGTTGCCGAAGTCATTTACGGGCATTAACTCGATGGCATTCACGCCGAGTGAATCGAGATAGGGAAGCAATGTTGTCAACTGCTGGAAGCCCGCCTGCCCCGCACCGAGGCCATAGTATCCGCCCGCAAATTCTCCAACGTGCAACTCATAAACGACGAGTTTGTTCAACGGCGGACGCTGATAGCTGTTCGATCGCCACACATAGTTATCGGCGGTCAAACCTTCGGGGCCTATAGTGAATCTCGTTCCGTAGGTGCCGCTAAACCTTCCCCATGGATCATTGATAAGGCTTCCGCTTGCGGTCTGGTATTGGTATTCATACGTGCCGGGTGGCAAAGAAACGTTCATCCACCAGTCGTTAGTCGTGGTGTTCTTACGCATGAAGATGGGAGTTGCGCCTGCGACCGGCTGACCAAGTGGAGCGATTCGGAGAGCGACATAGCTTGTAGACCCGACTCGCAGACGGAATGTTGTCGAGTCATTCGATGATGCGGACGGAAGAGTCACACCATGCTTCGCATACGATGGCATTGGAAGCAACGTCGGTCCCCCCACCTGCACGATGAAATTGACCGTATCCCGCGTAGTGCCCGCCTGGAGAATTGCTGTATGTCCGCCGTTGCTGAGCGGAACCGGGACGGTCCAACTCATCTGCTTTGTTGCGAAATCATACGAGCTGCCGATTGAAGAATACGTGGTGCCATTCAGTGTGATCGAAAGCTGCGTAGTGTCAAAAGTGGTTCCGACCTTCGGGAAGATGTACGCAGTAATCGTCGGGCGATCGCTACTCACTGTCCCGGTTCGCTGGTTCGGAAGGAAGTGGTAGATTGTCGGATTCTTGACATAGATCAACGAGTTATCGTTGTCGCTGGTATTTACATGATGGTTCAGCGGATCGTTCGGCCAGACGGAAACGCCGTTATAGAAAAACTTATACTGGAATGCTCCCGGAATGGGTGAGGGGGCGCCGCCGATTGCGAGTCTCGCATTGCGCGTCCAGAGTGTCCCCCCTTGATATTGCATCGGCCACGCCGTGTTGTTCCAGCCATTGAACTGTCCCGGTACACTCACACCGGTGGGAGTTCCAGAGATGTTGTAACGAAAGACGACATCAACACTATCCTGCCCGACCGCCTGCATCACAAACATGATGCACGACACCGCCACCCAACGTGCTGCCTTCATAGAAACTCCGCTTTACTTGATGAACATCATTTTTTTTGTAGAGACAAAACTTCCTGCTTGTATTCTGTAGAAATACAGCCCGCTGGCGAGATTGCTGCCGTCAAGCTTCACTTCGTAATATCCCGCTTCCTGCTCCTGATCAACCAGACTTCTGATAACCTGACCCAATGAGTTGAAGAGGGTCAGTTGTGTCACCGATTTTTCCGGTAGTGCATAGCGGATTGTTGTCGACGGATTGAACGGATTCGGATAATTCTGCTGCAATGCGAACTCGGTCGGTATGCCTGCTCCCTCCACTCCAGTCACAACAGTCGTTGTAACTTCGGGACTGTAGTGCATACTACCATCGAGGTCCACTTGCCGTAAGCGATAGCTTACCGTCCCCGCCGGAGGAGCAGCATCAACGAACGAGTAGTTCCGAGGCTCGACGATCGTACCACCGCCGGGAATGAAACTACTCGGAATATCTGCAAAGATATCATCTCCCGCCACCTTCCTCTGCACATAAAATCCGTAGTTGTTCAACTCGGAAACAGTCTGCCAGCGCAACTGGACTGACCCGTTCGATTGCGGAACCGCGGTGAACGATGCGAGCTGAACAGGCAGCGTTGTACTACTTGTGAAGTACGGCCCGCCGGCAAGTGCGTTGAAGTTCGGCGACCAGGCGAGATTGCCACCCGCCACCGAACCGGGCACGGTCACATTGGAGAAGAACCCGGTAGAACTGACAACAAAGGCAAAGGCCTGCATTGTCCCTGCAGCAGTTATGCCGAGTTGACTGAAGGGAATCCGCATCTCCAGGCCGTAGTTGTCCAACCCCGAATTGTTGAACGCAAATGTGACGCTGTTTGCGCCGAACGCCCCCGAGGAGGAGGGCCCGGTAATGGCAGTACCCGATTGCCCGCAGTTGCCGAGGTAAGAGGCGAGATTTCCGCCTACTCTCTTGAGCGAGTTAAGATATGCGTTCGTTGCGGATGTGCCGGGGTTCAACGCGAACATGTAATCGACCTCGAATCCCGCCTTGAAGCGTCCGCTATCCGCTTCCATATAATGTCCGGCAGTCGGCACTGAGCCAAGATTGATACCTGCCGGCGTACCGGTGACCTCCGAGAGGTTCAACCATAGACCGATGCCATCACTGGATGCGGTGTTCAACTTCCCTACCACGCCGATATACAGATGCTGATTGTTCACATCGGCGAAGTAGACAATCTTGCTCACATCAATCGCAGATCCGAAGCCGCTGTTGCTATTCTGTTTCGTTCCGATGGTTATGTACTGCGGATCGGACAGGTTCCCGTCGACGGTGGGAACCGGAGGAAAGTTTGTAGTAAATGTTGATTGTATCTGGTCGTCACCCGTTGGAGTTCCCGGTATCGGAGCAACAGATGCAGTAACAGTGTACGTTGTGTTGTTTGTTGTGTTGAACACGGGATAGGAAACGGTAACACTGTCCCCTGCCGGGAAATTCGAAATACTGCCCTGCTGTGTGTAGAGGGGTGTTCCCTCAACAGAGATTGTGAGCGTGGTCTGCACGTTTGTGCGGGCAAGTGTCCCGAGGTTCACATACGTTGCACGTGGCGTAATCTGTGATTGCTGGACAGTTGAAGGAATGTCGATCCTTCCCGCTGCGAGATTTGTTACATACGGATCGGGAAACGTACCCGGCACCCACACCGCATAACCGGAGGCTGGAGCGCGAAGAAGTACCCGTCCATCACTTTGTACCGTGGTTGTTCCCGAAATATTTCCGGTAATGTCTTTCAATGTTTTGTTCTGCCAGTTGAACGCCGTAACCCAAACCTCAGCCTCGCTGGTTGCGCTGTTTAGCATCAGCAGAATGCCGGAAGTGTCCTGTGTTCCTACGCCGTAACGGCGCATGACGTAAATCTTGCTCTGGTTGCCGTTGGGATACACCGGGGCATCTCCCCCGGTATATGAGGTCGGGTAATCTTGTCCGCCACGAGCCCAACGGCGAACTCCCAACAGCTTGTTGATATCGTCACGGACACCGTAAATGAAATAGTCACGCCACCAGATGCACGGATACCCTTGGTGTGTGAGAATGTATGCATACGCCATCTTCTTGTTATTTACCACAGGATCATGTCCGCTTCCGGAGATGCCCCCCTGCCAATCGAGTCTGTCAAAGTCGTGGTTATCAACAAACGTAACGACTTGCGTCGAGGGAGTCCCATTGTTCATCATCCCTGCTGTGTGCAAGCTGCGCATATCGTACGAGTCCGGAAAATCACACATTTGCTTCAGGTGACTGAAACGGAGATTGAAATCAAACACGCTCGTGTTGGGACGCGAGGCCATCCGGCTCATCCAGCCCTGCAAAACGCTCAGACTCCCGTCATAGCACTCCCCCACCATGAACTTTCCCGCCATTGCACCGCTGTTACCCCAACGCTTCAAGTACTCATGATGTACACCCTTGACATTGTCAATCCTGTAACCGTTAAGTCCTAGCCTGTTAGTAATCCAGGTCCCCCAGGCAATCAGACTGTCACCCATCGGCAGGTTGTCCCCGACGTTGTTGTGCAGAGCAATATCCTGTCCGAAGGAGTTTGTATAGAATGTCATAGCCCCAAATTGCGGACCGCAGTAGTCGCCCGTATTGCCCGGATTGACCGATGCATTCGGGTAGAAGAACTGGGTCCCCTGACCTGCGGACCAGGCCATGCGGCCACTTCCGTGGGTCAAAGGAAATGCTGTGTACGTCTGTGTCCCCGTCCAACCACCTGGAGGACAGGGGAATCCCGCATAGACATTAGGATTTGTCTCAAGAATACCTCCATCACGATGGTTTATGACGATATCAGCATAGACTTGCATTCCTTGCGCATGATACTCGTCGATTGATGCCTTGAGTTTCTGGAATGTTCCGTACCGCGTCGGAATGTCCGAACCGCCTCCCGAGGTGTTGTTGCCTCCCCTGCTATCGAATTCTCCCAAATCATAAAAATCGTATGGCGTATAACCGACATCGCTGCCGCCAGCCGCACCTTTGTACACAGGCGGGTAATAGATGGTCGTGACGCCCGCGCGCTTCAATTGGGCTGCGCGTGACTTGAGGGTGTCATACCAGACACCGCCGGGCCGCACGTTCCAATAGAACCCCTGAATCATCACGGGATCCTGGGCAAGGGCATCTGCCGCGGGAAACGCGAGCAGCATGACCATCAAAGTCAATCGAACGGATTTCATTTACTTCTTCTCTCCAATTAGGATGATGGCTGTGGATGGTTTCAGCTCAAAGCGGCCGGTGAACTGGTCGACTCTTCCGCCGAAGTCCAAGGGCCAGAGTTGTGACCAGGCGTGCGTGCTGTAAAGATTGTGCAATGTCAGATCGAACGTTTCAGTGTTGCTTCCGTTGTTCAAGACGACGACAGCTAATTGACTCTCCTTAGTTCGGGCAAACGCAAAGATCCCGGTCTCATCGTTTGCCAGAAGTGATTCAAATGTCCCCCTGCGGAATACTTCGTACTGATTTCTGATAGAGACAAGATGACGCATAGTTGAGAGAAGATCGGCATCTCTTTGCTTATCATCCCAGATCATAGTTCCGCGGCATCCTGGATCTTTCCCTCCCGTCATCCCGACTTCGTCACCATAGTACACCATAGGGGCGCCGAGGTATGTCATCTGAAATATCCACGCGAGTTTCATCAACTCCTTGTTCCCGTCACATAAGGTGAGAAAGCGCTCTGTATCATGACTACCGAGAAGATTTTGCATGGCGAAATTTATATCGGCAGGATAATCCCTGAGAACACTCAGAAGAGAGTCCCTAAACTGGGTCGGGCTCGAATTGCGCTTCACAAAAAAGTCAAGACACGCTCCTCTGAATCGATAGTTCATCACGGCATCAAACTGGTCGCCCTGCAACCACGGGGTTGCGTCGTCCCAAATCTCCCCGACGATGTATGCTTCGGGATTTATGCTCTTCACGAGCTTCCGCCACTCAATCCAGAACGGATGAGGGATTTCATTTGGCACATCAAGTCGCCAGCCGTCAATGCCCAGACTCATCCAATGTCTCGTCACGTCAAACAGATAATCCCGCACTTCCGGATTATTCGTCATTAGTTTTGGTAAGTCACCGTAACCCCACCATGCCTCGTAGTTCGGCTTGCCCGGCGGCCCCACCGGAAAGCTGTAGACATTGTACCAATTCACATAGCGGGATTCCTTTCCATTCTTTCTTATATCTTCGAATGCGAAGAAGTCCACTCCCGTGTGATTAAAAACCCCATCGAGGATAATTCTAATCCCTCTTGCGTGACATGAATCTACCAACCTCCTGAAGGTCGCCTCGTCACCAAACTGGGGATCAATGGCAAAATAGTCCTTTGCATGATATTTGTGATTGCTGTTCGACCAGAAGATCGGATTGAGGTACAGACAGTTAACACCGAGAGATGAGATGTAGTTAAGATTCTCGATAATGCCCTGAAGATCTCCCCCGAAGTAGTTCTTTGATTTCGGTTTTCCTCCCCAAGGCTCGACGTTTTTCGGATCGTTTGACCTATCGCCATTGGCAAATCGCTCCGGGAAGATTTGATAGAAGACCGCATCCCTCACCCACGTCGGTGCAATCTCGCGACTAGATTGTTGTGAGAACTCTGTCGCTATTGCCGGAAGCGTCATGCACAAAACAATTGTTATGAATGTTAATTGCCTTGCGAACATCTCCTGCAGAGGCATCGTTTCAGGATTTCAGGTTCTTGAGAGCAACTCTGGAAGCGCTTCCAAAGTACGATATTTGCCTCGACAAAATCAAGACTATTTGTCATAAATCGCACAAAATAGCCCAATTCTTTGAATTTTGAGTGAAAAGACCCTATATTGAAACGCAATTCAACTCACTTCATTGCCCGCCGGGAGTTTCCGGCAGAAACCGGATGCCCTGATTTTCCTCCATGAAAACAGCAAGCGTGAAAAGGACTAAGGAGAGACCCGCCACGACGCTTCAAGCGCGAATAATTCTGTTGCTGGCAGGAATATCCTTGCTTGGTCTCGTAGAGATCGGCTTACGGCTCGGCGAGTACGGTGGTGAGTTAGCTCTGGTCGTTAAGCGGCAGTCCGGCACAAACGAAGTGTACCAGATAAACCGTTCCGTTGCGCGCCGATACTTCGCAGGCTCAGGAATTTCGATACCTGAACCAGCTGATGAGACTTTCTCAGTAGAGAAGTCCCCCACCATGAAGCGGATTTTCTGCATAGGTGAGTCAACCATGGCAGGCTTTCCGTATGAATACCACGCAACGGCCCCTTCGTTTCTTCGAGACAGGTTGCAATCGGCTTTACCTGATTACACGATTGAGGTTGTCAACGTCGGTGTTTCGGCCATCAGCAGCTTTGTTATTGCCGATCTTCTCGAAGAGCTGATGGAGTATGAACCGGACCTTTTCATTGTGTATTCAGGACACAACGAGTTCTATGGGGCATACGGCGCAGGATCGGCTGTAAGCGCGGGCTCTTCGTGGTTGACAAGGCTTCACTTCTCTCTTCTTCGGTTCAGGTCATACATAGCGCTGCGTGACGTCCTTTCTGCAATCTCCGGTTTGTTCTCACCCGCGTCGGAGCCAAGACCTTCCGGTACGATGATGCAACAGCTTGCGGCAAACCGCCTGATCATGCACGACGATCCTGTGTATCATACAGGGAAGAGAATTTTCTCAGAAAACATTAACCGCATGATAAGCTCCGCACAGAGTGCAGGGGTTCCTATTCTATTTAGTGCCTTGGTCAGCAACTTGAAAGACCAGCCGCCGTTTGTTAGTTCCTTTTCCGAAACCACTTCGGCGGACGTCCAACAGAAAATTCTACGACTGTTGGATAATGGTGACCATGAATCCTCTGCCGGAAATTCTACCTCAGCTATGGAGCAATTCCAGTCCGCGCTTGAGCTTGATACCCTCTACGCCATGTCGCACTTCAAGATGGGCACTGAGCTTCTGATAACGGGCCAACACGAACTGGCGAAGATTGCCTTTACCCGCTCGCGGGACTTTGACGCCTTGCGCTTCAGAGCAAGCAGTGATTTTGAAACAACGCTCAGCGCAATTTGTCACGAACGGAATGTACCTGTCGCCCGGGTCGATAGCGCATTCTCGTCCGGGTCACCTACGGGTATTCCCGGCAATGAACTCCTGCTGGAACATCTGCATCCGAATATCGAGGGATACTTCCTGATGGCAAAGATTTTCGCCAAAACAATCCGGGAGAACAATCTTCTCGCTCCCCCAGCGCAGTGGAGCCCTGAGAAATCAGATTCGTCGCTGCTCGCGCAATCGACCGTCTCCCCACTAGATCGTGCAATCGGCAAGCTTCGCGTTGAGTTCTTGAAGCGGCAATGGCCTTTCACAACAGGACCGACAGACTTTGAGTACAAGCCCGAGAACCAGATTGAGGCAATAGCTTTCAGGTATGTCCGTCGGGAGATTAATTGGTCAGACGCGCGGTACACCGCGGCAGACTATTTTGCACGAACCGGCGACTTCGACAAAGCACGGAATGAATGCGAGGCGGTCAGCCGGGTTATCCCCGATTCCTATAATCCCGTCTTTCGCATTGCCGAGTATTACCGGATGGAGGGAAAACGAGATGAGGCGAAAGCCGCCTTCGAACGGAGCCTTGTCCTCGAGAACAATCCTTATGCCCATATGAAACTCGGACTGATTGCTCTTGAGATGAGAAACAGTGAAACGGCCGAACATCATTTTTCAGAAGCTATCGCAGTGAACAGGACCTTTCCGGAATCCTTCACGCAAGAAATGTCGTCGGCCGCCAACTATTTGCTTGGGGTAGCTCAGGCTCGCCGGGGGAAAATCGCCGAGGCGCGAACGTCTGCGCGGCGCGCTCTGGCTATTCAACCTGGAAACCGGGACGCCGAGTACCTGCTACACCAACTGGATACACTTTCCGTGAGAAATTAGTATGGATCACACAAACTCGAATACCGAAGGAACAGCACTCGCCTCTCGAAAGCGGGCAGCGTTCTTCACCGTGATGATCCTGTCCCCTATTCTAATACTCGGTTTGATCGAGATAGTTCTTCGCATCGTGGGTTATGGCCCGAACTTGGCACTCTTCACAACCGAGCAGTTGGCGGGGAACACGTACCATGTCATGAACCACGAAGTCAAGCGGCGTTACTTTTCGCGTGTGCCTTTTAACCCTAGCACCTCGCCTGACTTCTTCTCGGTTCCCAAGCCGAGCGGCACTTTTAGAATTTTCTGTCTCGGAGGCTCCACCACAGTAGGCTACCCGTACTGGTACAACGGCTCTTTCTCATCCTTTCTGCGCGATCGGCTGAGCAGGGTGTTTCCGGACAAAACACTCGAGATCATCAATGTGGGGATGACCGCAACGAACAGCTTTACGGTCAACGACATGGCTGAAGACCTGATGGCATATGAGCCTGATTTGCTGATCGTGTATGACGGGCACAATGAATTTTACGGCGCACTCGGGGTCGCCTCGAATGAATCGGCAGGAAATGCCCGCTGGATGACGAAGCTGTATCTTAAGCTCATCCACT
>CAZBWR010000016.1:0-45320 GCA_964495695.1 uncultured Chitinophagales bacterium | reverse complement strand
CCGTTCGTTCCCGTAGATTCCGCATCCACAGACCGGCAACAACTCGCTCAAATCGGGAGAGTACTTGACGAGGGGACTCAACTCTTCCGGCGTGGCCGATTTGAGGAAGCACTGGCAACATACCTGAATGCCGCCGAGCTTGATCCCCGACGCGCAGACATACAGTATTTCATTGCCCGTTGCCTTGACACTCTCGGGCAATATCGGAAAGCCGAAGAATATTACATCAAGGCAAGGGATTATGACCTGCTGCGATTCAGGGCAGATTCGGATCTGAACAGAGCAATGAGGGAGATTGCCGGACAATACAAGCATGCAGCGTTTGTGGACATGGAAGCTGCGTTAAGGATTCACTCCCCTGATTCGTTGATTGGCAATGCGCTTCTCGTTGAACATCTTCACCCCAACTCGCAGGGATTCTTCTTGATGGGCAAAGCCTACGCCGATGCGATGCAGTCACGAGGCCTCTTTGCTCCCACACTCGAATGGGCGCAACGAGACACACTCCGTGACGATCTTTTGTGGGCGGACCGCTCTGTCACTGATCTCGACGAAATCATCGCCAATAGGAGGACCGCAATCCTCACCTCTGGATGGCCATTCAAGAGTCAAGTCCCCATCGTCGATGCTATAGCCAATAATGACACATTGGGTCAAATTGCGGAGCGGGTAACAAAAGCGGAATGGAATTGGGAACAAGCGCACAACGCCGCTGCCGAATATTACTGGCAACGCGGTGAACGATCGAAAGCTGCGCGTGAGTATTCGGTGATCATCAACCAACTGCCACTTCTGAAAGTTGACCCGTATCTCAAGTTGGCAAGGATCTTATTGGATGCCGGTCAGTTTGACGGTGCTTATGAAATCCTTCGATCATCGTTGAATGTCGAGCCTACACTCCTCGCGTACAGGGCGCTCGGTGACCTTGCGATGCGGAGTTCGAACCCTGCCGCTGCAATGCACTACTACCAGCGAACCTTGGCGCTCGACACGAACCCGGCTATGCAGGTTGAGAATGGGTACTTGTTGGCAACTGCTTTTGTCGAGGCGGGTGAAGTGGAAAAGGCAAGGACACAGCTGTTGAATGTTCTCCGCATTCGCCCGGACTTCCAGCCGGCGGTAGCTCTACTGGCCCGGCTCGGCGCTGTCCCCTAGCGGGCTTGGCCTAATATCGCCTGCTTCAACCGTAGCGCATCCTGATAATCGGGACGCAGCTTTAATGCCTCGTCAAGATTCTGCAGGGCAGTAGGAATTGAGCCCTTGTTCGCATATGCCGCCCCGATAGCGTAATAAATATTCGCCCGCAAGGCAGCATAGTTCTTTTCTGTTGTCAGAGGCAACGCATCAATCAGCACCTTCAATGCACCATCAAACGACCCCTGATTGATAAGCAACAGGCCGGCATCCAACCGTGGGAATGGATAATCGGGATTAGCAATCACTGACCGGTTGAAGTGATGCAACGCAGCTTCGTTTTCCCCCATGTTACTTAGAAGATTGCCGAGCAAGTAATGCGCATAGAAATTTGTCGGATACTCTTCCAGAACCGCCGCGTAGGTCGTGAGAGACTTCCGGATATCTCCGGTACGCCAAAAAAATTCTGCCGATTTGTAACACGCTTCATCCCAAACAAGCTGGCGTGTGTACGCAGCCCGCGCAATGTTCAGGGCAGCCTCGGGTGAACCGGATAGCACAGCGGGAGTCCGACGGTAGTCACTGAACGGCCACTGGCCTGTCAACCGGGCAATGGAAAGATCCGCGTACGCCTCATCCAGCCAGCAAATGCGAAGCGTGTCACGATTGAAGGACAGCGGACTTGACCGTGAGACCCCCCTCTCATCCTTCATGAGTTTAGTCTGAATTGCCTGAGCAATACGTGTTCCGATCAGATAGTATCCCTCAACCGTCGGATGGAGATGTTCCCAGAACATCCGGGAGCCCGGGATCCCATCAGCGCTCGCCGCTGAAAGCAACGAATCGGCAGGCACCCGATAAATCTCTATTTCATCCGACACCTGCCGGATGACATCGTTGATCTTGCCCGGGGCACGAAATTTCAATAAGTCCAAATCGCGTGCCTGAGCTAAGGCCTTCTTTGCCTCTTCAGATCTGCCAAGTCCCAGAAGCGCCTCCCCCCTCAAATACTGTAAGGCTGCATTTTCTTTGCTCGCTGCGTCTTTATCGATAAGTTCAAGTGCGGCCGACGATTCTTGCCTCAACAATGCTGATGTAATCTGCTGCTTGAGGGAGGGGTCAACCGGTTGGGATGCGAACGGAGGGAACATGAGATTCGAAGAGACATCCGAGACGATGACCGGCACGCCGGCGTCCCGCCAAAACTCTATTATTGCCCGAAGATTTCCTTCGAAGCGTGAGATGACGCTCTGCGCTTCCGAGGATTCAAGCGGGACTTCGGCTCCTCGCGACACCTGTTGCATAAGGTTCCGGGCGTCACTGTTCCTTTCCTCGCTCGGAAACAGCGACGCCAGCTTGCGGCTGAGGTGCAGCGTTCTTGCGTCGTATTTCAATTGAATGAGTGAAGGGAAAATACGCTCAATAAACGATGCACTAATCCCGTCAGGACCGTAAAATTCATTATGCCCCATATAAATGCAAATCATATCGGGCTTGTAGTCTGCAAGTTCCCTGGACAAATGCAGAACCACGTTGGAATTGATTGCAGACGCACCGGCGTTGAGCACCTCGATGTCACGTTCGGGGTACAAATGACGGAGTTGACGACGCAATATTCCCGGAATGTTCGCATTCATCTGATACGGCGTCCCGAACATTGATGAACCGCCCAGACAGAAAACCCTGAATGTTGATGGGAGCTTTTCTTTCCTTATCAATCCACCTTTGAACTCGGGAATGAGTGGCGTCCCCGAGGGAAAGTACCTTTCGAGGTAGCTGCGGTTGAGCTTGTACCAGTCGATATTGTCGTGGCGGACCTCGAGAAAAAGCGGGTTCTCGGGTTCCGGAGCTATCCACCGCAGCGCGAACTCTGCTGCAACGAGAAGGAGAAGAACCCCCAGATACGGCAACAGAAGCATCCACCGACGCCGTGTCGTCGGCCGATCGGCGGTTTGTCCAGTTGGATCATTCATGGCAAATTGCAGTCGGAATAGAATATCAGGGGAGAATAGTTTCTTTGGGCGGCTCAATGTCAATCCAGTCAAGTTGAGGCTCGACGAAAGGCACCTCAAACATTCGTCCTCCGAACCCGAGCATCCGGTACACAAGCATCGGAACACTCGAGACTTCCAACTTCATCAACCTGTCTTGATAGATCTCGTATCCCCGTTCACCGGCAAGCTGGGCTATGAGCAGGCTGACAAAGCGCCGCTTTTTCATTTCGAGCAGTTCCCGTCCCGCCTCTTCTTTCCGAGTTATAAGCGATCCGTCGGCCTCGGGAATCTTCTTTTCCAGCAACTCGAAGTAGACAACATGATCTTTTAGGCGGAGTGGACCGTACCGTTGACCAATATCCATCTGAGAGGCAATATCGCCGATTGGTTGCCGATCGGTAATCGGAAAAAGCTCAGATACACCCTTGTTGAGCCGTAACAGGGCATCCGCATTGAATTGTCCCGCCACGTCCTCAAATGAATCTCCCGATTCGAGAGCTGCCAGCGCCGGACTCATTGCATCAAGCGAGAGGGTACGCAATTCGCGTATGCGGACCATTGGAATCTGCAGGGATGGATCGCGAGAGTTCATGTACGCGAATACTTCGGCGTCGCTGATTGTCACCCGATCGTGAGCATATCTTTTCAGCACGTCAGCGAGATAGGCGCTTTGCCACACGGCGAGACGGTTCTTCACCAGCGGACTTTCGTCCAAGCCCCGCCGAATTCCCTCTTGTGAGATTAATTCCTGCTGTGCCCTGTATTCGAGTTCCGTGTTGATCAACCGGGGCAAATTCCTAACGTCGCTTCGCCTGATTCGAAACCCTTGAATCATCAGCTTGTCCAGAACATCCTGCACAGTCCATGCTATGTTTCCTGCGACAGTCACGGTATCGGCCCAAAAGGAGGCACACTCTGCATATGCCCGCGCGTGTACGGATTTGTTGACGTACACCAATGAATCCTCAGTGGCGGGCTGAAGAAGAAGTGATGACGCAAGAGCATCTGACATCCTCTTCAAAGGTAGCGGACGGCTGTACGCCTCTCTACCTTCAAGTAATTTAGGGATTGTTTCGAGCATCCGTGCATGCTCTTTCCTTGCTCTAATACGGCTTGCTATCCGCTCGCGCAGCACGGCAGGCTGCATAGAGCCGTAGAATGTATTTGGTAAGTTGGAAACACATCTCAGGATGTAGAACCCCTCTCCCGCGCGGACGACAGGGCTGATCTCCCCCACTTTCAGTTGATAAGCAGCTTGTTCAATCGCCGGCTCAGCATCCCCCCAGACTACCGTTGCAGTATCCCTCACAAAATCAATCGATGAATCCACAACAACGGTAAAGAAATCCGCGGACTCTTGCATCCCGCTGCGGACAAAGAGGGCGTCCTCCTCTCTTTCGAAAAAGTAAAAATCGAGCAATACTTGACGGAGAGCCTTGCGGATACCCGTGTCGATTTCCGATTTTGATACAGTCACCTTTTCAGCAACTTCACGGTGATACAGTTCATCGCGTGCGAGAAGCTTGCGAACATCGAGCAGGGCATTGTCGTAGAGGGAGTCCAGTTCCAGGTTTCGGCGGCGTGCTTCCTGCGCAAGAAGCTTTTCGGCAATCATGGATATAAGCAAGTCCAGTTTCGCCTGCTGAAGCTGCGGTTTGCGGTGGCGATAGAGTCCGGGGAGAAGCTCGAAGCGTTGCAGGAATTCTGCTTCGGAGATAAAAACTTCCCCTGCCCGTGCAAGAAACCTCTTATCGGCTCCTTCGTGCTGCGCGTGCACGATCGTCGTAATCAACAAAATGACTAGTAACGCGAGAAAATTCTTCTTCACTTGTCCGTTGCTTGATACATGATGCAAAATATACAAAGGCGGTCTTGAGAAAGCTAACCTCAAGACCGCCTTTCAATACAGAGTCTAATTGCCAGACTACTTCAGCACCACCAATTTCTTGACGCTGCTGAATTTGCCCGCTGTGAGGCGGTAGAAGTACACTCCGCTTGCAAGTTTTGCGGCATCGAATGTTGCCTTGTACTTCGCTGCTTGCTGGACTTCATTTACGAGTGTTGCGACTTCCTGTCCGATCGCATTGTACACCTTCAGTGTCACCTGCGACTGGGCCGGGATTGAATACTCAATCGATGTTACCGGATTGAATGGATTCGGGTAATTCTGGCCGAGTTCATACACTTCCGGCACGCCCGGGATAGGTGTCACGCCTGTAAGGATCGGCGTACGGGTCGTGAAGTTCCACCGGTTATAGAACCGCGGGTTAATTGAACCCCATTGGTCGCTGACCGTAAAGGTCGCCGTTGCATCGCTGATATTGGTCGCGTGGTTGTTGCCAAATCCGCCGCGTCCGCCTTCATTATCTCCGCCACGGATACCAAACTTGAAGATCTGACCGATTCTTCCTTTGGTGCCGACGTTGATACTGTCGGGTGAGGCAAGAATCATGCGAGTATAGATGGAGTCATTCGCCACACGGTCCCCGTGGGTACCGTCATCCCACATCTTTCGAGTGGTGTCGGATTGGAGGTTGAAGCCCCACGATGCCCAGTCACCCGTTGCCGGTCCGTTGATCCAAACACCCCAGCGGAACACGGAGTCAGCATTGGTGACGTGGAACGATCCCTGAATGTCATACAGCGTGTCACGACCGATCTTTACCTGGTAGTATGCAGGACGCATATCTACTTCCCAACGGACCATCACAGGGCGAACAATGGGACGCGAATTCGGGAAGTCGGGTTGACGACGAGCCTCCGTGAAGGCCGACGCTGTGTCATTGATTGCAAAGTCGCGGTTCGGCACCGAAACGATCTGGCGGCGTTCCGCCTCTGCCGGTGTTTCACCGGTATAGAAGAAGTTATAATAGTTCTCGCGAATATCCGATCCGGCACGAATCACATAGTACTGATAATCGAAGGTATTGTTCAACGCAGTAACAACCGTGTCAATCGCACGATAAATGCTCGTGGCTCCGATACGAATCATGCGCTTCTCACGCCCGTTGTCACGGGCCGTTCCGAAGTAGCCTGAACGGACAACAATGGTATCGCCGTGAGCAAACCCGCCGCTGCCGATTGCCCTTGCAAGATCTGCCGAGAACGTCACCCGAACGGTGTCACCGTTCACGCGAGCCGACGGACGGACATTGTTGAAGTATGCCCAGCGGATAGTTGTGTCGCGCTTTCCTGTGGGAACACGGAAGCTGCGGTTCGGCTGTCCCTGCAATTCATCGCGACCCCAATCGTAACCGATGAGGTACTTGTACTCGATATTCTGTCCGACTGTAACGCCGCTCTTGGGGAAACGGAGACGCCCTGACCAGAACGTGCGGGCCGGGACACCGAAAGAACCTTGCGCTGCAGGACTTTCCTTTGTCAGATAGAATGTGGGGGACCAGTTAAGGTCGCCACCAGCCGGTCCGCCGCCGCGGATACCGACTGTATCAACATTCGGATTATAACCGAACAAACCAGCCTGCTCGGCACCGAACATGTTGACGCGGAAGTAGACGTTCATGAACGAATCGGCAACCGGTGTCCACGGACGGAAGTACTGTGCGGTACCGTTGCCACGGCTGTTGAAGAACTGGACCGGCAATACTGTGTCGACATTCGCGACAACGTATGCACGGTTCCCGCCTGAACCCGAAGCGGGTGCGACGTCACTTTCCCAACCGTCGCTGCCAGCAAAAATCTTGAACTGCAGGTTTGCACCAACTGGGAACGCAATTGTCTTGCTCCAGTAATCGCCGCCGATGTTTGTGAGACCGCCGCCTGTATCACCACCCCAAGTAAGCGGGGCTTCGTTTCCACGAATCTGCACGGTGTAACCGGGAGCAACCGTATCAGGCACAGTGGATGTGTTGACGACGAAGGTCACGTTTCGTGTCTGTGCGAGCGCGCTGCCCGGCACACACACTGCAATCACCAACAGGATTGCGATTGCAATCTGTACGGTGTTTCTCATGTTACCCTCCTTGTGTGAATTGGATGTTGTTGTTTGTAGTGCATCAGATAACTCGTGCCGACCTGATCAATCCTTCTGAGTGCCGGTACGTGGAGTTATGTTGATTTTGTAGAGCTACAAGCCTACTGCTAAAGCAATTGTGTTCAAGTTGCCAAAGACGCCGAACTTTGTATACGCATAATTTACTTCAAACGAACCCACCCCCTCAAGTTTGTACTTGAGCCCGGCTCCGAGAGTCAAGCCCTCTTGTGATTCATTGGCGAAGAGAGATTTATACCCTCCGCGGACAAACACGATATCGTTCCAGCTCAACTCGCCGCCAAGATTCACTGTTTCCACATTATCGGTCGGACGCAGCGCGTCAACGGCAAGCGTTAATTGAATCCCCTCAGTCGTTCTGAAGACATCCATGGCAACGCCAACACGGAAGAGTAATGGCAAGGCCCACGGGTCTGTTTTGAGGTTGCCGACGAGGGTCTTGGGCGATCCGGAATTTGACGGGTCGATGTCAACGCGTTGGAGCAGGTCTCGTCCCTCCAGCGTCATGTCGCCGCCGAAATTAGACATCGACACTCCGAGCCTCATATTGTTGAATCCGGTAACGAACAGCAGCCCAAGATCAAATGCGATGGTGCTTGCAGATTCATTCCATATCGCCTGCCGTATGTACTTCACCGACCCTCCCATGGAAAAGCGGTCAGTCAAACGCCGGCTGTACGACACGGCAACGGCAAAATCGCTGGCGCTCCAGCGCTCACCGGTTCCGTTCGGCTGGGTTACCGTCGTGATTTCTTCCTCTCCGTAATCAAGCTGTGTCAGACTTACGCCGACTGCATTCTCGTAATCGAGATTGATGATAGCGCCAAACCACCGGAACTTGGAGCCGACGAGCCACTCGGAATTGGAGAATTCAAACTCCGTTCTCTGGGCCTGGGCAAATGCCCCCGGATTCCAGTAGAGAGAACTGGCATCCCGGTTCGAGGCGACGTATGCCCCGCCCATTGCCGTTGCCCGGGGGCCGACAGAGATGCCAAGAAACTGCGCTGCCGTCGTTCCAACCTTCGATTGGCTCGCTGCAGTCAAAGGCAGGAGCCCGAACAACACCGGCAGCAATAACGAATGCTTCAAGAGAGATGAGAGTGTTTTCATGGTCATCACACGCTATTTAATTATGGCGATCTTGCCGGTTTTCTTCCCGACTTCCGACTCAACGACGTAGAAATAGACGCCATAAGCGATGTCGAGATTCTCTTTTGTCTTCAAGTTCCACGACACCGTACCATCTTCGATGTTGCTGTCGTGACGCAGCGTGATAATGTGGTCGCCGCGAGAAGTGAAGATCTGAATCGTCGCCCCCGGCGGCAGATTCGTGAAATCGATTTTGCGCTGTCCACGACCGCTTGTAATGCCGGGAGGAAGCGGCGGCTCAAATGAGGCAGCGGTGACATACGGGTTCGGGACTACCCTGACCCTTGTCAATTCCCCCTTAGCCTTATTCATATCCACGGTCGGCTTGGTAGTCTGGAATTCAAACAGATCCCCGCTTCTGAAAGGCTTGGTAGTACGGATCCTCAGAACGTCCCCATCGCCGAGAGGATACACAATGTTGGCGGTATCGGTCGGAAGCCGATTGATGTCCAGTATCCAAGTCCTTGAGAGCGTCCCTCTCGGATTGCGCTCAAAGAACACCAGCGCATCACCCGGTGAAAGTTTCCCGATGCTACCCGGAATCCGGATATTTTCATCAAGCGAGAATTTGATGAAGGTACTGTCCGTACGATTATAGATCCGGAAATTCACCGGCGTTGAAGACGGGAACGGCTGCAAATCGGGGTCCTCAATTGATGTATCGACGACGCTGTTTGCAAAATGAATCTCATAGTCGGCAGGCTTTCGGTAGCCGCGCACTGTGTCACCAAACACGCCGATTGAGAAGAGCTCGGAGAGACTGTACACGTATGCCTGCGTTCTTGACCAGCCCCCGTTTGAATCCGGGACGACGGAGATCCGCCAGTCATTATTGAAACTCAACTGTACACCATCGAAAATGTCCGCATCCTTCGTTTCGCGCGTAAACGGGCTTCCTGCAATGTACGGACTTCTGAGAATCGGGTAATACTCGTACGTCACGGAATAACTGCCGTTGGGAAGTGCGCCGGCCCTCGAGCGAAGACTACCCAAATCCGAGTCAAAAAAGTACGAGGAGGTATCGACAATTGCGCCCGCCTGATTCCGCACAACAACGGTGCCCGGCACCTGGTTCTTCCGACTCAAGTTGGCGGGAATCGTATCCCGGATTGTCACTGTTTCGGTGTACTGCGCGTTATCCCGCACCGTGTAGAACGATGTCAGCCGCGACCACTCCGTTGAATCGGCCGCATCAAATCTCCCGTTGCCGTTGTTATCGATACCATCCACCTGTGTGTCGAGGAACGAAACGGTATACTTGCTTCCGGAAATACGTGCGGGATCGATAACGTTGTAGCGAACATTCCCGGTTCCGGGTCCTGCTCGTCTGTTGAGCAGAAGGTTGCTGCCGGGCCCGACGTAACCGCTCGTCTTCGCGTTCGGGACCACAACTGCAACGTTTATGTCATGCAGTACTTCGCCCGTAGGCAGAACAGTTATTTGCTTCGTGTTCTCTGACGGGAAAATTTTCAGACCGTCATCTCCCCGGTCGTAAGCGACAACTGCGTAGTAGTAAGTACGGCCGTTATCGACCTCGGTATCTACGAAAGAGTGCTGCAGACCGGTATCGTCGCCGAGATAGATGTTGTATCCCGCCGCCGCCTCAAACAACTCACCGGTTGCATGGAAATAGCCCTTGATACTGTCGACTATATCGAACTGTGCCAGCGGCCTGTAACCGCGTGGACTTCCGCTTCCATCTGTGATGGTGAAGATGTCACTAAAGTTCGGATCCGTGGACTTGTAGATCTTGTATCCTTGGAAGTCATTGATTTTCAGAACCGGGTCTAGAGTGTTCTCCGCCCGCCGGTCCCAGTACAATGTCACTTGACGGTCCCCGGGCACCGCAGTCAGCACCGGCTTTTCCGGAGGTGTCGGGAAGCGATAGTTCGCATCGTAGATTTTCTGTACGGTCCGCTTGTTCTTCAGAAGGTCAAGAATATCATCTTCACGCGAGCCTCCCTTTCCGCCGCCATATACGAGGGCGAGAGAGAAGCGTTCCGTACTTCCCGCAAGAAGCGGGAAGAAGCCTGAGCCGTAGAAGAAGTCACCATCCTCACCGCGCTCAGGACGATTGTTGACGATCGATGTAGGAACGCTGAACGTACCCGGTGAGTTGTTGCGCCAGATGGCTTCATCATCACCGAACGCCACATCGCCGGCGGGGGTAAAGTAGTAGAAACTGGACAAACCAATTTGGTCGGACTCGTCAACGTCTGTCTTATCGACATTCGGCTCGCCGGGAAGACCCGTGTCGACACCGCTGGCGAGATACCCTGAGGTCGGTTGTCCATCCCGCTCGCCAAAGTCGTTCGTGCCAGCTAACCCGTCCCGCCCGACGTCGTCGATCAAGTTGCCATCAGGATCGTAAATAGGCTGGCCCGTTGCGATGTCGCGGCTCCAATCGTTATCGTTATCGAACAGATCATTTCGCTTTTCGTCAATCATGCTTTGCGGACTCGTTCCCTGCCCGGTAATGTAGTTGACGTATCTGACCGGCCTGAGAATGTCGATCAGGACCGTCCCCTGCGGCGATCGCTTGAATTGCCTGTAATGAAGACTGGCATTTTCATCCACAATGCCATTGAAGTTGTTGTCAATGCCGTCGTACGCGTTCCGGTTCACAACGGTGTTTCCGAGTTGATCGAAGAAGGTGTTTCCCTCCTGGACCCTCCGTGTTCTGCCCGGATAAATCCAGATTGAATCCCTCATGCCGCGTGTCTTCACCTTGACGGAATCAGTGTTCGGGACTGTAAACAGAACGCGGGAAAAATCATCTCTGATTAACACAAGACGCTGCCCGGGCGCAATGATCGACGTATCAATGAAACTGTTGGCTGCGAAAAGAGGAGCGGAACGCCCCTGGACCGTCGAGTCGGCATCGCCATCATTGTCGAGACCGTCGAACGGATTTCCCGGACTTTCGAGGAAGGCATAGCCAACCATCCCGACAGGATAACGCTGGTTCCAACGGGGATTACGAAGCACGTTACGATCAAAGTCGCCTGTATAGGTGATATTCTCCCTGACGTCGTAAAAGGACCAGTCATCATCAAATTCACCAGTGTTCTCGGTCGATGTCACGCCGATGTATGTTCCCACCAACATACCGAACACGGAGCGATCGTAATCGGTTGTGCCTGTGTTTGTAATTTCATAAAGCCAGAAGATATTATCTTGCGCAATGAACTGTGCCCACTGCAGAGCCCTTACACGCATCTCAAGTCCGAGGCCGAGGCGCCCGGGGTTGCGTGAATCGGGACGGAAACGGATTCTGCGGGCGTTCTTTGTCGAGTCACTGAAACGCTCGAAGTTGTTATCATCCATTACAAAGTATGTCTCAAGATCAGCGCTCACAAACGGACCGAAGTAACCATCCCACTTGCCGCGGTAGCTCTCGTTGCGCCCCGGCCAATTTGCCGGCCATGATGCAGGATTATTGCTGATTGCTATACTTTGGTTCGGCGGACCTGCAAAATATCCTTGCACAGGTTCAAATGCCCATGGCTTTCCGGTTGTCGGATCTTCGCTGCGGGGACTTGCCTGCGGACGGGCAACCGGCGAGAAGATGGCTGCCCTGAAAGTCGTATCACGGTACTTCACCTCTGCTGCAACATACGGGCTCACGTCTCCGAGATAGCCATTGTTGTCATCCTTCCACGCGCCCCGTTTGCCTTGTTCTGACGGCTGGCCAATCACGCCCCAGTTGCCAAACACTGTGCGGACTTGATTACCATTCATGATCGCTGTACGTCGATACGCACGGTCACTGTTTTGAGCAATCAGAAGCCCGGGAGCGACGAGAAGAAGGAGAAAAAGTAGTTTGTTTGTCATAGGGCCTGTCCTTGTCTAGAACTCAATGTTGACGCCAAATTCGATACGGCGGGGCTCGGAATAGAACCGCGGTCTGCGGAAGAAATCTTCCACAGAGTTCACGCGTTGCAACGTATTCTCGCGACGTGCCTTGTCAAGATCCGTCGTGAATCCTGCACGACCGGTATCATCAAACACACCCACCTCATTCTCGGTGTCGAGAAGATTAAAGACTCGAAGGAATGCCACCATCCGGAAAACATCGATAGGTACGGCGTAATAGAACCGCGCGTCGATGTTGAAGAATGCCGGCTTCGTCTGACTGTTCGTAAGCAGAGCGGTTATGTCCGTCGAGCGCCGGGGTGTATACGGCGTGCCGCTACCGTACTGTGCAATGAAGCTCGTTCCCCATGACTTTGAGTTGTACGCCATAGTTGCGTTAAGCGTGTGTCGCTGATCCCAACCGAGGGGCGTCAATTGTATTTCGGGCAGAGTACCTCCCAGTACTGCGTTACGCGACTCCTGCGGGTCGGATCCGCTTCCGCGGGCAACCTGATACGTGTAATCCAAAGAAGCAGCTAGCCCGCCACTGAAGCGCTTATCGATTGTGAGTACTATCCCCTTGACCGTACCGAAGTCCCTGTTCTGATACTTGCTGTATTTTGCCGAGCCGCCAAATACAACAATTTCGTCCGCACCAGTCGTTGTGAGGTTTCTAATATCCCTGATGTATGCGGTCACGTCGACAGAGATATCATCGGTAATTTGTTGTTGAACCCCGATTTCTCCATTGATTGTCTGCTCAGGCTTCAAGTCGGCGTTGCCGATGACGCCTTGATTGCCTGTTCCAAATCCAATCTTGAAGTCGGGATTCTCATACAACCGTTCAAACCGCGGAATCTGGAAGAAGTGTCCGTACGAAAAGTGGACCACTCCCCTCGCCGTGATCGGGAACGAGGCACCGATACGAGGGCTGAACTGCGTCTTCTTTGACGCGGGCTTGTACCAATACGTGCGCCGCTCTTCCAGAGTTCTCGCCCGGTTCTCATCCTTAATGGGACTGTAGATATTGGGATCGCTTTCATCTGCAAGGACGAACCCGTTAGGATCGAAGTGATCAAAGCGCACCCCGATATTCAAAATGAAATCACTAAATTCAAGCTTGTCCTGTATGTAGACCGAAAATTCCTGCGGGGATCGGTTGTACATGCTGTGGGAGTTGGAAGAAAGCGGTGGAATTTCGGTGGTGATGAACGGACTGCTATTTGCAGGATCGAACGCTGTCTGCGCCTGAATCGGCTGCAGATTGTAACTCTGGAAGAACAGCTTGTGCTTGCGGTACTCCACACCGGCTTTCACCAGGTTGTGCTCGTTAAGCTGCGAGCTGATATCAAACTTGCCGAGGAGAGTTGTTGTCCGACGGGACGTTCGGTTCAAGTCTGTGCCGCCTGTCAGGAAGCTGTATGAATCATCCGTTCTGAACAGCTGCGGGTGCGTATACCGCGGATCAAACGGATTCTCGTATACATAGTAGTTATACTTCTTGTCGAAGAATGATCCGCCTACTGTGTAAAAAGTCCGGGCGCTGATCGTGTGACTTAGCTGGAATATTGTCGTATAGCTCTTGTTGAAATTCGTACCCAGTCCGTCAGGGTTATAGAAGTACGACTCGCTGAAGGCCCTCTGTTCGTTGTCATCGAAGATGAAGTTTACACTCGACTTCATTGTACCGCTGATGCGCCATGTAAGCTTGCCTTGCGCATAGCGCCGCTCGCTTGCATTCATGGACACGCGGCTGCTGTCCCCCCGCCCGGATGCATCACGATAGAGTCTGAAAACATCCTGACCGGTAGTGCTGTCGCGGACGGTCGTCGCAATGTTCTGGGGATTGAAACGACGGTAGCCGTGGAGCCAGCCGTCGAAATAGATGTATCGTCCGTTGGCAAAGAACGTCAGGTCGTCTCCGATAACCGGGCCGCTGATGTTTCCTTCGATGTTGCGAATGGCTGTGGGGCTTGTGCTCTTGATGCCGGGAAAGATGTCATCGCGGCTGCTGAAATAATCTCCGCCGTAGAGTCCAATCCCTCCGGTGAACTTGCTGCTTCCCTCTTTCGTGGCAATGTTCACAATACCCGACATCGCCTGGCCGTACTCTGCATTGAATGCGCCCGAAACAAGCTGCATTTCCTGAACGAGGTTCTTGTTCACCTCAACTACCTGCCCGCCATCAAATACGTCCGTTACGGGAACGCCGTCAATCCAGTAGGCAACTTCACCGCTTCTGCCGCCACGGAGACTGCCGGCAACGAACCCGGCCTGGAGTGAAAGAACTTGCGAAACTTCCGTAACAGGGAGAGCCGCAATTTCTTCATTCCCCACGATTGCTGTTTTGGCGGTCAGATCTTTTTGGATGATCGGCTTTTCAGCGGTGATGACAATTTCTTCTCCTACATCGACCACGACTTGCGTCAGGTTAATGTCGATTGTAGTGGTGAGGTCGATCGAAACACTGACATTGTTGATGATCTGCCGTTGATACCCGACAGCTGATGCAATGAGAGTGTAGCGTCCCGGAGCCACGTTAAGGATAACATAGTAACCGTCGAGGTTTGTCGCCGCCCCCATGCTTGTCCCCTGCAACACAATATTCGCCCCGACGACTTCTTCGCCGGTTTTTGCATCCCTCACTCTTCCGGCTATCTTGCCGACAGCAGCGAAGGACTCACTTATCCCGAGGCATGACAAAAGAAGAATCAAGTACAGTAATCGTAGCTTCATGATATTTGGCTCCCGGTTGCGATGTTTTGTTGGGCTCAACCTGCGTTGCGACGGTGATTAGCTAGTTCGAATTCTCCAGCTCAATCCGCCCCTCCTTCTGCTCACTGCCCGATTCTTTCCTCTGCGCCCCACACGTCCCCCGAACCACCAACTCGGGCATGAATGTCGAGAGGTTCGGTTTGGCGTCAAGGTCTTTCATCCTCGTCATCAGCATTTGCAATGCGAGCGTGCCCATTTCGTACATTGGCTGCCTGACTGTCGTCAACTGCGCGTGTTTCGCTAGTTCGATATCGTCGAACCCGACAATGGCAATATCTTCAGGAATGCGCACGCCTAACTCACGTGCTGCTTCAAGCGCACCAATCGCCTGCACGTCGCTGGCAATGAACACGGCGGTAATCGGGTTGCGCCCGAAGCTCCGCCGGACAATTTCTTTCATAGAATCATAACCCGCCTCACGATTGAAGCCATCCTGCTTGCCGTTCGGGCTGATGACGACACGTTCCATATCGAACGGTATCCCCGCCTCTTCGAGTGCAGCCTTGTATCCCTCAAGGCGATGACGGGCCGGAGCAGTTTCCATGCTCGCATTGATCATCCCGATGTTACGGTGACCCAACGAGATCAGATGTTTCGTTGCACGGGTGGCGCCGTCCTTATTCTTGACAAGGATCGAATCGAACTTCTCGTGATGCCCATCGACTATCACCACCGGCAGCTTCATTTGCTCGAACTTAGGAACGTATGACTCCGGAAAGTTCATTGAGAAGAACATCACCCCATCAACACGACCGCCATGCAACGATCGACGCAGATAATACTCCGCTTGTGCAGGATTATTGACACCATACAGAATCAAGTCAATCCCCTTTTCGGAGGCACTGTCCTGAACCCCTTGCAACACTTCGATGAAAAAGTAGTTTGTGAAGAACGGGATGATTGTCGAAAAGGTGTTTGACTTTCGGGAAGCGAGACGCTGCGCATGTGCATGCGGCTGGTAACTCAGACGCTTCGCAACAGCGAGAACTTTCTCGCGAGTTTTTGCAGATACAGAGGGATGATTATTGAGGCATCGGGAGACAGTTCCAATACCAACGCCGGCCTCCCGGGCCAAATCGTAAATAGTTATTCCCATAGGTTACATATAGTGCTGAAGCGTGAGTACGAACGGAATCGTTATGGAAGCGCTTCCAGAAGATAAGGCTTATTATCGGACTTTGTCAAGTAATTTTTTCAAGTAATGGACGATGCCGATTTTCTTTTAATTCAGCGCAATATTGCATGATTTTAGGAGTTGTCTGGTACTTTTTAGGGGATGACTGGGTCTTGTTACACCAATTCACTTCTGGAAGTTCCAGACGCGGGACGTTTTTTCTACGATGGTCACGCTTGACAGAGCACTTGCGCCTTATCAACAATGGAAGATCAGAGCTTTCAGAACGCGTGTGCTTCCCGGCATCACGTCGAATGTGTAGTTCGTCAAGTGCTTGATGTACTTTTGCCGTTCGGAAATAGTTTCTTGTGTTTTGATGAATGCGTTCATATATTTTTCAGGTTTTTTTCCTTCCTCACGAACGCTCCACCTAAAAGGATTACAATGGCTGAAGTAAAACTCGAAAACGTCTTCAAAGTGTACGATGGCAAAGTCACGTCGGTGAACAATGTCAGCCTTACCATTCATGACAAGGAATTTGTGGTGTTGGTCGGACCATCAGGATGTGGAAAATCGACAACCCTTCGCATGATAGCCGGACTTGAAGAAATCACAAAAGGCACGATTAGCATAGACGGTAAGGTCGTAAACGAAGTGCCTCCCAAGGACAGGGATATTGCAATGGTGTTTCAGAACTACGCCCTTTATCCCCATATGTCAGTCTACGAAAACCTTGCCTTCGGTTTGAAGCTCAGAAAATTTCAGAAGTCCGAGATCGATTCCCGTGTTCGCAATGCAGCGAAGATCCTTGGCATAGACGAATACCTCGAGCGCAAGCCGAAGGCCCTTTCAGGCGGACAGCGCCAGCGTGTTGCGCTCGGGCGCGCTATCGTCCGCAATCCGAAGGTCTTCCTCTTCGACGAACCGCTCAGTAATCTCGATGCAAACCTCCGTGTCCAAATGCGCACAGAGATTTCACGCTTGCACCGGCAATTGCAGAGCACGATGATCTATGTGACCCACGATCAGATCGAAGCGATGAGTATGGGCGACCGGATTGTTGTTATGAAAGATGGTGTCGTGCAGCAAGTCGATTCGCCGCTCAATATCTATCATCACCCCGCAAACAAATTTGTGGCAAGCTTCATCGGCAGTCCGACGATGAATTTCATTCAAGGCGCAATCACACAAAACGGCTCGACGCGTTTTGTGCAGGAACGCTCGAATTTTGCTCTGCCTGTTCCCAAGCAGATCGCCTCAAGAATCAAGGAGGCCGGGGCACGTGAAGTTACTCTCGGAATCCGCCCGGAACACATCTACGGAGACAGGGCCGGCGGTGCCGAGACGCTTGCGCCTTTCAAGGTCAACGTAGAGGTGGTCGAGCCGGTCGGGAACGAGATCTTTGTGTACTTCTCTACGGGAACTGATGCACAGTATGTTGCCCGCCTCGCCACTGACACGCCCCCGCCCGTGGGCAAGCCGTTCGAGTTGTATTTTGATACCTCCCGCGCCCATTTCTTCGACAAGTCAAGCGAACTGGCAATCAGGTAATTTTCTTCGAAACGGCGGAGGCTCTTCTCCGCCGTTTCAATCTCTACGTGTCACACAAACCGGAAAGGCTTCAGAATGCAGTTTGGGATGATGACAACACGTGATCTTATTGTAATCGCACTGTACTTTGCTGCGGTATTGGCTGTCGGGCTCTACTTTGCGAGAAGGAAGAAGAACACAACCGACTACTTCCTGGCCGGTAGACACGTCGGGTGGATTGCCATCGGAGCGTCGTTGTTCTCAACAAATATCTCAAGCGAGCATTTTCTGGGGCTCGCCGGAACCGGCTCAAAGTCAGGGCTGGCAGTGGGACATTTCGAATGGCTCGCCTGCCTCATTGTCCTGTTGCTGGGATGGGTGTTCGCCCCGTTCTATCTGAAGTCAGGCGTTTTCACGATGCCTGAGTTTCTTGAGAGGCGTTACAACAGCACGGCCCGGTGGTACTTGAGTATCGTCTCAATCGCAGCATACGTTCTCACTAAAATCTCCATATCGCTGTATGCGGGAGGCATTTTGCTTAACGCTGTGGTCGGTTGGGACATGACGACGAGCGCCATTGTCATCGTGATCGCTACGGGCCTCTATACTGTTCTCGGTGGATTAGCCGCCGTCATCTACACTGAGTTGATTCAGACGGTTGTACTTATTCTCGGGTCCATGGCGCTTACATACATCGGGCTTAAAGAAGCGGGTGGATGGAGTGCCGTTGTGGCCGCTACACCCCCCGAGTTTTGGAGCATGTTCAAACCCATGAGTGATCCGGATTTCCCTTGGACTGGGATCATCTTCGGTGCTCCGATACTCGGAATCTGGTATTGGTGTACGGATCAGTATATCGTCCAGCGTGTGCTGAGCGCAAAAAACCTGGATCACGCCCGCGGCGGAGCAATACTAGCCGGATTTCTCAAAATCCTCCCTGTTTTCATTCTCGTGCTCCCGGGAATTATTGCTCTGAAACTCAGTGGTGGAAATGTAACAGGAGACAGAGCTTACGCATGGATGGTTACAACGTATCTTCCGGCCGGATTGCGTGGACTGGTTGTCGCTGGACTGCTTGCAGCTCTCATGTCTTCGCTGAGTGGAATGTTTAACTCGACATCAACCCTCTTAACTATTGATATTTTCAAGAGGTTACGGCCCAATGCAGACGAGCGTACATTGGTCAACTTCGGACGCCTCGCGACAGTGGCAATGGTTGCGCTCGGGCTACTTTGGATACCCTTTATCAGCGTTCTGAGCGACGAAAGGATGTACGTGTACCTCCAGTCCGTCCAAGCTTATGTGTCACCCCCCATCGCAGCCTGTTTCTTGTTTGGAGTCTTCTGGAACCGAGTGAACGGGAAGGGAGCCGTTGCATCACTCCTGACTGGTTTGGTGTTGGGGGTATTCCGGTTCGTTGTCGAAATTCAGGTGAAGTCGGGAGCGATCGCGAACGAGTTCCTTACGTATGTCGCCTCAGTGAACTTCCTCCACTATGCGATATTCCTCTTCGTGATTTGCTCGGCGGTCTTGGTTGGAGTCAGCCTGATGACAGAAGCGCCAGACAGATCACGACTACGCCACCTCACCTTCTCCGAGTCGGAAGATATCCATTTTGAGAAGGGACGTTACTTCTCGTTGAATGTAGCGGCATCGGTTGCCCTCGTGCTGATTCTCGCTGTACTCTGGTGGACATTCCGCTGAGATGTCCGAAAGCAAAACAATTTCAGCCAACGGGCATCAGTTTATCTACATTGAAGAAGGATCTGGCGACGCACTGATTCTCGTACACGGCACGTTGGGGGATTACCGCACGTGGCGGCGTCAGATGAAAGCTCTCGGCAAACACTTCAGAACGGTCTCATATAGCCGGCGCTATCACTTTCCGGATATGTGGAAGGAAGGGAACGGCGACTACACAATGTCGGGCCACGCCGATGACCTTGCCGCGTTAATTGCTGCTTTGAATGCTCACCCCGCTCATCTTGTCTGTGCCTCATGGGGTGGAAATGTTGGGATGAGGGTCGCAATATCGCATCCTCATATCGTACGGACACTTGTATTGTGCGAGCCTCCTTCTCTTCCCCTTCTCGAGGCTGATGAAACACTCAAGCATGTCGTCGCGGACTTTTACAGAGAGACCCTCGATCCAGCCCGCGATGCGCTGAAGGCGGATAGATTCGAGGATGGCGTTCGGATTTTCATCGATGGAGTGATGGGTGTTGGATCCTACCGCAAACTCTCTGACGGTGTCAAGAAGTACTTTATGCAAAATGCCGCCGAACTAAAGGCAGAGCTCACCTCTCCAAACTACTTTGCGCCACTCACAAAGAGTATTCTCACACAAATCGAGTGTCCCGTGATGCTTGTTACCGGCGAGAATAGCCCGCGCATGTTCCACAAGATTATCGATATAATCAAAGATGCTGCACCCACTGCAACGCATGTTGAAATCCCCGGTGCCTCACATGGCATACACGCAGATAATGCGCCGGCATTCAACGCCGCGGTGCTGAACTTTGTTCAATCGGAAAATGAGAAAGCCCCGACTTGAGAAGCCGGGGCTTTCATGAGGGCTACTTTTTTTTCTTCTGCACACGGTAGTTTTCGTATTGGATGGCCTTTTTGGCGCGCTGCTCGTCATCACTCTCCAACGTTCTGCCGTACTCATCAAGCCGATCGGCCTGTTCCTGCACCATATCCGATGCCGGACCGCCTGCCCCCGAAGCTGGTGAAGCGTGCATCATGGTCTTGGCAGACGAAATGATCTGCTTTGCTTCTTCTTTCCGGCCTTCATCAAGGGCTTTCATAGCGCGTTCGACGCTTCGTGTGGAACGTGCCACGTCGACCTTTGCCTGTGTTTCCAGGTCACGGTTTCTGTCGATTGAGGACGGATCGCGGGTGTAGTGAACTGTTGCAGAGAATTCTGAGCCTCCCTGCAGCGCCTTACCCTCCTGTCCTACCCAACCTTTAGCGGCGACAAACGTGCCGACGCCTTCGGGTACAACCAACTCAACTGTCACGTCACGCGAGTCATTCGAATAGATATCCCCCACCGGTATCTTAAATCCAAATTTGTCGTGATGACCCTCTCCGCCGATCACATCTACAACACGCACCCCTCGCGGAATCTGAAGATAAATCGATGCGTTCTGTACAAGCACCGAGGAAGCTGAATTGAGCTCACGGCTCATAATCCCTGCCAGTTGAGCAGGTGATTCGATGAAATAGTAATTCCCGCCTCCGCTTTCTGCAAGACCTATCATCAGATTCTCGTTGTAATCCAATCCGACACCCATTGTCGTCACTGAGATCCCTTTCGTCCTGTGCCGGCGTGCTATTGAATTGAGCTGAGCCGGGTTCGTGATGCCGCGGTTGGCGAGACCATCCGACAACAAAATTACACGGTTGACATACTCCCTCCCTTTGTTCCGCTCGACCTGGCGCAAACCTTCGATCATGCCATCGCCAAGATTAGTGCTGTTGCGGGGATAGATCTCACTCACTAATCGCTTGAGAGCAGACTTTTCCCTGCCAACTCGCTTCGCGGAGCGCAACACACTCACCTCATCGTCGTAGACCACCAGCGAGAAAATATCCTCACTCTCCAGCTGATCTATGAGCCGGTTCAACGCCAGCTTTGCATAGTCCATCTTCCGTTCATCTGCCATAGAGCCGCTTCGATCCAGAACCACGGCAATGTTCATCGGACGTCGTGCATCCGGCCTTAGGGTGATGTCGGGACAAGCGAGAGTGAGGTGAAGAAACACCGTCCCGCCACCCGTCAGGACGTATGGCGTATTAAGCCTGCCCTCTAATACGAAGTTGACATTAGACTTCTGGGCAAACGCCGCAAAGACAAATACTGCCGTCAATACCGCAGCCACCATTGCTCGTTTCATGACATCCTCCTTTGATTGTAACCTCTGTTTCACCACGAATAGCGAATCGTGTACAGGACTACAGCTTCTGTATCCGGCTGGACTTTTACAGGAAATTTGATTGTTGATTGATCCACCTTATGCCATTCAGTTCCCGACTTCACAATCTCCCATTGACTCCACCGCCAGGGGTGCTCATAGACATCAACAACGACGGATTCCTTCTTATGGTTACGGAGTTTGATTTCGATTGTCTCTTCAACGACCCGGCCGTTTGCGGTTGACTTGAAATCCTTTTGAATACGCTCGCCTACGATGTCAAATGCATTGCCGAGATAAAGACGAATCTCCTCATCCTTTGGTGTATGGTCAATCTGATCTTCTCCGATGAACTGCTCTTTGCCATCGTCGTCTCGTTTGTAGACACGAACCTTCCCCTTTGGCAGAGCTATGCCGAGCCCGCTTTTCTCATCATTACGGAACGTCATGTATACGCCTACTTTTCTGTTCGATTGCTGTCCGAAACTCCCTTGTCCTCTGTACGAATGATTGTTATGCCAGTAGCGCCATTGGCCCGCAAGCCCGTCATATATGAAAACTTTACGTGAATCGACATTTCTTCCCGATGTAAGTTCAATTTGTTTGGTTTCATTGTTGTTCAAATCTGTCCGGCGCTGCAACGAATAGAGCTTGTACTCGAACAAATCCGATTGTGTGAACTGCGGCTGCGGTGCCTCGGCAGTTGCCATGTTCTTACCCATCGGCAGGGCATCATGAAACTGCTGGCGCACAATATTCACATCGCCCGCAACGAGCTTCAAACCTGCGTTCTTGAATGTCGTTCCCGAATGGTTTGAAAGAGTCACCCAGCCCGTCAGGTCCAGTTTCGTGTCATTCTTATCAAGAACAGCTACGTAATCGGACGACCAGGAAAGCTGTCCTGCAAGGTAACTCATTTCCGTCCTGTGCTTTCCCTCCCGGTTGTTGGAAATGAGCCATTCAAGTTGCGGGCGCAGGATCAGTCCTTCAGGTAATGCAGGCAGCACAACTCTTCCGACGGGGTTTATCTCTATTTTGCCGTTGATCTCGGCAATCATGCCCCCTCCTGCACCAAATCCGGCCGCGAGGAGCTTGCCAGTAACACTGTACTCTGCCTTGGTGGCTTCATTGAGCCGCACAAATTCAATCTCCCTTCCAACATACTTCTCTAGAACTTTTGACTGACTGACCAGATCGAATTGGTAGTTCTGCTCAAGCACTTTCACGCCTCGTGCATCGGTCAGACTGACAAAATGCAGGGATGTTCCGTCAATTGTTGAGGGAATGTCGGGCACCACCGCCCTACTTATCCCCTTTGGAAATTCGAAATAACGCTCCTCTCGAATCAGGGAGAGATTCTGGTTGTATATGGTAAGATCAACAGCTGTCCTCTCGCCTTTGGTAACGTTTTGCGCCGCCGCCGGAAGGCCTAGAACCGACAGAAACATTAGAACTTTCCAGATCTGCATTGTGCTGCTCCTTTCTACGGAAATTCCGGATTAGTGCCAGAATTATTATCTTCTTTCATTCACCTACTGACTGTTTATGACATTAACTGTTGAAAGGTAAATGGCTGCCCCTCTGTTTTTTTTGAATGCTGACTCAAAGATTCTCGACCAGATCAGAACGGGCGACGACGAGGGGCTAGTGAAGTTGTACGAGATGAACCGCCGGCCAATCAGGGTCTACATCTTGCGCAACAGCGGCACAGAAGATGACGCCGAGGATCTCTTGCAGGAAGCTCTAATCGTATTGTGGGAGCGCGTGCGCAGCGACAGGTTTCAACACCAGGCACGACTCAGTACTTTCATCTATGCAACCGTGAAGAACATGTGGCGGCGGCGTCTCGCACGACTAAGACGTGAGGCGCCAGCTGAAATCGAGGAGGATACGGGGAGAATCGAGGCCGCGAGTGCATTGGACATCCTGGTTGAAAGTGAAGAGGCCCTTGCAGTCCATCAAGCACTTGATAAACTCGGAGACCCGTGCAAAACTCTACTCACACTCTTCTATTGGGAAGAACAGTCGATGGAGGCAATTGCTGCCAAGTTGAATTTTGCTAATGCCGAAACGGCGAAGTCAAAGAAATATCAATGTAAGAAAGCTCTGCAGAAGCTCTTAAAGAATGAAGCCCTCTGACGACATACATTGGACAGAAAATCCGGAGTTAATCGAGAGATTCGTTCTCAATCAACTGAACCCGGATGAGCGGAACGAGCTCGAAGATCATCTCCGCATTTGCGAAGTCTGCAAGAGAACCCTCCGTATGGAACAAATCCTGCTTGCCGGCATAAGGCGAAGTGGCAGGGAACAATTCCGCGTGGAACTTCAGAAAAAGCTGTCATCGGCGAAAACCTCCTCAATCCCTTGGCCACATATTCTGAGTGCTGCTGCGGTAATCGTTCTGCTGACGGGGATCGGTATATATAACCGGTGGTTCCAGGCCGTGCAACCTGTTGACGTACAAGCTCCCTCGGTCGTTCCCTCGGAGCCGATGCAAGCGGAACATACCGAGGGGCCCGGTATCAGAACAGACAGCCAACCTGTGGAAACGTTAACGCAATCAGGTGAGGTGGAAGTACCATCCCGGCGAGCCGATCCTCCGCCCTCCCAATCCAAACAAGCTTTACGTGAGAAAGTAAATGATCTGTCCACCGCCTCATCAGTCGATGAGCCCAAAGAAGAGAAAGCGGTGGCGCCTAAAGTGTTGGCCAACCCCGCAAGCGGAGCTGCGTCTCGGGTTGGTGCGGACGCGTCAGGACAAGCTCTGAATCCGGAAGATGCGTTCCCGCCGAAAACCTTCTGGGTTGTCGGGCACATCAGCAGACCAGAGGTTGCGCCATCAACGCTTCAAAGCGCAGAGTCTGAGAAGCCTCACACTACAATGAGAAAAAGAGCAGATACACCTGCAGGATCCGCTACACAGGAAAAGCACAGGGTGGAGTATAGGTCACTGTCCTCCCTTCCGTCTGCTCAACAGAATCTCGTTGAAGCCGATAAGCCTCTTGCTGAGGTACGAAAAGAGCAAGACATTTTCATCATAACGCTTTACCGTGAACGTCCACTTGCTCCAGATGCTTCCGTAACCCGGCAAGAGGACACCCTCATTGTTCAAACAGGTGATATGACGTACAGCTTTCCCATCCCGCCCCCTCTCCTACAACGGAATCAGGCCGAGCCGGCCCGCTAAACCGGGCTATGAATTGTTTATTCCTGACGGCGTGAGTATATTCGCTGTATCATTTCCCCAACATCATGGAAGATTGTCATGGGCATTGATCTCAAGACCCTGCTCGGGAAGGAAGGAAAATACGAGGCCAAGCTGCAGCAGCTTTCTACGGCTTTCCTCGCATTCGTCGACAAGTACTCGATCGTCGTAGCCGGGATTGTCATCTACATATATTTCATTCTCAGCTCATTCGATTTGATGCGCACTCGTGATGTATCGCGTACTGCACTTGACTATCTGCTGCAATTCGACTCGCTGATTCTGACATGGGTCATCGCTGTTGTGGTTATCCAGCTTCAGAAGTACCGCAAGCAGACCCGTGAGCAGGACGAGTATCGCCAACGGGTACAACTTGAGTACGACCGTCAACGCACCAAGCTGCATGTTGTGGACGAAATTACATCGTTGCTGCAGGACAACATTAACAACCCGCTGGCGATTATTTCCGTCAGCTCCCAGAATCTTCATCGCAAACACGACGCCGACCCGGAAACCACTGCATGGCTGGACAGGATAGATACTGCGCTTCAGCGTGTGCATACCACGATCAACGACATCAAAGCGTATCAAACTCAGAAGATTGTGCAGGAGGCAATTTCAGCGGTGGAGGGAAAGGATCACGCAAACCCGGATGTAATGGGACGACTGAACGAGATTGCAAGAGCAAATACCCAAATCGCGCGGCAGGTTGAGGAGGAGGCACCCACAGGCGGAAGCTGAATCAGATCAATTCGATTTGTACCTTTGAGCCGCGCTTGACCGTAGTCGTTTTCTCGGGAAGGATGATAAGACAGTTGGCCCGGGCCATCGCACTGAGGACACCCGAACTCTGATTCCCCGATTTGCGCACGTGCAACACCCGGTTTTTCAGATATGTGTGTCCCCGAACGAAGTGTCGCTTGCCGTCCCTCTTCGAAAGCTCCTCATCGCAGATTGCGTATTGGACCAGAGGGGACCGGGGCAAGCTCCCCGACATTTTTTCCAACGCCGGCTTGACAAAATTGAGAAATGTCACTCCTGTTGATGCCGGATTACCCGGCAAACCGAACACTAGTGTTTGATCATGTTTCCCGAAAACAATCGGTTTCCCGGGCTTGATATTTGCACGCCAGAATTTTATTTCGACGCCTGCTTCCGCGAGAGCATCCTTCACATAATCATACTTCCCGACGGAAACTCCCCCCGTAATCAACAGCACGTCACAGTAGAATGAGTTCTTGATTTTTTTGATGAGACGCGCTTTGTCATCACGGACAACCCCGCGTAGCACCGGCTCACCGCCACATTCTTCGACATACCCAGCAAGCATTGCGGAATTGCTGTTCCGGATCTGACCTTCGCTCAGGGGCGCACTTACCCTCACCAACTCATCGCCGGTGGCGAGAATTGCCACCCGGGGTTTTCGTCCTACCTCTACCCTGGCACAACCCAACGAGGCGAGAAGGCCGAGCCGGGGCGGGTTCAACACTTCACCCGCGGAAAGAACTACCTCTCCTTCAGCAATATCATCTCCCGACTTCCTCACGTGCTCCCCTTTTCGGACAGATCTATGCAGGACAATGGTTCCGCCATCCACCTTGACATCTTCAATGGGAATAATTGCATCAGCGCCGTCAGGAATCTTCCCCCCTGTCATAATCCTCACGGCCTCTGCTTCACGCAGGCTCTTGCCAAAGACCTTTCCCGCACTTGCTTCTCCTACAACAGAGAGGATGATTTTCCGCCGCTTGTTTGCGCTCCGGGTGTCCCGAGAGCGGACGGCGTACCCGTCCATTGCGCTATTGTCGAAGGGAGGGAGATTGATATCAGCTATTATCTCCCGGGCAAGTGTACGGCCCAGAGCCTTGCGCAGTTTTACTGATTCTGTACCGAGCTTGCTTGTTTCCGAGAGGATTAATTCGAGTGCATCGGAGGCATTAAGCATGACATCCCGTGTCTTCGTGAAGAACTAAGGTCTTGCTTAAAGGTAGAAAATAGCGTGTCGAAATACCATTTGGCGGCGTAGTTTACTTGAGGCTCAAAAGCGAATGGCAGACATCACAGAACGCCTCGCTCTTCAAATCAATGTCTTCGACGTAGGTTGATGCGCGCATAACACATTCCGGTTCGCTGCAATGGACGAGACCGTATGCATGCCCAAGCTCGTGCCTGGCCTCCTTTACAAGACGTGAAACTAGCAAGTCATGGTTCGATGGAAGTCCGTAGCGCTCAGTTTGCAGCCTGTAGTACGAGGTCACCGCGACATTCCCTCGCAACTCCGCCTCTCCGAACACGAACGTCAACACCGGAACGAAAAGGTCGCCGGCGGAAATCGCCAGGAACACCCTCGCAAAGGGATCCCGTCGTCGTCCTGCAAAAACGGGGTCTGCAAATGTCGCTTTGAGATATTGGAGGATCTGGGTGGAGTTGTATTGGCCCCGCGATGGGTCGAGAAACGGCGCAGCATCAAGCTCCGCCGGTGCAACATCGATATTCGCCAGGAAGACTTCGCTCAAGGATTGTCGAAGCGGCTGCATCAACGACGCGTCTACACCGCTCATTGTCACCAATGTAATGGATCTCATTTTTGCCGCTTGAACCCGAACTTATCAATCTTGTGATATAGTGTTACCCGGTCAATGTCGAGAATCTGGGCGCTGCGGCTGATGTTCCAGCCGGTTTCCTTGAGGATGTGCTCAATGTGGTCGCGTTCAATGTCTTCAAGCCGCTTGCCGCTTGCCTCGGTGCGGGCCAACGTCTGCAAGGGGAGGTCGCATTTCTCGAGGCTCTCTTTCTTGCTGACAACCATCGCGCGCTCAATGGCGTTCTCCAACTCACGCACATTTCCCGGCCAATCATATGCCTTGAGAATCTGCATAGCCTCAGGTGAAAATCCCTTGCGTTGCTTTCCCATTTGTTTCGAGTATTTTTCGAGGAAGTAGTGGGCAAGCTTCGCTACATCCCCGCGCCGTGCACGCAACGGGGGTAAGTCAATCGTGAAGACGTTCAGCCGGAAATACAAGTCCTCGCGGAATATCCCGTCTTTCACCGCTTGCTCCAGATTCCTGTTCGTTGCGCAGATGACGCGAAAGTCAGAGCGAATCACTTCGCTTCCCCCTACCCTCATAAACTGCTTGGTTTCAATCACCCGCAGCAAGTCGAGCTGCATTTTTTGCGTGATGTTGCCGATCTCGTCGAGAAACAGGGTTCCTCCATCCGCCAACTCGACTTTACCTTTCCGCCGGTACTGGGCCCCCGTAAATGCTCCCTTCTCATGTCCGAACAACTCACTTTCGAGAAGAGTCTCTGTCAGTGCGCCGCAATTTACTGTCACAATGGGACAGAACCGCCTCTTGCTTCTGTTGTGAATTGCACGTGCCACTAGTTCTTTCCCTGTTCCGCTTTCTCCTCTAATCATCACAGTCGTGTCGGAAAGGGCGACGGTATCGATCATCTCGCTCACTTTCTGCATTTCTGGAGACTCGCCGATGATTTCGTCTTTCGCAAGGAATTCACTGACTGTGTCCTTCAGCTTGATGTTCTCGGTTTTTAGCGTCCGCTCATTCAGAGCTTTCGAGACAAGGTGATCAAGGTAATCCGGATCGATGGGTTTTGTAATGTAATCATAGGCTCCTTCCTTCAAAGCCTTGACGGCATTGTCAACGCTTGCAAACGCCGTGATGATAATGACGATGGAATCCGGATAATGCTCTTTGATGCGGTTGAGCAATTCTATGCCGTCCATTCCCGGCATTTTCACATCAACCAGGATGATATCCCATGCAGCCGACTGGAGTTTGCGTAGGGCGGTGGCTGCGTTCTCCGCCGCCTCGGTCCGGAATCCATCTTCACGGAACCACTTCGTCAGCGAATCCCGCACAATCAACTCATCATCAACGATTAGGATGCCGATGGAGTTCTTGTTCATGATCTGTTTCCTTCCGTGATAGTAGACTGTTCAAGATCGTGATGATTCTGCAAACGCGGCAGCGTAATGGCGAACGTAGTGCCGGCACCGGGCATTGAATCCACTCTGATCCGACCGTTGTGCCGTTCAACAATGCCATAGACTATCGAAAGCCCCAGCCCGACACCTTTTCCTTCAGACTTGGTGGTAAAGAATGGCTCAAAGATATGCGCTTTCACCTCGTCACTCATACCCGACCCATTGTCGGAAACACGCAACGTGATGTTCTTTTTCGAGGGGGTGTCTTCCACCATGACGCTGACCACTCCTTCAACTCCATGTTTACTGCCAATGGCTTCGATAGCATTGACCATAATGGCGAGCAATGCCTGCTGTATCTGGTTTGCATCACATTCCACGGTATCATCCTCAATGCACTCACTGTGAAGGCGGACATTGCGCATCTTTGCATGATGCCCCAATAGCATGATGCACCGCTGGACAAGCGTGTAGAGCCGTGTCTGCTGGAACTTTCCACCCGACTGTCTCGAGAACACGAGGAGATTTTTGACGATGCCCCCACAGCGCTGCGCTTCATCCGCCACAAGCTGGAGCTCTTCGCAATACACTTGCTGCTCCTCCGGTTTCAGGGCCGACTTCTTGATCTTCTTGATGAGGAGCTTTGCGAAAGTCAGAATCCCTTCGAGAGGGTTGTTGATCTCATGGGCAACACTCGAGGCAAGGTTCCCCAACGACGCCATCTTTTCCGCCATGATCAGTTGACGATGCGCCTGCTCAAGATCGGCAGTCTTCTGCTTGACCCGTTCTTCCAGTGTCAACGACCAATCAGTAATTTCCTTCCGAGCGATCTCGAGATCACCCGACATTTTATTGAAAGAAGTCGCCAACTGACCAAGTTCGTTCTGTGAACGAACGTCAATCCTGTGATCGAGTGATCCGGCAGCAACCAAGTCCATGCCTGCCTTCAGCCGCTTCACCGGTCTGTTCAGGACGATCCAAATGAAACATCCCGACGCAAGTGCGACGAGCAATGCCGCAAATGCGCTGAGCACCAGGAGATTGTTGCGGCTTTCCGTCAACCTGGCATCAACGGACGCAAGAGACATTTTCACATCGAGAACGCCGAGAATCGTTTTGCTCGGGGGATGCGCGTGACAGTCTGCAGTGGAACATTGAGGTTCATTCCTGATCGGCGTGATGAGTCCGAGGACACGTCCCCCGCCAGGTTTCGAGAAAATGCGGGAGAGTTTATCGCCGGGGGGTTGGGGCGGTTCAAGATGATCGTCGGCATGGCAGCTGACGCAAGCTTCTGCCGTCATGTCCACACGTTGGTGGATGTCCGCATCAATCGTTCCGAAAATCACCGTGCCGGATTTGTCGTAGATCCTGATTCCCTCTATGCCGGGCTCACCCCCCACGGAAGCAACGATTTGCTGGACGTCTTCCTTCCGGTTGGTCAGCATACTGTACCGGGTTGATCTGGCAATCACCGCGCTCACCCGCTCAGCGCTCAGCTGAACGTGCTCCATCAGGTGTGAGTGCTGTATACTTACCGTGCCGAACGTCAAGGCACCTAATACTAGCACCTGCGCCGTGACGATAATGAGAAAGAGCCGGAACGCGATCGACTGTGTTAGGCGCATGGGTACTCCCCGGCTGGACGATTTTCACCACCTCTACAGCGGTCATGTAATGTGCCACCATCCCCCAGGTTCTAATGGTACAAATGTGAGATTTTTAACGGACGAGGAGTGGTGAGCTGGAAGGAGAAGTGTGGGGCTTTCCTACAATTGGGAAAGCCTTACTAAAGAAAGGAAAAAAACATGATAACGGATGTCATCATTTTACTTGAAAATCAGCGCAACAACACCAAGCCACGAGAGATGATTACATGGCCTGATGGATTCTTCGAACCCGTAGCGACAAGTCGAGCAATGTATGTGCCACTTGCAACATCGACTCCGGACTCGTTTCGCCCGTCCCAATGCACAGAAAGTGAACCCGAAGCATTCTCAGATTCGAACAACTTCTTAACCTCACGTCCGAGTAAATCATAGACGATTAGTGTCACTTCGTTCGCGAAAGGAAGATCCATTCTGATTTCCGTTGTAGGGTTGAACGGATTCGGATAATTTGGATAAAGGTGGAAGCGTTGCGGTATATCGGAATGCGTTTGCACGGATGTGGGTTGCCTGTTTTCAAAGATGAAAATCAAATCGTCCTCTTCATCAATGCCCGTCATGTCCATATCACCGTCATTGTCCCGATCATGCAACGTGGCACAGGAGCCGGCACGCGAGGCGGGAAGAGTGCGGCGGTTGCCGAGTATCCCTGATCCGTTGTTCTCGAAAACAGACCAACTTCGACCCGAGTAGTTGCTTGTCACCAGGTCGAGATCACCATCTCCGTCAATATCTCCTACATCGATTGCCAGTGGAAAACCGCCGGTCTGATAGGTCACTGCCGGGGACAATCCTCCCGCTCCATTCCCGAGTATCACTGCCGTATTGCTGCCGTTGGAGTTTGCCGAAACGACATCAACGTTGCCGTCGCCGTTCATGTCGCCAACGGCAATCATCCACGGCCCGCCCCCCCCAGAGTTCACTTTGGAGGAAAACGTGAATCCTCCGTTTCCATTGCCGAGCAGAAGAATGATCTCGCTGCTTGCATAGGCACCAACGAAGAGGTCGGGAATGCCATCCTTGTTTGCATCTGCCACGACGCAAGCCGTTTCGCCGTTGCCGCCCGCTTCCAGCAACACAGGAGAAGCAAAGGTTCCGTTTCCGTTATTCAACAAGATGGCAACATTGTTTCCCGACCTGTTGGCAGTGATAATGTCGGTATCCCCGTCGCCATCGGCATCGCATACCGCAAGTCCCCGGATACCGCCAGCGGCCTTATAGTTTTTGATTGACAGGAATCCGCCATTTCCGTTGCCAAGAAACACTGTAACGCTGTCACCTGTGGAGTTGCCGACTGCTATGTCAGGGTTGCCATCGAGGTTGAAGTCGGCACTTTCATTGGTGCTCGGTCTCGATCCTCCACTAATGGGATGCACACTAAATGTCGAGTATGACCCTGACCCATTGTTGATAAAGACACGGGCATCGTTGGTAATCTCGTTCGGAACGAAGAAATCCGAGTAACCGTCCTTGTTAAGATCGATACCATGCGCGCCATAGGTCTGGATGTGTCCCTCGCCAGTCCTTCGAACGGGAATGCGTTGGGTTTCAACCAACGCCATGGTGGCACTGGCTGTCTTGATCCAGAAATTCCACATGTAGCCCGACGCCATGTTCTCGCCTGCCATGCTTCTGATGCCTTTCGACAGGGATACAGTAATCCAGTCCCCGGCCATCATGCGTGTGAGGGGATTAAACCGCAGAATTGTGTTGTTGTTTTCGAGTGATATTGTTCCGGTCACAACCCCGGTCCATTTTCCGAATACCGACACTGTTGTTGAATTCACGCTTGACGGATTCAGGGACGAGTCAAACATCACTACAATTTGTGACGAAGAGAGAGCAGATAGCGACTGCGGTGTGGGAGAGACGGAAATAACGCGGGGCGGGGCGGCTATGAGCATGGATCCGCAGAAGACAACCATCGCAATCAACGAAAGGGTGCATTTCATAATCGCTCCGCACATCTGATTAAGAACATAAAGTGTCGTAAGTGTAGAGAAAAAAAACGTCGCAATCAAACAAAAAACGGGAGGCTCTCGCCTCCCGTTTCATGCGTAAGCAGTTCTCTACGTTTACTTCATCAACACCAGTCTCCGTGTCTCGGAAAACGTGCCCGCTTTGAGCTTGTAGATATATGTACCGCTTGAAAGTCCTTCAGCATTAAATATGCGTTGGTATGATCCTGCTTCAAGTTCGGCGTTTACCAGCGTTGCAACTTCACGCCCTGTGAGATCGAAAATCTTGAGACTGACACTCGACGGTGAAGCGATGTCGAACCTGATAGTAGTTGCAGGATTGAACGGATTGGGATAGTTCTGGCTCAAGGCAAATGCGACAGGCGCATCTTTTGAAAGCACACTTGTCACAAAATCCACTGAGATGGGCTCGCTGTAATGCACAGTTCCATCCATATCGTGCTGTTCGAGCCTGTAGTACCAACGGCCCGCAGTAACACCGGTGTCGGTAAAGGTATAGTCCCGGGGACTATTTATCGTGCCCGCACCCGGCAGAAAGCTATTGGGAATGCGCTCGAATGATAGCGCGGATCCGTGTGACCGTTGTACGTAGAATCCGTAATTGTTTACCTCACTGACAGTAGTCCAATCGAGCCTCACAGTATTCGCGCCAGTTACCGTAGCGGTAAAACGAGCCAGCTGCACAGGCAACGCGTGTACGACGGCATATTCAAGAATAGTGCTGTGAAGTCCCGCGGCATAGCCGTGAAACTGATCGAGGAAAAACACCGTGCGAAGATTCCGTGTGGTTGAAGAACTCTGTTGCTGCCAGGTCGTTCCGCCATTTGTTGACCTGAGAATCACGCCACCATCACCAACAACCCACAGGTAATTCGCATCGACCACGGCAAGGCTGTTGAGATTCATTGTTGTGCCGCTTGTCAGGTCAGTCCACGACGTACCGCCATCAGTCGTCTTACTGATGATCCCTCCGCTTCCTACGACCCAGCCGGTTGTGCTGTTAAGGAAATGCACATCATGAAGGCTATGCGACGGGAGAACGTTTTGCTGCTGCCAATTCGCACCGCCGTTGCTCGAGCGAAGCAATGCACCGCCACTCGTCGCAAGCCACGCGGTTGGCGCCGTTGAAAAACACGCACCTTCGATGGTTGCCGTCGTGCCGCTTTCCTGAGGCGTCCACGTTGTTCCGCCATCCGTGGTTTTTATGATTGTGCCATTGGCACCGGCTGCATAGCCGATGTTTGCATCCATAAAGTGTACAACGTTAAGCCAGGCGGTTGTTCCACTCGCTTGTTGAGACCATGTTGAGCCGCCATTGGTTGTCTTATAAATGACGCCCATCTCCCCCACAACCCATCCGACATTGTGATTCAGAAAGAACTGATCAGAGAAAGATCGAAACGTCGGAGGACTCACAATGCTCCATGAAGCTCCGGCATTCGTAGTTTTTTGGACTACGCCATACGCTCCAGAAACATATCCTGTAAAATCATCAAGAAAACTCATCGCCGAAAAATGTGTTCCATCCACTCCGATTTGTTGCGCCCACGTTTGCGAGCGCGCAGCAGATGAGAACAAACTCACAACGGCAACGAGCATGAACAAAACCATCAGCGTCTTCGACAATCTGTTCATCACCATGTTACCCTCCCTTGTTGTGTGTTGTGATGGTTTATTGTAGTGCTTAACGTCAAAATTTCCAAGCACTTTGTAGAATCTCTAAAGGTAATATGTGAATACACAGGCGGCAACAAGATGATAATTGTCACGTTCGGTACAAATTTTTGCGACTATTCGCTTGAAGTTTGTCTTGTGTCACAAAAGAAAACGGCACCCAGAGGGTGCCGTGTGATTGAGACTAATCAAAAAAGTAATTTCCAGCGGAACCTACCGTACCATGATCATCTTACGAGATTCAACAAAGCCTTGGGACTGCATCCGATAAACGTACGTGCCGCTTGCCAGACCGGCACCGTTAACCGTCACGGAGTATCGTCCGGGTTGCTTGTGGTCATTCAGAATTGTGCCGACCTCTCTTCCGAGAATATCATAGAGACGGATCGAAACATGCGCCGCCTCGGGCACATCAAACTCAAGCACCGTCGCAGGATTGAACGGGTTGGGATAGTTTTGATGCAGCGCGAACTTGTCAGGAACAAATGAGCGGTCTTGCCGGGCCGCAACTGATCCCTTCACCGATCCGGGACGCGCAAGCGAATTCCGGAGGGCTGTGTTTTCGTACAACACGACAAGAGAATTCGTCCAGCCGACGGATATGATGTCGAGGTCACCATCGTTGTCGATATCAACCACAATGGCTCCGTCATGATGTTCGTCGCCCGTATGGACAACATGCTGACGCCATGAATTCCCGCTGCCATCCTCATTCTCGAAAATCAGGAGACGCGAGGTTGAGGGAGTGTTGTAGTTGTGTTCTCCAACAATGATGTCCAGGTCACCGTCGCCATCCATATCCGCCACGTCGAGACTCATCGGTCCGATGAGATTAGTGGAGATAACCCGTTCAGTCCACAACGAAGTCGGATTTGCCGGCTGTTCGTACCATGCAAGCTTGCCCGGAATTCCGAGCGCTTCATAGCCAACCACAGCGTCGAAGCGCCCGTCGCCGTTGATATCTGCAAGGCGATTTCTGTCGGGATCGGTTTGACCGGCGCCCGAAGGATTGAAGAGCGTGAATGGTGCCCATGTCGCTCCGTCGTTGCGAAGCCACTTCGTTCCGAGCAGAAGATCCGTATCGCCGTCACGATCGATGTCACCCGCCGTGAGTTGTTCGTCCTGGGACGTGGTGGATATTCTTCGCCATCCCCACGTTGTTGTAGCAGGATTCGCAGGAACACTCAACATCTGCACACCCCTCCCTGCCTCATGCCAGGAGAGGGCGACTTCGAGCTGGTTTCCATTGAACCTGCCGACCGCCACACCCTGGAGGAAGTCCCCCTCCCCGGCCGTCATATTCTGATGAATTGTAAAGCCGCCGGTGCCGTTGTTCTTCGCCCACACAAACTCGGAGTTCCTGTTGGCGTCAATACCCTTCGTGCCGAGGATGTCCATCCGGCCGTCATTATCAAAATCATGCAGCACAGCCATGTTGTTCAGCGGAGATCCGATCACGTTCCTCGTCCATTGTCCTGAGGCCCGGCCGGGATTTCTATACCACCATGCACCTGCAACGATATCCTTGAATGAATCACCGTCGAGATCTGCCGCATCGATGAAGATTGCCCGCCACGGCCTGCTCGAATCGATCACATGCCTGCGCCACGAGTTAAGCGGAATAAGGTTACCGGATATATTCTGCCACCATTCGATGACCGCTCTGTTCGGCGCATCGCTGCTCCAGTTTGCACCGAAGAGATCGAGATCGCCGTCACGGTCGATGTCGCCAATCTGGGCATTGTGTGAACCGGACGTTGCGACAATGTGCTGGCGCCAGACTGTGCCACTCTCGTAATTGAGGTAGATACTTACTTCATCCGGATCTGTGGATTGATGCATCTCTGCGGCAAAGATGTCAATGAGCCCGTTGTTATCAACATCCGCCACTTGAAGCGTGTGAATGTACGAAACCGTACTGTCGATAATAGTCTCGATCCACGGTCCGGTCCTCGGGTTCGCCGCTTTGAACCAGGACATCTTTCCGTTCGCAGTCTCTGACGGAGCGAGAATAATATCCAGCTTGCCATCGCCGTCGACATCCGCGACAGCGGCCGCCGCTTTGTCAGTCCAGCCCGGTGCTACCGGACGTTCCGTCCAGAGTCCGGCGGAAGGATTTCCGGTCGGCAGCGGATTCTCAAGCCAGTAGCCGTTGATAACAACATCAAGATCGCCGTCCCCATCGATGTCACCCAATGCCGTCCCTTCGAATGGCCGCGTGTTGATGACGCTCTTCGTCCAGGTAAAGCCGGCGTTCTGAATGAATAATGTCGTGGCATTTCCCACACGAACTATCACATCCAGTTTTCCATCACGGTTGATGTCACCGGCAACAACATCATGGGCCCCTGCATTCCCGATGAGGCGTTCCGTCCACGGAGCAGTTGCCGGGTTGCCTGCAGGCAGAGGATTTTCATACCACCAAACCGAGGAGCCGTAGAACTCTCCCTTGGGAATGATGACATCAAGATCGCCGTCCCCGTCAACATCGCCCAATGTCATGGCTGTCGAGAATGAGCCCTGAGCAATCCGTGTTTTTCTCCATGTCGGGTACTCGTACCAAAACAATCCGTCGATAAGATTCGACGAGCTTGCCGCAAGGCCGTCCAAAAATCCGTCGCCGTTGATATCTCCCAGCGCTTTGCAATGCGGGTTACGGGGTCCTTCGGAGTCGATAATCGCATGGCGGAACGCAAGATGCGACGTTACACCTGCGACAACGCGAAGCACAGCGGAGTTGCTCGCAACCGAACCGGCGGCATTGCTGACCACACAACGATAGAGTGAACCGCTATCTGCCCGTGTAAGTGACGGGGTTGTGTATGTCGCGGATGTTGCCCCGGCGATGTTCGTTCCGTTCTTCTGCCATTGATAAGCAAACGGCGCCAGGCCGGTGGCAACGACTGTGAATGACACTGTTTGCCCGGGACTGGCATTCTTGTTTGCAGGATGTTGCGAGATAACCGGTGGATCAAGCCGCTGGGCAGACCCTGTGCTGATGGTCAGGTCACGAAAAGCGCCGTTGATAATCTGTGCCGATTGCAGTTCCTGCTCGCCGAACCCGAAGGTGAACCGTTGCGGGGTGGCACTCATGTACCTGTTCACGGACGAACCGTCGCGTCCGAAACCGAACACCGTCATCGGACCGGGGAACGGACGGTAGTGATCTATATGCGCATCGTCTTCGTGATGAACGAAATACAGGAACCGGGGCTGCCCTGTCATTCCGAAATACGCCCATTCCGGCCCAGGCAAATCAGCAGCAAACGAAGAACCGAGATTCATCGTCTGCCCGGCGGAAGTCTTGATATATCCGCTCGTCTGGTTCAATGTTCCGGCCGGCGTCCCCTCATACAAAAACCAATAGTTAACGGCAGTCTGTTGCAGTGTCATGGTCTGATATGCCGGATAAAACTCCCAAATCCAACGCGCGTTTGAGCCGTCAGTGGTAACTGTCTGTATCGTTATTTTGACCGGACCCTGGCTCAGTATCGTGCTTGACCCGTTCGTGTAGCCGGGATGACCGTACGCGCCAAGATTCGGAATTCCTCTGTATTCTCCTGCACCGCCGCTTCCGGGACTTCCGTTATAACCGATCCATTCAACGTCATTCAGGTCTCTGAGTCCCGCAAAGCCTCCGCCAACCTTGTGGTACCACATCGATCCGAGTTGATTCGTGATCCTGTAGCTTGACTGACCTTGGAACATCACATTGTCCGTCAACGACACTTGCGTCGCAAACGACGGAGGTGTAAAGCCGGCGTCGGTATCGAAATAGATGTGAAAGTTCCGGAGAGCCTCGGCAGGCGTGGTGCCTGACAACAGAACTGCCAAGGTTCCGCTTGCATTCGACGATGCATGGAAGGTCCCGGCAGGATCGAATTGAAAGACTGCGTTTGAATCGATGACAACACCGTTGGCGTTCACCTCGACAATCCGGATTGACTGTGTATTCATCGGGGCAGCAACACCAAACGATGCAAGGTGCGTGGTGAAGTTCACCGAAATGTTAGCCACATGATTTGTCCGGGCAAAGCCGTTCGTCCCGACCGCAACGGGCAAACGATAGCGCCACCGCGTATTCCACCACGGCCCGTCTGCAGTAGTTGGTGCTGCCGCACGAACTGTTAAGGTTGCGTTGTTACTTGTAACACTCCCGGCAGTATTCGACACCACAACACGGTACGTCGTTCCGTTATCAGATGCGGTTGTTGGCGGAGTTGTGTACGAAGGCCCGGTTGCACCTGTGATATTCACTCCATTCCTCTGCCACTGGAACTGGAGCTGGTTTCCGGTCGCTGCAACTGAAAATTGCGCTGTTGCCCTCTCGTCAACCGTAACTGAGGCAGGATGAGTCGTGATTGCCGGAGGCAATGGCGGTCCCTGCGCACGAACGACAATGCCACCAAGTCGTGCGTTATCGCGAACTGCAGTGAACTGGACGTTCAATGTTCCGTCCGTCACGGTTGTCATGAACCTTCTATCGTGGGCGGTATTTCTCGGAACAACCGCAAGGATATCGAAGTCACTCAGAACCCGGACTCCTTCGATGTTTACATGAAAGATACGTTGGCCGGGTTCCGTCCAGTAGGTTTCAGCAAATTTCAACTCGACTTCATACTCTCCGTTTTGGACCGGAATGGCATACGAGAACGTGCCCCAGCGTTCCGACAAGTAGAGCACGTCATCTTCGGTGCCGAGAATATCCCTGCTCGATGAGGTGTGTGAGTTTCCACCGGAGACCAGACTATCATTACCGTACACGATGTTCGTCACCGGAGAAACGAACCGTGCGCCGCCCGCATTGGCCGCAAAGATGATATTCGCATTCCCACCCGTTGAAACAGACTGGAGAACAGTCAATACAGCACTGTTGCTGTTGACCGTGCCATGCGGATTTGAAACCACACAGCGGAATGAAGCTCCGCTATCTGCACGTGCAGTTTGAGGAATTGAGTATGATGACGACGTCGCTCCGGTGATGTTCGTCCCATTCCTTTGCCATTGATACGAGAGAGGAGCGGTTCCGCCAGCCTGCACAGTGAACGTCACCGGCTCACCCTCCGTGACGGTCCGTGCTGCAGGGTGCTGTGAAATCGCCGGCGGCATAGGCGAAGAGGATTGTGATCGAACGACCAGCGCGCTGAGCTTTGGATTATCAGCAACTGCCGAGAAGACAATGTTAAGTTGCCCGTCATTGACCGTGACAGGAAACGTCCGGTCGATTGCAACGTTCTTGCCAGCCGCTGCAAAGATGTCAAAATTCGTCAACCGCTGAACACCTTCAATTGCAACGTTGAAGACGCGGCGTCCGGATTCACCCCAGTAGATTTCCGCAAAGCGCAGGACGACTTCATAATCACCATTCACAACCGGAATGGTGTACGAGAACGTACCCCACCGCTCGCTTCGGAACAGCAAGACATCTTCCGTACCAGTAACCGGAGCACTGGCGAGTGTGTAGGTATTCCCACCCGAGAAAAACTGGTCGGCGGAGTAGCTGACACCAGAGGGAGAAGTATACGCGGGTCCTGAACTGTTGGTCGCAAAGATGATATTCCCCCCCGATGGTGCGGGGGTATTAACATGCAGAATCGCGGCCGAGCTTGCTGCGGAGCCCGCTGAGTTCGTCACTATGCAACGATAGGCGGTCCCGCTGTCAGATGCGGTCGTTGCCGGCGTCGTATAGGTGCCGGCATTGGCGCCATTGATGTTAACATTGTTCCTCTGCCACTGATACGAGAGAGGAGCGGTTCCAGACGCTGCTACAGTGAACGTTGCAGTCTGCCCCGCATTTACAGTTTGGGTTGCCGGATTGGTGGTAATCGTCGGCGCAACGGCTTGTACCGGAAGAACATCAAGTCGGGCTTGATTGCTCGCAACCGAACCGGCGCTGTTGGTGACGAACACCCTGAACATTGCTCCACTGTCCGAGCGGGAGACTGACTGGATCGAGTATGTCTGTGACGTTGCTCCCGTGACGTTCACCCCGTTGCGCTGCCATTGGTATGAGAGGGGCTGGGATCCGTTTGCCGCCGCAGAAAAACTCGCCGTCCCTCCCTCTGCCACCGATTGGTTTGCAGGGTGTGTAGTTATTACAGGAGGCTGCGCGCTTGCCGAGACACTTCGCACAACAATGCCGCCTAGGCGGGCGTTGTCAACAACGGGCGTAAATTGAACGTTCAATACTCCATCATTTACCGTCGTGAGAAACCGGCGATCGTGTGCAGTGTTGCGGGGAACGATCGTTAACAGGTCAAAGTTGGAGAGGACCCGCTGGCTTTCAATGTTCACATGAAAGACACGCTGGCCGGGCTGCGTCCAGTATGTTTCACAAAACTTGAGTTCAACTTCATACTCGCCGTTCGCAACAGGAATGTTGTACGAAAACATCCCCCAGCGTTCACTCAAATACAACTGGCCATCCTCCGTGTTCGCAATCGGACGCACAGATGATGTGTAGGAATTGCCGCCACTCACAAGACTGTCGTTGCCGTACACGATGCCGCTGGAGGACGAAACGAACCTGGTACTGCCGGCATTGACTGCGAAAATTATCGATCCCCCAACCACCCGGTTTACTGAGAGCACAGCTGCATTGGATACGGTGGTGCCTGCACTGTTCGTAACAACGCATCGGAACGATGCCCCGCTATCTGCAAGTGATGAGCTTGCGAGCATGTACGCGGAAGTTGTCGCCCCGCTGATATTCACTCCGTTCCTCTGCCATTGATAGCCGAGTGGTTGTGAACCCGTAGCGACGACATTGAAGGTCGCCGATTGTCCCTCAAACACACTCTGTGATGCCGGATGCGTGTTGATTACAGGAGGAGTTGGAGAAACCACATCAAGCCGTGCGGGGTTACTCGTTGCGCTTCCTTGTGCGTTTGAGATCACGCATCGGAATAACGCCCCGCTGTCGGATTTTGCGGCTGCAGATAGTGTATACGATGATGCCGTTGCGCCGGAGATGTCGGTGCCATTCCGTTGCCACTGGAACGAGAGAGGCGCTACACCCGTGGCGCTGACGTGAAAAGTCGCCGATTGTCCGGCAGAAACCTGCTGGTTTGAGGGATGTGAGGTGATAATGGGGACACTTGAAGAGTTCGCCCTGACGATCAAGGCACTCAGCTTCGCCTGGTCCGCTACGGCACGGAGCGAAACACGCAAGACCCCATTGGTGACGGTTACGGGAAATGTCTTGTCTACCGCCACATTTCTTCCTGCTTCCGCGAAGATATCATACTGCGGCAGTACAATGGAGTCGTTTACCAGCACATTAAATACCCGCCGGCCCGCGGCATTCCAATATATTTCGGCAAAACGCAATGAGAGAGTATAATTACCATTCGGCAAGGGAATCGCATAAGAAAACGTTCCCCACCGTTCTGTGAGGTACAACTCCGGATCCGTTGTTCCGGCAATCGGCACGGTCGATCCCCGATATGTTCCGCCGCCAGAGACGAGGGTGTCTTTCAAATAATTGATCGACTCCGAGGAACTTGTGTATGCCTGTCCCCCGGCGTTCACGGCGAACACTACGGTTCCTTGCGCAACAAGGTGTTGCGCGCCAAAAACGAAGCCGGCAAGAACTAACGTAAAACGGAAGAGAAGTCTCATCACATATATCTCCATCTGATAAAGAAAACGCACAAACCGCAGGGCGGACAATCGCCCCCTCTTATGTTCAAACATCAGTCCACATCATTGCGGAAAGCGAATCGGGAGTTTTTATTCGGATTCCGGCAAAACGATCCTCCCATCTTCAAGCTGCGATTGTAGATTCTACAATCTGCAACCACGAGAGAGGAAGCCGGCGAGCATGCTCTCAGGTATTTTCCAGTCAGGTAGTTGTGGTTCAGGTGTGTATGCTTAGGCTACATACAACCGGGATGGATGCTAAGGGCCTACAAACGACCGGCCCATTGTTCGACAGTCGCTTTCGCAACGTGAACTGAATCACCAACGATCCGACTGGGAATCGGATCGGGGTAGTACTTTGCGCAACAAGCGTATGCTTCCATGGTCATCATATCCCAATTGGAAGGACAGCGTGCGCAAAAGACCTTATTATCTTTTATAGTGAACTCTGTTGACCCGCAGTGTTCACTGATGCTGATTGCCGTTACGAGTTGACCGTTTGGGGCGATGTATGCCATCACCCAGCGGGGAGTTTTACCTCCGCGATGCTCGAAGCGAATCAGCCGGTGCTTCTTCAAGGCATCAAGAGAGAATACAAGGTCCCCGTTGCGTTCCTCGGCCGTCAGAGTAGTCATTGCGAAAGACTGCTCTCCATAACCGCTGCTGCCGCCGACGTTGGGCTGGTTCTTGATGACGGGGTGAACCGAAGGATTCAGGTACGCTACAAAAAGTGCTATGCCTGTCAGCAAAACCACAGGAAAGAGAACCATCGCAACCTTGCGAGTACGGCTTTTAGGTTTTGCGGGCCCGGAACTCGCTGTGGCCGGAGGTTGAGCAACGGCAATTCCACACACAGGACAGAACTTAGCTTGCGCGTTGAGTTCGCTACCGCAATTAGAACATTGCATAAAACATAATCCCTCGATAGAACGGTCACAATATATAAAACTGACCGTTACGAACAAACTTGTATGCACGATTTTTATTGAATAGATTGAATCCGGTCAGATTATCCAGACATTGAGATCGCAATGAAGGCCTTGACGACAGCGGTAATCCTCTTCCTGATGACATCAACGGCCGTCACACAAACGTTTCAGAATTTTCTCAATCGTGTGACGGCAGCACCGGAACCTCAACGCAGCGCTATTGTTGACAGTTTTATGAATGCCACCCCCTCCTTCCCTTTTATCGAGGGAGGCACGACCGCGCACTTCATCTACCGTGGCAGCGCGTCGAGCGTGTCTGTACCCGGAGACGCAAACAATTGGAGCGCATCGGCCTTCCCCATGACGCGGCTCTCTACAACAGACTTTTGGTATCGGTCGCAGACGTTTGAGTCAGACGCGCGTCTGGATTACAAGTTCGTGCTAAACGGCAGCAACTGGATTCTTGATCCGCGCAACCCGCTGCTCGTTTCCGGCGGGTTCGGCCCGAATTCCGAACTGCGGATGCCCGCCTATGTTCCGGCCCCTGAGATTCTCTACTATCCCTCAATCCCCCATGGGACGTTACGGGACACGACGTTCTTTTCTACAAACCTGAATAACTCACGGACGATCAGAGTCTACACGCCGCCCGGGTATGCTTCATCACCGGACAGCTTCGGGGTTATTCTGTTTCACGATGGACTTGAGTATGTTACGCTTGCACAAGCACATAACGTTCTCGACTATCTGATTGCCGAGAACAGGATCAAGCCTGTGATTGCGGTTTTTGTTCCTCCCGTCAACCGCACACCCGAATATGCCGGCAATCAAATCACGCAATTCTCATCCTTCATCGTGAATGAACTTCTCCCCTACATTGATGCGCGATATCGAACCCGAAAAGATCCAGCATTCCGTGCAACCCTCGGCGCATCAAACGGTGGCAACATTGCGCTCTGGCTGGGGTTGAATCACTCGAACGTGTTCGGAAACGTCGCCGCGCAATCAAGCAACATTATTTCATCCATCTCGTCGGGGTTTCAAAGTTCGCACAGATTGAACCTGAAATTGTATTTGGATCTGGGAACGTATGACATCCCCGTTCTTCTCCCGCTTGTGAGGAACTTCATCCCGATTCTCCAGAGCAAGGGATACACGTACCGCTACGAAGAGTACAACGAAGGACATAGTTGGGGAAACTGGCGTGCACATATCGATAACGCTCTTGAACTCTTCTTCCCCGCGTCACCAGCGGCAGTGCGCATCGGTGATGCTGTTCCTGAGAGATTCTTGCTTGAGCAGAACTACCCGAATCCATTCAATCCGACGACGACGATTCGCTTTCAGATTCCTGATGTTGACGGAGAAACAAACGTCAGGCTTGCAGTTTTCGACTTATCAGGACGTGAAGTTGCCACTCTTATCAACGGAGCGTTGCAGGGGGGTCGGTACGAACGTATATTTACGGCGTCCGGTCTGCCAAGCGGAATCTATTTTTACAGGCTTCAGGCTGGCCCGTATACGGCAGTCCGGAAGCTCGTCTTGATGAAATAACAAACAACGAGGGGAGGATACTATGGGGGGGTCACACCGTTTTCTGACAGCCGCTGTTCTTTCTGCAGCTCTTGCTCTGCACACAGGGTATGCCCAACGCTACGCTGTCCAGGTCAACATCAGTGCTAACGGCCACCAGCGCTCCGCAAAACCGGTTGAAGTTGATCTGAATTTCACACAGCTGCTTTCGGGCCTCGGCGTTGCCGGCAGCATGAACAGTAATTCGATAAGAGTCAGGGAGATCAACTCATCGGGGGCGACCATTGATGCAGCCGTTGACTTCCAGTTCGATCCGGATAGTACATTCAACGCGACATCGAATGCGAGGGGGACACTCACGTTCCTGATGAAGGGAGTAACCGCCCCAACCGCCACACGTTTCTACCGTGTTTTGTTCGATACTGCCTCAGGTTTCACACTCCCCTCCTTCTCAAACCGTATCAATATTACGGATAGCGTCCAGTATCAGGGACAGCAGAGTTATCGTATAACGACGCCGCTCGCCACCTACTATTATCACAAGCTTGGCGGCGGATTCGCAAGCATGATCGATCTGAACAACAACGATTGGATCAGCTATCGCCCCGGCGGCGGATCTGCCGGAGAGTTCAGAGGGATTCCGAATCTCGGCGTATGCGCGCATCCCGGATACACCAACGGCACAAGCCGGATTCTGAGTCACGGACCGTTGAAGGGCACCATCTTTTCCCGCACGAACGACGACGGCTGGCGATGGAAGTGGGACATTTTCCCCGACTACGCACGCATGACCTTGATGAAGCGTGCATCCAATTTCTGGATTTTGTACGAAGGAACCCCCGGAGGTTTGCTCGAAGCAAATTCCGACTTCTGGGTTCGATCATCAGGCGAACGTCTGCTCCTTTCGCAAAGCTGGTTCGGCGATATCCCCTACCCGGAGTGGGTGTATTTTGGAGACAGGGCGCTGCGCCGCGTTCTCTATCTCGCTCACCACGAAGATGACAATCTGCAGGACATTTTTTATCAGATGGAGAACAACATGACGGTCTTCGGCTTCGGCCGGCAGTGGACCTGTTGCGACCGCTATCTCACACAAATCCCTACTCATCTGACAATCGGTTTTGCTGAAGATTCTCTCACCGCCGCACAGACCATCAACGGTGCATTCGAAGGTCTCTCCATCTCCGTCGGCACGCCTATAATCAACTCGATAGCCGATACTGATGCCGGCCTCCCGAAGTCACTCACTCTTGACCAGAACTA
>CAZBWR010000015.1:0-59342 GCA_964495695.1 uncultured Chitinophagales bacterium | reverse complement strand
AAAAGGGCCGATGCCATTGTCAAAGGCATGCTGCAGCACAGCCGCAGCAGCAGCGGCACAAAGGAGCCCACCGATATCAATGCCCTGGCCGATGAATACTTGAGGCTGGCCTATCATGGCCTGAGGGCAAAGGACAAATCGTTCAATGCTGCGATGAAAACCGATTTTGATGAAAGCCTGGAAAAAGTGAATGTCATACCACAGGATATCGGAAGAGTAATACTGAATCTGATCACCAATGCCTTTTATGTGGTGAATGAAAAGAAACAATCCGGGATCGAGAACTTTGAACCTCTTGTCACTGTGTCGACGAGGAAAAATAATGGTATGATAGAGATTGGTATTACGGACAACGGGAACGGCATACCTGAATCAATCATGGGAAAAATCTTCCAGCCCTTCTTCACGACCAAGCCGACAGGACAGGGAACAGGGTTGGGGTTATCGTTGAGCTATGATATCGTCAAAGGGCATGGAGGAGAGCTGAAGGTTGAGACGGAGGACAATGTCGGATCAACGTTTATCATCAAGTTACCGGCTGACTCCGCGTAAAAAACGTGCAACCGTTGTCGTTGTTCTTTCAAGTAAAAGCCACTTCGAACAAAAAATAAACGGATAGGGTATGAAGTTTCTTGTCGTCGACGATGAAAGAGATGTGGAAATGCTCTTTCTGCAAAAGTTCAGAAAGGAAATCCGGAATGGCGAACTGGAGCTGGTGTTTGCCTTCTCAGGGCAGCAGGCTATAGAGATGCTCGGCAGTTCGGATCCGCCCGATGTTGTGTATGTATTCTCGGACATCAACATGCCGGGAATGACGGGACTGGAGCTTCTGAATATCGTCAAGGAGAAATACCCGAACATCCACGTGAGCATGATCTCGGCGTACGGGGATACGGAGAACCAACGCAAGGCGATCGAATCAGGCGCAAAGGAGTTCTTTACGAAACCTATAGACTTTGAGACGCTGAAACAGGAGATTCATGCCCTCATGAAGAAACACTCGGCGGGTCAATCAGGAGCGGAATAGATATGACAATGCCCAAAATCATGGTCGTTGATGACGAGCCCGATCTGCAAATGCTGATCCTCCAGAAATTCCGGAAGCAGATTCAGAATGACGTGTATCAGTTTGTTTTTGCGGAGAATGGTCAGGAGGCGCTCGATCAACTGAACGGGTCGGAGGATGTCACGCTCATCCTGTCCGATATCAATATGCCCCGTATGGATGGGCTGACACTGTTGCAACGGCTGCAGGAAAAAAACAACCCGGCACTGAAAACCGTGATTGTGTCGGCCTATGGTGATATGGAGAATATCCGCACGGCGATGAACAGGGGAGCCTTTGATTTCATCACCAAACCGATTGATTTCAACGACCTTCACCTGACGATTGAAAAAGGGATGAGGGAGATTGCGGCGATCCAATCAGCGATGGACGACAGAAAGCAGCTCGCCGCCGTTCAGAATGATCTCGACGCCGCGCATCGCATCCAGCAGCAGATACTGCCGAGGGTGTTCCCGGCGTTTCCGGAACGCTCCGAGTTCTCCATTTATGCCGAGATGCATCCGGCAAAGGATGTGGGGGGAGATTTCTACGACTATTTCCTGATTGACGAGACACATCTTGGTTTCGTTGTGGGCGATGTGTCGGGGAAGGGAGTTCCCGCCGCCATCTATATGGCAGTCGCACGGACCATGATCAAGAGCTTCGCGTCGCAATTCCTTGATCCGGCGGAGTGTCTTTCGAAGGTCAATGCAATGCTGATTCCGGAGAGCGACCCGAGGACATTTGTGACAGTGTTTTACGGCGTGCTCAACACGTCGAGCGGAATTGTCAGCTATTGCAACGGAGGCCACACGTTGCCGTTTCTTGTGGAGGAGTCCTCAGTGGTGCAGTTGCAGGATACGCCCGGAGTCATACTGGGGAAGTTCAAGAACTTCAAGTTCGAATCCCGGCAACTGCGGTGTTCGCCCGGCAGCAGGTTGATTCTCTATACCGACGGCGTGACGGAGGCGTTGAATGACAAGGAGGAACTGTACTTGGAATCCCGGCTCTTGCAATACCTCACAACACACAATCCCGACACGACCGAAAAGCTTGTCCGTGGTATCATCGTTGATGTAATGAAATACATGGGTCGGGCACTGCAAAGCGACGATATTACCGTACTCTTGCTCGAGTACCGGGGGTAAGTGGCGCTTGAGATCGCCACCTCAGTTCTCGCGGAGAGTGTGGAATAACTTACACTTTTTCAGGAACTGGCTGAGACGGAGCGGGAAGACGCGGAAAGGGAATGTGTGCGTGCGAAAGGCCTGCCACGCCGCTTGCGTGATCCCGAACGACTACGTGAAGTGGTTGCGTGCCGGTCTTCCCTGTCAGGGTACCACACCAGAACTGCGTTATCCCCAAACCCGCTGCAATGTTCGAGCTGCCAGCGCGCGTGCGAAAAGCTGAACGTCTCCAGCATGTCGTAGAACTCCGCTGTCATAAGGACGTAGGAATCTTCGACGACAGAGTTTTTTAAAAGACGGTGCGCGAGGATCACGTCCGGACCCGCAATCTTGATCCGCCCGCTGCAATGCGACAGCACCACGGTTCCGTAGTGCAGCACGGCCTTGGCTTCCAATGTCGAAGTCGCACAGACTTCGCAGCCGATATGCTTCATCTTATCCCACCGCCGTCGCGCAGCAAGCAAGCTTTGTCTTACTCTGGGAAGAATCTTGTCAGCGGACGTCTCGTCATGGCAGTAGGCATGGAACGACACAGCATCGCCCGTCAACTCGTGCAACACCAGCGGCCCGCTTGCAACAGTTGCGATGGTGTGCAACAGGTTCAAGACGATCCGTTCGGCATGCACCAGCCGTCCCACGTGCCGCTTCATGAATGTCGTGTATCCGCTGATGTCGATGATGACGAGAAGCATCTGTGTTGCCTCCATCCGTTCCGGCATCAGGTAGCTGTTCTGTGATTCAGTTCCCATTATCGTATCCTTGTGAATAGAATTCCGGGACCGCCCTCGCTGCGGGTACGGCCCCGGATGAGAAATATGAGTTGTTGTTACTTCAAAACACTCCCCGTGCAATGCAGTAGGGAAGTACAATGTACACCAGTGTGTCCCTGACGAGGTAATAGCCGCCGACAATCCAGACGATCTTCCAACCTCTTCGTCTGATCAGTTCCTTGAATCCATGACGCTTGATGATGAGGATGCTGTCAATTACGTAGTTCTTGTACAGCCGGACCAAGGGATTATGCCGGAGCGATGTCGCTACACTTGCCAGTGGTTTCATGGTTCTATCCGAAATTTAGGCATGTGTCCTTCTCCCTTCAGTTGACCGCTTCTTGAAGTCTTCTGGATTTGAACGACGGTACAAGCATCGGGACTCGCTTGCGGTATGCCTCGTACTTCGGGCCATGCTCGCCCACAAGGTCACGCTCCTCAAGCCTGATGGCAAACAGGATATATGCTGTTGTCACGACTGCGAAGAGCAAGTGTGTGACCGTCATGGTCGGTGTCGCCCAGAATGCGAATAACCAGCCGACATACAGTGGATGACGGACATATTTGTACAGACTCGGCGTCCGGAAAGCGAGGGGTGTATATTCCTTTCCTCTCAGATACAGCCAAACCTGACGCAGTCCGAAGAGATCAAAGTGATTGATCAGAAATGTGGAAAGAAGAACCAATCCCCATCCCAATCCGAACAACGTATAGAGAACGATCTGTCCAACAGAGTCCTGTACATCCCAGACAACTCCGCCCAAGGGCTGCCACATTGAGAACATGAGAATGAGGGCGAGGCTTGAGAGGAGCGTATAGGTGCTGCGCTCTGCCGGCTTCGGAATAATTCTCGTCCACCACCGTTTGAAACCAAGCCGCGCCATAACGCTGTGCTGGATTGCAAAGAGGGAGAGGAGCGCAAGATTAATGAGCAATGCCTCACCGAACGGCACTTCAGGTGTTCCATCGATAGTCTTCGGCACAAAGAAATTGCCGATGAACCCTATGGCATACAGGAACGTCCCGAAAAATAGCGCATACGATGCCACGCCGTAGACGAATACTGCAATGCGCTTTAACATAGTGATACCTCCTTATTGTGATTGATGAGTAAGTGATTGCATGAAATCTGACGCCGCCTTATGTCGGCATCACAGTCGTGCAATCGGTGACGGCCAACCCGTCGTTAATGACGGGGCAAAGATAGCATGATGGGATAGGCTAAGTCTTTCAATGCTGGGGCAAAGTGTCGGCAGAATGTCGCATTCAACTTGATGGGCATTGACGATGCACCGGGTGAATCGATCAAGTACCCTCATTTTTGAGGGAATGTCGCAGGGATTTGATGGAATGTAGCGTGGGGTGGACTTGGGTGGTTGGACGTGACTGTCCTAGTCCTGTGAGAAGGTCTTTCTGTAATCGGACGGGCTCATCCCGAACTCCTCTCCAAAACTCCTTGAAAAATGGGCTTGGCTCCCGAATCCCACCTGATAAGCAATTTCTGCCAATGAGCCGGCATCCTGCCTGATGAGTTCGGCGGCTCTTTGAAGCCGGAAGGAGCGAATCAACTCGTTCGGGCCCTTGTTCGTAAGAGCTTTGAGTTTGCGATGCAGTTGCGAGCGGCTCATTCCTACTTCAGCGGCGAGGGCCTCAACACTGAACTCTTCTTCAAAAATATGCTGTTCGATGGCCGATGTCACTTTCTCAAGAAAGACCTTGTGCTGCGAGGGAACGGTCACTACACCGGGTTTCAGCAGCATTTCGCTGCTGAATTTTTCCCTGAGTTGCTTGCGAAGTTGTATCAGATTACGCACACGCACTTGCAGTTCCTCAGGGTTGAATGGCTTCATGAGATAGTCGTCTGCCCCCAACTCAAGACCTTCAAGCTTGTTTTCCGTAGTCGCTTTGGCTGTAAGCAGGATGACGGGAATGTGGTTGGTTTTTTCATTGGTTTTGAGAGTTCTACAGAGGGAATATCCGTCCATTTCAGGCATCATAATATCACTTATGATGATGTCGGGGAGGTACTCTTCGGCCTTACGAAGTCCTGCCATTCCATTCTCCGCTTCGATCACCCGGTAGGCAGGGGAGAGTTGGTTCCTGACCAGACTTCGGAGATCGGAGTTATCTTCGACGATCAATGCACGGGGTTCGTCGGAGAGTTCTTTCAGCTGAGGCTCGTCAATGATAGGAGAGTCAATTTCCGGCCGGACCTTTACTTCGGGCGGGGAGGGTATACTCTCCTCCTCTGCAATTTCCGTCTGATCGAGATGTGCCGTGCCAAGCGGAAGTGAAATAGTGAACGTCGTTCCCTTTCCTTCGGTACTTTGAACTTCCACACTCCCATGGTGTAACTCTACCAACTCCTTTACAAGCGCCAGACCGATTCCGGTTCCTTCATATCCTGGTCGGGAGTAATCTTCCACCTGATAGAATCGGTCGAATACATACGGAAGCTTCTGGGCAGGAATCCCTGCTCCTGTGTCGCTCACGGCTATTTCTACGAACTCCCCGGGGGTTTCTTTGCGGGACACCCCTGAAGCGAGGGATACGTCAACAGTTCCACCGCGCGGTGTGAACTTGAGAGCATTGGATATCAGATTCACCAATACTTTTTCGATCTTGTCCTGATCGATATAGGCAAATACCGCACTCTCGCCCGGAGAATCAGTTTGAGCTCCGTTAAATGTGAGGGAGATGCCTTTGTGGCTTGCGTATGAAGAAAGCGCAGTCACTGTTCTCTTCGTAAATGCTGCGACATTTGTTCTTGTTGTACGAAGTGTTATACCGCCGGCCTCTATTTTTGAGAGGTCGAGAAGCTGGTTGATGAAGTGGAGAAGCCTTCGAGCATTACGGTCCATCACATCGTAATCATTTGCATACTCGGGGGCATTCTTCTTCATCAGTCTGTCAAGGTGTCCAAGAATCACGGTAAGAGGGGTTCGGAACTCATGGGAGATGTTTGCGAAGAAGTGGGATTTCTGTACGTCCAGTTCCTTCAGATGCTCTGCCTGCTCCCGCAAACGGTTACGCTGCTCAACTACTTCACTGGTTCGTTCGGAGACAAGCCGTTCAAGTTCCCTGCTGTGTTGCTCAAGTTTGCGTGTTCTAAACTTGATGTAGAGAAACACGAAGAGGCCTCCGAACAGCACGTACAGCCCGATTGTCCATGGTGAAAGATACCAGGGTGGAAGGATGACGAACGATAGAGAGGCAGGGCGGGCGCTTTGTGTCCCGTCCGCGGTCAGGGCATGCACCTCGAACGTGTAGGTTCCCGACCGCAATGATCCAAAGGTCACAATACGCTGGCTGGTCGGTTCACTCCAGGTTGTATCAAGCCCGAGCAATCGGTAACGGTGTTGTAATCCCCCTTCATCTCTGAAGCTGAGTCCGCTGAACCTGATAACGCAGAAATTCTCGTCATAGGGGAGCACAAGGTCTTCATGCACATTTCTGTCAATACCGTTTACCCGTAGTCCCGCAATTTCTATGAGGGGAGGAGCTTTGGGTTCCTTGTCGCTTCCGTAGTCGTAGATTGCCAACTCGCCTTCGTATGTAACCCATAGCATCTTCCTGCCATGCACAGTTCCGAGTCCTCCAACCTGTTTGCCTGAGAGACGGGGGTGCGTGTGCAGCAGGTCGCCGTCAGGGTCGGTGTATTGCAATCCTACGGACGTCCCGACCCAGACTCTTCCCTCCTCGTCCTCAACAATCTTCCAAACAGCGTTGTTGAGCAAACCTTGTGCCGAACCCAACGAACGGAACTTCCCGTCACGGTAGATTACTATTCCGTCAAATCTTGTCCCGATCCAGATGTCGCCATTGCGTCGTTGAATCATTGAGCGAATGCGGTCGCTGACGAGTCCGTTTCCGGTCGTCATCCTTCGTGCGAGGTTGTAGGTCCCGCTGTTCCGCGCCAGTACGGAAATTCCTGCTTTGAATGCACCTATCCAGACTGAATCATCTTTTGTTGGAAGGATTGCCTGCATCGTTCCTTCTGCGACCCTGATAGTGTCGAGCAACTTCATTGTCGCGAGATCGATACGGGCCATAGGGCCGCCCCGGATATTGTACCAAAGAACATTGTCGTTGTCGATGAAGATGCCTGTTGCCGAACCATGGGGAAGCTCGATACCGGGACGTAATGTGTTGGCAGGTGTGAGAATGGAATGATTTCCTGGCCGCCGCGTTACACGGTAGCTCCGCAATCCTCCCCATCTGAATGCCACCCAGAGCATTCCATCCTTGGATATATCGATGGACATTCCTCCAATAAACTGGCCCGGCACAGTCGGCGTTGGAACGACGTGACGCACTTCGTGGAGCCAGGCGCGCCAGATTCCGTCGTCATCACGCCAGGTTTCCCAGAGCTTTTCTTCGGTAATGGTAAAGAGATGTCCTGCATCGTTTACAGCAACGGAGTTGCCAAACACCTGCGGATGCAGCTCGTCAAGCTGGAATCTGACGATGTTCCTGTAGGCAAGCTTTGAGAGGCCCGTCGACCTTCCGCCGAGCCAGAGATTATCCTCCCTGTCGATGAAGCAGGTTGTGATGTCGTTTCCAGCCAGTCCGTTTTCGGTTGTGTAGTGGAGAATTCTGGCCTGGTCAAACCTTCGTGTTTGAACCCTAATCAGGCCTTGGTTCGTGGCAAACCAGAGATTGCCACTCTTGTCAATGGCTACATCATTCATTGATTCAGCCGGCGTGCTCCTGAGAGCGGTAAGCTTGTTGCCTTGAACCCGGGCAATTTCTCCCCGGCTTGTTCCAAACCAGAGGGTGCCTTGTTCGTCTTCGACGACGCATGTGTAGGTGTATGCGGGGTTTGTGACCGGAACAATCTGGATATGGGCTCCGGTATCGAGGTGGGTATAGCGGTACAACGTTTTTTCAAACCCGATCAGTATTGATCCGTCCTTCAGCTCATGGAGAATCTCGACGACTCCCGATTCCGTCCCGATTGGAAAGAAAGAAGCAGTATCAGCGTGTACTCTGAACACACCCACGGTAGTGCCGAACCAAAGCGTCCCGGTGCGGTCATGAAGTATTTCAAATACAGCGTGTGAAGTAGAATTGCTCTTCAACGCAATAGGGGAGATGCTCCCGTTCTGTATCCGGTGAACTCCGCTCTCGCGCGGGGCATTGGGCCCTCCGCCGTATGTTCCGATGAATACGCCGGCCTTCGAGCGGCTTGCGGCCAATTTCCAGATCATCGGTACGGGAAGCCCCTCGGCCGACCCGATAGGAGTGAACGCAACGCCGTTGTGAACGGCCATACCTCCGTCGCCTCCAACCCATAAGTAGCCTTTGGAGTCCTGACAAATCGTTGTTACCCAATTCGAGGGGAGGCCGTGACCGATGTTGAAGTGGTCAAAAAGGTAGGTTTGTGAGAAGGCGGTACCAAACGTCGCCCGCAGGACAAAAGAGAATACGGCCAAGCGAAAGATAAGCATGGTCCGTCCTGGAGTCGGAGGAAAATTATGAACAGATTTTGCCTAGAAAGTAATTATCCCGTCGGTTTTTCGCAAGAGAGAGAGCAAGGAACTACGCGCCAATCCGGCAAGTCGTGCCTCTCATCGGATCGGGTGGGATAATTCAGAGCTTATAGGGTGAGAAACCGGTCACAGAAAGTGAAGATGAGCCGCTACACCCAGCCCTCTTTTTTGTACCAATCCACTGTCCGCTTGATGCCATCCTCCAGCGAAATTCCCTGTTCGAATCCAAAGTCCCGTTTCGCTTTTGAGTGATCGCAAGTCCAATAATCCTGCACCATATCCCTGGCCTTCTCGAAATTGATCAGCGCGGGCTGTGAACTGAAGAGAGAGAAGAACTCGGCAAACGCCGCAATGACGTAGACTATGAACCCCGGCAGCCGGATGCGGAGCGCTTTCTTGTTCATGACTTTGCGGGTTGCCTCGCCGATTTGCTTCCAGCCGTAGAGCTCGCTTGATGTGACGAAATAGGTTTCCCCTTTAGTCTTGTCGCTCTCGCCTGCCATCACGATTCCACGGACGAGGTCAACCGCGTGAATCATGCTCACCAGCTTCTCGTTGAAGCCCACCATCGGCTGCAAGCCTTTGCTGTAGGTGTTAAAAAACTCGAACACATCTTTGTCACGTTCGCCGTACACTACCGGGGGGCGGACGATGGTGATGGGGAGCTTGTCCATCAACTTGTGGCATTCCACTTCTGCCTGCCACTTGCTTTTTCCATACGTCGTAAGGGGATTTGCTGCACGGTCTTCCGTAATCGGCGTCGGGCTTTCGCTCGGGCCGACGGCCGCCTGGCTGCTAATGTGTACAAACCGCTTCAGGCCGGGATTGTACCGGAGAGTTGCCTCCAGAAGATTTCGGGTTCCAACACTGTTTCCATTGTAGTAGCCATCTTTCGTCTTGGCTTTTGTTACTCCGGCCGAATGATACACGTAGTCAACCCCCGAAACGGCCTGCTTCAGGGCTTCTCCATCAAAAAGATCACCATAAACATATTCGACAGGTTTGCCAGCAAGCCATTTTGTATCACTGGACTTGCGGATGAGACACCGGACGGAGTAATTCTTCTCAAGAAGATGGTCGACGAGATGGCTGCCGACGAATCCGGTGCCACCGGTAACAAGCGCTTTCACTTAGGGTTACAAGGGGTATAAAGGAATGTTTGATTGACTTTGAAAAGGCGTTAAAGTATATTGAAATCGAAATTTAGAGTCAATCCTGCAATGGAGGCGGAGGACGAGGGGAAAGGTGCAAGAATCTGGCAGTTTGACATATCCCACCCATGAAGCACTTAAGGAAAACAGTTTGAGCACATCCGAAAAGAAGCCCGTAGATTTGTTCGAAAAATGTTGGTCATTCACGCGTGCTGATGAGATCAAAGCTGCCGGATACTATCCTTATTTCCGGCCGATAGAAGAAAACGAGGGGCCTGAAGTCCAAATAGAGGGGCGCCACATAGTGATGGCCGGGTCGAACAACTATCTCGGTCTGACCGCCGACCCCCGGGTAAAACAGGCTGCCATAAAGGCGATTGAAAAGTACGGCACCGGCTGTTCAGGGTCGCGCTATCTCACAGGAACGCTCGACCTCCATATTCAGCTTGAAGAGCGCCTCGCGTACTTCTTCCACAAAGAAGCCTGCCTGTTGTTCAGCACCGGATATCAAACTGCTCAAGGTATCATCCCGACGTTGGTTCAAAAGGGGGAATACGTTGTGTCTGACAGGGACAACCACGCCTGCATAGTTGCCGGAAACCTGATGGCCAAGGGAGCTTTTGCCGAGTTCGTTCGATATAAGCATAATGATATGAAGGATCTCGAGCGTGTTTTATCAAAACTTCCTCTTGAAGTGCCCAAACTCATTGTCACTGACGGTGTATTTAGCACAACCGGCACGATAGTCGACCTCCCGAACCTTGTCGTTCTGGCAAAGAAAAACAACGCCCGCATCATGGTGGATGATGCCCACTCCACCGGCGTGATCGGGAAGGGGGGGCGCGGTACTGCCAGCCACTTCGGACTTGAAAAAGAAGTTGATATGACGATGGGAACGTTCAGCAAAACGTTTGCCTCGCTTGGCGGTTTCATGGTTGGTGACAAGGCTGTAATTAACTACGTGAAGCATACGGCTCCTGCATTGATCTTCAGTGCAAGTCCAACACCGGCCTCGGTTGCCGCCGCTCTTACCGCTCTCGATATACTTGAGCGTGAGCCCGAACGGATCAAGAGCCTCATAGCAAATGCTGATAAGATGCGCAAGGGATTCAAGGCAATGGGTTTCAAGGTGATTGACAGCCAGACAGGTATCGTTCCCGTTATCATTGGCGACGACCTCAACACATTTGTCTTCTGGCGGGCGTTGTTCGATGCGGGCGTGTTCGTGAATGCCTTCATCAGTCCCGGCGTTCCCCAGGGGATGCAAATGCTCCGCACAAGCTACATGGCAACACACGAGGACCGTCATCTCGACAGGATTCTCGAAACGTTCGGCACTATCGGCAAGAAGTTGGGCGTCATTAATTAGATTGCGTTCTCGAATTTCCTAACCGGTAACGTGCCGTTCAGACGGGCGGCACGCTTGCCCCTCCAACAGTTGTAGTCTCCCAGACTTTCTGTTCTCAAGAAATTACTCGAAAGGTATAGCCATCGCATCCGTTGCTGTTCATCCGGTTCGTTCTAAAGGAGATGAAAAACGTTTCATCAAATTCCAGTGGAAAGTCTATGAGGGTAACCCCCATTGGGTGCCGCCTCTGCTGATGGACCGGCGGAAGTCGATAGACCGGAAGAACAACCCGTTCTACAAACACGCCGAAATGGAGATGTTCCTGGCAGAGCGCGGAGGCGAACTTGTCGGGAGGATTGCGGCAATTATCAACCATAATCATAACAAAGAGCACAGCGAGAACATCGGGTTCTTCGGTTTCTTCGAGTGCATTGATGATCAGGATGTTGCGAACGCGCTCTTCGGTGCGGCGAAAGAGTGGCTGAGATCCAGGGGAGTCACCGCAATGCGCGGCCCCGCCAGCCCTTCGGTGAATGACGAATACGGGCTATTGGTGGACGGCTTTCAACACCCGCCGGCGATTCTCATGGCGTACAATCCGCCATACTATCAGAGGCTTGTTGAGACATACGGCTTTACCAAGGCCAAGGACTTGTTTTCATATTATCTAAATGGGAGCAAGGTATTTGGAGAAAAGCTCGTCCGGGTTTCCGAAATTGTCAGAAAAAAGACGGGCGTCGTTATACGCCCGCTGGATATGAAGCGCTTCGATCAGGAAGTGAAGACGATCCGGGAGCTGTACAATCGGGGATGGTCAAGAAACTGGGGCGAAGTACCGATGACTGAGGAGGAATTCGCCTACGTTGCAAAGGACTTGAAAGCAATCGTCGATCCGGCAATTGTCACTATAGCCGAGATCAAGGGGCGGCCTGTCGGATTCGGGCTTTCGCTGCCGGACTATAATATGATCTTAAAAGATAACAAACGGGGTTGGTTGATTCCGGCCCTCTTCAGGATGTTGTTGTTCAAAAAAAGGATCGACTTTGCCCGCGTTGTCATTCTTGGTGTTATTCCGGAGTATCTGAACTCCGGCATCGGCGGGTTACTGTTTCAGGAAACCGGTGCCCGCTGTGTGAGAAACGGTTATCCTCACGGCGAAGCAAGTTGGATCCTTGAGGATAATGTAATGATGGTGCGTGGCGCCGAATTGATGCAAGGCGAAAAGTGGAAGACGCATCGCGTGTACGATTACCTGCTCTAACACCGGGGCGGCGGTTCGTCGGGGAACGAACCTTCAGGAATGTTCCGCTGCTGTCGCTCCGGCATCTTCACCTATATAATGACAAAGGAACATCCCATGCCTGTTAAAGAAGTTGAAAAAATCTGGATGAACGGAAAGCTCGTGAACTGGCATGATGCCAGAATTCATGTACTTTCCCATGTTATTCACTACGGTTCCAGCTGGTTCGAAGGTATCCGGTGTTACGACACTGCAAAAGGACCCGCGATTTTCCGGCTCGACCGTCACCTTCGCCGCCTGTTTGATTCCACCCGCATCTACAAAACCGAAGTCCCTTTCACCGAAGCACAGATTGAAGATGCCATCTCCCAGACAATCCGTGCAAACAAAATGAAGGCGTGCTACGTCCGCCCGATTGTTTATCGCGGTTACGGCGATGTCGGCGTCAACCCGCTTCCGTGTCCTGTTGATGTCACCATTGCGGTCTGGGAATGGGGGACGTACCTTGGTCCTGAAGCGTTGGAACTGGGCATTGACGTGTGTGTGTCGAGCTGGACTCGTCCGGCACCAAACACATTCCCGACGATGGCAAAGACCGGCGGGAATTATGCCCTTTCACAGATGATGAAAGTCGAAGCCCTCCAGGGGGGATACAAGGAGGCCATTGCACTTGATGTAAGCGGATTTGTGAGCGAGGGGAGCGGGGAGAATATCTTTCTGATCAGGGATAATGTCATGTTCACGCCGCCGATTTCGTCTTCTCTGCTGCCCGGCGTGACACGTGGCTCGGTTATTCTCCTTGCGAAAGAGGCAGGTATTGAAGTGAAGGAAACGAACATCCCGCGTGAGATGTTGTACATTGCGGACGAATTATTCTTCACCGGTACTGCCGCCGAAATTACTCCGATCCGGTCGGTTGACAAAGTGAAAGTTGCCGGCGGAAAGCCCGGGCCGGTAACCCGTATGCTGCAGAACAAGTTCTTTGATGTTGTGAAGAATGCCAATGATCCGTACAATTGGCTGAAGTTCGTGTACAACGATTAACAATCCATGGGCGGGCCGCGTGGCGGTCCGCCATCTAACGAGAGGAGGTCGCCATGAAAAAGTCTCCCCAGAAAACGCGTAAATCCTCTGCGCAATCTCGAAAGAAACCCGCTTCACCCCGGCGCAAATTGCCACGGCCTGCGAGAAAACGCGCATCAGTTGAAGCGCCAGGACCCGACACCCGCAAATATGCTGACCTGCCCATCAAGCGAATTCTCGTCCCGATCGACTTTTCAGGCCATGCAAAAAATGCTCTCAAGTACGCAATACCGTTGGCGGAGACTCACGGTGCTTCGATCCACCTTGTCTACGTCATCGAGCCGACAATCTATCCGGCGGATTTCGGTTTTGGGCAGGTGGTAATGCCCGGTGTCGAACAGGAACTGCGGGTCAAGGGTGAAGTGGAGTTGGAAATGTTGATGGAAAGGGAAATAGGGTCTCGCGTTCCCTCCTCATACGCGGTGCGGATGGGCAAAGCGCATCAGGAAATTCTGCAGGAAGCAGATGAAAAAAAGATCGATCTTATTGTGATTGCAACGCATGGCCATACGGGCGTCGAACAGATCCTGTTCGGAAGCACGGCGATGCGTGTCGTCCGTCTTTCGAAATGTCCTGTTATGACAGTCCGTCCCCCGGAAGATTAACATTTTCCCGTCCGGTCTCTCGAGGCACTTGCCGCAAGGCAGGTGCCTTTTTTTGTTTCGAGTCCCGCAGTGAGATTTCCATTTCTTGCATCTTTATATGAAAATGGTAGAATGAAAGTAGTAGTCACTTCATGATCAAAGGGGATGCATCACTTTCAGTTCTATACAAAACTTGACCAGACCCTGTTGCTTGGAACAAGAGCCCGTAATGTGCAGGGGCTTCTCGAGGGTATCAGAACGGTTCCAGCGAGTTCGATCTACCATCACACACACCGGTTCTTGCAGCAACACCACTATCTTTCGCCGGAACCGCCGAATGATTTTGCGTACTGGACCTCGGAGGTGATGGGGGACGCTGTATTGGGTGAGCAGTTCTCAAGTGTGGATATAGTCCAGTTTCAGAACATTGAAGACTTGCGGCAGCAGTTCATTTCTCTACTTGAGCGCCATCTTGATTTGATAGAGCGCATGCCGTTCAGTCCGCCGGGCGAGGAATTCTATTTCATGGCGACGAGACTTTTTGTTTTTCCCACGGATCATGTGGCTTCTTCCCTAACCGAGTTCATTCAGGCGCTTGACCGGATCAGTGTCGCATCCCTCTACTACCATATCTTTGATGCAAAATTGAGGCTGGAGAGGGGAGAGAATGACTTCTCGCGATGGTTCGCGGATATGGGATTGCAGGACCTTGCTGGTGAAATTCGCTCTCTGGATCCCTACGCTCACACGCTTGAAGGTCTGAGAAAACGTATCATCGTGCTTGCGAAGAAACATGACGGACATTGACAAATACATACCGATTGTCGGAGAGGCGACGGTTGAAGAGCTCTACCGTCTGGCCCGGAATCTGGAGGGAACTTCCGTACAGAACATCAACTCCACATCAGTAGGTGGGGGAGTGGCGGAAATTCTTACGCGCATGATTCCCCTGCTTCAGCAACTTGGAGTGCACGCACGCTGGGACGTGATCAAGGGTGATGAACGGTTCTTTTCCATTACCAAGAAGTTCCACAATGCGTTGCACGGAGTCGAGGTAAAGGTGACCGACGACGAATTGGAGTATTTCATCGAGGTGAACCGCCGGAACATGAAGGAAATGGAGTTCGCTGATACCGTGTTTGTCCACGATCCGCAGCCGATTGTTCTGGTGGAAAGAAAGAACACAAACGGCAGCAAGTGGATATGGCGGTGTCATATAGACTTTTCCCGCCCGCAGGAGCTGGTGTGGAAGTTTCTCGAGCAGTATGTCAATGCATATGATACGGCAGTGTTTTCCGCTCCGTCGTTCGGCAGAAAGCTGGCGATTCCTCAGGTCCTTATTGCCCCTTCGATCGATCCGCTAAGCGAGAAGAATGCTGACCTTCCCGAGGAAACGGTGAATGGGGTCTTTGAGAAGTTCGGCATCGACCGCAATCGTCCTGTGGTTACACAGATCTCACGGTTCGACTATCTGAAGGACCCTGTGGGTGTGATCAAAGCGTACAAGCTTGCCAAGAAACATGTGGATATGCAGCTTGTGTTGGCGGGGGGTGGCGCGACCGACGATCCCGAAGGCCCGATGATCATGGAACAGGTGAAGGCAGAGGCGGATACCGACAAGGGTATTTTTGTTCTTTTCCTTCCCCCATCGAGCGACAAGGAGATCAACGCGTTGCAGCGAGGCTCCACAATCGTTCTTCAGAAATCACTCCGCGAGGGGTTCGGGCTGACGGTATCGGAGGCGTTATGGAAGGGGAGACCGACCATTGCGAGCGCAGTGGGTGGGATACCGTTGCAGATCACGCACAAGCATTCGGGAATTCTCACCCACTCAATCGAAGGGACGGCTCACTGGATCAAGCAGTTGATCAACGAGCCGGAGTTTGCAAACGCACTGGGCGTACGCGGGCGTGAGCACATCCGCAACAACTTCCTGATCACCCGACATATCAAAGATTATCTGCTGCTATTCCTCTCCCTGCATCGTACCGAAGACGTCGTCTATCTGTAGGCTCTACTTGTCCCGTTCGATCACAAAATCCGCGAACGCTTCAAGGGATGTTTTACTCGGAGAGGAGGAGAACGACTGCAAGCATTGCTTGGCCTGTGTCGAATAGTCACGTGCCCGTGCAGCGGCGTACTCGATGCCGCCGTAGGTTTCAACAAACTTCAGAACGGCTTTGGTATTTGTTTTCTTTCCGCCGTTCTTGATTGCGGAGAGAATCTCTTTCGATTCTTTCTTCGGGGATTTGGAGAGAGCATAGATAAGCGGTAGAGTGAGTTTCTTTTCGGATAGGTCGAGTCCCGTCGGCTTTCCTGTGATACTTTTTCTTCCCACAAAATCCAAAAGGTCGTCCCTGATTTGGAACGCCATGCCCACTAGCTCGCCGTATTCACGAAGCCGGCTCCGGACCTCGGGATCGTCTGAGGAACTTGCCGCGCCGATCTCTGTGCAGGTGGAGAGCAGTGAGGCAGTCTTGTCACCGATAATGCGGAGATAAGTCGGTTCATCAATATCGAGTTGTCTACTTTTTTGTATTTGATGAATCTCCCCCTCACTCATCCGCCGGACGGCCGTTGAGGTGATTTTCAGGAACTGGAAGTCGTCGTGCTCAAGGGACAATAACAGCCCTTTTGACAGAAGATAATCGCCCATCAAGACGGCAATCTTGTTTTTCCAGACTGCATTAATCGAGGGGAAGCCGCGCCGCGTATCCGCATCATCCACCACATCATCGTGGACGAGTGTCGCCGTGTGCAGGATTTCAACAAGCGTAGCTCCGCGATAGCTTTTTTCGTTTACGCCCCCGCACAGTTCAGCGCTCAGCAGAACAAGGACGGGACGAACCCTCTTTCCCTTCCGTTTGATAATGTACTTGGTGACGATATCCACGAGGCCGATCTTCGATTTAATCGAACGGCCAAAGACATCATCGAACTTGTCGAGATGCGATTGTACAGGGGCTGATATGTCTTTCAGTGTCAAGAGAGAGTCCGGGAAATTAGCTGTTGTCCTGTTCGGCCGCCTTCTTGCGCTTTGCACGCCATGCAAACGCGGAGATGGCGATGCTGAACTCGTAGAGAACGAGCAACGGAACAGCCAGCAGGATTTGACTGACTGGATCGGTGCCAGGCGTGAGCAAGGCAGCCAGTACAAAAATCGTGACGATGGCATGCCGGCGGTAATGCCTCATGAATGCCGGCGTCAGAATGCCAAGCTGCGAAAGGAACCACGACACCATCGGCAGCTCGAAGACGATTCCGGCCGCAAGCATGACGCTGAGAATGAAATTCATGTACTCGTTGATGGCGATGTTGTTCTCGATCTGATCGGATCCGAAGCCGGCAAAGAACGTCAGCGCCGAAGGAAGCATAACGAAGTAAGCGAATGCGATACCCGCAAGGAAACAGACGGACGAGAAAACAACGATGGCTTTGATATGCCGCCGTTCTTTCGGCATGAGGCCCGGGGCTATGAATGCCCATATCTGATAGAGAAGGTTCGGAATGCTGATGATCACACCGCCGATAAGGGCAACCTGCATATAAAGGAATACTTGCCCGAACGGTTTGAGGTTCTGGAGATTGATGCGCTGCTGCCCGGGCTGCAGCTTGGCATTCAGGTCGGTGATAGGCTTGAGAAGTGCATCTTCCACAATCCAGTCGATGAATATCCAACAGAAGATTGTGGCGATAACAATGCCGATGAGCGCCTTGATGATCCGCCAACGCAGCTCCTCAAGGTGGTCCATAAAGGACATTTCTTTCTCTTCCTGTTCATCCGCTCCAAGGGCTTCTGCGGATGTGTCAGTCGGTTGGTCACTCACCGGCGGCTGAGAAGATAATTCTTGCTAGTGCTGGAGTTCCGGATACAGTGGAAACCGGCTGCAAAGTTCCTCAACACGTTGTGCAACGGATTTGTAGACATCATGCTTGCCGATGTTCGTTATCACTTCGTTGATAAGATCGCCGATGTGCTCCATTTCGCTTTCCTTCATTCCCCGCGTCGTCAAGGCCGGCGTGCCGATGCGGATACCGCTGGTAATCAAGGGACTCTTGTCATCGAACGGCACGGCGTTTTTGTTGACAGTGATGCCGGACTCGTCGAGGGCTTCCTGAGCGTCCTTTCCCGTCACCCCTTTGCTCCGCAAGTCTGCAAGCATCAGGTGGTTGTCAGTTCCGCCGGAAATAATATGAAAGCCGTGGCTGACGAGCCGCGCAGCGAGGGCTTGGGCATTCTTGATCACCTGTTGGCCGTACGTTTTGAACTCCGGCTGCAGCGCCTCTTTGAACGCAACGGCCTTCGCCGCAATAACGTGCATAAGAGGCCCTCCCTGGATGCCGGGGATGACCATCGAGTCAAGCAGCTCGCTCATTTTTTTCGTCCGTCCCGACTTGGGGGCAACGATGCCGAACGGATTGTCGAAATCCTTGCCCATGATAATCAGTCCGCCACGCGGACCGCGCAATGTCTTGTGCGTTGTTGACGTCACGACATGACAGTGGGGAACAGGGTCATTTAGCAAGTCTGCCGCAATCAGTCCCGCCGGATGGGCGATATCGGCGAAAAGGAACGCGCCGACTTTGTCGGCAATCTGCCGGAAGATTTTGTAATCAATGTTACGCGAGTAGGCGCTTGCGCCGACGGTGATCATTTTTGGCTTTTCACGTTTTGCCACATCCTCGACTTCGTTGTAGTCGATGTAGCCCGTGTTCCTGCCAACTCCGTACGCAACGAATTTATACATCTGTCCCGAGAAGTTGACGGGTGACCCGTGCGTAAGGTGGCCGCCGTGTGAGAGATTCATACCCATCAATTTGTCACCCGCCTTCACGAAGGTGAAATAGACGGCCATGTTCGCCTGCGATCCGGAATGAGGCTGCACGTTGGCGTACTCCGCGCCGAAGAGTTGCTTCAGGCGCTCACGGGCAAGGTCTTCCACCACGTCCACGTACTCGCAGCCGCCGTAATAGCGCTTGCCCGGGTAGCCTTCGGCATACTTGTTTGTGAGGGGGGTTCCTGCCGCTTCAAGCACGGCACGACTGACGAAGTTCTCAGAGGCGATCAGCTCAAGTTTCGTGTCCTGCCTGCGGATTTCATTCTTGATAGCGTCGTAAACTTCGGAATCAGATTTCTTGATATGATCCATATCGTCCCCTAACATCCTGGTAAATGGCTGTTTATTCTTCTTCGTATCGTACGAACCACGGCTCCGACATTGTGAGCGAGATTGCGAATCGGATAATGCTGTCTTTCACAAATCTCGTTGTCTTCTGGCCGCGTTCACCATACTCAAGCGCAAGGTTAAGCCGGTTTTCGCCGAACAACGGCATCGTTACACCTCCCGTGGCGGCCCAGCCGTTGACTTTCTCCGAACCGAACTGGTAGTAGGTCGCCTCATACGCAAAGCCGAACCTGTATGCCAGTTTATCCCACCACGAACTTGCGTCGCGCAGCGGAAGCTTCTCAGCGCCAATCCCGAAACGATGGGCGTCGCGGATCGACTCAAACGGCTGTCCGTCATATATGGCATCCGACCATTTTTGCATGTAATAGTCGGCGGCGATAATCCACCGGTCCTGAATCTGATATCCTGCGCCTACACCGAATGCGAGCGGAATGGTAAACTTCCTCTCGGCACTGAACAGGGAGTCGACTGCTGTTTCGAAGAAGAAGATGTTGGTCAGGTCGAAGTACATATTCGCCTTTGTCGAAAGGACGAAGCCGAGTGAAAACGGGGCGAGCGATTCACTGATGCGGCCGAACCCGTTGAATTGGCCTCCGACCGTGAAGTTCACGCCACGGTTATCCTCATTGATGGTCAGAGTCGCTCCCGGGGTGTTGGTTGAGAGTGGCAGGAACTTCCGCTCGACGGTGGATTTGCCGAATAGATAATTGAACGATGCACCAATCGAAAGATCGGGCAAGGGCATGTACGAAAGCCCTATCTGACCCTTGCTGAGCCCGCCGCTGCCGATTTCGTTGATACGGTATTCGAGATCAGACTGCGTGTTGAAAAATGAAACGTTGTACGCCGTGTAGCTGTAGGGGGTGAATCCCCCGACGAACACTATCCCCTTGTCGGTCGAAACGGGGATGGCGAGCAATGCACCGTTAAACAATCCCCGGCCCTGGTACAACGAGCGCTCACTCTCCGAGCTTCGTATGCCTTCGTAGAGGCCCGTTGCCTCTATGCGTACGTTCTTGATGCGGCTCCACGCAGCCGGAGTCAACGAGTTGACCTGAACTCCCGACGGAATGCCTATGCCGGTGAAACCCATGCCGGCACTACGAACAGAGGGGAAGTACCGCAGGTCCCCGATGCCAAACGCGGAGTATGCCGATCCGCCGTCACCTGCAAAGGCGGTGGCACCGAGGAGAGCAAGAAAGATGAATGTTGCTGAAACCGTTCTCACAATTCCTCCTATCGAAACACTGAATATTTTACGACAATCCGCGGACGCAACGCAGTGTTGGCTGTCCGGCTGCCGTGGAACGCGTAAAGGTCAAGCGTGCCAGCCTCTATGGAGTTCGGTTGGCGGAGCAACAAGCCGTAATTATTTCCGGTTACCCATTGTTGCACCTGGCGCCGGACATCGAACGTGAATGTGTTTACAGTCCCGGATTTGAGTGATCCGTTGGAGCCGGTGGATTCATAACGGGATGAATCAGTACTGAACAGCGCGTGTACGGCCGGCGCCGGGTTGGCGGTGAACTTGTTTACACGAGTGATTGCCGGGTCACGCTCCATCAACAACTCGGCGCTGTTGATGATCGAACCCGGGGGAAAAGCCGAAACGTCGAATGAAATGCGGCTGCGATACACTATGCCGGCTTGTGTGTACACCCTGTCATTCTGAATGGCGAAAGGATTGACGTCTGCGACGTATGTATCAGTCCCGCCCTGCAACGTGGTCGTGTCCGTGACCGTGTTGCGCGTGTTGCGTGCAATCACCTCGAGTTTCGGCTGGAACTGGATCGAGTCGACGTCGAACGCATGAAACCCGCGGATGATCGACGAAACTGTGGTTGGCATCAGCAGCAAGCCGTAGTTTACTGCGCCCGTGCGGTACCAATCCCGCACAAGTGCCGTGTCGAGGGGGATGGAGATTACCGTCGTATCAGCACCGACGGTTCCGGAGTATGAGCCGCGGATAGTCGATTCAAAAAACCCCGACAAGCTCACGGAGTCCCACGTCAGTGTTGTTTGCGACCAGTTCGAGTTAATCTTGTGGGCAGTGAAAGCAAATGTCCCCGAAGAGTCGCCGCGCCACGATACAAGGCGCAAAACAAGGCGTGCTGAGAGCACATTGATAGTATCGCGTGCGGGCGGAAAGAACCTGATGGCACTATACGCCCTGTAGTTACCCGTTTTGCCGACAAGGTTCTGGCGCAACGGGGGCAGAAAGACACCGCTCGGGTCGGTAAGCTGGTCTGTCGCTATCCTCTGCAGGAATGTCGTGTCGCTGGTGGCGACGAGAATGGTATCGCGAACAAGCACATCCCTGTTGAACAAGCGCGAGCCCGGAGTATTCGGGTTCGTGATCGATTCGCTGCATGATGTGAAGGCCGTTGCGATGATGAGGCCGCACAATCCCTTCCCCAAGAGCTTCTTCATCTCATCAATCATTATCTGGTTTATCTCCTTTGAGTGTTTCCAAAATGTATTCTACCGCCTCGACAATCGAGGGGACGACAGTACTTACGGGTATCCCTTCCCGTTTCAGGCTCTGCTCTGTCGCCGTGCCGTAGCCTGTCCGGACGAGAATGGTGGTCGCGTTTACCGCATTACCTGCCTGTATATCGACGATGCTGTCGCCTACAACGAAGCAACGCTGCAACTCCAGCCCGAATTCCCGGGCACCTTGCATCAACATTCCGGGTTTGGGTTTGCGGCAAGGGCAGTCGATGCGGTACGGCTCGATGCCCGCAGTGGGATGGTGAGGGCAGTAATATATTCTATCAAGTGTCGCCCCCGCCGAAAGCAGCATCTCGCGCAAGCGGGCATGTATCCCGACGAGGTCGCGTTCGCTGAGGAATCCCCGTGCCACGCCTGATTGGTTTGAGATTACGCAGGTGACAAGGCCACTGTCATTGAGTTTGCGGATACTTTCCGCCGCCCCGCTGATCAGCTGCAACTGGTCGGGCGACCGAAGGTAGTCGACTTCAATATTCAGGGTTCCATCACGGTCTATAAAGACGCCAGCTCTTCCGGTCGGGTGTCCCACAAACGGCTGCCCGCCTTACGAGAGAAGTTTCTTGTACAGGTTGATATACTTTTTCGCAGAGGCCTCCCAGGAGAAGTCCTTGCTCATCCCGTTCTTCATAATCTTTGTCCACGTTTTCTTGTCGCCATAGGTCTTCACAGCCAGCTGGATAGTGGCAAGCAACTGCTTGGCATCGTAGTCTTTGAACTTGAAGCCGGTGCCTGTTCCTTTTGTGACGTTGACCTGGTCGACCGTTTCATCGAGGCCCCCCGTTGCGCGGACAATCGGGACTGTGCCATAGTTCATGCTGTAGAGCTGGTTCAACCCGCACGGCTCGTAGCGTGAAGGCATCAGGAACATGTCGGCCCCCGCTTCGATCCAGTGGGCAAGTTCCGCGTCAAAACGCAACACGGCCGCGAGTTTTGACGGATGCTTCTTCGCTGCTTTTTCAAACATCGTGTGGTACTTTCTTTCTCCCACACCTAGCAGCACCATCTGCACATCCATCTTCATTACCTTCTCAAGGATCTGGTCAAGCAGGTCAAGCCCTTTCTGATCGTCCAGGCGCGAGATCATGCCGATCAAAGGGGTCCCTTCTTTGTAAGGGAGTTTCAGTTTCTCGAGAAGGGCGATCTTGTTCTCAACTTTCAATTCGAGTGACTTTACATCATACTGCTGCGGGATGCGCTCGTCAGTTGCCGGGTTCCAGACCTTGGTGTCGATCCCGTTGGTAATGCCAACGAGTTTATTTTTTCGCTTCTTCAGAATCGCCTGCAGCCCGTAGCCGTATTCTTCGGAGGTTTGGATTTCTTCCGCGTATTTCTTGCTGACAGCCGTCAGATAGTCTGCGTAAAGAAGACCCGCTTTCAGGAAGTTGATCTTACCGTTGTGCATTATATCCGACTCAAGCTCCTGCGGCAGTCCTGTTTTGGCATACGTTGTCTTTGGGAACTCTCCCTGGTACGCCATATTATGTAGACTGAGGATCGTCTTCGTCTTTTTGTAGAACTTATCCTCTTTGTAAATAGTCTTCAGGTACATCGGCACGAGAGCTGTATGCCAATCGTTGCAATGGATGATCTCCGGCTGCCATCCCATTTTCTTTAGCATTTCAAGAACGCCGCGGCAGAAGAAAATAAACCTCACATCATTGTCGGGATATGGCTTTTTTGTGTCCGGATTGACATACAGTCCTGCTCGTCCGTAGAGGTCGAGGTTGTCGAGGAGGTAGACCTGGACTTTCGTGAACTCCCCCAAGATAAAGGAGGATTTGACGTTTGCTTTCAGGATAGAATCGCTGACGGGCACGTCCATGCCGGCCAGCCTAATCATATCGTGGAGCTTCGAGGGAGTGTTTCTGATTGTGCCATACCGGGGGAGCATGATGCGGACTTCATGCCCGAGATTGTAGATTGTGAGAGGTAGAGCGCCTGAAACGTCGGCTAGCCCTCCGGTTTTGGCAAATGGCTCAACTTCGCTCGAGAGAAAGAGAACCTGGATTGGTTTTGCCATGCACGCCCGGAAAGTGTATAAAGAATTCGATTGCAAAAAGTGAATCAAAGGTAACCATTCTACGGTTGAGAATCAACGAACGGTGAAATCGACGATTTCTGTCTGATTATGTCGATTCCGCCGAAAAACTCCTTGACATTCAGCAGGGCTCTTTCTATATTTTCCAGCAAATAGTGGTACGCAAATTTTGACTGGAGTGCAGCCTATAGATTTGTTCGGTAAAGGTTTGAGCAAGAGGTAGTGAGTTCTTCTCTTGCATATCGTGCTGGGGATTTTTTTCGGGCGGACCTTTAACGAACGTTGAACACATTGGCGGTGACTCCAATTTTTATTTTCCGCCGGGTGTTACAATATTGTAGCGTTCGGTGTTTTTATTTTCAGGGGCGTATTTACTTTTCAGAAGCGCATACACTGTGAACAAAACCGGTATAACATTCTTGATTGTCCTTACGGGAGCGATGGTGCTCAACGCCATTGCCGGTCCCGTCGGACGTTCCGCGCGTGTGCTCAGTTCAAGCCAGCAAGCTGTCCAGATCGAGTTTGTTCCGGCGTTCACATCGTTCGATTTCACATTCAAGGATCGCCGGTTTGTTCATCATGACTTCGACGGCTCGGCTGCATTCTATAAGCCATCAGAAGCTGGCATGCCGGATTTGCGTTTCACCATTCTCCCGCTCGCTTTTCCCGCTCAGGAAGGTAACATTGTCAGGATTATCGCAGCCGACTACGAGGATATTCCGAGTGTCAATTTCCGTCCGACGCCTACGCTCACGATCAAAGAAGGCGTGCTTGTTGTAGAAGATTATGCAGAGAACGCTTCAATCTATGCGGAAAACAGGTTTCTTCCCGGCCCTGTCGCCGAACTCTCTCCTGTGCAGCAAAGCAGAAGCATGCTGATTGGAGGCGTGAGAATCTATCCCTTGCAATACAATCCCGCGACCCGTACTCTCCGTAAATACAGCCGCATTGTGGTTGAGGTGGTGTATGGCGCGGCAACCTTGCCGAGAGTATCATCGACTGATCACGAGTTGTACGACTTGATGATCATGAACGCGCCGGAAGCGCGTTCGTGGCAATTCGCCAGCATGCCTGCCCTGAACCGCGTATCGAGCGGCGCACCAAGTGTGCTCGCTTCGGGCACATGGTACCGCATTACTGTGACCGACGAAGGCATGTACCTTCTTGATGCGAACTGGTTTTCAAACAATGGTATCAACCTTTCAAGCATAGATCCCCGAACGATCAAAATATACGGCAACGGGGGGGGCGAGCTGTCGGAGAATCCTCTTGCGCCGCGGCCGGTTGATCTCGTTGAGAACGCTATACACGTCGAGGGAGAATCGGACGGGCAGTTCAATTCCGGTGATCATGTGTTGTTCTACGGACGCGCTGTGCAAGGCGTCCGCTATGATGCGACGGCCAAAACCATGCGCCACTATATTCACAAGTATAGCCGCGTCAATTACTACTGGCTGACACTCGGGGGCGTGGCCGGCAAGCGCATGCAAACGCAGCAGTCGATTACAACGACACCTTTCGTTACGCCGACGAAATTCATTGATGCTGTGTGGGTTGAACCCGATACGGTGAACATCGCAAAGTCAGGAAAGAACTGGGTGGGCCTTCCGATAAATCCCGGTGGCACACAGGTGCGTACGTTCACTCTTGCCGGACACATACCAAACGAACCGCGTACGTATCGATACAATCTTGTCGGTTCCTCGGTCAGTGGCGCCACGTATAATGTACGTGAGTCGGGGACAATCATCGGTACGCATCCTATCTGGCCGATTGCGGGCTTTGCGCTTGCCACGGATGGGCGGTTCGAAGTTACCGGCGCATTCCCCATTCAAAATTCTATCAGTCAACTTAGCTTCGAGTTCGTGAGTGGCTCAGCCGGTGCAACCGGTTGGTTGGATTGGGTGGAAATTATTTACCCGCGTTCGTTTGATCCGGTCAATAACTCACTCCGTTTCCGCTCACCCGACACTACGGCAGCGGTGGAATACAGGCTGGGACAGTTTACGGGCGCTGCCCAGATATTCAACGTAACAGACTATGCCAACGTCCGGCGTGTAAATCACACGTCAGGAGCATTCCGTGCAGCAGAACGATCCGGACAGCTGTCAGAGTATCTTGCAGTCGGGACGAGCGCGTTGAAGGTTCCTTCAGGTGTGACCAGAATCGACAATCAGAATTTGCGGGGCATCTCGCAGACGTACGATTACATCATTATTACGTCGCAGGAATTCCGTTCAGCGGCGAACAGACTCAAGACACATCGTGAGAACCCGGCGTACGGCGGCCTCAGAACAATCGTTGTTGATGTCGAAGAAATTTACAATGAGTTCAGCGGCGGTGTTCCGGACATCTCCGCTATCAGGGATTTCTTGAAGTATGCGTACGAGAACTGGTCGCTTCCTACTCCGCCAAGATTTGTGTGTTTCTTCGGGCAGGGATCATACGACTACAAGGGAATATCAGGAACGAAATCCAGCTATGTTCCGACATGGCAAACCGCCGAATCATACGACGACGTGGCGAGCAGCGCGTCCGATGATTTTTTTGTGCGAATCGGAAGCGGCACGACTCCATGGTTCATCTCGGGAAGGATCAACTCCCGTTCTCCGCGGGAGGCCGAGCAATTCATTGACAAGCTGATCGTGTACGATACGCAGTCCGCGAAAGACCCCTGGCAGCTTCGTTCAATTTATGTCGGAGACGACGGGATAACTCCCGAGAATCCGTTCGAGGGGGAAGAGCATACACGCGGAGCCGAAGCTGTTGCAAGCAGGACCCCCGACATTTTTGAGAAAGTAAAGATCTACCTCGAAGAATACCCGGCTGTCCAGACCGCACAAGGGCGGCGCAAGCCGGGCGCGTATCAGGATATTATCGACAACATCAACCGTGGCGCGCTGATCGTGAACTTTACAGGGCACGGCAACCCGACCGTGTGGACGCATGAGCAAGTGTTCAGTACGCAGACATCAATTCCCCTCCTGTTTAATAGAAACAAGTTCTTTGTCTTCTTCGGGGCAACCTGCAACTTCTCGCAATTTGACGATTTGAACCGGACAACCGGAAGCGAGTTGCTGATGAACAGAACCGAGGGCGGAGCAATCGGCGTTGTTTCGGCCTCGCGGAAAGTCTACTCTGCGCAGAACCACCAGCTCAACAATGGCATCTATGACCGAATGTTCACACAGGATGCATTCGGGCGAATCCGTGTAGAGCGTGTCGCCACCGCACTGTATCAGTACAAGCAGATCTGGAACAATGACAACGATGAGAAGTATTTCTGGATGGGGGATCCGGCAATGCGATTGCAATTCCCTCAGAGCTATGCCGTGATGGATTCAATCAATAGCACCCCTGTCGGCACAACGGGATCAGGTGCAGTCCAGCTGAAGGCACTTGCGAAAGTGACTGTGCAAGGTTCAATCCGTACTCCGGCAAATGCGCTCGACTCGACGTTTTCGGGGCGGATGACGCTTGTCGTCAATGATGCGACACGCCGCATCAATATCCCCTCATTCGGGTCGTTCACTTACTCGGCTCCCGGAGGGCTAATCTATCGCGGAGAAAATTCCGTATCTAATGGAAGATTCACTGCAACATTTGTGGTTCCGAAAGACATTGCTTACGCTGATTCTACGACGCGTGGGAGGATCGTTGCCTATATGACGGGAACAGGTGGCGGCGAGGCGGCGGGATTTACATCCAGAATCTGGATTGGCGGTACCGAAACAAATATACCGATCGACACCGTCGGACCTGTGATAAGAATCTACCTCGGTACCACGTACGATAACAGCCGTTCGTTCAGAAACGGCGACGTAGTGAACGAGAACCCGACACTGTTCGTCGATCTTGCAGACTCCAACGGCATTAACACCTCGACATCAGGTGTTGGGCACAGGATCGAGGCGTGGATCAACAACAGTGCAGAAAGCAGGGATATGACGGAATTCTACACAAGCAAACTGAACAACTACCAGGAAGGTACCGTCACGTATCCGCTGCGCAACCTCGCACAGGGACGCAATACAATACGTGTAAGGGCGTGGGATACGCATAACAATGCGAGTGCGGCTGAAGCATATTTTGAGGTGTTATCGAGCGATCAGCTTCGTGTCGTTGACGTGATGAACTATCCGAATCCGTTCGCACGGACAACGGCATTTACGTTCCGGCACAATCAGGCGCTACCCGTGAATGCGACCGTGAAGGTATACACCCTTGCAGGGAGATTAATCAGGACGCTTGAGAGATTTGCAGTCAACGAATCATTTGTATCAATACCATGGGATGGGAGGGACCGTGATGGGGATGAAATAGCGAATGGCGTCTATCTGTACAAGATACTGGTCCGTACGATAGACGGGCGCTTCAGCAGTGAGGTGCTGGGGAAACTGGCGGTCGCAAAGTAGCGCCGCTTTTGACACGAGTGTAAACAGATTCATATTCACAGAGGAGAAGTTGTAATGAAACGAACCATCCACGCAACACTATTCTGCGCATTGCTCGCCGTCGCCGGAGCAGTGGCGCCGCACGTTGCACAAGCGCAAGGCGAGTCGGCCGTACCGTTTCTGCTTATCGCCCCCAACTCTCGGGCGGCAGGAATCGGTGAAGCAGGGACCGGAACTGTCGATGATGCCTCGGCAATTTTCTGGAACCCGGGCGCTCTAGCGTTTCTGAAGGGACAGGAAATCACGCTCACGCATGCCAACTGGCTGCCGCAGTTCGGTCTCTCGGATCTTTTCTACGAGTACCTGAACTACCGCAATTACATCGAAGATATCGGCGGCACGCTCGGCGCCAGCATCACATATCTCAACCTCGGTGAATTCATCCGTACCAACTCGTCGGGTGTCGAGGAAGGCCGCTTCAAGGCGTACGAGTTTGCTGTGACAGTCGGGTACGCAACGAAGATCGCCGATGATCTTGGACTCGGCATTAACGGCCGGTTTATCCGCAGTTCGCTTTCGCCCCTCGGCACCGCGCAAGAGCAGGGCGCGGGCGTTGCCAACACCGTCAGTTTTGACGTGGCAATGATGTGGCGTCCGTTCGATCTTGACATTCCGTGGCTTGACAATAAGTTCAGCGCTGGCTTCAACCTCTCGAACCTCGGCCCGAAAGTCACATACATTGATGCTGCGCAGGCTGATCCGCTTCCGACAAATCTGCGCGTCGGGTTCGGCTACAAGATCTTCGAAGATGAATACAATAGCATGACCTACACGATCGATTTCAGCAGGTTGCTTGTGCGCCGCCGTCCGGAGATCAAGGACAGCACCGGCAGGATTCTCCAGTCCGCATCAGTCGATCCGTTGCCGAAATCATTGTTCTCGGCATGGGGTGACGGCAGCGGGTTACGCAAAGTCAACATCGGCATGGGAGCCGAGTACTGGTACGGGTCGCCGCGTCTCATTGCGCTGCGCGTCGGGCATTTCTTTGAAGATCCCAGCTTCGGCAACCGCAATTTCTGGACCTTCGGTGCCGGATTGCGTTACGATATTTTCGGTTTTGATTTCAGCTATATTTCGGCGGCAGAAGGGCATCCGCTTTCCGACACCATCCGCTTCTCACTCCTTATCGGCTGGGGCGGTCAGGCCGTCTCCACGTCCACCGGAGTGCCGAATTAATCCATGGGACAATGCGGGGAGTGCGAGACTCCCCGCACTGCTTCAATCCAGCCCCTGCCGGGGCAGAACGGTTCCAAGCATCATGACATTAGCGAAATATCTTCTACTCACTGTTGTCTGCAGCGGCTCTCTGTTCGCCCAGCAACTCAACCGTTCACTGGTTGCCTCACGCGACGATATTCCCACGACTCCGCGTCCATTCATTGTCACGGCAGATACCGTCAGGGTTCTTGCCGTGTTGGTGCAGTTTCAAATCGACACCGATAACAGGACAACGGGGAACGGGCAGTTTGACCTCTCCACGCCGGCGACTCCGCGACTCGATTCACCGCCGCGGAACAGACAGTACTTCCTGGATCATCTGACCTTTCTCGAAAACTACTATCGCAAAGCGTCGAAAGGAAAACTTGTCGTCAGAACAACGCTGGTCGATTCTGTGTACACTCTCAGAAGCCAGATGGAGCAATACAGTCCGCGCCGTAACGAGACGAATTACCGCGTCGGCCATCTTGCCCGTGAAACCTGGGCCAAAGTGGATTCCAGCGGACGGATCCCGGACTTCTCAATATACGATTGCTTCATAGTATTTCATGCAGGTGCAGGGCGGGATATTGATCTTGTGGGAACGCTTGGCTACGATCCGACGCCGTTCGATATTCCGTCGTTGTATCTCGGGCTGAATGCACTCCGTGTATTCTTCGGCCAGGATTACAACGGAATTCCTGTCCGCAATGGATTTCATATTACCAATACCATCGTCATGCCTGAAACGGAATCGAGGGAGATTCCGGCGACTCCGACGAACGTTCAGCTTGTACTCGGCATCAACGGCCTTCTTGTTGCATCGGTCGGCAATTATCTCGGCCTACCTGATTTGTTCGACACCAATACGGGCCGGTCAGGTATCGGGCGTTTTGGTTTGATGGACGGGCAAGCTATTTTCAGTTTCGCAGGCGCATTTCCTCCGGAGCCGTCCGCATGGGAGAAGCACTGGCTCGGATGGATTCAGCCCGTTACTCTCGGTGCAGGCGAGCACACTGTTTCTCTTCCCGCTGTGTCACTCTCAGACACTGTCTACAAAATCCCGATCGGCGGTCCTGAGTATTTCCTTGTTGAGAACAGGAGCCGTGATGCGGCGCGTGACGGACAGCGGGTGACAACACGCTACGCGGGAACAATTCGGCAGCAGACATTCGGCAAAGACACAACCGGATTCAGCGCTTTCGATGTCGCCGCATTGGCCGGGAATGTGATTGATGTTGATGACCTCGATTGGAGTCTGCCGGGAGGTGTGAGCCGTGATGGCGAGTTCTTCGACGGCGGGACGCTAATCTGGCATATAGATGAATCGATAATCGTGCATAACCTCGGCCCGAATACCGTCAATGCCTTTCCCGAACGGCGCGGTGTCGATCTTGAAGAGGCGGATGGCTCGCAGGATATCGGTCAGCAGTACGGCCAGTTTGATCCGGGCAGCGGAAGCGAAGAAGGTACGGCGCTCGATTTTTGGTTTCAGGGCAACGCTTCGCCTGTTAACCGTAATGAATTTTCGGCCAGCACATTTCCGAACAGCGGAAGCAACACCGGCGCTAAGAGTCATGTCACGATCAAGGACTTCAGCAGGCGCAGTCCCCGCATGACCGCAAAGGTGATTATTGGGGGAGATGTTGCGCCGCTTGCGGGATTTCCGAAGCTTCTTTCAAATATGCCCGCTGCCAAGTCCCTGACCGTTGCGGACATTCAGGGCGAACCGGTAGTGTTCGTTGCATCTCAATCACGGGCGGCGGAACGCCCCGTTCCCCCTGCACCTGTTGCCTCAAACGTTTCGGCCTTCAAGGTTGATGGATCCGGACTTTTGCGGACGGATGGAAGATTCACGCAACTTGAAATACCCGGCGAAGAGTACACAGGCCCTGTTGCCGTTGCCGACATTAATAATGATGGATCGCCGGAGATCATTAGCTCGGCGTGGTCGAATGCACAAGCTCAGCAACTTGGTCGTGTGCAGGCACTTCGGATCCAACGAAGGTCAGTTGATAGTCTCGCTGTGCCTCTTTTCTCGACGCAGCTGGCTAGGAATGCAAATACAACTCCCACGATTGCCGGCGTCAGCACATTCGTCGGGGGAGTGGATGGAAGGTTCTACCAGCTTGGCGCGAATGGCTCAGTTCTAGACAGCACCATGCGACTCGGCAACAATGAAGCCTACGCAGGTATAAGCTTGAGACCCGACGGAAGAGGACTTGCTGTTGCCACAACCTGGGGAACCGTGGGACTTGTGCCGTTTGACATCTCGTCCCCGCCAGTTGTGAAGCGACTTGCAGATGGCTCGACCGGTGACGGGTTTGCCATGCCTCCAGTTGTCGGAATGTGGAATGGAGAAGAACGCATTGTCGTTGGCATGATCAATGGCACAATCCACATGTTGAACTCAAGTCTCGCGCCAGTTCCAGGTTTCCCGGTGAAAGTCAAGGGCGAATTCGGAGCTGGACTCACTCTTGGGCTCGCAGACATTGACGGCGACGGCTCACGGGATATCATCGCTTTTTCCGGCAATAAGATCTACGCACTCAATGCTGCGGGCGCGTCGTTGGACAATTTCCCGAAACAGATTCCTTCAGCCCGAGGCATTGTATCAAATCCTGTTGTTGCTGATGTAGACGGGGATGGCAATGTGGACATCGTTGCCGTCACGCAGGATGGCCTTGTCGTGGCGTACGATCGCACGGGAAAAATGACACGCGGGTTCCCCTTACAGGCGGGGATCGGATACCAATCCGTTGCCGCCCTTACGATTCCAAATTCAACCCGCGCCACTATTGATATCGGTCTTGCGGTTGTGTCATCCGTTGATGGCAGCGTCAGTGCATGGCGCACGGGAACAGCTTCGAGCCTGCAGGCAGTCAAAATGCCGTGGCCGCAGTATCAACGCGATGCGCAGCACTCGGGGTTGGCAGCCGAGGCGATTCCGGGTTCTCCGCTGAGTTCGGAGTTCTTTCCGAAAGATCGTGCTTACAATTGGCCGAACCCGGTGTACGACGGAAGGACGTTCATCCGCTATTATCTGAAAGAGAATGCCACCGTCCGGATCAAGATTCTCGACCTTGCCGGCGATCTCGTGACGGAGTTTGCCGGCCCGGGCGTCGGCGGAGTTGATAATGAGATTGAGTGGAGTGTCGGAAACGTGCAAAGCGGTGTCTATCTGGCACGCGTCGAAGCATCGGGAGTGGGAGGCGGTGGTGTTGCCGTGATCAAAGTGGCAGTAGTTAAGTAACGGGGTGTCGTGACAAGAATGAATGCAATAAGGGTTGTGCACTACGTCTTCGCAGGAATGATGCTGATGATGGCGTCGACAGTCGGCGCCTTCGCTCAGGAGTACTATCAGGGCGAATGGAAAACCATCGAAACCGATCACTTCTTTGTGCACTATCATGAAGGAGCGGAGCGGACGGGCAGAGTTGTTGCCAAAATCGCCGAAGAAATATACGGGCCGGTCACTACTCTTTACAATCATAAACCCGATCAGAAAGTCAGCTTCATCATCAAAGATTATGATGACTACTCGAACGGCGCCGCGTACTTCTATGACAACAAGATCGAGATCTGGGCGCCGAGCATGGACTTCGATTTTCGGGGGACGCATAACTGGCTTCGAAATGTAATCACGCACGAGTTTGTCCACATCGTGCAGATTCAAACGTCGATGAAGTTCGGCAGAAGAATGCCCGGCTTCTATCTGCAATGGCTCGGGTATGAATCCGAGCGCAGGCCCGACGTGCTCTACGGCTATCCGAATGTGATCGCTTCATATCCTATTTCGGGATTTCTCGTCCCTGCCTGGTTCGCTGAAGGAGTTGCGCAATACAACCGCCCGCAGCTCCGCTATGACTTCTGGGACTCGCACAGGGATATGATCTTGCGTTCGTATGCGCTCAAAGACAGCCTGCTGACGTGGGGACAGATGAGCGTGTTCGGCAAAACGAGTCTTGGTAATGAGTCATCATACAATGCCGGTTTTGCATTCGTAGACTACATCGCAAGAACGTACGGCATCGAGTCTCTTGAGAAGATCTCCCGCAACCTTGGCTTGCTTGGAGCCGTTTCCATTGATGGGGCAATCGAACGGGCAGTGGGGAAATCAGGTGAACAGGTGTACAACGAATGGGCAACCTCGCTAAAGCGCGACTATGCCCGTCGCGTACAACCGATACTGAACAATGAACGTGCAGGCTCTCCTGTTCTTTTTGTGAGTGATGAAAATGGGTACAAGAACTCTTCGCATTCATCGGACGCTACGGCGATCTTCAGCCAGCGGAAGGGGACAGCACCCGTTCATATGCACCGTGACAACTGCGGGCTGTTCCAGGAAACCGGATTTGCAAACTTGCATGCGCGTTGGTCACCGGACGGGAAGACTCTTGCCTATCTCAGCGGTAAGAGCGCGTCATACCTCGGTCAAACGGGCCTCTACATCGCTGAACCGAACGGAAAGGAAAAGCTGCTTCAGCCGGGTGTTCATTCTGAGGTAAGTTGGTCGCCGGACGGCAAGAAGCTGTACTACGCTAAGCTTACCCGTGAGAATGAGAGGTTTTTCCTTCGCTCTGATCTGTATGTCTATGACATTGAGAAAAAAGAAGAACAGCGCCTTACTCATGGCCTGCGCCTGACGAGTCCCGCGGTTTCGCCTGATGGATCGTTGCTTGCATGCGTGATCAGCAAGGACGGCACTACGAATCTTGCAACCATCAGAACTGATGGAACAGATCTCAAAGTCCTGACGCTTTTCGCCGGAGGCGAACAAGTATACGCTCCCGAATGGAGCCCGTCCGGCGATCACATTGTATTTGACTATTCGATCAAAGACGGGCGTGACGTTGCATGGGTTCGCGCTGATGGGACGGATTTTGAGTTCATTGTTCAGGGGGAGGATGATTCACGCGCGGCGACCTTCTCACCTGATGGTTCGGCAATTTATTTCTCCTCCGACCGCACAGGCATTTTTAACATTTATTCATACACGATTGCTTCCAAGTCCATAGAGCAGATCACAAACGTGGTCGGCGGTGCATTCATGCCGACTATCAACCAGAACGGTGACCTTGTGTACTCGGGATACACGCACAAGGGGTACAAGTTCTTTATTATGCAAAAGCCTGCAGCGGTTCCGCAAGAAAACAGTCGCTACTTGCCGGTGGCTTATGAGGAAGCGTCATCCCCGCAAACATTGCTCGCTTCGCTCAACGGACAGGGCGCATCGCAATTCGATTGGGCGGCCTTGCGTTCGTATGATGACCGGAAAACACCCGACTATGCTGCACGGGACTATCGAAATGTCTTCACAAGTCTGTCGTTCGTTCCTTTTTTGCGCTTCGATAACTACAACACGAAGAATACGGCACTTGACAACATTAAGGCCGGGGTCTATCTCTTCTCCAGCGACGTGCTCGAAAAAATGAACATCTTCGGGGGCGCAGCACTCAACAAGAAATTCGAACGGGATCTGTTCCTCATCTTCAATTACTTGGGGGAACTCCCTCTCTTCCATCAGATCGGACTCTCTCCTGTTGCGAGCCTGGAACTCTACAACCTCACGCGGAAAACGGATAACGCCATTACGCTGCCCGATCGTCCGCCGGTACCGATTGATGTGACATATAACTTGTTCGAGTTTGACATAGTCCTTGCACAGAAAATCTTCACGCCGAATACTGTGCTGGAGTTCCGGTATGCGCACAGCCGCTACACGTCAACAATCGAAACCTTCACAACCCGTGTTGATGAGAATTCCCCCACACAGCTCATCTCCGGTTCGAGCGACCTCTACCTTATCGCCAATGATCTCTCTCTGAAGTTTACAACAGAGGCTATCAAACGGGCCAGCACAGCGGATATCAATCCTGTCGGCCGGAAGATCACGTTCCGCATCGGGCGTGAATTGAACAAGTTCAACGGGGACGGCGAATATCAGGTCGGACCGACGGGGCTGTTGCCGGTTTACAAGAATATCAACTTCACGCGGGTTGAGCTGAACTGGCGAGAACATCTTCCATCGTTCATAGACAATCACACAATCACGCTCAAGGTCCGTGGCGGCTCGATACTCGAGAATACGGTCGATTCGTTCTTTGATTTCTATGCCGGCGGTCTCGTGGGGATGAAGGGCTATCCTTTTTATGCAATCGGCGGTAATGAAATCGCTGTTGCGGGTCTTGAGTACAGGTTCCCGCTTGTTGGCAACATCGATGTCAGGTTCCTCCAGTTCTACTTCGACAAACTGTACGCTTCGGTATACGGCGATGTCGGAAACGCATGGAGCGGATCGAAGCCTCGACTCAAGGACTTCAAAGCCGATCTCGGGGCGGAAATACGGCTTGAGTCATTTTCATGGTATGCGTATCCTACCCGTGTTTTCTTTAACGCCTCGTACGGGTTGACGCGGTTCGACAAGATTGTCCGTGATGCGCCTATCACGTACGGCAGGGAATGGCGCTTCTACTTCGGCGTCTTGTTCGGTTTCGATTTTGACTAAGGAGAATAGATGGTCAGACCATTCTTACTACTGCTGATGATTGCCGCTCCGGCGGTTTTCGCCCAGCAGGGCACACATTCCGTTGTCTTTCGCGGCGTTGATGATCCGGCAAGCTTGACAGGAAACGTTCAGGTCGATCTATTCGGGCAACGGGAAGTGTCGGCTTCGCCGGCGGGGCTGTTGCAGACTGAGACCGGGGCAGTTCTGGAAAATAAGTCTCCGTTTCTTGCCGCCGGGCTTTCGCTTGTAGTTCCTGGAGCAGGCGAGTTTTACGCGGGAAGCTACTGGAAGGCTGCATTGTTCTTCGCCGCGGACGTGGCATTCTGGGTGCTTGCCTATTCGAACGATAAAAAGGGGGACGATCAAACTGCCTTCTTTCAACAATACGCGGATAATCATTGGAGTGTCATTCGTTACGCGGAGTTCTCTCTGCAGAGACATGTTCCCGAAGGTCGGCGCGCCGCGTATGCCAACCTCATCAATCCCAATGCAAACCTGCCAGACTGGCAACGCGTGGATTGGGGTCTGCTGAACCAGATGGAGCGCGAAATCAGCAGCACGCCTGAGGGGCGCTATTACTCTCACACACTTCCCATCAGGCCCGAACAGCAATACTATGAGCTTATTGGCAAGTATCCGCAGTACAACCAGGGATGGGATGATGCGCGCCCGGATTGGGTCTACAGCGAAACAGACGTGACCGAGCGGTTCAGATATTATGCGCAGCAACGTGGGAGGGCGAACGACTACTACAACACGGCTACGACATTCGTAACCGTAGCGGTGATCAACCATGTCATCAGCGCATTGGATGCGGCCTGGAGTGCGGCAAGCTACAACAAGAGGCTGCATGCCTCGATGCAGTTCAAGAAAATTCCGGTAGGGGACGGCTACGCACGCGTGCCAATGGCAAAGCTGGCGTACTCGTTTTAGGGGAAAGTAGTTGCGGCAGACCTGAGAACGGGCCGAAAGGCCCGTTGCTATTTCGGGACGCGAATCATGATGTAGGCGGCGCCTACCAGAAAGATGAGGTTTGCCATCCACGCAGTCAGCAGCGGATGAATGTCACCGTTGTAGCCAAACACCTGGCTGATCTTCATGAAGATCAGATAGATGAAGCAGATCAGCAGACTGATGCCGAGCTGCACACCGATTCCACCACGCCTCTTGACAGAGGCAAAGGGCACGCCGAATAGCACGACGATTGTGGATGCGAAAGGAAATGAAACCTTGCTGTAAAAATCCACCAGCCATCGAGAAACATCCTGTCCCGCCCGTCTCTGGTTCTCGATGAATTGTTCGAGTGTGCGGTACTCCATTTCGTCAGGTTGCTCCTGTTTCTTGCGCAGATCCTCGGGATCAAAGTTGAGCCTGTCGGTCGCCTCGAGAGTAATCTCCCTCAGGCGCTCTTTCTCCGGGCCGAACCACCTGCGCGTGCCATTCTGAAGAATCCACCGTTGCGTCGTTGTGTCCCACTCCATTGTTTGTGCGTCAGCGCGGGCAACAAGAATGGTCAGGTTTGTATCGCTGAAATCCTGGATGCTGACGCGTGACGCAACCTTGCGGTAATCGTCATAATAGCCGATGGAGAGAATGCGGGTAGGGGAATCCTGGATGTAAATATTCGCGCCGGAGCCGCTGATGGTGTTTTTGTTCAGATACTCCCGCTCGATAGTGAACTTCTTTTTGTTTGCCTTCGGTACAATCCATCCGTTGAAGTAGACAGAGGCAACGCTGACCAGTAACCCCACGACGATGTACGGGATCATGATGCGGAACAGGCTCATTCCGCTCGATTTCAGCGCTGTCAGCTCGTTCTGCGTTGAAAGGCGGGCAGTCACAAAAAGGCTGGCGAGCAGCATCGCAACCGGCATGATCAGCTTGATGATCTCCGGAAGGAAATAGATGTAGTAGATGACGATGATGCCCGCAGTTGCGTTGCGGTCGATAAAGTCGTCCAGATTCTCCATTGCGTCAATCACCACAAACACGACCAGCACGGCTGCAAGAGAGAAGAGAGTCGTTACAACAAACTGCTTCACAATATAGCGGTCGATGAGCTTCACGCGGTTTCCCCTTCTCCGGCCAGGTCATCCTCCGGTAAAACTTTGCGCCATGTACGCGGAATCCATCGCTTCATGAAGCCCCAATCAATAACAACGCTCTCTTTCCCGATGCGGATGGTCAAATACAGCCCGAGTATGCCAAGCAGGATATTTGCCGCCCACATTCCCCAGAACGGGGAGAGCAATGCACGATCGGCGAGTTTCTCGCCTCCGATAAGGAATGCCCAGTAGAGCAGGAAGAATCCGAAGCTGAGCGATGCCGCTACACCGAAGCCTCCGCGTTTCGACATGATGCCGAGCGGAACTCCGATAAGAACGAACACGACGCACGCAATCGGTATCGAGTACTTCTTGTAAATCTCTACTTTATATTGGTCGATTTGCCGTTCAATCATGTCGATGCGAAGGAGTTCGTTCTGGACTGACGAATGCATCATACGTGCCTTTGTCTCCGATGGTTCGAATCCTTGCACGGGGTAGTACGGCGGTGCGCGTCCTCCGAACATTTGCTTCGGTGTGTTCATATTCCGGATCATGTTCTGCTCGGAAGGAGCTCTTCCCGTCAGCAGGCGTTGCATATCAAGCCAGACGAGTTGTTGCAGGCCCGAGTCAAGACTTGACTTCGCATTGTTGAGACTGTCGACGACTGCACGCATTGCTGCGGCACTCAATTCGCGGTCACCCCGCATCACGACACCGGCAGAAGTGCGTTCGAACTCGAACCCCTCAACGGGTGTCACAATCCGGTGCTTCTCGAATTTGATTCGCTTGTATTCCCGCATGTTGGAAAGATCGAGCTCGTGGATCTCTCCGTCTTGCAAATCCATCACCAGCTTTCGGGCATCGGGCGAGAAAGATATGGTGCCGCGCTGGGCAGTAATGGTGATGTTCGCATTTGGGTTGGAGTAGTCGTAAAGCGTTATTCCCTCGAGTTCGTTGCTGTTCTGGAATGTCTTGCGAACGAGCATGCTGTAGCCCTGAATGTCCTGCGAGAACAGCCCCGCAACCATGCTGAATGTCGGGCGCTTGCGCCGGATGTCCATTGCGAGAGTCTTCGCTTTGTGGTTTGCTTCGGGCAGGACATGATTGTTGAAGAGAATAAGTGCGGCGGCAAGAATCCCGGCAACAAAGATCAATGGAACAAGTATACGGTACACGCTGACGCCGCTGGCACGTATTGCCGTGATTTCGTTCTTCGATGACAGATCCCCGAACGCCATCAACACGGCGACCAACACGGACATCGGGACGGCAAGCACAAGCATCCATGCCAGGTTCATCGTGATCAACTCGATTATTGTCCACGCGCTGAGCCCCTTGCCTACAAGCTGGTCGATGAATTTCATGACAAACTGCAGAAGAAAGAGGAACATGAGCGTGGAAAGCGAGAACAGGAATGGCCCGATATGTGCTTTGAGCAGGTAGAACGAAATCAGTCTGGGAATGCGCAAATTCATGCCACAATATAGGCAGGGATGCCGATTTTTCCAACGTGGCAGGTTCTTGATATTTTGACCCCTTTTGTCTACGTTTAGCAAGCCGAGTGCAGCATTCTCGGTCCCACTCAAGGAGGAAAGACCATATCGATCACAATTGCTAATGCTTCCAGGCGCATGTCTTTGGATTGTACAGTTGTGGACCGAAGACAGCGGCAGAGGGCGGACACCATCACCTCTTTCGATTAGTCCACCGTAAAAAGCGTAACGAATTATTGAGTATCGACGTGGTATCTTTTCTTCGCAGTGCAGTTGAGCTTTTGCGCGCGCAGCGTACGGGTTGGTTTGTACTCTTCCTCGTTTCGGCCTCGGCCGGGCTTTTCTTTCTGTATCCCCGAATCTCATCGGGACTTCCTCGTCCATTTGAACCTTACCAGCTATCACCTCAGGATACATCTAAAGAACTGCGCAACCCCAAGGTATTCGAGACACAATTGCAGAGCCAGCAGGGGCGGTCTCAGGGAAGGTCGCGACTCGGAGGACGCGGGAGCAGCGGCACAACGGTTGTTGAATCGGATTCCCTGCGAAGGCTCCGGGCTTCCACATTGGAGGATTCCACCTGGGTTGTCTACCTCGATTCGACTGCACGGCTTGAGTATTGGAAGCATCGCCGGCGTGACATGCCGATGGTCGAGCTTTTTCCTGACCGCACGTATCCGCTCTACGCTAAACCGGGTCAGAGTCCTGTGCGGCGTGAGCTTGTGCCTGATTCCACGGTAACGAGTTTCCGGCTGCGGGAGCAGGTGGGGGGTGAGAATGTAAAGATCCCTCTAAACATCACTTTGCAGGAGTATATTTCCGCCCGGCGTAAATACGAACTGCGGAAGATGTTCGCCGATGAGGCCCGCAAGCCTCCGATCATTCAGGGAAAGAAGGACATCAGCGACGTTCTCTCCAGTTTCACAAAGATCCAGATCCCGATTCCCGCCAACCCTATCCTCAGCATTTTCGGGAAGCCCGAAATCAACTTGCAAATCAGCGGCGCCGTCGATATCCGTGCCGGGTTCCGCAACACAAAGAGTGACCAGACAACTGCGAACTTCCTTGACCAATCACGCAACGAGCCTGACTTCAACCAGGAAGTACAGGTCAACGTGAATGGAACGATCGGTGACAAGCTGAACATCCTTGCAGACTGGAACACGCAGCGTGTATTCGAATACGAAAACCAGTTGAAGATCAAGTACACCGGCTATGAGGACGAGATCATCCAAAGCATCGAGGCCGGAAACGTTTCGCTTCAAACTCCGTCATCATTCATCGGAAGCAGTGCTGCTCTGTTCGGTATCAAGGCAAAGCTGCAAGCAGGGCCGCTCACACTGACGACGATTGCATCCCAAAAGAAAGGCCAGATCAAGGAGGTCGAGGCCAAAGGCGGCGCGCAGGAAATTCCATTCGAGATCCAGCCGTGGAATTACGCGACGAACCACTTCTTCGTGGATACCTCATACATTCCGCTGTACGAGAGTTTCTATCAAAACGATCCGGTGGTGATTGACAGCCCTCAGGTACAGATCGTCGAGGAGGAGGTCTGGGTTTCATTCTACGGTAACGAGGCGCAACAAGTCGCCAATTCGCGGCAAGGTGTAGCGTACATCACTCTCCCGACGCGCGGGGCAGGGTATGATTCTACGTTGCGTACGCGCCAGCCATCGGACGGCCAGGTGGAAGCAGCGCGTTTTGTACGTCTTTCCCGTGACCAGTATGAATTGGTAGGTGACGGCTACATCGGGGTCATCTCGCTCAATTACAACATCAACGACAACCAGATTGTGGCGATCGCCTACCGCACGGTCGACGGCCGGCAGTACGGCGAACTGACGCGCAACGTCTCATCAATTGCCGATACCGGCAAGACGATCATCCTTAAGATGTTGAAACCCCGCAACCTCAATGCCGTGGGGCCTCTGTACCGCGTCGCATGGAAGCAGATGCTCAAGAATATCTACAACCTCGGAGGGAGAAACGTCAAGAAAGAGGGCTTCCAGCTTGATGTGTACCGGAGGATTCCCGGCTTCGAAGACCAGAATACCGTGCGCGGCGAACGGCTGATCCGGGTTTTCGGACTCGACAACTACGATGCTGACGGCCGCCCGAGTCCGACGGGGGATAACCAGTTTGACTTCAGGCCCGGACGCACAATCAATCAGGCAAGAGCTGAAGTCATCTTCCCGTATCTGGAGCCGTTCCGCAACGGCATCAAAACCTATTTCGGCCAGAAGGGGATCAGCATTCCGGACGGCGACTCACTTCTTTTCGGCAAGATTTATGACACGACAAAAACCGAGGCGCAGCGCGACATTAACAACCGGTATGTGATCAAGGGAAAGGCAACGGGTGAGACGAGTTCGAAATACAATCTCGGCTTCAATGTTGTCGAGGGAAGTGTCCGGGTGTTGTTGAATGGTGTCCAGCTTACTCCGAACATTGACTATACCGTCGACTATATCGTCGGCGAAGTGATCATCCGTAATCCCTCCGCGCTTGTTCCCGGAGCAAATCTACAGATCAAGTATGAGCAGAATGATCTGTTCCAGTTGGCGTCGAAAACACTGCTTGGGGCAAGGGGAGATTTGTTTGTTTCGCCGACAACGAGTCTCGGTTTTACTGTGATGAACCTGAACCAGCAATCGCTGAGCGACAAGGTACGACTGGGTGAAGAGCCGAATCAGAACACGATTCTGGGTATTGACGGACAGACAACATTCAAGCTTCCATTTGTGACCCATGCGCTTGATGCGCTGCCGATCTTGACAACGAGGGAGAATTCCGAGTTGAAGCTTACCGGAGAGGCGGCGTACGTCATTCCGGATCCCAACACGCGTAAGAGCCCCATCCCAAGCGACGGTGGTGCAGGAATTGCGTACATCGATGATTTCGAAGGTGCACGCCGTACAATCCCGCTCGGTACGAACTATGCAAGTTGGTTCCAATCAAGTCCGCCGTTAAGCCGTGTCTTTACCTCCTCGATTCCCGACACTATGAAAATGAATTACAAGGCGAAGACTATCTGGTACAACGTCTTCAACACTGTCCGCTTGACGGATGTGTACCCTGACAAACTCGCGGGAAATACGGCAAGCAACCAGCTCACCGTAATGGATCTCTGGTATTTTCCGCGAATGAGGGGACAATACAACTACAACCGCGGGAATCTGCGTGACAGCCTTCAGGCGAAAAACTGGGGAGGTGTTCAACGCCCGATCTCCATCTCCGGGACGAATCTCATCAACGAAAACATCAACTTCATTGAAATATGGATGGAGGTGTTCCGGAACGGGTCTTCGGGTGGCCGCAATCCCGGCAAAATGTATATCGACCTCGGCTCGATAAGCGAAGATGTCATACCAAACGCCCGCCTGAATACCGAGGATCTCGTTCCGCCGAGTACGACCATCAACAACAGCTTGCAGCCGTGGGAAGATGTCGGGCTCGACATGCTCACAAACCAGCAGGAGCTTGCACTCTACGGCGACATTCGTGGCGACGGTGATCCGAGCGGGGATGACTATTTCTTTAACAATTCGAACCTTTCTATCCCCGACGGCTACATGCGCATCAACGGGACGGAAAACAACAGGAACAGTGTCAACGGTCTTTACCCTGATTCGGAAGATCTGAACGCCAACGGTATCGTCGATCTTGCCAACTCGTATTTCCGTTATGAAGTCTCGCTTGACACAAACCGGCAGAACAACTCGCGGATTGTCGGTGGTGGCATCAAGGGAAGCAGGTATTTCCAATTCCGTATACCGATCCGCGATACGCTCGCCCGGTTCGGCACGCCGAGCTTTGAGAACATCGAGTATATCCGGATGTCGTTCGAGAACTCTGATGACACGATCTCCATCCGCATCGCCGATTTTTCGCTTGTCGGCAACCAATGGCAGGAAATACGGAAGGATGACACAACGTTTTCGGTGAGTGTCGTCGGCATCGAGGAGAACTCCAACGTTTACACCTCGCCTCCTGGTGTTATTCGCGAGCGCGACAAGACGAGGCCCGAGGAACAGGTTTTTGCCAACGAACAGTCGCTGGCATTGCTGCTGCGCGGCATCCCTGATGGACAGTCACGTCAGGCGATAAAATACTACACCTACCGGCCGCTCGATCTCTTTAACTACAAGACGATGAAGATGTTTGTACACGGCAGCGACTCTCTCAACTTCTTTGATCTTGGAAATTATGACGCCGAGTTCTTTTTCAGGTTCGGTGCTGACTCGTTGAACTTCTATGAATACCGTGCCCCTATTCGTAGAGGCTGGGATCCGTTCAACGAGGTTATCATCAAGTTTGCGGATCTCACCGCAATCAAGCAAGGGCGTGACTCGACGACCGTGATTTCACTGCCGTTCCCCGTGCCGGACGGTCCTCCGGGCTCTGCCTACCGCGTGCTGGGAAATCCGTCCTTGACGCAAGTCCGCTATATGGCACTAGGCGTGGAGAATCCTTCGGGCAAAGGGACAAGTGATCCGCTGTTCGGCGAAGTGTGGGTGAACGAGCTTCGAGTGATTGAGGTGGATGATAGTCCGGGCTGGGCTTACAGGTTTGATGCGAACTTGAAGCTCGCCGATCTCGGGTCGGTTTCGTTTAACTACAGCAAAGTCGACCCTAACTTCCACTCCATCGACCAGCGGTTTGGTTCGCGCCAGACCGGAACGAACTGGGGCATCAACGCCAACATGGACTTTGCCCGCTTCCTGCCCATGGATTGGGCGGGGTCGACGTTGCCCATCAGCTACTCTCACCAGGAGAATATGATCAGCCCGAAATATCTCTCCAACTCCGATGTCCTTGTCGGAGAAGCGGCGCGTCTTGAGCGTGAGAGATTGTTGCGTGGAGGTGCTTCTGAGCAGCAGGCGGAATTGGGTGCAAATGAGCTTGTCATTGCATCGGAAACATACAGAGTGACGGATACGTGGGCTGCCCCCAATTTCCGCATCGTTCTTCCGACCGATTCGTGGTGGGTGAGGGATACGTGGAACAAGCTTACCTTCGGCTTCAATTACACCCGGACGAGCGAGCGGAGCCCGTCAACCGTGCGGAGGCTTTCGTGGCAATGGAACGCCCGCATCGGCTACGCGATTAATCTCAATCCGGAGTACTACTTCCAGCCGTTCAAGGATCTTTTTGACGGGCTCTGGTTCCTCGATGAATACAAGGATTTGAAGATCTGGTATGCGCCTCAATCATTCAACTGGTCACTTTCGGCAAACCGCTCGCGCGATGTTTCCTTGCAAAGGACCAACAACCCCCAGGAACTGATCAGTCGTAACTTCAACGCGCAACGCTCGTTCGGGTTCGGCTGGAAGTTGACCGAGGGAGGACTGATCAACCCATCGGGAGATTATTCGCTCAACATTGAGTCGAGTCTGCTCAACCTTGAAACCGATGCGAACAACCGCCAGCGCGCATTCTCGAAGATCATGGATGACATCTTCTTCAACAATGCATTCATCAATTTCGGGCAGGATACGCGCTACAACCAGCGAAACTCATTCAACACCCGTCCGAATATTCCGAACATCTTCAACATCAAGCGGTTCCTCGATTTGTCGATGAGCTATTCGGTGGATTACGCCTGGCAGAACGCTTTGACACGCGGCGACCTCGGCAAATCCGCCGGTTGGACCAACAATATTAACTTCACTCTGAATTTCAAGCTGAAGTCGCTATTTGATCCTCTGTTCGAGACGTCGAAAGACGGTCCCAACACGCAAGGCAAGCCTGTGGGCCGGACGGGGCGCCTGGCTGAGGAATTCCAAACACAAAGGCAGGAGGGGGACACAACGCAGGTCGCAGCAACCGACTCTGTCGCTTCAGAAGGGGGCTTCGAGAAGACCCTGAAACAGATGCGTGAGCTTGCGCGGATTCTTATCAAGATACCGTTCCTGGACTATGAGAACATCAACATTACTTTCACTCAAACAAATTCGGCAGGCAACAGCGGGGTTGTCGGCAGACCCGGGTTTGTCAACTTCTGGGGGCGCGTTCCGTTCTTCCAGGATGCCGACCCGAAATACGGACCATCACGTCTCTATCAATTGGGTTTAATCTCAGACCCGCACGGACGATTGACGAATTTCGGAACACGCTCGAAGTTTCCCTTCTTTGGGTGGGATGTTGAACCGGGTATCCGCGCCCCGAACGGCGTTCTGCAGAACACGTACCGGCAGACTAACCGGCTTTCCTTCAAGACAAGTCGCGCCCTCTGGGAAGGAGCGCGGCTTGACCTGAACTGGAATGTCGGCTGGTCGTACAATAGCACGGAGAATGTCAACACTGACTCGCTCGGTCGCATCATCTACACGGCCGGCCGGGCGCCGGTTCTGACCACGACCGGAAGTGTGGAGCGCTCGTTCCTTACGCTCCCCAATTTCCTCTTCCTCGGCGTCTTCAAGAGTGATTTGAAAGAAGTGAGCAAACGCTACGCGGCGCTCAAGAGCGTGAGCGCTGACTCGGCAGGGTTCCCCGAGGAAGAGAAACTCGCGAAGGCATTCGAAGAAGGATTCGAGGCATTGCCGTTTATGACGAAGGTATTCGGCAAGTTCGCCCCGCGCGTGAACTGGTCCCTGCGATGGGACGGACTCGAGAAGTTGCCGGTGTTTTCAGGGTTCGTCAGCAGGCTCTCGTTCGACCATACCTACACGTCGAACTACACCCGGTCATTCAGCAACAGGCCGAACAGCGGCGGCGAGCGGACCGAAAACCAACGCGTGACCTACGGCTTTGCGCCGTTGATCGGGCTGAATTTCACCTTCAAAGAACTATTGAAGGGGAGTATGGGTGCGAATCTCCGCTACAACACAAGCACAACGTTCGATTTGGCGACGTCGTCGCGCAACATCATCGAGACGCTGTCGCAGGAGATATCAATCACCGCATCGTACTCACGACGCGGCTTTGAGATTCCGTTCTTCGGGCTCTCTCTCAATAATGACCTGGAAATCAACGCGTCGTACTCATTGACGCGGAACTCACGAAAGCAATACGAGATCGCCCGGTTGGATGTGAACACCGAAGGGACGCCCCTTGAAGGTTCGACCCGGACGATCTTCGAGCCTCGCATCAAGTATGTGTTGAGCCAGCGCGTGAATGCTGCGGTGTATTATCGCCTTACCAAAATCACGCCCGATGCACAGGGTTCGGCAATTCCGGGCAGTACAACCAACGAGGCAGGGCTCGATATTCGCATTGCGATCCAGTAGTCGCGCCGGCCCGCGGGGTGGTTTGAATCTGGCAGTTGAAATACCTATCATGCAAAGGAATGGAAGAGAACAAGGGAAAAATACTCTGGGTTGATGACGAGATCGAGATGCTGCGCCCGCACATCCGGTTGCTGGCGGAGCGGGGTTACAGCGTTGACACGGCGACAAATGGCGAAGACGCCGTGAATCTTGTTCGCCGACAGTCATTCGACCTTGTTTTTCTGGATGAGATGATGGCAGGGATGGGAGGACTGCAGACCCTTGCCGAGATAAAGGAAATGCGTCCGAGCCTTCCCGTTGTTATGGTGACGAAGAACGAGGAAGAGACGTTGATGGAAGAGGCCATCGGCGTGAAGATCAGCGACTATCTCACCAAGCCCGTCAATCCCAGCCAGATCCTCATGGCATGCAAGAAGTTTTTGGAGGGGAAGAAAATCGCTGGGGCAACCGTCTCGCGTGACTACATCAAGGAGTTCAACGAGATTTCGCTGACCCTGATGAACCGTGTTACGCATGACGATTGGGTTGATATCTACACGCGGCTCACCGGCTGGTCCATGGAACTGGATCTCCATCCAGAACTCGGCCTGAAGCAGACTCTCTCCGACCAGATTCGTGACTGCAACCTGGCGTTCGGCAAGTACATTGAAGCGAACTATCGTAACTGGGTCGAGCAAACCTCGGGGCGACCGACGCTCTCGCATGAAATTGTCGACAGGTTTCTCATCCCTGAACTCCAGAAGAACAAGTCTGTCTTTTTCTTTGTGGTCGATTGCCTCCGGCTTGACCAATGGTTGATGATGGAAGGGCTGCTCCACGATTACTTCAACATCTCGAAAGAGTATTACTACAGCCTTCTGCCGACCGCGACACCATATTCACGGAATGCGATTTTCAGCGGCTCTTTCCCCAGTGATGTAGAGCGTCGCTATCCAGAATTGTGGGAGAAAAACGAAGACGACGAGAACAGCCGCAACAGATACGAAAGACAGTTTCTTGACGGACTGCTTGAGCGGAGAAAGATTACGCTGAAGCCTGAGCCGAAATACGTGAAGATTCTCGATGCAGAGTTCGGCCGCAATATCGAGAACAATATCAACACCTACACGAATTCTCGTCTCACGTCCATTGTAGTGAATTTTGTAGACATGCTTGCGCATGGCCGTTCCGATTCCAGTTTGCTCAAGGAAATCGCTCCTGACGAGTCGGCGTATCGTCTGCTCACGAAATCATGGTTCATCCATTCATCCTTGTTCGGGATGTTGAAGACGCTATCCCGCAACAAGAATGTTTCCATCATACTTACAACAGATCACGGAAGCATCCGGAGTCTGCGGGGCTCAAAAGTACTCGGGGATCGCGAAGCCTCTACAAATTTGCGGTATAAATATGGTAGAAATCTGAAAGCCGAGGACAAAGCGGCCCTTTTCATCAAGAACCCTCTGGAGTACAAATTGCCGAAGCGCGGCGTTGCGGTGAATTACATAATCGCAAAAGAAGATTACTACTTCGTTTATCCCACAGACTATCACAAGTATCTGAACCAGTACCGGGACAGCTTCCAGCACGGCGGCATCTCGATGGAAGAGATGATTCTTCCCGTCGTCAGGCTCGAGCCGAAGGGATGAACCGGACAGTTACACACTCGGCCCGCGAGACATATGAACTTGCGGGGCGTTTTGCCGGCCGGCTTCGTCCCGGTGATGTCGTGACACTGACGGGAAATCTAGGCAGCGGCAAAACCCAGTTTGTAACAGGTGTATGCTCCGCACTGCTGGCAACCGGGCATGTGGCAAGTCCGACGTTTACAATCATTAACGAATACGAAGCCCCTTTCGGCAAAGTAGTGCACATGGATTTTTACAGGATACGCAAGCAGGAAGAAATCCGCGAGCTGGGGGTTGAAGAGTACTTCAGCGAATCCTGCATATGTCTTATCGAATGGCCTGAAATCATAGCGGACCTGTTGCCGCGACGGCATTACAGGATAGAGATTGAGCACGGTACATTCGAAACTGAGCGATACATCAGTGTCAGCGAAGCGGTTCCAGCGTGAAGATTCTTGCCTTGGAGACTGCCACCGTTGTTTGCGGAGTGGCACTAATTGAGAATGGCGCACTCCGCTCCGAGCGTGAAGTGGCGGAGCGCAATGTTCACGCGGAAAATATCATGCGTTTGGTTGATGAAGTGCTGACGGAGGCCTCGTGTCCCCCCGCGGCCATTGGGGCGATTGCGGTGTCAGCCGGCCCGGGTTCATTCACAGGTTTGCGCATCGGCTTCAGTGTCGCCAAAGGCCTCGCATACGCTCTCGACAAAAGGCTGATCACGATTCCGACACTGCGCGCACTTGCGTTTCGTGCTGTTGAGTCGGGTTCTGTGAACGAGGATTTCGTTGTAGCGGCGATCGATGCCCGACGCGATGAAGTCTACTGCAGTTGTTTCAGAGCCGCCGATATGACTCCCGTATGGGAGAATGAAGATCTCACGCTTGATACGTTAGGCACGCGACTGTACAATATGGGATTCGCCGTGACAGGTGATGCGCGGGACAAAATCACCTCGAAGATTGGTGGGAGTGCTGTAGCCCTTCCGTTCTCGTTGTGCAGCGCGGCTTCTATTGCCAAGCTGGCCGAAAAAGCCGCCATCGCAGGTTGTTTTTCGGACCCGGCCACGGCAGAGCCGGTATATGTAAAGGAGTTTTACACGAAAGCAAATCAACACACAGGCTAATATCATGGCATGGTTTAAACGTTCCAAGGAAAACATCGCGCCGGAGACTGAGAAGAAGGAAATGCCGGACGGCATGTGGACGAAGTGTGACCAGTGTGATGAGATCATCCACAAGCGCGAGCTTGAACAGAACATGTACACCTGTCCGAAGTGCAGCCGGCACTTCAGAATAGGAAGCAAGGAGTATTTTGAAATTCTGCTGGATGAGGGGACGTTCAAGGAATACGACAGAAAGATGCGCTCGGTTGATCCGTTGAAGTTCAAGGATTCGAAGCGATACCGCGAGCGAATTCCCGAGGCGATCAAGAAAACCGGGTTATACGATGCGGTTCGCTGGGGCACGGGCAAAATGGATGCCCGGGATGTTGTCGTGGCGTGTATGGATTTTTCATTCATCGGGGGAAGCATGGGCTCGGTGGTGGGTGAGAAAATCGGCCGCGCAATTGACAAGGGGTGGAAAACGAAATCCCCTGTGATTGTCATCTCCGCAAGCGGAGGGGCCCGCATGATGGAGGGGGCATACTCCCTGATGCAAATGGCAAAAACCAGTGCCAAACTTGCCCGCCTCGGAGACGCAGGTATTCCGTACGTCTCGCTGCTTACAGATCCTACGACAGGCGGAGTCACCGCCAGCTATGCCATGCTTGGTGACGTGAATATAGCAGAGCCCGGCGCTCTCATCGGGTTTGCCGGGCCTCGTGTCATCAAGCAGACTATTGGCAAAGATCTGCCGCCGGGGTTTCAGAGATCCGAATTCCTGCTGGAGCATGGCTTTGTTGACCTTGTAGTGCATCGCAAAGAACTCAAAGAGACAATCTCACGGTTCCTCTCACTTGCATTATGACCGAACGTATGGGGAAAACAATTCATGTGCTGGGTGTCCCAATGGACCTTGGCTCGGGCCGTCGCGGCGTTGACATGGGGCCCTCCGCGATTCGCATCGCGGGACTCGCCGAGCGCCTGAAGGAACTCGGTAACAAAGTCGTCGATAACGGCGACATCGATATCAAGATCATGGAAGAGATCCGGGTGGGGGATACGCGGGCCCGCTTTCTGAAGGAAATCTCCCGCGCTTCGAATGTTCTTGCCCGGCATGCTGAAAAAATCATGGCAAAGGGACGTTTCCCGTTGATTCTTGGGGGCGATCACTCCATTGCCGTCGGAACAATTTCCGGCATAGCGGCATTTGCCCGCCGCAGGCGCAAGAAAGTCGGCGTGCTTTGGGTTGATGCCCACGGCGACTTGAACACGCCGTCAACTTCACCTTCCGGCAACGTTCACGGCATGCCGCTCGCCGCGTTGCTCGGGCACGGGCCCTCGGACTTGAAGAACGTTGGCGGCAAGTTCAAAAAAGTTGATCCGGACAATGTCGTGCTTGTCGGTATCCGTAGTCTTGATGACGGAGAGCGCAAGCTGATCGAGCAGACCGGCGTGCATGTCTACACGATGACGGATATCGACCGTCAGGGTATCCATCGCGTAATGAAGAAAGCTCTTGCCAAGGTTACGAGCAACACAGACTTTGTGCACGTGAGCTTTGATCTCGATGCAGTTGATCCGACAATCGCTCCCGGTGTCGGGACACCGGTGAAAGGAGGGCTTGATTACCGCGAGGCACATTTGATCATGGAATTGATTTATGAGGCGAAAGTCATGACATCGCTTGAGATCGTTGAAGTAAATCCTATTCTGGACGAGCACAACACCTCAGCGGAATTTGCCGTGGAGATTGTACAGTCCGCATTCGGGAAGAGAATTCTCTAACCCATGGCCGAAGTAATTCGTGACGTCGCGCAGATGCAACGCCGCAGCAATACGCTGCGGGAGGCAGGGAAGCGCATCGGTGTTGTACCAACCATGGGCTACCTTCATGAAGGACATCTCTCCCTGATTCGCGTCGCACGGCAACACACAGACACGGTCATCACAACGCTCTTTGTCAATCCTGCACAGTTCGGCCCGAACGAAGACCTCTCCCGCTACCCCCGCAATTTTGAGCGTGACCTTGCTCTGGCAACGGATGCGGGCACTTCAATTCTCTTTGCTCCCGATACTAATGATATGTATCCCGAGGGATACTCGACCTATGTCAACGTCGAGGGAATTACTGACCTTCTCGAAGGCAAGTCACGGCCGGGCCACTTCCGTGGAGTAGCGACGATTGTTGCCAAGCTCTTTAACATCACGAAACCTCATGTCGCAGTTTTTGGCCAGAAAGATGCACAGCAAGTTGCTGTCATCAGGAGAATGGTAGAGGATATGAACGTGGATCTGGAACTGATCATCGGGCCTATTGTCCGTGAGCCTGACGGCCTGGCGATGAGTTCCCGCAATTCCTACCTGTCTGGAACCGAGCGCGAGGAGGCGGTTGTTCTGTCCAAAGCACTTGCCTTGGCAGAAAGAAAAATCAAGAGCGGAGAGCGGCGGTGTGCTCCCATCCTTCTCGGCATGCGGGAGTTGATCACGTCATCTTCCTCCGGTAAGGTCGATTACATTTCTTGCGCAGACAACAGGACTCTGCAGGAACTGGAACAGTTGGAGCGGGGGGATGAAGTCCTGGTTTCGATGGCTGTACGGTTCGGCACTACACGGTTAATTGACAATACCGTGGTCGCAGTCGAATGATACCTTGCAGCAGCATGTTGGCTGTATACTCTTCTGGAAAGGAAAACCGATGAACAAACAACTCGGAGTCGTCATCATGGCAGCGGGAAGAGGAACCCGCATGAACAACCCCGATATTGCCAAAGTGATGTTTACCATTAACGGCAAGCCGATGATCGAACACGTAGTTGATCTGGCTCTCAAGTTGAACGCCGTGCGTGTTGTCGTCGTTGTGGGATGGAAAAAAGAGACGGTCATTGACCATCTGGCCAAGCGGTTCAGTGCCCGTGTGCAATGCGTCGAGCAGAACCCGCAACTTGGAACGGGGCATGCGGTCATGCAAGCAGAGGCGCCGTTGCGGGGTTTTGAAGGCGATGTTCTCGTGCTTTCGGGTGACGTTCCGATGCTGACACTCGAGACCGCCGAGTCGCTTATTGCTCTTCATCGAAGAACTGACGCACGTGCAACAATCCTGACTGCTGTTCTGGAGGATGCTACCGGATACGGACGCATCTTGCGTAACACGGACGGGAGTGTCCTCGGCATTGTTGAGCACAAGGATGCGACTGAAGAACAGCGGGAGATCAAGGAAATCAACTCGGGAATCTACGTGTTTGATTCGAAGCTGTTGTTCAACAGCCTTCAGCACATCACCCCTACAAATGCCCAAAACGAGTACTATCTGACAGATGTGTTTCATTACTTCTGGTTGCATCAGCACAAGGTTAGTGCGAATGTTGCGCAAAATCCGTTGGAAATCTCCGGAATCAATACGGTTGCCCAATTGGAAGCCGCGCAAGCGGCTATGGCGGATTGAAGCTACTTCCACATTCAGTTGACAATCAGACGCCATTTCTGTATTATTTTCACAGATTAGCATTGTGAAGTGAGGAACTCAGTCCAGGAGAAAGCTATGAAGAATGTAATTGCCATTGTTGTTGTGCTTGTAGTTGCAAGCGGTATCGCGTCAGCACAATTCAAGTCGCAAGTTGACCAGGAAACGCAGGTGTCCATTGCGCGGCTCGGCGATTCGCAGTCGCCTCTGGCGTTCATGTTTGGCTGGTTCAACCCCGACAAGTTTTCGATGCGGCATTCTTTTGACATGTCGTACACCTCGTTCAGCGGGTATGGCGGGATGTCTCTTGGTACATATACAAACACAATGCGCTATGCGTTTTCGGATAACTTGAACGCCCGTGCCGACGTCGCGTTCAGTTTCTCACCCTTCAACTCGATTCCGCAGCTCGGGAAAAACGACCTGAACAAAGTCTACCTGAGCAGGGCGGAGGTGAACTACAAACCGTGGGAAAACGTCTCGATGCAGATTCAGTACCGGCAAGTACCGTTCGGCAGTTATCTGTATTCGCCCTATTACTACAATCCGTGGTACAGGGAAACGGGATTCTGAAGTATCGGAGAGCGTTCAAAAGTATGTAACCGAAAGCCGGATTCCCTCGGCAGGGAATGTCGGCTTTCTCGTTTTTTCAACCGTAGTAATTATACTTTGTGTAGAACGATAGCAAGGAACGATTTCACGATTTGACCCCCCAAAGTCCCGATTCACGAAAACTCCGGCAGACGGCCCTGAACATTCTCATCGGCGTGCTCGTCGTTGTCGTCGGATATCTTGCCTATTCATTCATCAGCCATAGCATTGTTTCTCCTCCCGTTGATTCGAGCAAGGAGGGGGTCGCACCGGGCCAGGTTATACAAATCGATCTGTTGAACGGTTGTGGTATCCCCGGAGCTGCCTCAAAGGTTACAGACTATCTGAGGGCGCGGGGTTATGATGTGGTGGAGATGAAGAACTACAAGACCTTCGATGTAAAAGAAACTCTGATCATCGATCGGGCGGGAAACCTGGACGTGGCGCGCAAAGTAGCATACGCTTTGGGAGTCGATGAAAAAAATATCATCCAGCAAATCAATCACGATTATTTTGTGGATGTCTCTGTCGTAGTCGGCAAAGACTACGAGGGTCTGAAGGCGTCAAAACGCTAGAAATCCGGAGGAATACATTTGAAATCAACTCAACTTGCATCAACCATTGCAAAGCTTGCGCTCACCAAAAAGGCGCTCGATGTTGTCGTCATGGATCTCCGTGATGTGACATCGATGACAGACTTCTTTGTCGTCTGTTCGGCGGAATCCGACACACAGATCAAAGCCATTGCGGATGCTGTTCTCGACGGGACTGAAGAAAAAGGAATGGTGCCGTGGAACAAGGAAACGGGGAGTACCAATTGGGTGTTGCTGGATTACTCCGATGTTGTGCTCCATATTTTTCACAAGAATGCCCGCACGTTTTACAACCTCGAAAAACTGTGGGGTGATGCCAAGATGAAATGGGTTAGGGACGAAAAAACTGCACCTCCCAAACGCCCGAAGACCTCAACTCTCGTCAAGCCATCGCCCGGGAAAAAGAAGCCCGCTGCGAAGAAGAAAGCTGCGTTGAAGAAGAATACGACATCGCGCAAACGGAAGGCTTCATGAAGCAGTACCTGCACACGAGGATCGCCGATACCCTGGCATCGATGGGAGTGGAGGGCCATACCGCAATCAACTTCGACCGGCCACGTCAGGCAGACCATGGTGACTTGACGACAAACATTGCCATGGTTCTGGCCAAAGGCCTGAAGAAAAATCCCCGGCAGTTTGCGAGTGAACTGGTTGCACAGCTTCATCTCGACAAATCGCTTGTAAACAGAGTTGAAGTCGCCGGTCCGGGTTTCATCAATTTTTCGTTTACCGAGAAGTTCTATCAGCATCAACTTGGCGGACTCCTGAAGGATGCGGCCACCTTTGGACGCTCGCATTTGGGCAACGGGCGAAAGACTCAGGTGGAATTTGTGAGCGCCAACCCAACAGGACCGTTAACTGTCGGTCACGGCCGCGGAGCAGTCTGTGGCGACACGGTTGCAAATCTCCTGGAGTGGACAGGGCATGATGTGACACGCGAGTACTATTTCAACAACGCGGGTCGCCAAATGCGTGTGTTGGGAGATTCCGTCCGTTTGCGCTATTTGCAGTTGCTCGGAGACGATATCGAATTCCCCGAAGACTACTATCAGGGGGAGTATATCAGGGAGATCGCCCTGCATTTGAAGCAGGAGTACGGAGAGACCCTGCGAAACGAGCACGCCGAAGGGAAGTTCAAAGCACAGGCAGAGAAGGAAATTTTCGACGACATCAAGAAAACTCTGGCCTCACTTGGTATTGTGTTCAAGGTTTTCTTCAACGAGAACTCATTGTACGACGACGGGAAGATTGCGGAAGTACTCGACGAGTTCAAGAAGAGGGATTTATCGTATGAACACGAGGGTGCAATCTGGCTGAAGACATCAGTGCTTGGCGGAGACAAGGATAAAGTCATTGTCAAGAGCAGCGGCGAACCGACATACAGGCTTCCGGATATTGCCTATCACGTCGACAAGTTCAGGCGCGGGTTTGATTTTGTTGTGGATATTTTTGGTTCCGATCACATTGCAACATATCCGGACGTTCTCGCGGGCATCAAGTCGCTGGGGCATGATCCCGGGAAAGTGAAGGTACTTATCCACCAGTTTGTGACAATTACGCAGGAAGGACAGGAAGTCAAGATGTCCACCCGCAAAGCGAACTTTGTCACGCTTGACGAGCTCATCGCTGACGTAGGCGCGGATGTTGTGCGGTACTTCTTCCTGATGCGCAGCATGACAGCCCACATGAATTTTGACCTCGGACTTGCCCGTCAGCAATCGGACGAAAACCCCGTCTACTATCTACAATACGCGCATGCACGCATTTGCAGCATTATGCGAAAAGCTGAAGATGAAGGGAAGGCGGCTACCGGCGATGCTGATTTGGGTTTGTTAACTTCTGAGTACGAGCTCGATCTGGTCAAGATGCTGCTGCAATTCCCTGAAATGGTTGAGTATTGCGCAACGACTTTTGAAATCCACCGTCTGGCGGAGTACCTGCAGGACGTAGCAACATCATTCCACAAGTTCTACCACAACTGCAAAGTTGTAGGGGATGACCCTGCTGTCACGGCGGCCAGGCTGGCGTTGTGCAGTGCCACACGGACTGTTTTACGCAATGGATTCAGCGTAATTGGCATTTCCGCCCCCGAAAAGATGTAATTCTCCTCGTTGCCTTTATCCGGTGGATTCCGTACTTTAGGTGCAGTTTTGGAACGAAATTACACCCGCGAAAGGAAACGTCACCCTCGCCACTTTGCTACCAAGTATCAGCCGATTGTAGTTGAGCCTTCCTTGATTGTCTGATGTGTTTTTTTCTTGCGAATGTACTTTATGTGGCCTGACGAAAGGCGTTCGGGTTTCTTTACTCATATGCGAACCGATATGTTCAAAAGCGGCAAGATTGAAGGAGTTGTAGTCAAGAATCTCGTCAAGTACGTCGACGAGCGGGGTTGGTTGACAGAGGTCTTTCGGCATGACGAAATGGAAAAAGAGTACCATCCGGTTATGGGGTACATCTCCATGACGAACATTGATGTTGCCCGCGGGCCCCACGAGCACGTTGACCAGGCCGATTGCTTTGCATTCATCGGTCCGTCGAACTTCAAAGTGTATTTGTGGGATAACCGCAAGAGCTCCCCCACCTATATGGTCAAGCAGATCGTCTATGCGGGCGAAGATGCTCCCCGGTTGGTCATTATTCCGGCAGGCGTAGTGCATGCCTACAAGAATGTCGGTGGAAAACAGGGTATGGTGGTGAACAATCCCAACCGATTATTCGCAGGCACAGGCAAAAAAGATCCTGTTGATGAGATCAGGCATGAAGACGACCCAAAGAGTATTTTTGTGCTGGATTGAAAATGAAGAACGTGTTGATTACAGGGGGCGCGGGATTTATCGGCAGCAACTTTGTCCGCTACTTTCTTGAGCGCCATAAAGACGTAGAGGTCGTGAACTTTGACAATCTGACCTACGCCGGCAACCTTGAGAACCTGGCAGGCATCGAGGGGATTCCCCGGTATCACTTTGTGCGAGGCGATATTTGCGACCGGGTAGCCGTTGATGCGGTGCTCACCGAGTTCTCGATTGATACAATTGTGCATTTCGCCGCCGAGTCGCATGTTGACAGAAGCATTCTTGGATCGTCGGTCTTCGTGCACACGAATGTGATCGGAACGCACGTACTTCTCGAAGCTGCGCGCAGATTGCCGATAGAGCGCTTTGTGCATGTCTCGACTGACGAAGTCTACGGCTCCCTGGGTGAAACCGGGAAATTCACAGAAGAAACACCGCTGCATCCGAACAGCCCATATGCCTCGAGCAAGGCAAGTTCCGACATGTTTGTCTTTGCTTTCCATCATACATACGGATTACCCGCTATTATTACCCGCTGCTCCAACAACTATGGTCCGTATCAGTTCCCCGAAAAACTCATTCCGTTGATGATCATGAACGCACTGAATGACAAGCCATTGCCGGTTTACGGTGACGGATTGAACGTGCGGGATTGGCTTCATGTGCGCGACCATTGCATTGCGGTTGATACTGTGCTTCAAAAAGGCAAACCGGGCGACGTATACAACATCGGCGGCAATAATGAATGGAAAAACATCGACATCGTGAAACTGATACTCCAGAAAATCAATAAACCCGAGTCTCTCATCACTTTTGTGAAAGATCGCCCCGGCCATGATCGTCGGTATGCTATAGATGCATCGAAGATCACTCGGGATCTTGGATGGAGCCCCTCGCATACTTTTGAGGAGGGCATTGAGGAGACTATTCAATGGTACCTGTCGAACCAGGCGTGGTGCAAACATGTGATGACAGGCGAATATCAGGATTACTATCAAAAGCAGTATGGCGAGGTGGCAAAAGCATGACGTATCGCTCGTTAATCGGATCCTTTATTATTGCGGCGGCATTCAGCAGCGTGTCTGCTCAAGTTTCTTCCACACCTTCGCTGCAGGATTTGCTGAAAATGCGGGGCGAAGCATCGGCAGATCAATCCCAACTTAATATCAAGCCGACGGCAGTTGATGCGCCCGTAAACCCGGCTGAGTACTATGTTGGCCCGGGGGATATTCTCGCTCTCAACATCTGGTCAAGCATGCCTGTCGCCCATCAACTGACGGTTACCCCGGAAGGGACGTTGCTCATCCCGAATGTCGGAGTGGTGGATGTCAAGGAACGGACCCTCGCCGAAGCGAAGGCGAGTGTCTCCAGGAAAGTTGGTGCACGTTATCCGAATGCGGAGATAACCTTGACCCTCATAACCCCGCGTAGAGTTGTTGTTCAAGTGACGGGTGCCGTGTTGAATGAGATCAAGTTCGAAATGAGCGCGTTGAACCGGGTCGACAATCTGATTGCGGCGGCGAATGCGTTGCCCGGGAACGTAACAGACTCCCGGTTCTTTCTTGAGCATGTAATTCCTCTTCGATCTTCATACTCGTTGCGGCATATCATCATTCAGCGGCGGACTGGCGAACATCTGCGGGCGGATCTGCTCAAGTATATGATCACCGGTCAGGATCGCCACAATCCCTATTTGCGGGAGGGCGATCAGGTATACGTGCCGCCGAAACGGAATTATGCCTACGCAATCGGCGTAAGCGGATCAATTCGCCAGCCCGGGAGCTTTGAATATGTGCCGGGCGACAGCCTTTCTGATCTCGTCGCGCTCGGCTTCGGATTCCGCAGTATCGCCGATTCCACGAAGGGAGTCCTGAGTCGCCAAACAGCGGACGGCAAAATAGAGGAAGTTTTCGTGAATCCGGCGGCCATCATCGCCGGGATTGAACCGAACATTGCGCTCCAACCCGGCGACCGGCTCTTTATCAAGCAGCGGGTGATTATCCCGGATGCGTATTTTGTCGGTGTCGACGGTGAAGTAAGTCAAACAGGGCAGTATCCAATCACCCTGAAAGGCACGAAATTGTCCGAGGTGCTGAAATCGGCAGGAGGATTTTTGCCGGACGCAAACATCCGCGCTGCCACGCTTACCCGCGCCAGGGTTTCACCGCAGAGTTCCGGCGAGGAAATTGAGCGGGAGCAATTGCTGAGTTCGCGCAACAATCTCGGACTCACCGACACTGCTTACTATTTGACTGAAACTGCTCTCAGGCTCAAAGGCGAGCTCGTTGCAGTTGACTTCCATCGGCTCTTCGTTCTTGGCGACTCCACTCAGGACGTGACTCTCCGGCCCTTCGACAGAATTTACGTTCCGAGACGAACCAACAGCATTTATGTTTTTGGTCAAGTTATCTCTCCCGGACATGTGGAGTTTATGGAAGGACAGGATTACAGCTATTATATAACCAAGGCAGCGGGTTACACTAACGACGCAAATGAATCGGAAGTAAAGATTATCAAAGGGGGTACCCGTCTCTGGTTTGAGCCCAGGGAAACGAAAATTGAAGACGGAGATTTTGTTTGGGTTCCCAAGGAAAGACGCTATCCGTTTGCATATCATCTCAATATGT
>CAZBWR010000014.1:2925-64164 GCA_964495695.1 uncultured Chitinophagales bacterium | reverse complement strand
CTCGTGACTTGCAGTTGGCAGAAATATACTCCGCTCGATAGATTCGTAGGTGTCCATGAAACCTTATAGCGGCCTTGGTCAAAACGGTTGGTTAAAAGATGTTGCACCTCGTGACCGAGGATATCAAAAATCGAGAGCCGTATATCAGACCGTTCAGGAATAGAAAATGAAATCGTGGTTGTCGGGTTAAAAGGGTTCGGGTAGCAGCGAAGTAGGTGAAAGTCACTAGGAGCTTTGTGGTTGTCTGCAGTTGACATTACAATGGTCGTGGTCGAAAATACGACACGGCCATGCAAACCTTCGCCGGTGGTGTACAAATTGCTTTCATAAGACAGTAAGGAATACGGAGCAATCCACCCTAGGAGAGAACGTTGTTGAAATGTCTCTCCACCATCAGTAGAGCAAGAGCCACAGATTTCCACTATGATCGGCGGCAATGTCGCGAGGGGCTCGCCCTGGCTCGGGACCCAGATACTCCATGCGCCTCCAACTGTTTCCACGGTCCGATGAGCGTTGGATCACGATCGATGGCCCCCAAGACCACGTCACATATATATTGCCAGCATCATCAAGAGTCATGTATCCGCCAAACTGTTGACCGGGCATGCTGCTATCGATAGGAACCGGCGTCGTCCATTGGCAGCAGGGCGGCGGCGTTGCGAGCAGTGGTTGCTCTGCATGGCGGTGCTTCTGCCGCCACATGCGTGCATACGCGGCATCAACATACTCCTGCGTTTCACGAACCGACTGCGCGTTTGCGTTGAATCCGAACACAACCCAAAAGGTTAGCGCGTAGATTCTTCTCATGGCATTACCCTTGAACATGAAACTTGGCGAAGATGGACCAACGGGAGGAGACAACCGTAAGGGGAGTGAGAAAGAGGGGTATTGCCAATCGCGAGCGTCAACACTTTCTTGCGCAATCCACGGCCGCCACCCGGCCAGTGATCGAGCAGCATGCCTCTTCTTAAGTCAATACTGTGGTTGTCGAATATCATTGCTTTAGCTCGGTCCGCATATTCCTGCCTATGAGACACCACGTAAGCAAATGCCAACCCGATCAGGTTCTCATAGAAGTTGAATTTGGGAGGCCAAAAACTCCCTTGGTTGATGGTATAGTGTGATATCGGCTGAAGCACTTCACCATAAAGCTGGCTCGCATCACCCGTCTGCCTGGTTCGAGCACTAATTGTTGCCGTATCGCTTGCTGAAAAGAATAAGCGTGGATGTCCACCTTGTTGAGCCTCAGTGGCGACATGCCAAAGAGACATGAGCACAAGCGTTATCAGAAGCCTATTTTTCTTCATCGTTTGATCCTTTCGTTCGAGACATGTACGACTAATCGGAGAATACGTCATCGAATAAGCACGAGCCGCCTAGTCCTCGTGATTCTGTTTGTGGTGTTGGGGCCAACTTGTAATCTAGCCAGGTAGACTCCAGTAGCTAAATCGTCTACCTCCCATACATAATGGTATTGTCCGGGTAAATAGTAGCCGTTGGCAAGTTCTCTCACATATCGACCCAGCAAATCATGAACACTCAAAATGACGTGTGCACGTGTTGGTATTGAGAACCTGATCATTGTGGAAGAGTTGAATGGGTTTGGTACGTTTTGGAACAGGACTACAGTTTCGGGTATTGGCGCGGCGTGAGCGAAGTCGGACGTCTCGTGTATGGTTCGGGCAAACCGTACGGCTGCGCCAAATGCATCAAATGACGAGAAAAGACCACCACGATGATCGTTTCCTAGGTCAGGCACTCCGGTACCAATCACTTGAGGTGAGCTGAATGCAATCCCCGCATTAGTCGAACGACTGAAAACAGTACCGTTGTTTGCTGCCCACGATATGTAAATTGTTGATTCTTGAAATGTTCTAAGGGATGCATCGGTATTGAATCCATTGGAAGCTAAAATGCCGGGCTGCCGGAAATCGCGGCCATCATTCGAACTGCCACTCACCGCTAGGATTAGGTCATTTATCGTTAGACCTCTCCGACTGTAAGCAACATGGACCGTGCCTCTTTCGTCAAAGTTGCAAGCCGGGTACCTTTGATTCAGAGTTGAACTATCAACCCTCACATTGCTTGAAAAAACCTGCCCGGAATCAACAGAATACGACGAGAATACTGACAAGGCTCCACCCTCTTGAGCGGAACCAGCCCATAAACATGCAACACGACCACGTAGCCCCACCGCCATCGAGCACCAGAAGTCAACCCTCAACGTGTCATTCGGAATCTCCGCATCCACGCGTTGACCGATATCCCCGTTACGAAACCGGGTAAGCTTGAATTGTTGGTCGTCCCACAACATGAATACATTGTTGGCCATATCAATTGCAAGCTTCGATTGGAAGTATGCTCCTGCATATTCCCGGGACGTAAATACCGTAGTGAACGTTTGGCCGGCATTTGTGGATTTCGAAAGATTCAGAAAGAAGGGGCCAAACTGGTTCGTTCCCGACGTCCACAGCAGCCAGATATTCCCCTGCCGGTCAAAGGCAATGTCACGCACAGCACACCAGTACAGATTGGTAAACGGAACACTGCGCCGCCATGTACTTCCCTTGTCTGTCGAGAATGCAGTAACAATTTGATTTGTGCTGCTTGACCAATTCCGCACGTCCATCCACGCAGCAACCAAATGGCCACTATCGCTTACGGCCAATGCGGCGTACGCCTGCGCAGTAAGCCCGGGCGTGCTTGTATCAATCACAACCGGCGTCGTCCATTGGCAGCAGGGTGGCGGCGTTGCGAGAAGTGGTTGCTCTGCATGGCGATGCTCCTGCCGCCACATGCGTGCATACGCGGCATCAACATACTCCTGCGTTTCACGAACATGCTGGGCGTTTGCGTTGCATGCAAGCAGAGATACCACGATGCATGTGAGCGTGCATAGACTTCTCATAGCATTACCCTCGAAAATGAACTTTGCCGAAGATACTCGATAGCAGTATTGTGCTGCGGGGACAGGGGGTGCAACATTGTAGCGGATGAAGGAACAGGAGTATTGCATCGTGCGCTGTTCATGACGCCTCCTGTATAGTGAATCTATGCTAAGGCTACACAACGGTTTGCAGAGAAGCAAGCATTGCAAGAAAGAGGTTTCCTTCCTCTACGGCCAAGCCGGGAAGAAGGAAACCTCCTCGTATTGAGTCTCGCAGCGTCAGCAGGTGAAATAGTGTTCCTGCGCAAACGCCTCCAGCTCCGGGCGGAACTTGGGATGCGCGATGCTGATCAGCGCTTCGATTCGTTCGCGCACGGTCTTGCCGTGCAGGTTCACCACTCCGTACTCGGTAGCAACGTAATGCACATCGCCCCGCGTCGTTGTCACACCCGCGCCTTCGCGCAAATGCGGCGTGATGCGTGAGATGGTGTCATTCTTCGCCGTTGAGGGGAGCGCAATAATAGGCTTGCCACCTTCGCTGCGGGCTGCGCCGCGGATGAAATCCGTTTGCCCCCCGAAGCCGCTGTAGAACTTGTAGCCCATCGAATCGGCACAGACCTGTCCTGTCAGGTCAACTTCGATTGCCGAGTTGATCGCCACCATCTTGCGGTTTCGCGCAATGGTGAAGGGATCGTTGGTAAACTGGGTGGGACGGAACTCGAAGAACGGGTTGTTGTCGATATAATCAAACAGCTCATGCGAGCCAAGCACGAAAGATGTGACGGTCTTGCCCGGCAACAACGTCTTTTTTCTGTTGGTGATGACGCCGGCTTCGATCAGCGGGATGATCCCGTCCGACACCATCTCGGAATGAACGCCCAGGTTCTTGCGGTCACCTAAAAATTTCACCACCGCATCGGGAATGCGGCCGATGCCGAGCTGCAACGTTGCGCCATCTTCCACAAGGCTTGCCACGTGCTGGCCGATTTTCCGGTACACTTCCAGTTCCTCGGGCGTTTCATCACCCTCCAGTTGCGGCAGCTCCCACAGCGGATGATCCACTTCAGTACAGTAGTCAATCTTGTTCATGTGAATGAACGAATCGCCGAGCGAGCGGGGCATGTTGGGATTGATCGAGGCAATAACGACTTTCGCAATATCGACCGCGGCGCGTGTACATTCCACGCCCACGCCGAGGCTGCAGAAGCCATGTTCATCCGGAGGCGAGACCTGTATCATCGCCACGTCAACGCGGTAATTTTTGCTTTGAATCAATGAAGGGATTTCCGAAAGAAAGATCGGTGTAAAATCCGCCCGACCTTCGCATACTGCGCGGCGCACATTCTTGCCGATGAAAAATGCGTTGTGGCGGAAGTGTCCCTTCATTTCCGGCTTCACATACGGCGCTTCGCCGACCCCCAGCAAGTGGCAGACTTCCACGTCGTACAGTTCGGGATAGCGCCTCACCATCGCATCGACCAGGACTTCCGGCACGGCGCATCCGGGATGCACGTAGACGCGGTCTCCGGAGCGAATAACCGCAGCGGCCTCCTCCGGAGTGACGAACTTCTTCTCAAAGCGTGTTTTGATGACAGGAGAAACAGTGTTATAGAGCATACGTCCCTTCGATTCCTTTCGTTCAGATTAGTTGTTCATATCCAATGATGTTGCAAGATCTTTGATGATATCTTCCGGCTTCTCCAGGCCGATTGCAAGGCGGATGCCGCCGGGGTTCATCCCTGCCGCCATTTGTTCCTCCGGGGGAATCGCCGAGTGCGTCATGGAGCCGGGATGCTCAATCAGCGTGCGGATGTTGCCGAGACTGACGGCGAGGGTGATGCAATATGCTTCCTTCGCCACGTGATTGATGAACCGCTCGGCGCGCGCAAGCTGGTCGCGGGGATTCTCCCCCTTCATCACGAAGTAGAGCATTGCGCCCGGGGCAAAATTGCCGTCGTAGTCCACCATTTGCCGGCGGGCAAGTTCCGCCTGTTGGAAATCCGGCAAGCCCGGATAATGCACACACTCGATTTCGGGGCGCGTCGTAAGGTACTCTGCAACCTTCCATGCCGTTGCTTGCATCTGCCGCATGCGGAGCGCGAGCGAGGGCAACCCTTGCACCAGCACCGGCCACGCCGCTTTTGCGGAAAGCACGCCGCCGAAATCCTTGCGGTACAGCATCAACCGGTCGTAGCACCACGCCGGACCGACAACAACGCCGCCGATATCGGTGCCGAACCCGCCGATAGCTTTGGTGAGTGAATGTACAACAAAGTCCACCCCAAGCGCAATCGGGCGCTGGCAGAATGGCGTCGCGAACGTGCTGTCCACCACCGTGTAGATGCGTTCATCGTCAGGGCGCTTTTTGTTCAGTTCCTTCACGATATCGGCAACAGCTTTCAGATCAATCAGACGCAGTGTCGGGTTGATGGGGGATTCCATGTAGATGACGCGGGTGTTCTTTGTGACGTGACGGAGAATGACGTCCGGGTTCGTCATGTCCACAAACTTCGTGTCGATTTTCAGGCGGGGATACCAGTTTGTCATTAATGAATAGGTGCAGCCGTAGAGTGTCTTGTGCGCTATGATCTCGCTCCCCGCGCCGACCACCATGCCGAGCACACCAGAGATTGCCGCCATGCCGCTGGCAAATGTGACGGCGACATCGCCGCCTTCAGCGTAGGCGAGATTTTCTTCGAGCATGTCTTTGTTCGGTTCGCCAAGGCGATCATAGACATAAATCGGGAACTTGCTTTGCACTTGTAATTCATCGGCGGAGTGGCCGAACTCTGCAAAGCCCTGCGCCCCGCGCGCGGCAGTGTCGAGACGGAACGTTGCCGAGGACGAGATCGGCGGCAGCAAGTGGTGACTGTAGTCCCACCGCGGATCCTGCGACTGGCCGTAGATAAGGTGGGCTTCGGTCGAGTAGCCGTTTTGTTCTTTCTTCTCTTTCGTTTCCATTGTTATCTCCTTTGCCGGACCTGTCAGGTTCCGACACTAATTGTCGAATGTCGTTACAGCAGGAATCGCCGTTATTATCCTCTCTCTATTGGTCAATACGTGTGCCATCCGGATGCATACAAAAGGGGAGAAAGGCGAGTGAATTGGGCATATTGGAGGTAAGCAGATACAACGGGAGCGGGGAGTTTCCGAATCGTAGGAAAGTGGTTTGCAGAGGTGAAAATGGGTTGAGGTTGACTCTTTATTCCACCAGGCATTCTTCAACGGGCCGCCGCGGTGTTGGCGCGGGTTTGTCGAGTGAGTACCCGATGCGCAGCAACAACTGCGGCATTTTTTTCAGCCCCAGCATCTGCCGCAATTCAAGCCGCGCCTCGGGGATTTCAATGGGCATGTTGAAAAAGCTGAACTGAAGACCGTCGCGTGTCAGGGTCAACAAAGCTTGCTGCAATACCTCTCCGACTGCCAGCCATGCAGGGATGGAATCTTCGCTATAGAAAACGCATAACGCCGGCGCGTCGACGCAGAGGCGCTCATCGTGCCGGGCGCGAATCGCTCCCATGTCCAATGCTCTGACTGCCCACGGGGCAAGCGCTGAACCGACATCGCTGATGCCGAATGCCGCACCGGTCATGCCGTCCGCCTTCTGTGTCTTGTTCGGGCGCATCCACTCGGCAAGCTCCTTGCGGAACGCAGGATCGGACTGCTGCGCTTTTTCTGCGAGCGCCACAAGATGCGCTACTCTGGAATTGACCTGGGGGTCTGTGCTGAGATACAACGAGACGTCCGTCCCCTGCGCGAAGTCCACAAGCCGGTTGAGCAACGTATCGGGGACGCGCGCCATCAGAAACGGATTCCGGTTGGTGTGGCGCTTGGCAATCGAAAGGAAGAGACCTTCATTACCGGGATCTCCCCGCCGGGTGTCGCGTTCACGGTCGAGTGCAACAAATGCAATCGGGAGATCGCTCGCCTTGCTGAAGTTGTAATCCACCCGGACACTGAAGCCGTAGTGCATGGCTGCAATCCGCAGGTTCATCACCGCCGCTCCAATCCCCATCAATACTTCCCTGTTATCGGGATCCGCGACGGGAAGCCGGCGCGTGTAGTCCACAAACACTCCGATGCCGTTGTCGTACAGTTTGAACTTCCACGGCTGCGTGTTATGACTTGAGGGAGCGAGTATCGCATACCGTAACAGGTGCGTGAACTGCCCTTGCAGATTGCCCGTTGAGGGAAACGGCTCCCGCTCCACCTCATAGGGTGTAACCAGAGGATTAAAAGTCCCGGACTCCATGAAGCTTCTGTGTTTAGACTTCCGATGTTGCGTTGGTTTCGCCGGCAAGTTCCGATGTCAACGGCTCGGCCAGCATGATGGCATCGAGCGGACAATCATCTTTCGCCTCCTGTACGAGTTCTTCCTCTTCAAAGTCCACCGGTTGTTTTACAACATAGTAGGTATTGGTAGGCTTATCGAACTCGAAGTTATCAGGGGCAACGGCCGCGCAATATGCGCAGCCGTCACATTCTTCAGTTGTGTAGTATTTGCCGGGTACGTTGTTCGGCAATTTGGTCGGTTCACTCATAGGATATTACGCCTCCTTTGCGCGTTTGAACATTGCTAGAAAGAATCCGCCCGTCATCACAACAGTCCCCAGCCATACAAGGATGATGAAGGGTTTGATGCTTGCTTCCACCACAAATGCCTCGTTGGTCGGCGCATGGTCATGTGCCCGATGGACCGAAACCGTGATCACGGATTTGCTTCCGCCCTCACCCACATTCATCCCCACAACGGAGACGTCTCCGTTGATGAGTTTCGATTGTTTGGGAGTGAACTGCGGCGTGCCTCCGGTCGGATAAAACACCGCCGGCACAATTGTCTCGCTGTACGACCCGTTCTTCAACTCCAGCACCGCTCCGATTGTCATTCCCCCCGGATCTCCCGTCGACATTGCCGCGGTAGCGTGGGAGTTCATGTCGAACTTTACGAACGTCGCCTTCACGTCGCCGATCGAGAAGGGCTCCCCTTTTGTCAGGTTGTAGATCTCATTGTCGTGGTCATGCGTGTCGGTCTGGTCAAGCGACACGGGGGAAAGGTACACGTCACGCGTCAGGAACGACGCAATGTCGGGATTGCGCATCAGCCCCTGGTCACCGGCGTCGAACATGACGGGTGAAATGTTATAGGTCTTTCCGTCCTTTTCAGCCTTGACGTGGAAGGCAAACTTCCCGTCCGGCGTCGGCTCGTGGCCGGTGTAGGTCATGGTGTAGCCGAGCACTTCCTGCGGCGAGTTCAATTCAAGAGAGACATGCTTCTCCGAGCTGAACTTGCCTGTCGCAATGATACCGAAGAACATGATAGCAAGCCCGATATGGGCGAGCTTCCCGCCCAACAACCGTGCATCCGAACGGATCGTTCTCAGCAGGAACTCGAAGTTGACGAAGAAAGCGAACGCCGAGGCGAACACAAACAGTACGACGGCAAACTCCTGAACACCGAAGAACCACAGAATGCCGGTTGTCAGGACGGACGCCCCAAGCGACTTCAACGAGCGGACGAGCATTGCCTTCCATTCGTCCGTTCCCCATTGCACGAAAAGGCTCAGGCCAATGAGCAACCCGATGGCCACGGCGATTGGGAGATTTGTTTGATCGTAGAACGATGGCTCGACCGTCGAGTTCGACACAATCGGCAGGCTTGTGCCAAAGAGAATAACCGCGGCACTCAGCAACAACGCAATGGTTCCGGCGGCAAGAGCAGTTTCCCTGTTCACAAATTCGTTCTCCGTCGTCGCGGGACGGATTTCCTTGTTCCGCAGAATCATGAATCCGAAACCAACGCCGAGGATTGTGAGAAGATATCCCACCAACATCCAATATGCCGTTGCACCGGGATCAGTGAAGGAGTGAACAGACGAATCGCCGAGAATGCCGCTACGGGTCAGGAACGTGCTGTACACAACAAGGAAGAACGAGATGATTGCAAGCGCGAAGTTCGTTCTCACAAATCTTCCCGAGCGGCGCTGGGCAAGGAGGGTATGAATGAGCGCAACACCAGTAATCCACGGAACCAGGGACGAGTTTTCGACAGGGTCCCATCCCCAGTACCCTCCCCATCCCAGCACGCCATATGCCCAATACGCGCCGAGCATCAGTCCCATACCAAGCGATACAACCGCAAACAGGATCCACGGGAATGCCGAATGTACCCACTCTTGATATTCCCGCCGCCAGAGTGCTGCAACAGCGAAGCTGAAGGGCACGGCCATGGCGGCAAATCCGACAAACAACACCGGGGGATGTATAGTCATCCAGAAATTTTGCAGCAACGGATTCAGTCCATTGCCATCCGGCGGCATTTCGCCTACCGGTGCCCCTTGATACTTATGCCACAAATGCTCAAACGGCGTCTTGACGACGAGCAACAGAAGCAGAATGGCAAACATGCCCATATACACTGCCATTACCTGCGGCTCGATCTTTCGTGTCGAAGTATACCGCATCAGCATGATCGCAATTATCGCCGAGCACAATGCCCAAAACAGGAAGCTGCCTTCCTGCCCTGCATAGAAACTCGAAAGAAGGAAATGCAGGGGCAACGATCTATCACTATATCCGTAGACGTAGCCGTTGGTGAAATCGTGCTGGAGAAACTGGATGAGGAGAATGAGGGAAGCCGCGAACACCGACGCCACACTGATCTTCACCCACACACGGCCGGGGTAGAAAACGAACCGCTGCTTGTTTGCATTGCGGTAGTAATTATAGGTTGCAGCCAGTGCACTCACAAATGCCGCAACTGTGATCCAAAATCCAAGAACAGTCATGAACAACCTCCATAGATGAACACACGCACTCAATAGGTCAACTTGTGTGCCACGCGTAGTGTGAAAAAACCTCACAGTTTGGGGCTTTTTCAGGCGTTTTGAGGCTGATCGGAGTATACACCCTATGGAATTTCCAATTCGTGGGAAAGGGGTTTTCAGGGATGACAAGCACGAAGAATGACAGCGGGTCTAATGAAGTTGCGCAGCACATGCCTTTGTGCAAGGGCTATAGGGCCAAAGTGAACAGGCCCTGATCACACGGATCTCGTTCGGAACGAACATTACCGTGGTGGCGGCGATTCTCGGGGAAACGGCGATGGTTGCCTCTTGGTTCTTCTCCGGACAGACCACAAGTTTGGCGCGTTGATAACGCCGGTATGTGTCCGTGATTGTCGGGATGGCAATACTGATGGCAACAAAGTTCAGAATGAAACTCAGAATAAAAAGAAAGAGGAGCATTGTTTCACCTGCTACCTATAGTCCTCCTATGGAACTCTCTTTCCGGCAACGTGTTGCGCGCGCCGCTGTGTATCTTCGATCACTTCCACAAGAAGCGGAAAGTAGCGGTCAAGCGCGCATTCAACCTGTTCGCGCACATGACATATACCTTCGCCGGATTGGTGGCGGCACACCGCGCACACCCTTCTACGCAACTCCTCCTCGTAGGGAACGATTGAGTGGCTGTAGACCGAGTTGACCACATTGATCACAGTCGGGAAATACGCCTTCAACGCGCACATCTCATCCCTGCCTATGCGGCATCCACCCGCTCCGTCACCGTCGAGGCATTTCGCACAGATCTTCTGTTGTACTGCTTCCCAGTACTCATCATACGTTGGCATGGCTTTCCTCCTTACTCACGCCGCATCCGGCACTCCTGGAGATCAGCTTGCAGCGTCTTTGAGCGTGAATTTGAACGGAATTGAGACCCATACTTTCACGGGACCGTTGTTCATCACAGCCGGCGTAAACACAAACGACATTGCAGCATCCACCGCAGGTTCGTTGAACAGTTCGGCTGTGGATTTGATGACGACTGCTTTTTTGGGAATCCCATCCTTGTCGACAAGGATCTTTACCCAGACAGTTCCCTCAAGTCCTGCGCGCAGCGCCATATCAGGGTACTTCGGAATGACGCGCTTGACAATCTGCGGTTGTTTTTCCACCGGAATGAATGCATCCATCGACGGATCCTCTCCGGGATCAATCACAATATCCTGCTGGATTTTCACATCACCACCCAACTCGCCGAATTCAGTTGCCGGCGAGGGGGCCTGGCTCAATTCGGTTTGTGTCGCCAGTGTTTGCTCGGCGCTTATTTCGGCATCAGGCACCGGAACAGGCGTTCCTATGGACGGCTTGACCGCGGCGGTGACACCGACTGCCGGCGGAGGCGGCGCTGCGGAAATGGATGGCGGCGGTCCCAGATCGCTGTACTTCACGATGCGAACGGAGACGGTCGGAATGTTGTCCTCGTCGCTCCCCAGAACCTGTGCCGCGTAGTACGACCCGATTGCTACGCCGTGCAGCAGAGCCGAGATTACAAGTCCCTTCAAGTAGTTGCGTTGAAATGCTTTCTTCAGCTCAGGACGCCCGTACTTGATCTTACTGAATTCCGTCAAAACATCAGTTGTCTCTTTCATCGAGGTAACTCCTTCGCTAGCCGTGGCGGGCCTCTCAAGCCCGAACAATGAATCACACACTAAGAAATGGCGCAATACATATGCCAGACCGGCAAGGAAAAAAGGTGCTAATCAACTGGGTTTAGACAAACAGAAAAAGCGCATTTCCCAATTGTGGGAAATCCGCGCGTAGTGAGGAAGGGACGCAACACAAGGAAATGGAGTGTGGTCGCGAAGATGTTCAGCTTTTCTACATTCAAGCGATGAAAGTGACAGCACTCCAAGAATTCTCTTTACAACAAGAATCCGGCACCAACAGCCGCTAGAAAGCGTACGTTGCAGCCACCATCAACAGAAACATAAACGGAAGAATCAAAGCCATCAAACCGAATCGTAACGCCATTACCTTCTCCTGCCAGAAATGTTGATTAGTTCTACATATCCTTTTTCAACTCTTGTGCCAGCAGGACATTTGTCATTTAAGGCGGAATCAGGCGATTTCAAGACTCATTTTCCCAACGATTGGAAACGAAAACGGAAAATAGGAAACAAGAAAAAAAAGTCCGGACAGAATGCCCGGACTTTGTTGGGTGATGATGCGACTCGAACCGCTCAGTAATCTATCTCGAGCGGACCGAGGTTGAGTTTGCCGTTGATGTGTTTTGTCGGATTGATAATACGCGTGCTCGCATCGACTACTTCACCGTGGCAATTAGCGCAGGTCCATCCTGTCGGGATGCCCGGATGTGTGCCGCCGTTCGCAGCCGTCTTGGGAAGCGCACGCTCCATCAATGTCGGCTTCGTGACATCGCCGTGGCATGTACCACATGCTGCTTGTGTTCCGCTCGCAGCAGTCCAGACCGGTTTGAAATCAGGATTGCCGTTCTTGAAGTTGCCGTGGCAATAGGTGGATCCGCACGTAAGTGCCGCCGGATCGTAGGACGGGTTCGGAACAAACTCGGGCAGAGACGCCGAGTAGTTTGCCGTGCCCGGCTTGTTTGTGCGTGTACGGGCGAGCGCGGTGTTCATGACCACTTCCGCGTTCGGCGAATTGTCGATATGTCCCTCGGCGTAGATGGCCCCCGGAACGACATGGCAATCCTGGCACATCATGGCCGACGCAAGCGAGCCGCCGACAAAGTGAATCTGATGAGCCCCGACACCGCGGCCGCTGCGGGCCGTGTTTCCGCTCAGGTCACGCGGGGGAGCCGGATTCACCGAGCCGTGGCATGTCGCGCAATTCTCGACACCGCCCGGTTGTGTGTGGCAGGTTCCGCATGAGACGTTGCTGGTGCCGCCTGCATACGTCGCACCGTGGCACTTCTGGCACGAGCGCATGTCCCAATTGTCCATCCGGATAACATTGCCGTGGAACGCCGGCGAGGATTTGTCGACCCAGTTCTTCTCGTGCACCTGGACACCCGGCGCAACAGGCGGCGGCAGGTTGTCCTTCAGCTCGGCACAGCCGCCGGTTATCACGGATGCGCCTGCCACGAGTATGAGATATCTGATTCCCTTGTTCATAGTATCACCACGTTAAGGTGTTCTCAGCGCTTGCAACGAGGAGTTGAGAAGATCCTGTGCGTACTTCGTGTTATGCATGCCGCGGCTCAGATCGTGCTCTACAAAGAAGTAGTTGTAGAGCGCTCCCGCCTTGACTGCCGGAGCAATCTTGAGGGGACGCGACGAGCTCGCATTGACCAGCAATGTGGAGGGATTCAGCCATCCGCGTTGGATGAGCATCCCTTCGAGGACGTGCAGCGAATCTTCGATCGCCTTGATGGAATTCTTGTACAACGTCACGCTGTAGGCACTGCCATGGCATCCCGACTGCTGGCAACTCACAAGATGGAAGTTCGTGTCACCGGATGCGCTGTAATAACGGATGTTCATCGTGTGTCCGCCTGCACGGCCGGTGCCCGTTGTGGTCTGTTCAACCATGTGGCAGGTAACACAACCATTCTGCCGTATTGTGGCATTACTGCTGTGATTCGAGTTGCCGCGATAGGTGTAACCCGGGAACTGGAATCCGCCGTCGCCCATCAACATCTGTCCCTGCACGCCATAGTGTGAATACCATCGCGAAGTCGAGATCGTGAGGGTATCTGTCGGTGCTGATGTTCCGGGCATTTTCGGGGTCATCGAACGTGTCTGATGACACTGTGCGCATTGATTCCCCTTGCCGTAATCGAATACCGCATCGGGAACACCGGTGATGTTGGACAGGATTGTCACGGGGCTGGCGTTTCTCAATGTGAAGTTCCCCCGCTGGTGGGGAGAATGGCACGAGAAGCATCCGGTCGGGCTCGGCGTGAGCTGGTTCGTCACGGTTTGACCGTTCATTCTCTGAATGTACCCTTCGGTTGTATGACAGCCTGCGCACGAGGCGCTGTTACGCTCGAGCGTACCGCCTGTTGCATGCTTCGATACCGCCCACTGATATTTACGGCCCGCCACATAGTATGTGGTGTCCTGGCCGGGCGAGTGGCATGTGCCGCATTTGATGTCCGGCGCAAAACCCTCGAGGGCAAGAACGTTGCCGGAGGTTCCGTCTTTTCCGGCAGGCCCCTGCGGACCTTCGCACCCGAACAGAACAAGGGCGGTAACAACCATCACCAGCGCCATGCCGAACATTGAAGATGATTTTCTCATTGTCGTTATACCTCCATTAGATGGGATTCTGGTAGCTACTCAGCGAACTCTTCCATTTGACAGATGGCAGGTCATGCAGGTCGGGTCTTTCCCTTCCACATCATGACAGCTCATGCAATTTTCCATATCGCGGCGCGCTTCTTCGGCGTGCAACCCGCCCCCGCTTCCGCGGCCGAGGGTGGTAAAGCCGGGCACTCCGTGCGATGCCGGCTTGAACCGAAGTTGCGTGACGTTGCCCCCCGCGTCATGGCATTGTGCACAGAACGTCTGCACCGAGTGACACGATTGGCAATCCGACTGCTTGGAACGGGCATCAATACCGTGTGTGAACCGGTAGTTCAGCTCATGTACATTCTGTAACAGCATCTTCTTGGGAGAGTCTTTCGTCGATGTCTTGTGCGCGGGTTCGGTCGAAAGGTCTCTTGTGCCGCCGAAGCGTTTCAAATCCGGGCTGAAGTGACACTGCTGGCAGAACGTTTCCGTGTGGCAGGTCTGACAGTCCGTGTTCAGCGCCCCGATGCGTGTCATATCGCTATGGTTGCGGGTGAAGTCCGAACGCTGGTGGTCAATCGGCAGCAGCGTAACAAAGTCATTGTGGCAACTTTCGCATGTGTTGCTTGCTTTCCGGTCGTTATGGCAAGTATTGCAGGTTGCCATCGACGGCAGATTCGCAGGACCCGCCTTGTCCGTTTGATCAAGCCCCTGATGGCAGGTTGTGCAGGTGACGCCTTCCATGCCTGCGTGCAGTTCGTGCGAAAACTTGAAGTCGCGTTTCACTGCCGGAATGGCCTTAATGTCGATAGTATTGTTGTGGCAGAACCCGCAGCCCGTCTCCTCTACGATCTTTTCCTCATGGCAGCTCATGCAGGCATCGTGGCCGGCGCTGAGCTGGTCGGACGAAAACTTGCTCGTGGTCGCGGTGTTGTGGCACATCGTGCAATCATCGATCCCCGCGCCGACGATGTGAAGCTGATGCGAGAAATTGATGAAACGCGAGCGCAACGGCTCGTCACCCGTCACGCGGTCCGCCTGAAGCGGTGAGCGGGTCGAGCCGACGTACACCGCCACAATTGCTGCCATCCCTGCTATCAGAAAAATGTATCGGCGTATCATTGATCGTCTTCCTTCATCAGATGAGATACGGGGAAACCACTGGACACCCAGCCGGTGGCTGAATCCGGTTTGCCGGACAAGCGATCACAAAGTGGGTTTGGGTTCTCTCACCGTTCATTGGTTATCTCTTCGTGGTGCTTGGTGTCCTTGGTGGTATCAAAACGTCTGTGAAAACCAGTAATTGAAACGGGCAAACAGGCGGATATCATCCTGCACGATCTTGTTCCGCAGCCATTGCCCTTGTACATCAAACGACAGCTGGTCCATGGGCCGCACTGTCGCTCCCAGCGTTCCTGCAAAACCCTCTTCCCGCCGGGCATTATCGTCCAACCTGTACGTCATGTACGCAAAACCGGCGGAGGGGATCAGGAAATTATCGAAGAACGGATACGTTACTTGTATGCTCGCATTGTCGAGTGCACCGGCGTAGCCGTCGCTTCCGCGATACGTAAGGCTCACGTACTTATGCGCAACACCTGCGGTATACCGGAAACCCTTGTCGCCGGAGTATTTAACATACGCCCCGCGGAGAAATCCGCGAACCTCCGGAACAATGAAATAGTCGGCGCCGAGTTCATATTCGTCAACCGTCTTCAGATCGAATACGGAGAAGAATGAGCCGAACGGTAAGCGGGGCTTGCGGTGAATGAAGTCTCCTGTAACGCTCAACTCGTCCGTAATGCCGAGCCGTATGCCGAGTTGTCCCCTTTGAGTCTGTTCGTAATTCATATCATAGTCATAGCGGCCGTAGATGCGCGAAGCGCCGAAAGAGTACGAGACATCCCCGCTCAAGTACTGCTCACGAACATTCTGCGGCTCGATGAACACCAGCATCGGGTTGAACAGTGAATCCTCACGCGTGGCAAAGTACCCCGAGCGTTCCCGCTGCCGGTTTGTGTAGCTGATGCCGAGCCGGGTGTTCGGCACCGCATTCACGACAACTTGCCCGCCGAGCGTGAAGTTGTTTTTCAGTTTTTTCCAATCTTTCAGTTCATACTCGATCGGTGTTGTTTGTCCGCCATACACGGTAACACGAAAGAGATTGCCGGCCGGGCGGACAGTCAGCAATCCGCCATCAAGTGTTCCGTTCCCGACTCCGGCAAAATACGGCAGACGGCCTACCGAGAGGCTTGCAACGTCGAGAATGTTCTTCCACTGCCCGTACAGGTAGTAGAAGCGGTAGTCCGGGACTTCATCCAACTTTCGTTGCAGCATGCCCGACACCTGAAAGTGCGTGTGAATGCTGAAGTCCGAGTATGAAAAATCAACGAGTGCGGATTGGAAGCCTCTGACATATTTCTTCGAGACGTTGACGGTGTCGAATTTCTCGAAGGTATAAACCGATCCGATGAAGCGCGCATTAAGCAGCTGGGCAAGGACGGTCGTCCCTGAAAGTACTGAGGCAGCCGCTATGATGAGCGAGTATGCAATGGCCTTCTTCATAACCATCTCTGAATAGGAATTGATGGAGAGATAATCTGCCCATATGGACTCAACACTCATGCCATGAGGGTGATTTCGAAAAGTGCTGAAAATAGCAACAATGGGCCAATATTATTGGCTGTTTTGCTCCAAATTTCCAAATTTTGAGAGAGAGAGCTGGAGCATTCTAACATTTAGGAACACAGAAAAGGCGGTACCGCTGCGGCCTTACTGGCCGCTGTGGCAATCCTTGCAGTTGATTTCCTTCCACATTTCCCCGATGTCTTCGGGGTGCTGAAACTCCAGTCCCTCCACACTGAGGGTGGACGGGGCGGGAGAGGTTCCCTGATATAGAATAGTGTGACAGACGTTGCAATCTTTCGTGAGGACTTTGCCTGACGGACTCACATGCTTGTCGTCATGGCAGCGGAAGCATCCGATGTCGGTCATGTGCCCGATGTTGTTCGGGTATGCCTTCCAGCTCACACGCATTGAGGGGAAAATATTGTGCGAGAATTGTGTCTTCAATTCCTCCGACGCGGCACGAATCAGATCCTGTTTCGTTGCTGCAACTCCGGGATACTGTTCCTGGTAGTACTGCATCATGAGCATTGGGATGCTGTCCATTGCGGCCTGCGTTGTCGAATATTCCTGCGTCAATGCTGCTACTGCCGCCGCACGTACGCCGGGCAACGACTGACTGATCCGGTTGCTCGCAAGACTTGCGTCAACGATCCTGACAGGAGGACGATAGATGTGCGATGGACGGTTGTGACAATCCATGCAATCCATCTTATGTGAATTCAACTTTTTGAAGTCATCGGCAGATTGTTCCGCCTCGGTGGAGATATATTCAGTCTCCTCTCCTGTCTGCTTGTTGCGCACTCTTACCCACGGGATCACTTGCCGCTGGCTGTCTGTTGCAACGTACGTTACTTCGTTGTCAATATTCATATGCCAGTGGATGCCGTTCGCCGGGCTGCGTGGATTGCCTCCGCCCGTTTTCATCAACAGCGCAACAGTCCAGCGTGTGTTTGCCGAATCGGACTTGAAGTAGGTGTTGACCACTTTCTTCTCGCCGGCGAAATGCGCCGGCCAGTGGCATTGTTCGCACGTTTCCTGTGCGGGACGAAGATTTGCAATCGGTGTCGGGATCGGCCGCGGGAAGTTGTTGACCGCAACGGCGTACACCTGATACGCTCCGGAAAGTTTCGACCGGACATACCACCCTGCTCCTGAACCCACATGGCAATCAACACACTTGACCCGTGCGTGCGGAGAGTGCTGATATGCGGCGAACTCGGGCTCCATAACCGAATGACACGCCTGGCCGCAGAACTCTGTCGATTCCGTCCACTCAAATGCCCGATAGCTTCCGTAGGCAGTGAAGAGCAGAAAGATAATCGACACAGTCGCAAACATCGTCAGTGCCGAGCGCTGGTTGGGGTTGTTCAGATCGACCGTGAACATCATACGGCTTGCAGGAAGCCCCTTCTCACGACGACGCCTCTCACGCCATGCCCCCACAGGTATCAGAAGAAGCCCGATAATAAGCGGAACGGGAATCACAACATACGATATGATACCGATGTATGCCGGAGCATCTGCCTGGAATAACTCGACGAAGGTGAGAAAGAGAATGGTCGCGAAGCTTATGAAGGCAAGGGCGGCACCGACAATGCTGATGGGATTATAGAAAATAGCGGGGAAACGTCGTCTCATGCTGGATAACCTCTCTCGGAACGGAATAAACTGGAGCGGGGAAACCCCCGCTCCCAACGGCATGTATTACTTCTTGGCGTGATCGATCTTCGACCACATTTCGTTGAACTTGAAGCCCTTGAACGTCGGGCTTTCGGCATTGTGGCAAGTCACGCAACCGGATTCGTCCTTCTTGAGATCAGTCAATCCTGCCGCAATGGACTTTGCTTTGTCACCCTTTGCATGCAGCATCTTATATCCTGATGCGGCACCGTGGCACGCTTCGCATGTCACGCCTTCTTCTTTCTTGAAGGATGCCTCGACGTTCTTCGCCGTGCCTCCGCCTGTAACGTGGCACTTCAAGCATTCGGGTGCTTCACTTGGAGCGACTTTCAGGCCTTTCTCTTTCGCAATCTTCTTTGCTTCATCGGAAAGCAGGGTTTTGTATGCGTTGGCGTGGGCACTCTTCTCCCACACAACATATGCAGTACCTCCCTTGCCTCCCTTGTGGCAGGTTCCGCAGAGTTTGGTTCCGGTGTACTTGTTCTGGCCGAACCCTAATGCCGCAGCAAACATCATAGCTGCGCTGAGTATGATAACGCGATGGAGCTGTTTCATGGATTGTTCTCCTTTCATCAGATGTGAAGCTGGTAGTAAATGGTACATACTTGTTGGCTGTCAATCAATTCAAAACTGCTGTACGTTTTTTGCCGGCCCTTCCCCCTACCTGTATGCAAATACCATGGCATAGATGATCCATAGAACCATGCTGAAACCTAACGTCAGGGCCGTCCAACCGAACACACGCACAAACCGTATGACGATCGGTGGATACGGTTCAACCAGGTGTTTTTCCAACTCTCCGCTTGCGACAAGAGCTTCGTACTCGGCCGGTTTGTCCCGCTTAAACTCCTCCAGATCCATCCGTCCGGTGAAGATCACGATATCCATAGGGAATTTCTCGGGGCGGAGATGCGTGTTAAAAAAATGGACTGTAAAAATGAATCCCGTTGCCAGCAACGCTTCGTCACTGTGGATGATGGTTGCAACATTCAGCATCCAGCCCGGAATGAACCGGGTAAAGAACTCCGAAAACCAGAGCATCAATCCAGTCGACCCGATAACGAAAATTCCCCAAAACACCGCGAAATAGTCGAATTTTTCCCAATAGGTCCATCGACCATAATTAGGCCTCGGCCCCCTGCCAAGAAACCATTTGAGGTTCCCGATGAAATCTTCGAGGTCTTTCTTATTAAAGAGCATCGAATCCGGACCGAAGAGCAATGCCCGCCATGTTCCAAACTCACGCCGCCTCCGGCGGACAAGGTCAACGATGTGAGCGATAAACAAACCGAGCATCAACACGGCGGCAAAACGGTGGATGAACCCTGCCGACTCAAATCCCCCCAGCAGACGAGACAGAATTCCGGCCCATGCTGTGTACGAAAACTTCAAGATCATTCCCGTGAGCGCAAGACTGATGAAGCTCACGATCATGATAATGTGTAAAGTCCGGTTGAGGCGCGAGAAGCGGAGGAACTGCTTCTCTCCCCTGTACGCCTCTTCACGGACTACAGCCGGCCGCTCTGTAACAGTTGCTTCTGCTGTCACTATATCACTATTCATTCGTCGCGTTCTCCGATTCCTCTTTGTGTGACGGGCTTGGGCCCTCGGCCTGCTTCCTTTTTTCTTCCTCTTTGTACTGACGGCGCATCTGAAACGCCCGCGGCAACCACAAGAGCGTGTGAATTCCGCCGAAGACAAACGTCCCGATCAACAACCCTGTCATCCCCCAGAATGTCCAAAACAGGAGAGGGTATTTCTCAGGATCGTGATGCGTTGCGTGCGTGAGATAGCCGGCGAAACGCCTCGTTGCGCCCGGATGGCACTTTTGACATGTAGCAACAACATTCTCCCTGCTGAGGTGCGACGCCGGGTCGGAGACGGGAAGAATGTCGTGGGAGCCGTGGCAGTCATAGCACTTCGCCGTCTTTGTGTAACCGAGCTGCGACACTTTTCCGTGATACGTGTCGAAGTATGTCTTCGCAATTCCTTCGTGGCATCGACCGCACTTCGTCATGATGTCCAACTTGAACCCCTCAGCATCCGCCCGCCGGATGGTGTGTGCACTGTGGCAATCGCTGCAAACCGGAAGCGGTTTTTCCGTCTGACCCACTTTGAGATGGTGAATACTTCGTTCGAACTGTTCTTCAATCCCGTGGTGACACTGGCCGCACGTTTTCGGTACGTTCTTCCGGTTCACGCTTGAGAGAGAATCGTTCTTCGGCAGCACGCCGTGCGCCGTGTGGCAGTTGGTGCACGTGGCCGTGACGGTAAGACCGCTCTTCATCAGCCCTTTGCCGTGAATGCTCTCGGTGTAGTGGTTGATGATGTCATGCTCGCTGCCGGTGTACCGGAGGGCGGCTTTTTCGCCCTCACGATGACAGCGTGCGCACAGCGAGGGGATGTTCGTTGCAAACGTCGGCGATTTCGGGTCCTGTTTCCCCTTTACCGCATGCGTGCCATGACACTGTTTGCACGTCGGGCCATTGGGGTCGTTCTTCAGCACGAGGTCACCGTGCATGCTTTTGTTGAACTGCGTGCCAACCTCGGCGTGACACGAGGAACAATCTACTTTGTTGGTGATCGTCTCGCATGGCCTGACGCGGGATATACTGACCTGCGCATGACACTGGCTGCAGGCAATTTTTGTATGCCTCGACCCTTTCACTTCGTCAAACTCGACGTGCAACGGGCGGCCATCCTTGGACGAACGCAGGTTCGGATTGTCGTGGCAGCGCATGCAATCTGCATCGGCCATCCCCTGTGTGTAAAATGACTTGCGGACCTTGTGCGGCTGATGACAATCGACACAGGCAGGTAAGACGTGCGCCTGCTTCTCCCATAGTTCACCGCGGATCACCTTGCGATGAACCGCTTCAATCTCTGCGTGGCACTTTGTGCAGGTCTCGGCTATGCGCTTCCGGGAGATCGCCGACTCCGGATCCGTGTGGGGAAGGATGGAGTGGGGCGTATGGCACGAGGCACAATGCGGCGCAACGATGAGTCCTTTGCGCATCAATCCTTCTCCATGAATACTCTCGGAGTAGTTCTCGAGAATATGATCCTGGTGAATCACTCTGTAGCGCATCACGGGCGTCCCCTCCTGATGGCACTTTCCGCAGAGGAACGGTACTTTCAGTGGACTGGTCGGAGAATTGTGATCCTTCGCAGGAAGAATGTCATGCGTTCCGTGGCATGATGAGCATGTCGGGGCAAGCGGGTCACCTCTGCGGATCGCCTTGCCGTGCAACGACTTTACATGCTGTTCCTGTATACCCGAGTGACACGTGCCGCATTCCACCCGCTCAAGCTCATCCTCGTGAGGCATATCCACACCGGCCAGGTCCTGATGACAACCGACGCACGGCAGGGAAGCGTGCGCCGAGCCCGAGAATTTTTTCTCGTTGACAAAGATCGAAATCTTCCGGCCTCCGCGAGTGCCCGTCGCCGATTTGTCGCTATGGCACATCATGCAGTCGCTGTTTTCCTGCGCCGCGGCCACACCGGCCGTCATCACTATAGCAAGGACGAAAATGATGTAGCGGACACTCTTCATTCCGGCTCCAGCATAGAGGCTTTTTCCTTGCCGTTACCGCCTTCATTTTCCATCGCGGCGAGTTTCTCAGCCTCTTCGCGAGCACGTATCTCCTCAAGCTCAAGCGGATGTTCATCCTCCATCTCTTCTTCCGTCAGCGTTCCTTTCCAGAAGGCAAGATTCAACGGATACGACTCCGGATTGAAGATGACGAAATAGAAGTGCCAGACGAGAATTGCCAACGTCGCAAGCCAGGCCTCATAATAGTGGATTGTCCGCGCGATATCCCATCCCAACTTTGTAAGCAGGTTCATAAACGTATTGTCGAACCAGAGAATGAAGCCAGTCGCTGCCATCACCACCGTGCCCCAGATCAGCGCCCAATACTCGGCTTTCTCTATGTAGCTGAATCTGCCGAAGCGCGGCCGCTCGTCCGTGATCCGCAGATACCACTTGAAGGCATTCACGAGGTCGGTAATATCCTGTCTGACCGGAAGGAGATCACGCAACAGCTGCTTCCCTCGCGGAACCGCCAGAATGTAGTACACATGATAGAGGCTTATCAACACCATCACGACGCCCGCGATGCGATGCATCAAACTCCGCACCTCGAACATCCACGGACTCAAATTGCGGATGGACTCGACCCACCACGCATCCGGATAGCGCAGGGCAAACCCCGTGATTACAAGAATCATGAAGCTGATGGCGAGTGTTGCGTGCTGCACACGCTCATTGAGTGACATCCTCAAATAGAGTCTCGGCTCATGGTGTTTCCGTTCCAGCAACCCACGGCGGTACATCAATTGTCTCTTCGATTTCTTGACGAAGTCGAGAATATTGTGAACGAACATGCCGCCGATCGTCAGAATGATAAGAATGATGTACGCCATCGCAACGTAGTAGAGCGCGCCTTCCTCCTTTTCGGTTGCAATCACGTGGACTTTCCCCTTGGTGAAATTCACACCTGCTCCCGGATGGCACGAGCCGCATGTTTCAGCAAGATTCGATGAATGAATCCTTGAAGTCGAATCCGTTGACCGCTTGATGTCATGCACGCCGTGACAGCTTGCGCAGTTGGCGACCTCAACAGCACCTGCACGGTTTGCCAGTCCGTGATAGCTATCCGCAAAACTCCTGAATCGGTCTGACGCAAGGCCGTATTTTTCGGTCAAGCGCAAGGATGTATGGCATGGCGAACAGACCAACGCCGACACATTCTTCGGTGCAACAGGGGACTTCGGATCTTTGGCTGCCAGAATGTTGTGTTCTCCGTGGCAATCCGTACAGGTCGCGGAAGCGGTGACTCCCGCCCTCAGTGCCTGTCCGTGAATGCTTGCCTCAAACTGATCACGGATATCGCCGTGACACTGTCCGCACGTTTCGGCGATATGCTGCCGGGAGACTCTCGAAAGAGGATTCGAGCCCTTCTTCATCTCATGGCTGCCGTGGCAGTCCGAACATGTGGCAGCCGCCTCGTTGCCGTGTTGGACGGCCTGCGCATGCACGCTGCTTTCGTAGCTTGCAATGAAGCCAGCAGTCGGTCCGACCCGTTCTCTCACACGCGGGTTATCGAGATGGCATTTCAGGCACATCTCTGCTTCCGACTTGCGGCTTGTTTTCGCGGCTTCCGTCATCGGTGAAACCACTCCATGCTCGCCGTGGCAGTCAATGCACGTAGGGGCTCCCTTCACACCTGACGTGAGAGCAACACCGTGATCCGATGCCATGTACTTCTTCGCAACATCAGCGTGGCATGACGCGCAGATTTGCTCGGCAAACGTCTTCCGTTCGGCAGGCTCTTTCTCCGAGATTCTCTGGATGTAATGCGTTGAATGGCAGGATGTGCAGTTGGAGGCCGCTTTGGGGTTCCCGGACTGGGCATGCACACTTTGCGCGTAGTTGGCAAAGTGCTCGCCGGAATGGCACGACATGCAGTTCACAGACTTGATGACGCGCGCGTGCGGGATCTCGTCCGCCTTGAAGTTTTCATGACATGAAGTGCAGCCGAGATCACCGTGAGCCGATGCGGCATGCTTCTTCGCATCGACAAAGAGTGAAATGGTCTTCCCCTTCTTCGTCATTGTCAGGGATTTTTCTCCGTGACACATCAGACAGGTTGCGTTGTCTTGTGTGTACAGTGTGCCCGGCACCATGAGCAGAAGAGTGAGAACGGATAATGTAATCTTGAAAGACATAGCGCTGATTATCAGATTCAGAATTAACGTCGATGTGAAGCACTGTAACTATATATTGCACCTCCTTTGTGTCAATTCACATGCCAACAGAATGGCATCGAATCCGTAGAGAATTGCCACAGATTTTCCGCGAAAACCCATGAAATTTCCGAAAAATGGGATGGTTTGCCATTTGCGGGAAAGAGAGGGGTCGACACATCCTCCGACGCAGCAACAGGTTACGGCGGCAGGAGCTCGCTGATGCGTTGCGATACCGCGGCGAGGTCGAACGGTTTGTAGAACACCGAATCCACTTCGTTCCGAAGTGCGGTGTCAAGAACGGCTTCTTTCGGACTGAAGACGTAGAGCATGATGATCGGAAGTTCCTTGCTTGCATCACGCAGCGAGTGAATCCTGTCCAGCATCTTCTCCGTCGGGGACGCGTCTACAATAAGCAGGTTGGCGGCATAATGCGTCACGAACGACTCCAACATTCCCGGATTGGTTGTAGTGATGACGTTGTAGCGATCCTGAAACAGCATGGACAGGCTGAAGCAGAAATTCAGATCGGGGCTGTAGATGAGAATCGTTTTCTTCTTCTCGTCGACAGCCTTCGGATTGGCATATGCGTCATTCAATCGTTGCTCTTCCAAATCTAAATTCATCACGTTCATTCCCCTCCCGATGCTCTCACCGGAGGTGCAGCTGTTGTTCAACATCCTCCCTCCGAATTGCCTCTTCCTGCGCGGGAGAGGGCTTTACCGTCAATACGGGGATTGCGGATTGCCGGACAATTTTTTCGGCAACGCTTCCCAGAAACATGTGTCTCAGTCCGGTCCAGCCATGCGTTGCCATGACGATGATATCCACTCCCTCGTCATGTGCGAACGAGAGGATCTCGTGCTCGGGAGAGCCGGTTCTTACCACAGGATGAATCTTGCGCTCCGAGCCGATATGGGTAAGGATAAATTGCTCGAGTTTCTTCTTGGCGGCATCCTCAACCCGTGCTGCGTGCAGTTGTTCATCTCCTTCAAGTCCGTATAGCGTGAACAGAGGAGGAGCACTATCGGCGACGTACAGAACGTACACGCGTGAGGCGAACAGAAGCCCCAAAGAGAACGCATGCTCGAACGCCGCAAGGGAGTGCTCGGACAAATCTGTTGTTACAAGAATTCTTTTGAGATTGATCATGCTTCCGCTATCTCTCCGACAATACACATGGCTTTTCTTCCTAAGGAGGAATTTCAACATACGTGCCAAACACCCGTTCGTGCACAAGGGTCGTGAAACGGCAGTATTGGGGAAAACGTGACTATTTCAGGGGCGAATACGGAAGGACGCAAAAGCTTTCCGAATTGTAGGAAACGGCGGCGGGCAAAATTCCTAACATTGGGAAGCCGGCACATGGTGCCGGCTTAAGCGCGGTGTTGAATCAGTAAACAGCGGACAAACAATCAGCCTGGTGTTGTAATCTTCAATTCGTCGATCTTCCGGTAAAGGCTTGAAAGTGAAATGTTCAATGCCTTGGCAAGCTCTTCCTTGTTCGGGTGAATGCGCAGCATGTGCGTAATGTACTCACGTTCGAAATCGGCCACTGCTTCCTTGAGTGATTTGTTCGAACCAAACGCGTACATGCCGTCACCCTGTCCGAACAGCGGGGGAAGTTCCTTCGGGGTGATGAGTGAGCCCTCGGCGAAAATCACCGCGCGCTCGATGACGTTTTCAAGTTCACGCACCTCGCCTTTCCAGTTGTGGCGCAATAACATCTTCATCGCTTCGTTGTCCACGCCCTTGACGTTCTTCGTCATCTGTCCGGCGTAGCGCGCCACAAAATGCTGGATCAGCAAAGGAATATCCTCCGGCCGTTCGCTAAGCGGCGGAAGTTCGATACCGACAACATTCAGCCGGTAGAACAGATCCTCCCGGTACTTTCCTTCCTGCACAAACTTCTCAAGGTTGCGGTTCGTTGACGCGATGATGCGCACATCCACGGGAATGGCGTGCGACGTTCCGACTGGCGTCACCTCCTTCAATTCGATTGCACGCAGGAGCTTCACCTGCAGATGCAACGGAATTTCACTCACCTCGTCGAGAAAGATCGTTCCGCCGTCGGAGGATTTGAAGAAGCCGACCCTGTCCATCGACGCTCCGGTGAATGCGCCGCGCTTGTGTCCGAACAACTCGCTTTCAAAAAGGTTCTCCACAATGGCGCCGCAATTGACGGCAATGAAGGGGCTGTCCTTTCGTTTGCTGTTGTAATGTATCGCACGGGCAACCAGTTCCTTGCCCGTTCCGCTTTTGCCGGTGACCAACACGGTGCCATCGGTTTGGGCGACTTTCTTGATCGTGTCGAAAATCCGCTGCATGGCGGCGCTGTTGCCGATGATGTTGGCGAAATCGTACTGACGGTGTATTTCGTTCTTCAACAGCTTGTTCTCGACTCGGAGCTTCCGTTCACCGAGAAGCCTGCGGGTCTTTACCAGCAGCTCATCGAACTCCACCGGCTTAAGGATGTAGTCCACTGCGCCTTTGCGAAGCGCTGCAATTGCCGTCTCAATCGATCCATACGCGGTGATGATCATAACGAGTGTCTCGGGACTTATGCGCGTAATGTTCTCCAGCAACTCGATTCCCCGCATCTCGGGCATCTCGATATCAGTGATCACAAGATCGAACGAACGCTCGTTGATCAGATCCAACGCCACGCGGCCGTTCTCGGCAATCGCAACGCTGTAGCCTTCCTTTTTCAGCACAAACGACAGCGAGTCGCGGATAATCTCTTCATCATCAACAATCAATATGGATTCTGCCATGATTATTCCCTTGCGTTCAATGGTAAACTTATGGTAAAGGTTGTTCCTTTGCCGCGTGCACTCTTCAGGTGAATGTCCCCCTTGAAGCCGCGTATAATGCCGTGGCTCACCCACAACCCGAGTCCCGTTCCCTGACCGACCGGTTTCGTGGTGAAGAAGGGCTCGCCGATTTTCGACAGATGCTCTTCTGAAATGCCCATGCCGGAATCCTCTATCGCAACGCGCACAAAGTCGTCGTCACGCGATACGGTAACATGGATCTTTCCCGCCTTGCCGTCAATCGCATCTACGCCGTTCAGCAAAATGTTAATAAACACCTGCTGGATCTGGTCAGGGACAAGGGAGAGAAGCGGAATCTCGTCGTTCACGTCCACTGTAAAGGTAACGTTGCGTGCCTTCTTCGCCATCCTTACAATTTCCACTGCCTGCTTCACGCCGGCGACGATGTCTGTCGGCTGCAGCTGGTAGTTTGAGGGGCGGGAGAAATCAACGAGGTCACGGATGATTTTGGTGATCCGGTGAACCTGCGATTGTACAAGACTGAGCTTTTCTTTTGCGAACTCATCATCTATCGTCCTTTGCACAACCTGCACAATTGACGAAATGGACGTAAGAGGGTTGCCGACCTCATGGGCGATGCCCGCTGCGAGCGTTCCCATACTTTCCATCTTCTGGCTGTGGATCAACTGCTGCTCGAGCGCTTTCTGCTCGGTGATATCTCTGTGTGATCCGAGGTACCCGACAACAACCCCGTCCGCGTCCACGATGGGTGAAATCAACAACTGTGTGTAGAGTGAGCTGCCGTCTTTTCTTCTATTCTCGATTTCCCCCTGCCAGATTTTTCCGGTGCTGATGCGCGCCCAGATTTTGGACCAGAACTCCTTCGTGTACTTTCCCGAAGATACGAGGTTGGGGTTTTTCCCGATCAGCTCGTCACGCGAATATCCCGTCACCCTCTCGAAGGCGGGATTGACGTACACCATCCTCCCTTTGCTGTCGGTGATCTGTATGGGATTGACCGTGTAATGCACGACGTTGGAGAAGCGAAGAAGGTCAAGCTCTTTGCGCTTGCGTTCGGAGATGTCGCGTGCAATGACGTACAGAAACTCTTTCTCGGGACCTGCGATCTTTTTTATGAAGAGAATCGCATCAATCACTTTGCCTTCGGGGCCTTTGAAGCGGACTTCGGCTTCCCTGTCCGCGCCTTCGGTCATCAGAATCGCCAGGAGCGGGCGGTGCGAGTCTTCGCTCAAGAGATCATAGAAATGAATATCCCCGGTCGGTGTTTCGGGAAGGCCCAGCACCTGACGCGCGCGCTGGTTGTACGCCAATACGGCCCGGTCCGCCGATACCACAAAGCACATATCGGGGATGAGATCGATGAAGATGTTCGCTATGGTTGATTGTATTGCCATGCTCTCGGTGCGGTGAACCTACTTGATCATCTCTCTACTTTCAACGCGTCATGCTGCTGGAACCTGCTCTCGAGGGTGCCAAACTTGCGCTTCAGGAACCGGTACAACCTCGTGGACGTGGCTATGCAGAACACGGCAAACAGGGCTCCGGCAATCAGATCTATAACGTAGTGGTACCGGTGATACACTGTTGCAAGAATGAGCAGCACACCGGTAATACACATGAAGTAACGGGACTTCGCCTTGAAGCGGCCGCTCAGATACATCAAGATTATTGTCATCATCGTGTGGCCGCTGGGAAACACATCGCGCTGCGTGAGTTGGATGGCGATTTCGTTGGGTATGCCCGGGGGAATTGAGCCGCCGGAGTTCACAAACCAACGCAAATACGGTGTGAGAAAGAGCCCCGGCAACTCCAGGTCCAGTGCGGCGAAATCATGAAGTGTGAACCGCGGGCCTACTGCGGGCAGTAAAAAGTAGCCGAGGTACGAAAGAAAGAACCCGTACACACAAGTGAACATGAAGTAATGGAACAGATCAAGGTTGTGCCGGCGGTAGAATTCATAACCGAGCATCAGGAAAAGGAAGTAGAACAACGTATATGCAATCTGTGTGATCTCCGTGAGCCAGGGATTCGCAAACTGCATGATCCACACCGTGGGGTCCACGCCGAACAACCAGCGGTCGATCGCAATCAGCACGTCGTCGTAATCCCTGCCGCCATGGATCGGCGCGATCATGAAGTACAATGCCTTGTACGTAAAAAACGTCGCCACGGGCACGTACCAGTCATGCAGGATACGGACGGGTTTCCAATCCACTTTATGACGGGCATACGCCATCACAAAGATGACGGAGGAGCCGAGAAAATTGCTCAGCAGAATCAACCACCAGTACGGGATACGGTCGGAGAAGACGACGTTGATCGTGGAAAGAATGAGGTTGAACCCGATGAAGAGCAGGTCTGCAGAGTGCAGGTATTTGCTGATTGCCGTAAAGCGCATGAACTCGATTCGTGAGAACGGGGCCTGGTAATGAGCCAATATAGTCATTACACGGAAGGGATGAAACAACCCGCCGGCAAACTCACGCGCCCGCGAGCGCATTGGCAAGGGCTACAAGCTCCTGAACCGTGAGTTGCTCTGGACGCTTCGAAAGGTCGAACCCGGGAACTTCGGGGACGGGGTCAACAACATACGCGAGCGAATTCCGCAGTGTCTTGCGCCGCTTGCCGAAGACTCCCCGCACCATCCGGCGGAATTCCTGTTCATCGACCAGCGGGAAGCGCGGAGCGCCAAGCATCCGCAACTGCACGACGGTGGAGGTGACTTTCGGCGCAGGAAAGAAACAGTTCGGCGAAACATCGAACAACATCTTCACATCCGCAAATATCTGGCATGAAACGGCGAGAATGCCGTAGTCTTTTGTGCCGGGCTTTGCGACAAGGCGACGGGCAACCTCGCGCTGCATCATCAGCGTGGCATCGCCGATGTGCTGCCGGTTGTCGAGGATGTGAAAGAGTATTGGACTGGTAATATTGTAGGGAATGTTGCCAACGATGCGGAGAGGTCCGGCTTTACGACGTTCACGTATCTTCCCGAAATCAGTTTCCAGAACGTCGCCCTGGATGATCTCGATTTGCTCACCGAACATCAATTCCATCCGCTCGATCACGCGGCTGTCGATATCGACGACGATGAGTTTATCGCAAACCGGAGCAAGATGCTTAGTGAGCGCCCCCTCACCGGGACCGATTTCCAGAACCACATCCTGCCCTTGCGGATGCACGGCTGCAACAATCTTGCGCGAGATGTTGTCATCCCGCAAGAAATTCTGTCCGAGGGATTGTTTGGGTCGGATCATGCTCGGGAAGGATAGTGGGGTGTGAGCAAAAAAGCCGTCCTTGTTTTCACCACAAAGACGGCCTTCTGTTTTCTATTTCTTCTTGAAGAGCCCTTTCAACAGATCCTCGCCCTTCTTCTTCAATTCTTCCTCTCTTTTCTTTGCTTCATCGGCGAGCTTCTGCTGGAGTTTTGCTTTCTCAGCGTCAAGCTTTGACTGTGCATAAGCAGTGGCACGCGCTTGCAAGGCTTGCGAGTCAAGCCCCACCTTCGGGTTATCCATTGTTCCGCCGATGTTGAAATCCAGCCGCACACGCCCATCGGGCTCTTTCAATGCATTCAATGCTTCGCCTACGAATCCAGGCACACTGACTTTTGCAGAGGCCGCCTCGGATAACAGCGACGACATCTTGAAGTCCAGAGAACCATCCAGTCCCTGAGAGCCGGTGATGGTGTAATCCGCTCCGAGCGCTGTGATCTTGAGGTCGGGAATGATGGCGCGCCCATCCTTGATGGCGAAGGCGTTCGCCCAATCTTTGAAGTTGATCTCGGAGAGATCTCCGACACCCACAAGGCTTGCAACCTGCTGGTTCACCTTCACCCCTTGCAGTCTTCCGTTGTTGAGCGCGACCTTCCCTGTCGCATTGAGAGACGAGGGGATGAGTCCGAGCGTGTCGTTGAGCGCTCCGCTGATCGCGACACTCATATTCATATCGCCGAACAGTCGCTGCCCGAATGATGTGAACATCGAGAGCGCCGGGTTTGCTTTCAGGCTGTTCATGTCCAGCATCAGGTCGAATGTCGGCCGCTCGGGATTCCTCAGGTTCAGTGTTCCTTTACTATTGACCGCGCCGTCGAACAACGACATGTTGAGATTGCGCATGTCAATGATACCGTTCGAAACGCGGAGATTGCCGCGGACATTCTTCATCGTCAGTTTTTGTGTAACCAGCGTGCCGATGTTAGCGTTGACGTCCATTTCAACATCGGGGAGGGGCATTGCCGCTTTGCTTCCCTGTGCCGGCTGCTTTTTTTCTGACTGTTCCGCCGGGGCCTTCTCATCGCTTGCAATATCCGACCAGTAGAGATTGCTTGATGTCAGCGAAGCGTTTGCTGTTGCTTTCGGTCCCTTCTTTGCGCCCCCCATCATCGAAAGATAGTTCCGGACTGCAAAGCTGAGTGTAAGATCCGACTTCCCGATCATCATCGAGAGCTTTTTGGACTCGAGAACCTGGTTGTTGAAGGTCAGCGAGCCGTTCAGATCACGGACGGGGTTCTTGCTGCCTGCCGTCGCAACGGTGACGTTGTTAAAATCAGCCGAGCCGGAGGCTTTCATAGCGTCGGGGTTTGCTGTCTTTCCACTTATGTTCACATTTGCTTTCATCTGTCCCGACAGAACCGTGCCGCTCTCAAGCGGATAGTATTGTTTGATCTCAGCGAGGTTCATAGACGCGTTTAACGCCATGTTCAGCGCAGGGTCGTCGAAGTTCACCACATTCAAGGTGAGCGAGACCGGATTCTGGCCCAGATTGGCAGTCAGCTTGCGAATATTGAACTCCTGCCGGTGGGGAGAGCGGACGAAATCCGACACGATGTTGATATTGGTGATCGGCTTGGGTATGCCCGGGAACTGTATCGAGGCATCGGTCGAGTTGATGCTGCCGATGATATCCGGAAGAATATCCCGGTCACCGTCATAAATTCCCTTGACCAGAATTGTCGTCTGCACAAGCCCCTTCCCTTCGACACCTTTGATCCGCTCAACATATGCCTTCGGTGTCAGGTTGAGGAGTTGTGCAACATTTACATCTTTTGCCTCTATGGCAAGATCGAAACGAAGTGTGTCGTTGAAATCAATTGTACCGCCTACGCTCATCGGAATAGCATTCACCCAGCCTTGTCCGTTCGTGATGGTGGCGAGACTCCTGGCAAGGTCGACGGCGATGTCTCCCTCTACATTCATCCGCCAGTCTGAAATAAGGGGCGTGCTGACGGTACCGTAACTGTACTTGTCAATTGCGGTTTTGCTCTTGACAGTCATCGCACGCTGTGCAGGTTGGACATCCACCGACGCGGACATGTGAAAACCCTCGTACACTTGCCGGGAATTTTTCAGTTTGTTGAGCACTTCAATATGCCCCGACTTCACCTGAAGGTCTGAGAACAGAATCGCCGCTACGGAGGATTCGCTTGCGGCATCGTCCGGGGGAGCCGCGGCCTGCGGCTGCGCTTTCTCTTTGAAGTTCGCCTGCCCGTTTTCAAGAGTTTCCAGCAGCATATACGGCTTCTCTATCAGGAGAGACGAAACCTCGATTCGCTTGTCAAAGAGCGGCCGGAGCTTTACATCCACCAACAGTCTCTCGATAGAAACATAGGGACGGTCGGAGAAGCCCGGCTTGTTTGCCAAGGTAAGTCCGCGTACATCCACGCCAATCGAGGGAAATACGGCAAGGCTGATATCGTCGATGGTGGCCTTTGTTCCGGTCGCTTCTTCAATCGGGGGAATTACGAGGGATTTCAGCTTTTCAGGCGTGAAGTACATCTTCAGGGCAATCACGACGCCGCCGATCAATACAACCGGAATCGCCAGAACAATGAGCCAAATCTTCGCTTTCTTTGATATTGCCATCGTCATCCTCTCCTCAATTCATCGCATATTTGAGTTGCTTTATGAAAAAATATAGACAAAAGGGCGGGGAGAGGCAATGAAACGTAACTGCTCGTCACGCTGGGTCTGATTGCTTTTCCATTTCAATTTCACTACACTATACACGAATCTTCAAGTCCCGACCCGAGTCGGGATTATGTTTTTGAGAAAGTGTCAATATGTCCGACGATACAAACCAGCCATCCGGACAGGAACAGTCCGGTCAATCACAACGTCCGAACCGCGGACGCCGATACTATAGAAGCCGCAGGCGCCGCAACGACAAACCCGAAGGCGAGCCCGAAAACCAGTCCGCCGAAACCAGCCAGCAACAATCCCCTCCGGAGCAGCGCCGCCAGCATCAGGGACCTCGTCAACAGCAGCAGCACCGGTACGACGTAAGTGTTGTTATCCCTCTCTACAACGAAGAGGATTCGCTGAAGGAACTCTATCAGCAACTCCGTTCTGTCCTCCAACGTTCCAACTACCGCTACGAGCTGGTATTTGTCGATGATGGAAGCACTGACCGGTCGTTTCAAAACCTGCTCGACCTCAGGCGTAATGACCAGCGCATCAAGATCATCCGCTTCAGGAGAAATTTCGGCAAATCTGCCGCACTGGCCGTCGGATTCGAGAAAGCGCTCGGAACATATGTGGTAACGATGGATGCCGACCTGCAGGATGACCCTGCAGAAATTCCGAGCCTGATCAAAAAACTTGAAGACGGCCATGACCTCGTTTCAGGATGGAAGAAGGTACGGAAAGATCCTGTGACCAAGACCATTCCGTCCAAGTTCTTCAATTTCGTCACACGCGTTATGACGGGTATCCGGATTCACGACTTTAACTGCGGGTTGAAGGCCTACCGCAACGAAGTCGTAAAGACCGTAAACGTGTACGGCGAACTGCACCGTTACATTCCGGTGCTTGCACACAACGCGGGCTTCAAAGTAACCGAAATGATCGTGCGTCACCGCCCGCGTAAGTTCGGCCGGACAAAATTCGGCATCGGGCGCTTCTGGAAGGGATATCTCGACCTCGTCACGGTGCTGTTCACCACGAGGTACTTCCGCCGCCCGCTTCATCTGTTCGGCTTCTGGGGAATGGTGCTGGTGCTTGCCGGACTGGCAATAGACGGCTGGCTTGCCGTTGAATGGTTCATGGGGCGAACAGCCCTGAGCAACCGTCCGCTCTTCCTCGGAGGCATCCTGTCCATCATCGTCGGCATCCAGTTTGTTTCGATCGGACTTCTCGGCGAGATGATCAGCAAATCACGGCGGACAACCGAAGAGTATGTGATCCGCGACTACATCAAGTAATCCTGACCACCGCTGCTCTCCCGCTCGGTGTCTCTCTCTTGGCATGACAATTTCGCATTCATCACTCAAAACCGACTGCCGCTGGTTCCGCGGCGATGTGCCCTGCAAGCCGCACAAGCTGCACGGCGTGCATTGCATCGCGCCGGACGGCTCACCGTGTTTGCATTACGAACGCCAGACGCAGAATATCCTCATCATCAAGCTCGGCGCGCTGGGCGACGTCATCCGCACAACGCCATTGCTGCACCGTCTCAAAACCGAGTACCCTTCCGCCCGCATCTGGTGGGTGACGCTTTCACCCGAGATTATTCCCCGCATAGTGGATGTTGTTCTTCCTCTGAACGCCGAGCATTTCCCCTCGCTTCAGGCAACTCACTTCGACATCATTTTCAATCTCGACAAGGATCGTGAGGCCTGCGGCCTGATGGCATCTCTTTCGGCTGACAAGAAAAAGGGCTACACACTCGTCAACGGAAAACCCTCCCCCATAGATGAAGATGCAGTCCACAAGTTCATGACGGGAGTGTTCGATGACCTGAACAAGGCCAACACCAAGAGTTATCCGGAAGAGATTTTCGAGATCTGCGGCTTCCGGTTCAGTGGCGAGCGATATATTCTCGATCTCGACGAGACAGGTATCTCCTGGAAACTTCCGCGCAAGAAGAAGATTATCGGCCTGAACACCGGCTGTGGCGGCAGATGGACATCACGACTCTGGGCCGAAAAAAACTGGGTGGCCCTCTCAAAGAAACTAAAAAAGGCGGGCTATGTGCCGTTGCTGCTCGGCGGTGAACAGGAACATGAGAAGAACAAACGCATCGCGAAAAAGAGCGGCGCCGCATATCCCGGGCATTTTCCCCTCAAGCAGTTCATTTCCCTCGTCAACCAATGCGACCTTGTTGTCACCGCGGTGACGATGGCCATGCACATTACCATCGGATTGGACAAGAAGATTGTCCTTTTCAACAACATCTTCAACAAACATGAATTCGAGCTGTACGGACTCGGCGAGATTCTGGAGCCGGAGTTTGACTGCCCGTGCTACTTCGCTCCCGTTTGCCCGAACGACTGCATGCAGTATATTTACGTTGATCGCGTGTTCAGAACCGTGAAACAACTCCTATAGCAACTATTTCAATGAGCAAACAGGATAAGAAAAAAGGAGCCGCCACTGCACGCGGCTCTTCGAGTGTTATCAGGCAGTTTGAGCCGACGGAGTTGCAATCCGTCGGCATCCTTGCCTTGTTGGTGGCAGTGTTCTTTCACAAAATCCTTCTGGGACAAGCGTACTTCTGGGAGGATTTCATCTATCAGAATTACCCCTTCCGGAGTTTTGCCGCAACTTCCCTTGCGATGGGACAGCTTCCGCTCTGGAATCCCTTCACGTTCAACGGTATGCCGTTTCTGGCCGACATCCAGACGACGGTGTTGTATGTCCCTTCACTCTTGTTGACCCTTTTCGTCAGCGACGGCAAATTAAGTCATTATTGGCTTCAAGTGATGATCATCCTGCACTTCCTTCTTGCAGGTGCGGCGATGTTCTACCTTGCAAAGTCGTTCAAGCTCAACAACATTCCGGCCCTTTTTGCCGGTGTCGCCTACATGCTCAGCGGCTACATGATTGTCCACGCAATCCACCAGCAGAACATTACGCTTGTTGCGTGGTATCCGTTGGTTCTCCTGCTGTTCCGCAAGGCGCTTGAAGGAAAATGGCTGTATGTGTTTCTCTGCGGACTCGTACTCGGACATTCAATCCTTGCCGGGTATCCGCAGCTTTCGCTCTACTTATACATGTTTCTCGGAGCCTGGTTCCTGGTTGAGTTGCTGACACGCTTTAAAGGAAAGGAACTCCTCACACCCCCGGCTCTTGGCATGACGGCGCAGGCGGGCGCTATTGTTCTTATCTCGGTTGCGCTTGCGATGGTTCAGCTACTCCCGACGCTCGAACTATCGGACCTGTCGCAGCGCGCGCAAATCACCCTCGAGAAGGCAAGCGAGGGATCGCTCGAGTGGTCGCAGATCGTCACACTGCTGTTCCCGAAGATGTTCGGCACGGCAGGCGCTTCTGGGTTTCAGTACTTCGGGCCGGGGCAGTATTTCTACTATTGGGAAACATGCATCTATCTCGGACTGTTACCGCTGTTGCTCGCAATTCTCTCGTTCGGGCTTGTGAAACGCGACAAGCACATCTGGCTGCTGTGGGGAACATTGGTATTCTCCCTCCTCTTCGCCCTGGGTGAGAATTTCTTTCTTTACAAGCTCTTCTACGAGTTCGTCCCCGGATTCTCGAAGTTCCGCATACCGGCACGGATGGGAATTCTCTTGACGTTCTGCACGGCGTTGCTCTCGGCGTTTTCATTGCAAGTGCTTCTGTACGAGACCCTGCACACGCAACGCCAGAAGTTGATGCGCAATGTTATACTTGCCGCCGGAGCTGCGGGACTTGTGTTTGCCGGACTCGTGCTTTCAGGGTCATTCTCCGGAACGTTGACCGCCGCCCAATTTGCACAGGTCGCTTCGGAGGTCAAGAGCTCGACTCTGTCCGGTCTGTTCATTCTCCTTATTGCGATCACATTGCTCTTTGCAATCGTCCGTCAAAAGCTCGGGCGCTTTGCCGGGATCATGCTGGTCGGGTTACTCTTCGTTGACATGTACATCTTCGGCGGTGAACAGAACAACGGACGCATGAATCCCGAGGAATACTTCAATCAGCGCGCCGACCTGGTCGAGTTTTTCAAAAAAGATGGAGAGAACGAGGTTTTCCGCGTCAACTCACGGAATGCGCGCGGCCTTCTTCCCGGATGGGACCGGAATCAGGGAATGATGGATCGCATTTTCACGATGGAGGGGTACACGCCGCTGGCGCTGCAACGGGCGTACGCGCCGCTCGCATCCAACGACCAGTCCTTCGATCTGCTGAATGTGAAGTATAAGACGGTATTCGACGAACAGTCAGGCCAGCAACGCCTTGTTGAACACACGACACGTATGCCGCGGACGTTCATGCTCTACAACATTCATGTCACCCGTTCCGAACAGGAACTTCTCGAGTATCTCAAGAGCCCGGCGTTTGATTACCGCACGACTGCCGTGCTTGAAGAAGAGCCCGACCGGCGTCTCTCCCCGCCGGCTACTACGCCGGATTGGAAGGCGCACATCACGAACTACACAAATAACGAGATCATCATCGATGCTTCGACGAGTCATGACGGGATTCTTGTCTTGAGCGAGATATTTTATCCGGGCTGGAAAGCATACATTAACGGTCACGAAACAACAATATACAGAGCGAACTACAATCTCAGAAGTCTCATTCTTCCCGCCGGCAAACACACCGTCGTCGTGCGGTTTGAGTCCGGGCCGTTTAGAACCGGGTTCTGGATAAGTTTGCTGACTCTGCTCCTCTGCGCGGCGGGAATGGCTCTCTCACTGCGGCAGAATCGTTTGGCGCAAGCTTCACCTGAATCAGTCGCAGCTGCTGCGTGATGTGGCTATGAAGATCATTATAGTTGGAACGGCATATCCTCTGCGCGGCGGCATCGCGCATTACAACGCGCTGTTGTACCGGGAGTTGAGCAAGAAGCACCAGGTCGGGATCATTACATTCAAACGCCAATACCCGGGACTGCTGTTTCCAGGGAAGACACAAGCGGAGACGGATGGCGAGATGCTGCGTGTCCCGGGCGAGCCGTTGATTGACTCCATCAATCCACTGAACTGGATAGCCGTTGGAAAGGAAATCCGCCGCCGTAACCCGGACCTGATCATCATGAAGTACTGGCTTCCGTTCTTCGGGCCATGCTTCGGGACAATCGCCCGTCAGGCGAAGAAGGGAACAAACACCAAAGTTGTGTACATTTGTGACAATGTTGTGCCACATGAAAAGCGTCCCGGGGACACGGCTTTTACCAGGTATGCCTTCGGCGCGGGCGATTATTACATCGTGCAATCCGATGCGGTTGAGCGGGACTTGAATACGCTCTTTCCGGGTTCTGTATATAAGAAAGTCCCGCACCCCGTGTACAATATTTTCGGTGCGCAGGTTGACAAGCAGGAAGCGCGTAAGCAACTCGGCATCACCGATGAACGTGTTATGCTCTTTTTCGGATATGTGCGCGGATACAAGGGCCTCAATGTGATGCTCGAGGCGCAGGCGAGAATCGTAAAGGAGCTGAACGTCCGGTTGCTTGTCGTCGGCGAGTTTTACGATGACAAGGAAAAGTACATGAAGCAGATTGCTTCCCTGGGAATTGACAACAGCGTAACGGTGAACACAGATTACGTGGCGAACGACAAAGTCGGGCTTTACTTCTCGGCCGCTGATGTTGTGATGCTTCCCTATATCTCGGCAACGCAAAGCGGCATCGCACAGATCGCCTACAACTTCAACAAGCCGGTCATCGCGACAAAAGTCGGCGGACTCGCGGAGGTTGTGCGGCATGGCGTTACAGGCATTATCGTCCCGCCTCAAGACCCCGATGCGCTGAAGCAAGCGGTGCTCGAGTATTTTAACGGGAGGAAAGAGGAGGAGTTTGCCGCGAATGTTGCTGTCGAGAAAAAGAAATACAGTTGGGAGGCAATGACAGAGGCCATCGAGGGGTTCGTGGCGTGAACGCAGCTGGACACACGACGCCGACGGAATGTCCGGTATGCACATCGACCCGCTTGCGCGAAGAGCCCTTCGGGTATCGCTTCAACGGAAGATGGCTGGGAGGATACGGTTGCGGATCATGCGGCATGATTTTCCTTCATCCGCAGCCGACAGCAGATGAGATTACTCAGATGTACTCGAAAGAGTATTTTGAGGGGGATTTCCGCTGCGGCCACGCGGGGAGTTACTTTGACGAGCAAACGCAGTCATCGCTCGCGGATGAAACACTCATCAACACTATTAAGAGCTACCAGCCCCGCGGCAAGTTTCTCGAGATCGGCTGTGCGGGCGGTGCCTTTCTCGACGCAGTGCGAAAAGCGGGCTACGACGTGCAGGGAGTCGAATTCTCAAACGATGCAGCAGCACTTGCGAGGGAAAAGTTTGGATTGAACGTCATCACCGGTGACGTTACCGACGGCAAGTTCCCGGATAATACGTTCGATGTTGTTTTCATGGGTGACGTTCTCGAACATCTGCCGGACCCCTTTGCCACGTGTTGCGAAGTGTACCGGATTATGGCGCACGGGGGCGTGTTTGTGATTGAATGTCCGATGCAAACCAACACGCTCTTTTCACGCATCGGCTTCGCGGCATACCGCCTCCTCGGCAGGAAGGCAACTGTGAATATGCCGCCATATCATTTGTTCGAGTACAGACCAGCAAGCATGGCGGCCATGCTGCGCCGCGCCGGCTTCGTGATATCCGGAAAAAGCGAGGGAATCATTCCGCCCGGCGAGGTCGCCCAACGGGGGACCGGCCTGCAGAACATCGCCAAGAAGGCGCTGCAGTATCCCAACGCGGCGATAACCCGACTGTTCGGAGTGCTGGGAGACCGGATTGAAATGATTGTGCAAAAGTCCGGCAACGCAAAGCCTGACAGATAGATCATCCTTGTATGAGCGAACCAGATCAGACTCAAGAATACTGGCAGTACGAGTACGACGTTGCGAAGACGTACATGATTCCGCTGCTGGAGAAGTGGGGTGCTCCGGTCCGCGGCGCCGATGTAATTGATGTCGGTTGCGGCGAAGGGGGCGGGCTCTGCGCCATGTACGACGAAGGGGCGGCATCATGCTGCGGATTCGACATCGAAACCGGACGCGTCGATGCGGCAAAAGCGCTGCGCGGCGCACGGGGCATCGCATTGACAACCGGCGATCTCTACAAAGAGGATCTCCCCTTCTCGGACAGATTGTATGATCTCGTCGTGCTTCATGATGTCTTCGAGCATCTCGACTACAAAGACGAAATGATGAAGAAACTGGCAGGCTACGCGAAGCCTTCCGGAAGAATCATGATCACGTTCCCCCCGTACTATTCCGCCTACGGAGCGCATCAGCAACTGCTCAACAGCCATTGGCCGAAGATCCCTTTTTTTCACCTGATACCGTTTTCCCTCACGAAGATTCTTCCGAAGCTGAAGGGGGAACATCCCCACATCATCGATGAGATACAGAAGCTCGGCAAGCTGAAGATGGGTATGAAGAAGTTTGAACGCATCGCCACGGATAACGGATTGACCATCGCGGGAAAAGAAGCCTATTTCATCAGCCCGAACCACATACGCTTCGGATTGCATCCGCTTCCCGCGGGGAAGCTTGGCGAGATCCCTGTCATCAGCGAGATTGTATGTACGGGAGTTGTCTACTTGCTGGCAATTGACCGGTGAGCCTGCCCCACGTTTACATCATTCTCGTTAATTGGAATGGCAAAGATGTCACCATCGAATGCCTCGATTCGCTGCGCCGGATCGAGTACCCCGCGTTCACAATCGTAGTGGTGGATAATGCTTCCGCGGATGGCTCGGTCGAAGCCATCAAAAACCTCTTTCCTGAAGTTCATCTCCTTGAGCAGAGCCAGAATCTCCGTTTCGCCGGAGGAAACAATGTTGCGATCAAGCACGCACTTGAACGGGGCGCTGCCTACATTTGTCTTTTGAATAACGATACAATCGTTGACAAAAATTTCCTATCGTTTCTCGTCGAGCGAGTCGAGGCTGACGAACGTGCGGGAATGGCCGCCCCGAAGATCTACTATTACGATGAACCGCAAAGAATCTGGTTTGCCGGCGGCGAGATTTCGATGTGGACGGGGACAATGAAACACACAGGCATCCGGGAACACGATACTGGCCAATATGATACGCCACGACATATTGATTACGCCACGGGATGCTGCATCCTTGCGAGGCGCGAAGTAGTCGAAAAAATCGGTGGACTCGACGACGCGTTCTTTATGTACGCCGAAGACGCTGATTGGTCAATGCGGGCGCGAAGGGCCGGGTATGCGATCTGCTACGAACCGCGTGCGCGTGTTTGGCACAAACTCTCGGTCGCCAGCGGAGGACACCTTTCGTTCTTCAAAATGAGGAACAAGTTCATCAGTAATCTGCGATTCTTCTTCCGCTACGCAACATTTCCGCAGAAGCTTGTCTTCCCCTGGATGAACCTGATTGTTAATGCATTCGCCGCGATCAGTTACCTTGTACAGACGAAGGGAAGATAGTGGAGTTCGGCAAACATCTCGGAAAGGGATTGTGGGGCTTGTCGGACAAGGCGTTGCCTGTCGTGTACGGCGTGGCGTACGTCGTGCTTGTGATCCGGGTACTGCCGGAGGAAGAGTTCGGGAACTTCGTCCTGATCCAGGAGATCTTCCTGATCGTGACCGGTTTGGCAATGGCCTTTGCGCTGCAACCGCTGCTCAAGTATGCCGCCGAGGAGAATACAGACCAAAAGGCGATTCTCGGCGGGGCGATGTGGTTGAACGTGGCGTTCATTCTTGCTGCATCGATCCTCGTGATCGCCTTCCGTGAGCCTTTCGCCGGATTGCTGAATTCCCCGGCACTCTCTCCACTGATGCTGTACGTGCCACTGATGTTCGCCGCGTCATTTTTCCGGAATTACACGCTTGTGCTGCTGCAGAGCCGCTTTATGATCAAACAGGTGTTTTGGGTGGACTTCGTCCACTTTATCGGTGCACCCGTGCTGATCTACGCATACTCGAAGATGAATCTCTTCGATAGCGCGCTCGACCTGATCATTATTAACATCATTTCGTTGGGCGCCTCGTCCATTGTCGGGTTATGGCTCTGCCGCTCTGAGATGCGCCTGCAACTTCGCCCCGGCCGTGATGCCATCACGAGAATGCTGGACTATGGCAAGTACAGTCTTGGTGGTCTCATCAGCTACATGGTTTACACAAAAGCGGATTCTTTCATTCTCTCGGCATTCAGCGGGCCGGTGCAAGTCGCAGTCTATAATTCTGTAAAAGTGTTCATCCGTATTTACGACATGGCCGCACAGGTTCTGCAGATGTTCGTCCTCCCGGCGACATCACGGATCGCATCGAAGGGAGACATGAAATCCCTGAAGACGTTCGTCGAGAAGGCAATCAATTTCTCCACCGTCGGGATGATTCCCGTGTTTATTCTGTTCCTCTTCCTTGCATCACCTCTTGTCAACATTATTTATCAGGGACGCTACACCGAGGCCATTCCCATGCTGCAGATTTTTGCGGGTCTTGCTTTCGTAATCCCCGCGATAGCCATCGGCTCAAACACGTTGCTGGGCCTGGGACATGCCCGGCTTGGATTCATTATCGGTATCTGGCTGCTGGTTGCCTCGGTCATCATTTATCTCATTTTTATCCCCTGGCTCGGAGCGCTTGGTGCAACGATAGGCTACGTGCTCTCGTCGCTCGTCCTCGCGTATATGACAGTTTCGCGAATGCACAGGTTTGTGCCGCTCAAGGTCAAGGCAATTCTTGCACGCACGAATGACATCACCGTCTTCGTCCGCACACGGTTGAAGATATGATTGCAGGAAACCAATGATCATTGCGTACGATGTAAGCCACATACGGAGGCACCGCGCGGGCATCGGGCGACTTGCGACGATCCAATTGCAGGGTCTGCTGGCCGCCGGTACGAAGCACGAGTTTATTCTGCACGGATGGTCACCTGAGCTTGACCTTGATACCATCCGGTCTTTTCGCGGGCCCAACGTCCGCCTGTCGGTTGCAGTAATGCCGGGAACGATCAAGCGCCTCTACTGGAATATGCTCCGCTTCCCTTCCATCGGCACATTCATCGGGACGTTCGATATCTTTCACAGCGCAGAGCCGTTGTTGCCGCCCGTCGGCAGCAAGAAGGCAGTCGCCGGATTCAATGACAGCGCGTACTACAAGTTCCCGCATTTCTATAACACTGTGACGGCAAAAAAGTGGGACTATCTGTACCGGCGTGCGCTTCGCCGTGCGGATGCGATCACAGTCCTCTCTGAGAATACGCGGAGCGATCTCATTGAAATGATGTCGATCCCCCCGGAAATCATCCATGTAGTCCGGCCGCCGACCGATCCGGTGTTCTCGACCGGGTTTCCCGCTGGGACATTTGAGTCTGTGCGCTCGAAGTTCTCGTTGCCTGAGCAATTTGTCTTGTTTGTGGGAACACTTGAACCGCGCAAGAACATTCCGGGACTCGTCCGGGCATACGAACACTTCAATGCCGAACACCCCGATACGGGTCTCGTCATTGTCGGGCGAAAGGGGTGGTTATTCGAGGAAATTATATCGACCATCGAACACTCCACAGCCCGGAACAGCATCATGTTGTTAGACTACGTGTCCGATAACGAACTGGCAGTCCTGTACCGGCTTGCTTCAATGCTGGTGTTTCCGTCGATGTACGAAGGTCACGGCTACCCGGTAGTGGAAGCCATGGTGTCCGGGACGCCCGTCGTTACGTCGAACAACTCCTCGCTCAGGGAAATCGGCGAGGGAGCGGCCCTTCTTGTCGATCCCGAAGACATTACCGATATTGCCGGGGCCATGCACCGTGTACAGACCGACCGGACGTTGCGTGATGATCTGGTGGCAAAGGGGCGCGAACGTGCCGGCCGGTTCTCCGTGCAGAATGCGGCACGCGCTATTCTGAATGTATATGACTCACTTGCGTAGTAATTTAGAAACGGATCCTTTGATGAATAATACCTTCTCACCGATGAGTTTCTTGCTTAAAGCGTATCACTCGTTCGTACCACCGAGAATTGACCGTCAGATTTCCAAAGCACTTGCCTTGTCGCAAACGGGCTTCCCTTCGTCCGTGAACCTGCCCGTGCCGTATGGCAAGGGAATGAGTGAACGAGTGGTTGAAATTTTGATCGCACGCCTCACGTATCAACCCGGCAGAAAAGTTCTTGACGTCGGGCATGCCAACATCATGAACGCCCACCAGCGGATGTTGAAGTCACTCGATCGCCCCTACGATGTCACGGGCATCGACATCGCCGAGCCTTCCGCAGAAATCAGATCCCTCTACACAACCTCTCTGCTCGGAGATATTACGTCAACGGGTCTTCCGGACTCTTCGTTCGACCTGATCTGGTGCATTTCAGCTCTCGAACATTTCGGTATGGATAACTCAGTCTATCTCGACCAGTTCACGCTCGACAAAACAATGGATGTGAAAGCACTCGAAGAGATGCTGCGGATCACCCGACCGGGAGGTACAACTTTCATTAGTGTCCCGTACGGGAAGTTCGAGGATCATGGGTGGTTGAAGAACTACGACAGGGAGAACTGGCAGAAGCTGCTTGCCGTCGCACGGCCTGTTGCCCGGATAGATGAGCTGTATTTTAAGTACTCTGACACCCACGGATGGCGCCCGGCTGAGGCAGCGGAGTTGGCGGGGACGGGCTATTTGGATCACACAAATGGTGGCGCCTCCGGCCTTGCGGCTGTTCTTATTCACAAGAATGCGTAGTTTGACTTTGGCTGTGCCGGGTTGTATCTTTGACCTGCCTCCGGAAAGAGAATTCCGGGTTGGCGTGTGCGGTTGATTTGTTGATGCCCTCTGTAATCCACTTTACGTACTCCACCGCTCACAAGCTGGCGGTTATTCACATCTTTCATCCACCGGGCTGTTCCGCCGCCATCTCAATACATTCGATACAGGAAGTTTGGAGCTATCTACCTTCGGGGGAGCGTTTCTAAAGCCCGGGCTTTAGCAACGTGACAGCGCCGTAACAATCAACCACTAACGTATGGAGGTTGTATGCATCGTCTTTCCTGTGTCGTATGTGCAGTATTTCTGTGCGCAGCCGTCGCCCGCGGACAGATTCCGAACGGCGGTTTCGAGCAATGGTCAGGTGGGATACCGACCGGCTGGATAAACTTGAGCCCGCCGGCCCCCGGATCCATTGTTCAATCCACAACTGCACGGAGCGGTTCATTCGCAGTCCGTGGAAATGTCGTTGACTTTTCGGGATTCGGATTCTCGCCGTTCCTGATTGCCGGTCCGGATGGCGAAGGGTTTCCCGTATCGCAACGTCACGCCAGCGTCACCGGCTACTATCAATTTACTTCCGTTGCCGGAGATATCTTTGTCGTGTCTGTGGGAATGTTTCACGGGGATCAGGCGATCGGCGCAGGATCGTTCATCGGCTTTGCCAATCAATCGACATACACGCAATTTACAGCCCCCATCTTTTATGCCGGGGCGGGAAATCCCGACACATGCTTCATCCAGATCTGGATTGCCGACTCGACATCGGGGATAGTGAATCCGGGCTCTTTCTTTCTGGTTGACGACCTTGCTTTCTCGGGGGTGAATGCCGTGGAACAAACAGATAATGCGCCGGTTGCATTCTCTCTCGAGCAGAACTATCCCAACCCCTTCAACCCGTCAACAACGATCGTATTCGGGTTGGATGAACTGACACATGCACGGTTGGCAGTGTATGATATTTTGGGGAGGGAAGTGAGCGTACTTGTCGACGAGCCCCTGCCCGCAGGACGTTATCGCGTATCGCTGGAGGCAGGGTCGCTCAGCTCCGGCACGTATTTCTACGCTTTGCAAACTCAGGCCCGAAGACTGACAAGAAGACTGACCCTCGTGAAATAGGATCATCACGCGGACCGGGTTCCGTTTCCACAGACGGAACCCGGCTCATGCGTGCACTTGCCGCCAATTCTCACTTTGAGTAGATTACCCACCGGAAACTCCTCTGACCGATTCACCAACCGGCGACCTTCGCATTGAGATCACCCAAATCCGTTCTTCTCTACTCCGAGTACTGGCCAAGCAAAGGGGGCGGGGAGAAGTATATGCTCTGTATTGCCGAGACACTGGTAAAGACAGGCTTTGCCGTGACAATTGCGGCACAGAAAAAGGCATTCGACAAAGAGGCGCTTGCACGGTACTTCAACGTGCAGATTTCCTCCGCGACTGTTCGTCTTGTTGATGGTTCGCTTGGAGATTTGCGGCGCGAAGCTGAAGCGATTTCACGGGAGTTCGACATTTGTATCTATATTACCAATTACCGGCACCTCGACTCCGCCTCAAAACAGACATTCGTCGTCCTGCAGATACCATACGGACCCATCACCCCGGTTTCCCTTGCAGGAAAGTTGCTGCGCGGAAAGGTACGCGAGGCAGCAAAAGACTACTACAGACTCGGCCTCCTGCGCAGACTGCGTGAAACGCAGGCCGTGCTGGTGTATTCCGAATACGTGAGCAACGCGTTGGATGCAATTCACGACGTCCCTTCCACCATCCTTCCTCCTGCAATCGATGACTTCTCCTCTTCCGGGGCGGTCAAAGAGCGCGTGGTGCTGAGTGTCGGAAGATTTTTCCGCGGGCTGTACAATGACAAACGATACGATGTGATGATTGAGGCATTCAAGAAACTGTATGCCTCCCTTCCGAACACCACCTGGCAATACCGGCTTGTCGGCAGCTGTGGAACCGACCCCGCTTCCCGTCAATATCTCGAAGAATTGCAGCAAGCCGCGCACGGCTATCCGATCTACTTTCATATTAACTCGCCGTATGACGAACTGCGGCGGCACTACAATGAAGCCTCGCTTTTCTGGCACGCCGCCGGATTTGAAGTTGACGAGCGCCGGACACCCGAGCGTGCAGAACATTTCGGCATGTCAACCCTTGAAGCAATGTCCGCAGGCTGCATCCCGGTCGTGATCAACCGCGGAGGGCAGAAAGAAATTGTTTCTCACGGCGAATCGGGGTATCTTTGGGAGTCCATGGACGAGCTAATCGCGCATTCACGGACCCTCATCAGCGATGGCGAATTGCGGGCTTCTGTTCAGGCTCACGCGAGGAGGCGTTTCTACGATTTCGACAGAGAGCATTTCGCTAAACGACTTCTCTCGATTCTTGAGTAAATCCCGGTAATAACACCTTTTTTCATAACTGTCATTCTCTCATGGCAAAGGCCAAAAAGATCTCTCCCCTCCGCGAACGCAGGTCAGGCGGACCTTTATCCTCATTGTCACCACTCACACAGGATTTGCTCTGTATCGGCTTTCTCTATTTGTTGACGCTTGTTCTCTTTCGGGGCATTGTTTTCAACGACATGGCTTTCTCGACGAGCGGCGATACGGCAAATGCCGTCACCTATGCGAAAGTCGGGGATGAGATAATGGAGAAAGAGGGCGTTGATGCTCTCTGGATGCCGAACTTCTTCAGTGGTATGCCGACGTTCGGCAATGTACACTACATCCCGCACGATGTGAGTTACGCCCAGAAGGCGGTTGTCACCGTCCTGAAGCTGTTCTACCTTAACAGCAAATGGGGATGGTTCCCGGTGTACTATTTGTTTTGTGGACTTTTCACGTTTCTTCTGCTCCGCGTCTGGAGCCTCTCCCGCGTAGCCGCACTCTTCGGGGCCGTCGTGTTCATGATGAGTCCGTACGGCATTGGCCTCGCCGCTGAAGGACATGGATCAAAGCTCATGGCACTCAGCTATCTGCCGCTGGTCTTCCTGTTGACGAACCTGGTGTTCGAGCGGAGAGACATTTTCAGCTTTGGACTTCTCTCCGCGGCAATCGGCACGCTGCTGTTAACCAACCATATGCAGATTGTGTACTATATCTTCATGGTGCTGGGATTTTACTTGTTGTATCACATCGCAAGGGATTTCAAGGAGAACAAGCTCCTCATTCCCAAGAAGACACTTCTTTTTGCGGGCGCGATCGTGATAGGGCTTTGCATTTCCTCGTACATTTATCTCTCAGTGTATGAGTACGCCCAGTACTCGATCCGGGGGGGCGGCACAACCGGGACAAAAGGAGGACTGACCTGGGATTACGCCACAAACTGGTCGTTCCATCCCGAGGAGATTTTGACTTTTCTCATTCCATCGTTCTTCGGCTTTTCGAGTCAATACGTTTATAATTGGCAGGGACAACAAATCCCGCTTCCCTTGTATTGGGGAACGATGCCGTTCAACACCTCGACTGTTTATTTCGGCATAATGCCGATTGTTCTTGCGATCGTTGCCCTGGTCTACAAGCGAAACAAGAAGGTCCTATTTTTCGCGCTGATGACGCTTCTCGTGTTGATGATTTCGTTTGGAAAGCACTTCGGGCTGTTCTACGAGCTGCTCTTCAATACACTTCCGTTCTTCGACAAGTTCCGCGCTCCGGCTATGATCCTTCATCTCGTGGCGTTCACATTTGCCGTAATGGGGGCATTCGGACTGCATTTCCTTGTCGAAGAGATTACCAAGGATTTCGACGCAGCAAAATTCAAGAAGGGGATATTCATCACCCTCGGCGTTATCGGCGGGATTCTTGTCTTGGGCTTGATGATGAAGTCCTCGCTATTCGAGTTGTTCGGCTTCACATTTGTGCGGGAAGGGGAAAACTACGGCGCACAAACCGCTCAGATTTTAGAGGAATTCAAGAAGATCCGGTTTGATATCCTCTGGAAAGATTACATCAAGTTTGCACTACTGACAGGGGCTGCGTGCGGCGCCATCATTCTTTATCTAAACAAGAAGATTTCGCCGGCACTTTTCGGCACGCTGGTAATAGGCATCGTGGTAGTCGATCTGTTCATCATGGACGCAAAGTTCATTGAGCCGAAGCCTGACCGTGGTATCGAGGAGAACCTTCAACCGACCCCCACAATCTCGTTCCTCAAGAAACAGGAAGGGTTATTCCGTGTATTCCCGCTCGGCGAGCATTACGGTGATGGCTTGTACGGCTACCACGGCCTGCACTCTGTGGGCGGATACAGTCCGGCCAAGTTGAAAATCTATCAGACTCTCGTCGACTCGTGTTTTTATCAAGGACCGGACCCAGCATTCCAGCTGAACAAGAGCGTGGTGGATATGCTCAACGCCCGGTATCTTGTCGCAAACGGGCAACTTCCTCCGCCATACAGGCTTGTCAATGCCGACGAAGCAAACAGAACGTACACATTCGAAAATCCCGGAGCGCTTCCGAGGGCGTTCTTCGTTTGGGACACACGGGTTGCCGCGAATGACACTGAGGTGTTCAAGACTATCAACAGCGCGGGCTTTAATCCCGGGACGACAGCAATCCTCCAGAGACCCCTTGAAACTCCCCTTGGTACGCCCGACACGAGTGCATCCATTTCCATCACGCGATATGAGTCGCGCAGAATTGCCATGAAGACTACGACGGCCACACCTGCGCTGCTTGTCCTGAGTGAGATTTATTATCCGGCGGGATGGCGCGCATACATCGACGGGACGGAAACCGGAATTCACCGCACGAATTACATACTTCGATCAATCGTTGTTCCACCCGGTTCACATGAGATCGAGTTCCGGTTCGAGCCGTTGTATTACGATCTCGGCTGGACGCTCACGAACAGCGCCTGGGGAATTGTTCTGGTGTGCGTGTTGATTGGCTTGTGGCGCACGCCAGCGGTCCGTAACCGCCTTGGTCAGAAAGCAACCGGAAAAGAGGCATAACCTGACAGATAATGGCCCAAACCATGCTCCGGCGGGAGCACGGCAGGTTGATTCTCTGTAAGCCCTTGTCTATATTGGTGCAGTTTCATACTGACACACGAATCTTCATCCACCAACAACATCAAGGAGATAATCCGTAATGCCAGACCTGTCATTGGATGCACTGGGAATGGTAGAGACCAAGGGTCTTGTCGGCTCGATTGAGGCGGCAGACGCTATGGTAAAAGCGGCACGAGTCACCCTTATCGGCAAAGAAGTGATCGGCGGCGGGTACGTCACGGTCATGGTTCGCGGCGACGTCGGGGCTGTAAAGGCCGCAACCGATGCGGGTGCTGCGGCTGCGCAACGAGTCGGCGAGCTCGTTTCGGTCCACGTCATCCCGAGGCCTCATGCCGACGTCGAAATGATTCTCCCGAAACGCCCAGACGGAAAGTAATCTTCCACTCTTGATCTGAACGCGCCGGCGATTGTTCAACCTGCAGGCGCGCAGGATTACGCCTATGATGATGCTTGAATATGCATTGGGGTTGGTGGAGACAAAGGGACTTGTAGGCTCGATCGAAGCGGCGGACGTGATGGTGAAAACCGCTCACGTCCGATTGCTCGATGCAGAGTACATCAAGAACGGCTATGTCACCGTCAAGTGCGTGGGTGAAGTTGCCGCGGTAAAGGCTGCTGTAGATGCGGCCGCCGCTGCTGCCCAGCGTGTCGGTCAGTTGGTCGGCACCCACGTCATTCCGAGGCCCGCGGCCGAAGTCGAACCGGTCTTCCGCAAGGGGAAGAGTCCGGGCAGGCCGTCGGGAATTCAGACTTCCGCCGCAACGCCGGCGAGAGTTGCTGATCAGCCCAAAAAGAAACCGCAGGTTAAGCCTCCGGGTGATCCTGAGACGCTGGATATGTTCGTTGCCAGCACCGACAATGACGAGTACAGGGAACAGCTCGAAGCAATGACCGTTCACCAATTGCGGACATTGGCGCGGGAGATCGGCGGACTCGGAATCGCCGGACGGCAAATCTCGAAAGCGAACAAGAAACAGCTTATCGTAGAATTAATGAAGAAGCGGACCGGCTCCTAGCAGCGGGCCCCACAGTGACACTCCATCGGCCGGGGCTGGTGGAGTTTTTTTGTTTTGAGAGATGATTCAACGAAACCTTCATATTATCATCGGAGCATCGGTCTTCTCCTTCCTGCTCTGGTTTACCATCAGCATGAGCGAGAGGTATGCGTATCAGGTGACGGCACCCTTGGTGATTCACAGTGTTCCGGAGGGCAAGGCGCTTAGCAGTCCGCTGCCGAGAGAAGTACGGTTTCGCTTCTACGATACAGGCTGGCGGCTCGCAAAGCTCGCATGGAATCCGGGCATGGAGTGGGTAATTGATTTGGCAAATGCCCCGAGCCGCCCGCTCACTGTCGGGGACATTGCGGAACAACTGAGCCAAAACCTCGGTGTTCAGCCCGTCTCTATGGTTCCTGAATCGTTGCACATCGCTCTGGACGCCATCATCACGAAGCGGGTTCCTGTCCTTCCTGCGTTTGATGCCGACTACCGGAGCGGATACGGACCGGTCGGCAAACCCGTCGTTGTCCCGGAAACTGTGGGGGTTACAGGCGCAGAGAAAATCGTCCGGTTTATTTCGGAGTGGCCCACGGTCAGACAACGGTTCACGGATGTCAGACAGCCGATTTCGGTCAACATCCCGCTTGCCGACACGATACAGTCGCTCGTTTTCAACCCGCGTTCCGTCCGTTTACGCATTGATGTACAGGCAATAGCGGAAAAATCCTTTACCGGCATTCCCATTGAACTCGTCTCGCTGCCGAAAAACCGCGAGGTCATACTGAGCGCAACAACACTCGACATTGTGCTTCGGGGAGGCATCGAGCAACTGGCTGCAATCCGGCACTCATCTCTACGGGCGCTGATAGACTACCGGACTATTTTGGAAGATACCAGCGGCGTGCTGCAGCCGGAGATTCCGATCGATAACGACGTGCAGATTGTCAAGAGAACACCGGAGCGTGTTCAATACGTGCTCCGGAAGAAATTGTAACAACAGAGGACCCGCTTGTATGCGTCTTGCCATTAACATTGACCACGTTGCAACATTGCGCGAGGCGCGCGGGGGTGTCGAACCCGATCCCGTCATTGCGGCCGGTATCTGTGAGATCGCGGGAGCCGAGGGCATTGTCTGTCACCTGCGCGAAGACCGGAGACACATCAACGACCGTGATGTCCGTCTGCTGCGGGAAACAGTCAAGACGAAACTGGATTTGGAGATGGCGGCAACAGATGAGATCATCGCTATCGCCATAGAAACATTGCCGGAACTTGTAACACTCGTGCCCGAGAAACGTCAGGAACTCACTACCGAGGGTGGACTGGATGTTATCAGCAACAAGCGTCAGCTCGAGGCAGCAATCCGCGAGTTACACAAGCACGAAATAGAGGTCAGCCTCTTTGTTGATCCAGTTCAGGAACAGATCGAGGCGGCGAAGGAGATAGGGTCGGATATGATCGAGATTCATACCGGCGAGTATGCAAATGCACGCAACGAGCGGGAAGCGCTGGCTCTTCTCGAAGAGATCCGCTCCGCTGCGGTGCTTGGCAAGCAACTCGGGCTGGGAGTCAATGCAGGACACGGACTCAACTATGTCAATATCCGTCCCTTTACATCAATCAAAGAGATCGACGAGGTGAGCATCGGACATGCCGTGATTGCACAAGCCGTCTTTGTGGGACTTGAGCACGCAGTCAGGCAGATGAAGGCGTTGATCAGCTAACGGTAGTTCGATCCCCTAAAATGAAAAAGCCCTCGTGAGAGGGCTTTTGTTTGTGGACTCTTCAATCCCGCAACTCCAACCTGCGGATTTCATCTCTGAGCGCCGCGGCTTGCTCATAGTTTTCCTTCTCTACCGCTTCCTTCAACTGCTGGTTGAGCTGCTCGAGCTTGGACATCTTGGTAGGCGGAGCCGGCTTTGCCTTTGGTTTACCCGGGACGGCGGGAGACTCTTCTTCCTCTTCTTCGGGAACGAATGCTGCTTCCTCCATCACGGACGATGCAACGAAAATCTGGACGCCATACCGCACGGCGAGAGCTATGGCATCGCTCGGACGCGAGTCGATGAGCTGGCTGTCAACATTCAGCTTGGCATAGAAAGTACCATCACGCAACTCATCGATTACGATGTCATTCAACTCGGCCCCGAATGCTGTAATGATATTCTTTATCAAGTCATGCGTCAGCGGCCGCGGCGGTTTTATTCCTTCCATTTCCAATGCAATCGCCTGCGCCTCGGACGCGCCGATGATGATGGGAAGCCGGCGGTTGCCGTGCACTTCCTTCAGAATCAGCGCATACGCCCCTCCACTTGCCGGGTTCGTTGACAGGCCGAGTATGTCGACTTGAACCTTTTCCACTACAATTCTCCGAAATGAACTACGTGATCTCTAGTTGGGATATAGAGAAAAAGCTGAAAACAATCAAGAAACGCAAATTCCTATTTCCCGAGTGACTTTTTCAACTCGGCGGTGAGTTCCGGCAGGATCTCGAACGCATCACCGACAATGCCGTAATCGGCGACCTGGAAGATCGGCGCATCCTTGTCCTTGTTGATTGCGACAATGTACTTCGACGAGGACATGCCTGCAAGATGCTGGACGGCACCCGAGATCGCGCACGCAATATAAAGAGTCGGCGCGACGGTCTTGCCTGTCTGTCCGACCTGTTCATCGTGCGGCCGCCATCCTGCGTCAACAACAGCGCGCGAAGCTCCCACTGCTGCACCAAGCACGTCGGCAAGACTCTCAATCAAGTGCCAGTTTTCGGGACCCTTGAGCCCGCGTCCGCCTGAGACAATGATGTCAGCTTCCGTAACATCGGGTCTGCCCTCGGAAACTTTGGTGCCAAGAACTTTCGTGACGAGGTCGGCATCCGAAAGTTCGACGCCGACTTTTTCGACTGTGGCGTCGCCGGTGCCGGCGTTTGCAGTAAACACATTCGGACGGAGAGTAAAGACCTTTACGGCCGTCAGAACTTTCACGTCCGTGAGAGCCTTACCCGCATATACAGGGCGCGTGGCAATGATCTCGCCCCCTTCAACCTTCAATTCTGTGCAGTCCGCTGCAAGTCCAGCACTGAGTTTCACCGCAACGCGCGGCGCAATGTCTTTGCCCATCTGGCTTGCCGCCAAGAATACAATCGATGCTTCCTCCTTCGCTGCCACATCCGCGATGACTTTCGCATAGGCACCATTGGAATGCGGCTCGAGCTTTGAGTCATCGGCTGCTATGACCCGCTTTGCGCCATACTTTCCTAACTCCGCTGCAATGCTCTCAACGCCGCTGCCGACCACGAGCGCAACAAGCTCCGCACCGAGTTGGTCTGCCAGGTTTTTCGCTGCGAATACTGTCTCAAATGATGACTTTCTGAATTTGTTATCCCGTTGTTCTGCAAATGCTAGAATTTTCATGGAATCCCCGGATTCTGTTTCTGCGTGATTAGATGACTTTGGCTTCTTCGTGCAACAGGCGGACAAGCTCGGGCACTGCAGACTTGTCTGTGCCGACTATTTTGCCGGCAGATTTCGCCTCAGGTTTGCGCATTGCCACGGTCTGCACACGTGCTTCCGCTGCAGCCGCAGGTTTTTCCTGTATCGGCTTCGTCTTCGCCGCCATTATTCCCTTGAGCGACGGATAGCGCGGTTCATTCAATCCGCGCTGTGCCTGAATGATGCACGGCAACGTCGTCTGTACCGTTTCGTGGCCCCCTTCAATCTCGCGCTCACAAGTGACTTTCTTGTCCTCGACCGTCAGCTTCACAACAACGGCAACGGAAGGCATGCCGAGCATCTCAGCCACCAGCGTGCCGACCTGCCCATCATCATAATCAATGGATTGCTTGCCAAACAACACAATGTCGGGGGAGAGTGTCTTGATTTCCTCTGCAAGAGCATACGCAATACCGAAAGAGTCACGCACCGTATCATCCTTCAACAACACGGCCTTGTCGACACCCATTGCCAGTGCTTTGCGCAGTGTTTCCTTGTGGGCATCGGGACCGAGGCTGATTACGGTCACGTCACCTGTGAACTTCTCGCGCAGACGCAGGCCTTCTTCAACGGCAAATTCATCGTACGGACTGAGCATGAAGTTCACGCCGGTCTTGTCGATGGAGACGTTATCGGAGCCTATCTTGATTTTCGTTTCGGTATCCGGAACGTGGTTAACACAGACAACTATTTTCATCAAACCTCCAAGATTCAGTCAGAAATGGGATTTAGGATGCGGGGAGAACGTACTTGTGCCCCTCAATATAGGGATTCATGCCCTGAAAGACAATTGACTCTCACGCGGGTTTTCCTTATCTTTTCACACAAAATTCACAACTCGAATCAGTTTCACATCAGGATTTGGAATGGCAAATCACCCATCAGCGGAAAAACGGGCTCGTTCATCGAAGCGTCGTGCAGCGCGCAATACTGCAGCTAAGTCAAAGATGCGCACGGCTCTCAAGAAAGTGCGTACAGTAAAGACGAAGGAAGAAGGAGAGGCGGAATTGAAGAAAACGGTGAAGCTCCTCGACAAGTTGTCGGCAAAAGGCGTGATTCACAAAAATAACGCCGCCAACAAGAAGGCCAGGCTGACAAAGTTCATCAACTCGATCAAGTAGCCCGCCGCCCCTGGCGGAAAGAGAAAAGGCTGTCGCATGACAGCCTTTTTTGTTTTCAGGGACGAATGTCAGGATGTGGGAGGCCGGAGTGTTCTATCACGCTGCTGAATTGCAAGCAATTCCCCGATCTCGGCGATTCGTCGTTCGTACCTGTCCGCCTCTTCGGGGTGCTGTCTCATCAATTCACGATATGCCTCGATCGCCTCAGTGTACTCACCCTGCCCCACGTAGATCTCCGCCATTGTAGACGTGACAAACTTGATGCTGCGCGTATCGGACGGTGTTGCGTTCTGTTCCCCGGCACCCGGTTTCGGCTGTATCCGCTTCACATCCTGTAAGCGCTTTGCCAGGTACTCGATCGCGCTTTCCTCCTTTATTTGCGCTTGCTTGCCTGCAACAAAATCCTCCAGCGGAACACTTCCCTTCCCCTCGAGCTTTTTTTCCTGCTCGCGGGCATACTTTTCGAATTGTTCCTGCTCTTTCGATTCAGCTTCCTTTAGTATGCCCCTGACTGCTGTACTATCCGGCAGGACATTCAGCACTTTTCTGTATTCGGAGGCAGCTTCCGAAAAACGGTTAAGCGCCTCGTAGCATTTACCAAGAATGAGATGCCCGGTCGCATACTTCGGGAACGCTGCCGTTCCGGCCAGGCATAGCTCCATCGCGCGTTGGAGATTTCCCTCGGAAAGCAACCGTGAGGCTTCCCGTGCGAATGAAGGAGATATGCCGGCAGCTACTGACATGGCGGCTACCGGACTCCACGCGCAACGAACGCGTGCTTGATGGACAGGGCTGACGTGAACGTGAAGCCCATCAGGAACAGCAACTGGAACGGCACGGCCGCCAGCTCAAGGAAGTAGATTGACGACACAACACCGAACAGACAGTAGATCGCCAGAAGAATCTCGATCACTACTGTCGAACTGATCTTCACCGGCACATACTGTTTGTCCGTCCACGAGTCTTTTTTGTCTTTGATATTGTACTTTGGTGTGCGGACGAATTCGCTTTTCTTTTTGAAGAGGCCTTCAAGCACAGCACGGCTGTTGTTCACCGCAAAGCCCATGCTTCCCGCCATAAAAACGGGAAAGAGAAAGAGGCGACGCTGCCAATCCTTGTACACATCCTTTTGCGAGAACATGTAAAAGAAGAACGACCCGAGAAATGCGAACACAAAGATCGACATGAACGCAAAGTACTCATTGTGCAATCCCTGGTGCTTGATGAATACGAGCGGAACATTGAGAATGCCCGCAAGCACGATGAACGGAAACACCAGGTTGTTTGTAAGGTGGAACGTTGCGTGAACTTTAACTTTTAGCGGCAGCTTGGACTTCCAGACTTCCGGAAGCATTTTGCGCGCCGTTTCAATGGCTCCTTTCGTCCAGCGGAATTGCTGCGACTTGAGGGCGTTGATCTCCGACGGAAGCTCGGCAGGTGAAGTTACATCGTTCAGATACACGAATCGCCAACCCCGCAGCTGTGCGCGGTAGCTCAAGTCAAGATCTTCGGTTAGCGTATCGGCCTGCCAGTTGCCTGCGTCTTCGATTGTACTCTTGCGCCACACACCGGCGGTGCCGTTGAAATTGATGAAGTAGCCGACCTTGTTGCGAACCGATTGTTCGATCACGAAGTGGCCGTCAAGGGCCATCGCCTGCGTACGGGTAAGCAACGAGTAGTCGAAATTCAAGTGTTCCCACCGTGTCTGTACCATGCCGATGCGCGGGTCGGTGTTGAAGTGGGGAATTGTTTTCAGCAAGAAATCCTGTTTCGGAACGAAGTCGGCGTCGAAGATTGCGATGAATTCACCGCGTGCTGTTGTCAGCCCCTCCTTCAGAGCTCCCGCTTTGAACCCCTCACGCGAGGCACGGCGGACATGCTTGATGTCGAAGCCGTGCTTGTTGTACTTTTCGACGAGTCCGGTAATCACCTCACTCGTTTCATCCGTCGAGTCATCCAGCACCTGAATCTCGAGTTTGTCCTTAGGATAGATCATGCTGCACGACGCCTCGATCAGCCGCCCGATGACGTAGCGTTCGTTGTAGACGGGAAGCTGCACCGTCACGACCGGATATTCATCCAGCGACCCGACAATCGGAGGCTTCTTGTCCTTGAACTTCAGGTAGTAATAGATCATGATGAAGCCGTGCATGCCGAAGACGAACAATATCGTAAGGGACACGATATATGATATCAGTACAAATTCAGCCATGATGATGTTTTGAGAAACCTCATAAAATGAGACATAGAATGAGTTTGTTACCAGCCGGAAACTGTTTCCAGGAGAATATCTTCCGAGATTTTGCGGATGGCCTCGTCGAACGCGGCCTGCCGCTGTGTGAACCCGGCGGACGGATCGTACTCGCCGAAGTTCGTAAACGTCTTTTCGTACACTTTCTTGCGAAGCTTCATGTCGGTGTATACGACCTTGACCGACATGTTGAGGCGCCGTCTGTTCACCGTTTCTCCCCCGCCGACCGCAAAGATCTCATCACGCACCGAGGTAATCACTCCCTCAATCACCGAATCCGCATTCGAGCGATCGGCCACTTCAAGGCTGTTGTCCCGGATAAATTGATCGGTTAGAGTGCGGGTGAGGTTCTCGCGCAGGCTTGCTTCGCCTGAGCCCGATTGATCATCCATCAGCGGAATGGCAATGGTACGCAGATGGCTCGGCACCGACGCACCGGTAAACGAGTAGCATCCAATCCCCCCCGCAACAGACGCCGTCAGCATGATGAGAATCAGGGGTTTCATCTACTCTAAATGGTACTCCTTGATTTTTCGGTATAGGGTTCGTTCGCTGATGTCCAGCGCCCGGGCTGCCGCCCGGCGGTTACCCTTGAAACGTTGCAGCGCCTCGGCAATCAACTTGCGCTCCATCTCGTTCAGCGAGAGATTTGAATCCGGTTGAATTGCCATCGGATCATGCGCTTGTTGAACATGCGCAAGTGCCTCCGCATTGTTATGAACAATATCTTTCAACTCGACAATGTCCGCCTTTATTTCAAGCAGAGCACGAAGGATGAGTTCACGTTCAGCCTGTTCCACACTTTTCCCCGTCACAACGGGGAGATTGCGGTTGACTGTCGTAGGATCTTGATATTCTTTCAAATACTTTCTCGCGTCGGATGCCTGGATATACTTGCCACCCTCCAGCACCAGCATACTCTCGACCACGTTACGCAGTTCGCGCACGTTTCCGGGCCAGTGATAAGCCTTTAGTTGGTCCATCGCCTCGTCCGAAATCCCGCCGAAGCGGATGTTGTTCTTCGCTGATAGTTCTTCCACAAATGTCTGGAACAGAAGCGGTATATCCTCAACGCGCTTGCGGAGAGGCGGAATCACGATGTTCACCGAACGGAGACGGAAATAGAGATCCGAACGGAACCGGTTGTGCCTCACCTCCACTTCCAGGTCTTTGTTTGTTGCGGCGATGACACGCACGTTCACCCGTCGCGTCATAGACGAGCCGACGCGCAGAAACTCGCCGTTCTCGAGGATGCGCAGAAACTTCACCTGCGCCGAGAGAGGCATTTCGCCGATCTCATCAAGAAAGATCGTGCCGGTATCGGCAAGCTCGAAGTACCCTTTCCGCTCGGACGATGCGCCGGTGAACGAGCCGCGCTCATGCCCGAACAACTCGCTCTCAATGATCCCCTCGGGGATCGCACCGCTGTTGACGGTGATCAGGGGTTTTTTACTGCGATTGCTTGCGGCGTGAATCGCCTTTGCAATCACTTCTTTCCCCACGCCGCTTTCACCGGACACCAACACAGTGATGTCCGTCGGGGCGACTTGTTGGACAACCTCGATGGTTTTGCGCATTTCGGCAGATTCGCCGACAATGCCGTGCTCTTCCTGAAAACTGCGTGGATTCAACGTCAATGCTGCACTTTCCACGTTATCGTGTTACGACTATAAAATCGATGTTGAACGCCCGTTTGATTTCTTCGCCTTTGGCGCGGGCTTCTTCCGCCGTGGCATAGTTCCCGACATACACCGCGTACAGCTGTCTGCCGCCGCTCATTTTCGGTGCAACCTCCGCCTGATATCGTTGATACGTCAGAAAGGTTTTTTGCTTGTTGGCATTCGCCATTGTGGAAAAGACGCCAACCTGAACCGTGTACGGCGTCGCAGGCGCCGGTACAGGGGCTGGTTCTTCAGTCTTCAACGGAGCCGGGGCCGGATCTTTCGGCGGCACCACTTGCGCGCCTGCTGCCGTGTCGCGTTGAGATGCCGGATCTCCGGCAGGCTCCTGCCTGGGAGTTTCCGTGGTGCCGGCAAGCTCGCGTTCGATTTCGACATACCTGGAGTCCGGATAATTGGCGCGCAACTGGTTCAGCTTGATTTCAGCGGTGCGGTACAAACCTATCGCATAGTAAAATTTATATACCCTGTACAGTGCATCATCAGCCCACTCGTTCGTCGGATACTTGTCGACGATGTTCTGGTAGAGCCGGACGGCCTCCGCACCGTCGGTGGTGAGCATGGCCTGGAGATAGAACACGCCGGGATTGTTCGGATACTGATTGAGCAGGTTTGGCAACTCATTGCGGACCTGATCGGCCTGCCCTCCTTCGATCATCGTGATGTAGCTTTCAATGTTGGGTCGCTGCGCATATGCACTGCCGACTGCCACGAAAACAAGAACCGCCAGAAAAGAACTTCGCATCATGCTGCTTCCTCTCCTACGCCTATGCTGAGTGATTGCCTGCCCCCTGAAATGATCTTGCCGAATAATGTTGCCGGGTTTGCACGTTCGATGATGACATCAACATATTCGCCGATGCGCTCTTCCTGTTTCGGGAAAACGACCGTCTTGTTAGTGTCCGTGCGTCCCGTCCATTCGATGTCTGATTTTTTGCTGGGGCCTTCCACAAGAACCCGTTCGATACGTCCGACAGACTGTTGGTTGATTTCGGCCGCAATACGCTGCTGCAACTGTGATATCTCGAACACACGTTGGCCTTTTACATCTTCCGGAACATCATCGACCATATCCCATGCTTTGGTATTCTCGCGGGGGGAATACTTGAAGGTGTACGCGCCGTCGTATCGGACTTGCCTCATGAGGTCAACTGTCATCCGGTGTTCTTCCTCTGTTTCCGTCGGGAAGCCGCTGATGATGTCGGTGGTGAGACTGGCGCCGGGCATTGTCTTGCGAATCTTTTCGACAAGATTGAGATAGTGCTCGATCGTATACGTCCGGTTCATGAGTTGAAGAATCCGGTTTGAGCCCGACTGTACCGGCAGATGGATGTATTTGCAGATGTTGTCATTCAACGCGATCGTTTCGATCAGCTTGTCGCTCATATCCTGCGGATGCGAGGTGGTGAAGCGAATCCGGATTGACCTGTCCACTTCAGCCACACTTTTCATGAGATCTGCAAAATCAAACGCGCCATCCAGATACGAGTTCACGTTCTGTCCCAGCAGCGTCACTTCCTTGAAGCCCCGTTCGGCAAGCTGCCGCACTTCGTCCACGACGCTTTGCAGCGAACGGCTCCGCTCACGTCCCCGCGTAAACGGCACCACGCAGAACGTGCAGAACTTGTCGCATCCCCTCATTACCGAGAGCCACGCGCTGATACCCTCTGTTCTGAGCGGCACAATGTCTTCGTAATTCTCGACACGCGAGAGTCGAGTCGCAATTCCCTTCTCTCCTACAAACGCATTCTCGATCAACTGGGGGAGTTTGCGGTATTCGTCCGGCCCGACTACGAGGTCGACCAGCTTTTCTTCTTCGACCAGTTTGAATCGCAATCGTTCCGCCATACAACCAAGAATGCCGATGAGCGTCCCCGGCTTCTGCTTCTTGTACGTGCCGAAGAGCCCGATGCGGCCGTAAATGCGTTGCTCGGCGTTGTCGCGAATCGCACACGTGTTGACAAGAATTACGTCGGCCTCCGCCATATCCTTTGTAAAGGCGTAGCCCTGCGAGGCGAGAATGCCGCCAACAACCTCGCTGTCTGCCACGTTCATCTGGCAGCCGTATGTCTCGATATAGACTTGTTTCAACGGGAGTATGACATAATTGACTAGCCTCTGGGGTATGGAAATCTATCCATTGCACCGACTACATACAATGAAATCGGGTTAAAACAGAGTTAAATCATTTTAATTGCGATGACCGGAAAGGGGTTGAACGGGAAGAATTGTGACATTTCGTCACATTGGGGGA
>CAZBWR010000014.1:1413-2825 GCA_964495695.1 uncultured Chitinophagales bacterium | reverse complement strand
GGCCGTCACGGCCAAGAGCACGATATTCGCTCCGTGACGGACGCGTGAGGTGATGTCTACCGGCAATGTTCTGTCACGGCGCTTGGATCATGCGTGTTGCCGTGACAGCCGAGGTTTCAGGGGTTGAGTAAGATCCCTCGCCCTATCGGGACTCGGGATGACAAGCTTGAGGATACAGAGATGCTTTGTTCATGGCCGACGAGGGGTTGCCTGCCTATCGCCCAAGTCCTTCTCTTCCCGACTTTTTTGTATCTTATGACGCAATAATTCCAACGTTTCGATATACAGGAAAGCATGATCATGATGCCATCAGAACTCTTAGGCAGTATCCATCAAAAGGCACAATCACTCAAGAAAACCATCGTCCTGCCGGATGCCACGGACGAGCGGGCAATTCAGGCGGCGCGGATTCTCGCGGACAAAGGGATAGTCAGCCCGATACTTGTCGGGAACCAACAGACAATCGAAGAGCAGGCAAAGAAGTCGAATGTGGCGCTTGGCGGCATCCGCATTGTTGACCCCCCGAAATCAGACTTGCTGAGCAGCTTCTCGCATGTGTTTTTCAACCTCCGCAAAGCCAAAGGCATTTCGTTTGACGATGCGCAGAAGGCAATGACGCATCCCCTCTTCTTCGGCGCGATGATGGTGCGCGAGGGACACGCTGACGGCAGCGTTGCCGGCTCTCTTTCGACAACGGGCGATGTGTTGCGAGCCGGAATTCAAGTGATCGGGCTTTCTGACGGAATCAGCATCGTCTCCAGCTTCTTCATGATGGTGTTTCCTCATCGGGTCTTCTCGTTTGCCGATTGCGCGGTTGTGCCAGACCCGACGGCTGAGCAACTCGCCGACATTGCCGCATCAACGGCGGACAATCACAAAAAACTCACAGGCGAAGAGCCGCGTGTGGCGATGCTTTCCTTCTCAACCAAAGGGAGCGCAAGCCATCCGCTCGTCGAGAAAGTGCAGCAGGCGACGGCAATCCTGAAAAAGAAGCGTCCGGATTTGTTGGTTGATGGCGAACTGCAGCTCGACGCCGCCATCGTCCCGAAAGTGAATGCCTCGAAAGCCCCCGGCTCACCGATTGGCGGACGCGCCAATGTGCTGGTGTTTCCGGATTTGAACGCAGGCAACATCGGCTACAAGCTGGGGCAACGGCTCGGCGGCGCTGAGGCTATCGGCCCGATTGTGCAGGGCTTGCGGAAGCCGGCGTTTGATCTCTCCCGCGGCTGCAGCGTTGACGACATTGTGAATGTCGCGGCAATCAATGCCGTTGTCGGCGCCGTGTAACGCAATTGTTCTTTGAAGGGATGGGATGATGAAGAGGATGATAATTCTCGTGCTCGCGGCGGCTGCCGGACTCTCTTGCAAGAAGGATACGGGACCGAACACCGCACTTCCATGTTCCGATTCAG
>CAZBWR010000014.1:0-1313 GCA_964495695.1 uncultured Chitinophagales bacterium | reverse complement strand
TGAGTCCCGCGGCGTTTGCGCTGATCGCCGACACGATACAGGGCATCGTGCCAATCACATGGACCTTCGTCCCGACTGCCGTGCAGGGAAACATCATCTACCATTTCAAAGACGGCAGCAACCAGTGGTGGACTGCCGTGCAGATCCGGAATCACCGTTACCCGATTGCAACGCTCGAGTACTTGACTCCGCAAGGAACGTACAAATCCGTGCAGCGTCTCGACTACAATTACTTCGTCGAAACATCCGGCATGGGGCCGGGTCCGTACACGTTTCGCGTGACGGATATTTTCGGCAGGCAGATTGTTGACAGCGGCATCCCTCTCGCCGCAAGCAGCAGCTTCACGGGGAGCGGGCAGTTTGCGCCGTGCGGCGAATAGAAAATCCGAACCACAACGATCACTGATTACCAAAGAAACATCTGCACAAGTTATGATCTACCGAACATTTCTTTTCGCATCATCGTTGCTCATGGCTGCCGGTCTGCTTTCCGGCTGTGCAACACGTTCCGTCTATTTGCAGGATATGCGCTTTGACGGGCCGATGGGTTATCCTCCTCTCTTCATTACCAACGAGGAACATAAAGAAGGTGATGTGAGGATCGTCCCCCGCGTGACCGTGTCAGGATCGCAAACAGTTGACGGAAGGGCGGACGGACATTCGGGAGTGAACGCCCGCGGCGTGTTTCAGGTGGATACCGTTACATCAAACGGAACGACCCGCTACTACGAACGCCCCGGCGTAAACAAGGAGAAGTTTGAGGGGAACAACTTCCACTGGAAGCCGGCATCGGTGGCGGCCTCGCTCGATATCGAGTATATGTTCAACAACAGCATGTCGATTACCGGCGGCGCGAGCTATTCGTCGAGTTCGTTGCACAGCTACCTCGGCGCATCGATCGGGTTCGGGCTGGCATTCCGGAGCAAATCACTCGGCGGACGCTTCGACGCGGGCGTGCAGTGGAACTCCATCTACTATGATATTGACTATGTTGTCACCACAACACCCTTCGCATTCGGCACAAGCGACACGGAAGTCCGGTTCTTCAACCGCTCCGGCAAATCGTTCCAGCCGAATTACTTTCTCGCCTTCACGCTGAATACGGTAATTCCTTCCTCGCCGGTGCAGGCGTACCTTCAGCTGGCAATCACACGCCAAACATTGGCAACATTCGATGCGCCGGTCGCGTTCTTTGAAAGCTCCCGCGTCCATCAATCCGGATCATTTTTCATCGTCACTCCCGGATTGACGCTCGATGTTTCATCCGGCACGCGCCTCGTTGCGGGAATCCGCCTGAGCGACGAAACCGAGTT
>CAZBWR010000013.1:0-69746 GCA_964495695.1 uncultured Chitinophagales bacterium | reverse complement strand
GGACAGTTGCGTACCGGTTCGATCATCGTTACCAGTGTGTCACCGATTGCAACATCGATTCCTGAGACATTTGCGATGGCACAGAACTATCCTAACCCGTTCAACCCGGCAACTACGATCAGAATCAACGTGCCGCAAGCCGGTAAGGTCCTGTTGACGGTGTACAATATCATCGGCGCAGAAGTGGCAACGCTGGTAAACGGCGAGCTCACGGCAGGAAGCTACAATGTGCAGTGGGATGCCTCGGGAATGCCAAGCGGAACCTACTTTTACCGCATGGCAGCGGAGAACTTCTCGCAGACACTTAAGATGATTTTGATGAAATGATTGTGGGAGAGGCTGAGGGGAAGGCGGCGCCGGTCTGAGAGGCCGGCGCTTTTGTTTATTCTAAGAGCCGTTCGATGATCATCCGCTTCGTAGGCACATCCGACACGGAGAGATCGTAATACTCGGTCGATTCGAACTGCGAGCCTGCAAGAAACCCTACGCCGCCCCCGACCAAAAGACCGAATAGGGTACTGTAAATCCGGGTTTCACTCTCATTTCTTGTCTCGGGCTTCACGGCATAACCGGCCACGCCACCTGCCACTCCTCCTATAAGCAATCCCGGCAGCGCAGCGTCTCCTTTCTTGCGGCTGATGTGTACGATCGAATCAAGCGAGACGTAGTCCGAAAAATTACGGGCTATCGAAAAATACAGCGTGTCGTTCTTGAGCGAGTTCAACGCAACATTCTGAACAGCTTCTCCCCCCTTCATGAGGATCAGCCATTCATACTTTCCCTCTCCTGCATGAACGGAAAGCGAAAAGGACACAAGCATCATGACAAGCAACAGGTTCTTCAACACAATCTCCCAAGAATCTTGATCAAAAAAGAAAACGGTAGATGACGAAATCATCCACCGTTTTGTCAGTCCGGATTCTGACTGTTCGTTACTTGCCGATTAGAGCCTTGTAACCGGCCGCATCAAGAAGGCCGGCGATTTCATCCTTTTTGGTAAGCTTGATCTTCACCATCCATCCGGCGCCGTACGGCTCCTTGTTCACGATTTCGGGGGTCTTTTCCAATTCACCGTTTGTTTCCACGATTTCACCGGAGACAGGCGCGTATAGATCAGAGACAGCCTTCACTGCCTCGATCGTCCCGAAGGTGTCATGCTGGTTTAACTTCTTGCCGACTGCGGGCAACTCGACAAACACAACGTCGCCGAGTTCACCTTGTGCATAGTCGGTGATACCGATGGTTCCGGTATCGCCCTCGATGAGAATCCATTCGTGGTCTTTTGTGTATTTCAGATTATCGGGAAAGCCCATCGTCGTTGTCCTTTCAAAAAGAGTACGGATGAATACGGGAAATCACTCTTCGGGTTGAAATGTGAATGATTCGAGGAAACTTGTATCAAACTTGCCGCTTTTGAATTTCTCATTCCGCATTACTTGACGGTGGAACGGAATGGTTGTCTTCACGCCCTGGATGGTAAACTCGTCGAGCGCACCGGCCATTTTTTGGATTGCACCCTCACGCGTCTGTGCAAAGACAATCAGTTTGGCGAGCAGTGAATCGTAGTACGGCGGGATGACGTATCCGGCATAGCAGTGGGTATCGACGCGGACACCGAAGCCGCCCGGCATGTGGAAGTCCGTGACTCTGCCGGGATTAGGACGGAATCCGTTTGCGGGGTCTTCGGCGTTGATACGCACTTCCATTGCATGCCCCTCATGGCGGATCTTTCTGCGGGGCAGACGTTCACCGGCGGCGATCCTCAACTGGAGTTTGATGAGATCATGTCCCGTGACTTCCTCTGTGACGGGATGTTCGACTTGAATACGGGTATTCATCTCCATGAAGTAAAAGTTCTTGTCCTTATCGACAAGAAACTCGATTGTCCCGGCGCCTTCGTAGTTGACGGCCTTGCAACCCTTGACGGCAGCATCACCCATACGCTGGCGCAGCTTCTCGTCAACGAACGGCGAGGGGGATTCTTCGATGAGCTTCTGGTGGCGGCGCTGCACGGAGCAATCGCGCTCGCCGAAATGAATCACATTGCCATGCTGATCCCCGAACACCTGGATCTCAATGTGCCGGGGCTGTTCGACGTACTTCTCAATGTAGACGCTCGGGTTGTTGAAGCCCGTTTCAGCTTCATGCTGCGCAGTCCGGAACGCGTTCTCCAACTCACCCTCTTCACGGACGATGCGCATGCCGCGACCGCCGCCACCCGCAACCGCCTTGATGATGACCGGCAGCCCGATTTCCTTTGCAATTCGTTTTGCGCTGTCGACATCAGGTACGACGCCATCGCTTCCGGGAACGACCGGCACGCCGGCTTTCTTCATTGTATCTTTGGCGAGAGCTTTGTCCCCCATCGCCGTGATCATGTCCGGGCTGGGCCCTATGAACTTGACCCCTGACGTGGTACAAATCTCAGCAAAAGCGGCGTTTTCTGCGAGGAACCCGTAGCCCGGGTGAACAGCTTCAGCGCCTGTTATCTCGGCGGCGGCTATAATGCGCGGTATCTTGAGGTAGCTTTCTTTGCCTGCGGCGGGCCCGATGCACACGGCTTCATCTGCGAAGCGCACATGCAGCGAGTCGCGGTCTGCTTGCGAGTACACGGCAACTGTCTTGATGCCGAACTGCTTGCAAACACGAATGATGCGGAGGGCAATTTCTCCGCGGTTGGCAATGAGGATCTTTTTGAACACTGCGTCTCCGCTTATGCCGGCTCAACCAGGAACAACACCTGATCGTATTCCACTGGCTGGCCGTTTTCAACCATGACTTTTACGATCTTTCCGGAAACGTCTGACTCGATTTCGTTCATGAGCTTCATCGCTTCCACAATGCACAGGACAGTCCCTGACGAAACCACGGACCCCACTTCGACAAATGGAGCGGCGTCGGGTGCGGGTGAGCGGTAGAATGTGCCAACTATCGGGGACTTGACTTCGTGGACCTTTGCCGAGGTGGCCGGTGCGGGTGCCGGGGCCGATTCAGCCGGCGTTGATTGCTGCGCAGGCGCAGCGGGAGCCGGAGCCGCCTGGTATTGCGGTGGTGCAACGTGATACACTGCGTTGGCGGGGACTGTGTTCGTCTTCGCTATACGTAGCTTCTTGCCTTCCTCTTCGATCTCGATCTCGTCAACCTTGCTTTCCGAGACCAGCTCGATGAGCTTCGTTATATACTCAATATCCATGTACACTCCTGCGATGAATTGATGGGACACTACCGCCTAATTCTTCACCCTCTCAATGTAGTCGCCCGTACGTGTGTCAATTTTTATTTGATCCCCTTCGTTGATGAACAGCGGCACGTTGACTGTTGCACCGGTTTCAACTTTAGCGGGCTTTGTGCCGGGATTTGCGCTGTCCCCCTTCACGCCGGGAACGGTCTCAACAACAGCAAGCTCTACCGTAATCGGAAGCTCTACGCCGGTGATTTCGTTGCCGTTCATCAGGATATCGATAACAAGGCCATCCTTGAGAAAATCGGCTCCGTCGCCGATCTGTTCCTTCTGCACGGCCATTTGTTCGTAATTTTCCTGGTCCATGAACACGTATCCGGTCGCGTCGTGGTACAGATACTGGAATTGCTTCCGCTCAATCCTGATAATGTCGATAGCTTCACCGGCGCGGAACCTGTTTTCAATGACCTTGCCGCTTTTCAAGTTCTTGAGCTTCGTTCGCACGAAGGCGCGCCAATTCCCCGGATTCACATGTTGAAACTCGATGATTGTCCACGGCTCGTTATTGTACTTAATGACCAGTCCCGGCCTGAAATCTGATGTAGACGGCATAAACCCTTGATCGTAATGAAAATACTGTTAAATGATGGAATATTCGCAAGCGTTAGGGGCAAAAATATAGGTATAGTCGCTCTGAAAGTCAAGGTAACCCGATTCGGCGCAGGTGCCTCTTGCTTGAATCGAAAAGAAACACTACCCTGATCTCACCAAAATGGAAAAGTACATCATGAAGTTGGGTTGGCTCGTCGTGGGATTGCTGCTCGCCTCCTGTTCTCAGGGCGGCGACCAGCCAGGCATTCTTGACGAAGATGAATTTGCGAGCGCATATGTTGAGCTGCTCGACTCTGCATCGGCTGCAAAGACCGATCATCCTGATTCGCTGTTAAGTCCGGCAGCACAGAGGATTCTTGAAAGGCGGGACATCAGTGTTGAGGAATTCAATGCAACGGTCGCAGAGTATAACAAGGATACAAAACAATGGGAAGCGTTCTACGCTCAAGTTATTCGCAAAATACGTGATCGGGATTCAACCGCGGGAGCCGAACGGACTATACAGGAAGAACTTCCCCGATAATCCAAGCTTGCTCACCCCGCTTGCCAAGCCTGTGCAGAACCTCGTCAGCACGCTTTTTCGACACAATAACCACAAGCCCGATCCCGAGATTGAACGCTCTCCGCATATCCTCTTCCGGGACGTTTCCTGTTTGCTGAATCAGTGTGAAGATTGGAGGACGCTGCCAGGCACTCCAGTCGATACGCAGCGCCAACCCTTTCGGGACTACTCGCATCGTGTTTCCCACGATTCCTCCGCCCGTAATGTGCGAGAGCGCATGCACGTTCACACTCTTGACCAATGCTTGTACATTCCTTAGATAGGATCGATGGACAGCGAGAAGTGACTCGCCAAGCGTCGTCCCAATCTCATCAATATGCTGATCGAGTTTGAATTTCGGAAGCAACACAGACCGCGCAAGTGAATAGCCGTTGGTGTGGAGTCCGGTCGAGGCAATCCCGACAAGAACATCCCCCTTCTTCACTTTCTTCCCCGTGATAATGTCGCGCTTCTCGACAACACCGACGATTGTCCCTGCAAGATCGTATTCCTCCTCCTTGTAAAAACCCGGCATCTCTGCAGTCTCTCCGCCGATGAGCGAGCAACCGTTTTCTTTGCATGCCTTTACAAATCCATCGATGACTGCGCTTGCCGTTTCAAGGCGGAGCTTCCCTGTCGCGAAGTAATCCATGAAGTACAGGGGCTTTGCTCCGCACACGAGAATGTCGTTGACGCAATGATTCACCAGATCCTGCCCAACCGTATCGTGCTTGTTCATCATGTGGGCAATCATGAGCTTCGTGCCGACGCCATCCACACTGGAAACGAGAACGGGGGATTTGTACTTTTTGAACCTGGCATCGTAGAATGCCCCGAATGCCCCTATCCCGCCAAGCACATCTTTTGAGAAAGTCGACCGGACCGACCGCTTGATATGGTCTACAAGCCGGTCCCCCTTCTCGATATCAACTCCTGCTTGAGCGTATGTCTGTTGCAACTTAATTCCTTTTGTTGAAGAAAAACTTTACGGCCGAAAGTCTACCCAATCCGCCTCTAAAATGCAACCGGGGTTGGTCGGTGGACTGAACCTCCGCTGATGGTCTCCGCCGGACTGCTTCCCGGCATACTCGATAGAGCTTAGGAATTGTTCGTAAAATTTTGCCCTTAGTGCTCATTTCTTCACATTTTTCTTGATATGCTACGTGCTGGTAGTTATATTTCCCACGGTCGTTTTATCGCATTATCTCCCGAATGCACGTTGTAGAATTCCGGAATTCGCCAAAAATACTTCGAGTCGAAAAAATCTTTTGTCTTGGCCGTAACTACGCGGCGCATGCACGAGAGATGAATGCCGAGACTCCGGAATCTCCCGTTGTGTTTCTTAAGCCTGCAACGGCTCTACTCGATAACGGTGGCGCGATCGTTATCCCGTCTCTTTCCAATGAACTTCATCATGAAGTGGAGTTGGTTGTCGCCATAGGCAAAGGCGGCAAGCAGATCTCGCGCCAGAATGCGATGCAACACGTAGCGGGTTACGCAGTTGGACTCGACATGACGTTGCGTGACGTACAAGCCGAGGCGAAGAAAAAAGGACTGCCGTGGACGATAGCGAAAGGATTTGACACGTCCGCTCCGGTCTCGAAATTCGTCGAGCGTGATGAAGTCCCCAATCCTCATGCTCTTGCAATTTCGCTCACAGTGAACGGCGCACCGCGTCAACAATCCAACACTTCTCATATGATATTCCGGATCGAAGAGATCATCGCTTTCCTGTCTTCGGTCTTCACGTTGGAAGAAGGAGATCTGATATTCACCGGCACACCCGAGGGCGTAGGGGAGGTCTCACCGGGTGATATACTCGAAGCTGAACTAGAGTCTGTCGGAACGTTGCGGGTCAGCGTGCAATAATCACCACCCAATCCCATCGTAACAGCTTATGGCAAAGACTATCGCTGTAGCAATCCCCAAGGGCGGAGTCGGCAAGACGACAACCGCAGTCAACCTTGCGGCCAGCCTCGCTTTCACCGACCACCGCACCCTTCTGATCGACATGGACACGTCCGGCGCGGCCGGACTCGCTTTGGGCTTCACTGAAGGCAACACTCGTTCCGGCGTGTACGAAATATTCAACTTCATCACGGGTATGCCGGCGGCAATCCACAAGACAGAAATTCCAACTCTCGATGTGGTTCCAGCAAACGTGCATACCTTGTTGAGGGAAGAACGACTCATGAAACTTGCGGACAACCGCCTCATCCTCAAGAACTCCCTGCGTGCGCTTGCCAGAGAATATGACTACGTTATCATCGACTGTCCCCCGTTCCTGCGTGGCCTCACGACCAACGCACTGACTGCGGCGGATTCGGTTCTTGTTCCGGTCAAGCCGGGACACTTTGCTCTTGACGCCGTTGACAAGTTTTTCAAGTATGTTGATTGGGTACGCGATGTTGCCAACAAGCTCATTCAGATCGAGGGCATACTCGTGACAGTGCATGAACCCGGCACCAAGGCAACTGATATTACCGTACGCGAGCTGCATTCCAAGTACCGCAAGCATCTCTTCGAAACCATGATTCCAAAGAACACAACACTTGCGGAAGCATGCTTCTATGGAAAACCGGCGGTACTCTACAACATCAACTCGCAAGGTGCGAATGCGTACCTCGAACTTGCCGGCGAAATCAGCGGCAAGCTGGTCGATGTTGATCCGGCGCATAGCGAACAACTCGAAATTGTCACACCAATGAGCCAGCAGGCATAACGCAAACAGGGGGATGATGGGAAGGAGAATTCCGGGTGGAATATTTGCACTAGCGTTAATCACAGTTCTCCCGCGTTCTGTCTCCGAACATCCCCAACCACCGCAGACGCTACAGCTTCCTGCCCCGGCCGATACCATCGCAACTGATCTTAACGATTACATCTGGCCAACAGATGCTCCCCGCCGTGTTACCAGTCTTTTCTCGGAATACCGGAGTACCCATTTCCATGGCGGCATTGACGTCGGCACCAGGCGCACTACAGGGTACAAGGTCTTTGCTGCACGCGACGGGTATGTCTCCCGCATAATGGTCAGTCCCACCGGATATGGCAAGATGCTCTGGGTCCGGCACCGCGACGGCTATTACACGACGTACGCGCACTTGAGAAACTTCAACAAGGACATTGATGAGCTTGTCCGCCGCGAGCAACACCGGCTCGAGCGATATCCTGTGGTAATCGAATGCTCTCCGATCGATTTTCCGGTCAAGAAAGGGGATCTTATTGCGTACACCGGTGACACAGGCACCGGCTCGGCTCACCTCCATTTTGAGATACGTGACCCGAACAAGGATTTCATCAATCCCTTGCTATGCAACCAACTCAGCTACACGGACGATCTTTCACCCGTGTTCAGGGCATTGGCTGTCTCCCCGCTTGGTGAGCGGTCGATTGTGAACGGAAAGCACTCACCGGAGGTCTACCGTTTCAAGAACGACTCAAAGGGAACGATTACACTCGACACGCCGATATATGCTTCGGGAAAGTTCGGCTTTGCGGTCTATGCACGCGACAGGGCAACGGGACAAGAGTTCATGACGGGTGTTTATAGCTACCGGTTGTTCCTGAACGACTCGTTGCTGTACAAAGTAAAATTCGACAGAACGCCCTCCGCAGACGACAATCAGGTCGGACTTCATTATGACTATTATCTGATGGAGGATGAATCGGGGCGCTTCGAAAAGCTGTATATAGACTCACCCAACAGACTCCCCTTTTATAAACCGAAAACCTTCAACGCGGGAATTGTCGATACAGAACTACTCCACCCGGGTCGGCATCGGTTTAAAATTGAGACGACAGACATTTATGGAAACAGTGCAAGCATAGCAGGCATAATCATTGCCTCTCCCCCGCCGGAAATACGCGTCGGTCGGGTGGGAAATGATCTTACGTTCTCAACCAGCTCATTAAACGAAGTCGCGTCAGCCAGGCTTTATTCGATAAATCTCTCCGCACGCAGACCGGTCTGGAGCGAACAAACTCTGCTCAAAGCGGCAAGCCCCTTCCCTGCCAGCTACCCCGTTTCAAAACTCAGAGGCCGCGCAGATATACTCAAAGTTGTTGCTTACGATACAATGGGAACACCCTCATTTCCCAACTTCCTTGCTTTGAATCCGAATGCGGAGCACCGCACGCATGTCAAGGTCCAGCATTCAATAACGGCGGATGACGTACGATTACATATTCGCACCGCTGGTGTCTTCACTTCTCCCCCGTCCGTTGCTCTGGTTGAGGGAGAGTTTAGCCGCAAGCTGAGCATAATTCCGGTTGAGCATAACGTCGTTGCGGCCATTTTCCGTCCGCTTGAGACAGTTGCCGGACGGAGGACACTGATGATCGAGTGCGAGGTAAATGGCGTCATCCAACTCCTTCAGCACAGTATCGACATTTTTCCGCTGTTGCCGGACAAAACACAACGCTACATATTCGACAATGGCAACTTCATCATCGAATCCGGGCCCGGAGCGGTTTTCAAGCCGGTGTTCATGGAAGTAGAGACAATCGAACGTGGAAACGGAACAGTCTATGCCCTATCACCGCGCCACACCGTCCTCGACAAAGGAATCCGGGTAACAGCAACATCTGCCGGCGAGAAATCGGGGTTGTTCTTCGCTCGCCGAGGCTCGGGCATGCGACTTCTGAGCGCCGAAGAACGCGAGGGCAGATTTTCCGCTTCAATTGTGCGCACATTTGGCGAGGTCGGTGTACTGACGGATACACGCCCGCCCGAAATCTCACGTCTCACGCTCCCGCGTACACGCAATGGCTCACTCAGTTTCCGAGTGACTGACAATCTAAGCGGCGTTGAATATAAAGAGCTAAAGCTCTACATTGATGACACTCCGGTCATACCGGAAATCGACGGTGAGCACCGCCGGGTTGTTTATCAGTTGGAGGAGCCGCTCAAACGCGGGACTCATTCACTCACCATACTGTTGAAAGACAGGATGGGAAACTCAAGCGTGGTACGACGGACATTCAGCGTCCGGTAACTGCCCCATCAGCAACCTACCGTTGTCTCCCACACCGCGTCCGATAATTTCATTCGAGGTCTCCGTTGTCTGAATCAGATTCATCATTACCGAAAACCTATTCGCCTGCGGAAGTAGAAGCCCGCTGGTATGCGCATTGGGAAAAGAAAGGGTTCTTTCACGCCACTCCCGATGATTCAAAGCCCCCTTACACGATCGTCATCCCGCCACCCAATGTCACGGGTGTATTACACATGGGACATATTCTTAACAATTCTTTGCAGGATGCTTTTATTCGCTACAAACGGATGAAAGGATTCGAAGCGTGCTGGGTTCCCGGCACCGACCACGCTGGAATAGCAACGCAGAACGTAGTGGAAAAAACACTTCTCAAAGAGGGCAAAAACCGTCACGACCTCGGCAGGGAGCAGTTCCTGGAGCGGATCTGGAAATGGAAAGAGCAATACGGCGGCGTCATCATCAAGCAACTCCGTACGCTCGGTTGCTCATGCGACTGGGAACGTGAGCGCTTCACAATGGACGAAACGCTTTCGACAGCCGTTAAGGAAGTGTTTGTAAGATTGTTTGATGACGGCTTGATCTATCGCGGTAAGTACATCGTGAACTGGTGCCCGAAAGATCACACTGCCATCAGCGACGATGAGGTAAACTACTCGGAACAGCAGGGGACTATTTGGTACCTGAAGTACCCTGTAAAGGGAATGGGTGAGTTCGCAATCGTTGCGACAACCCGCCCCGAGACAATGCTCGGAGACACCGCAGTTGCAGTTCATCCAAACGATGAACGCTACAGAAACCTGGTCGGAAAGCTGGTGGAGCTCCCGCTCACCGGGAGGGAGATTCCCATAATCGCCGATGACTACGTCGATCCCTCCTTCGGGTCAGGGATGGTGAAGATCACCCCGGCACACGACCCGAATGATTACTGGGTCGGGCAGCGTCACAATCTCCCCCAGATCAATGTCTTCGACATTTCGGCACACCTGAATGAAGAGGCTCCGCTTAAATACAGGGGATTGGATCGCTACGAGGCACGCAAGGCGGTCCTCGCCGACCTTGAATCTGAAGGGCTGATTCTTAAGACGGACCAGCATACCAACAGTATTGGACGATGTTACCGTTGCGACACCATCATCGAGCCGTATCTTTCCGATCAGTGGTTCGTGAAGATGAAACCCCTCGCCGAGCCCGCCCTTAAAGTCGTGCTCGATGGAACGATCACGTTCTATCCCGACCGATGGACGAAGGTGTATGAGCACTGGATGACGAACATCAGGGATTGGTGCATTTCGCGTCAACTCTGGTGGGGCCACCGGATCCCGGTCTACTACACAAATGACGGGCGCTTCACGGCAGCAAGAAACGAGAACGAAGCAAGGACGAAGCTCGGGGTTTCCGATGCGGAACCTCTGCGGCAGGATGAGGATGTGCTCGACACATGGTTCTCGTCATGGTTGTGGCCATTCTCCGTCCACGACTGGCCGCAACATAGTGAGCAAGGCAAGGAACGCGATTTGGCATACTTCTACCCGACCACAACCCTTGTCACCGCCCCAGACATCATTTTCTTCTGGGTGGCACGCATGATCATGGCAGGTCTGCGATTCGGGCCAAGCTTCACAGGCAGCAAGGAGTTGAAGGACAATATCCCGTTCAAGGATGTGTACTTCACCAGTCTAGTGCGCGATGAAAAGGGGCGCAAGATGTCGAAGTCCCTCGGCAATTCTCCCGAACCGCTCGATTTGATTGCAGAATACGGCGCCGATGCAGTTCGCTTCACTATCCTCTATCTCGCTCCTCTCGGACAGGATATCTTTTACTCAAAAGAAAAGAACGAGCTCGGAAGGAACTTTGCCAATAAGATCTGGAACGCGGGACGATTTTTGCTGATGAACCGGGATCAGACCGGCGAAGCGCCGAAGAAGAACGAGTTCAACCTCGATCATTGTGACCTCGCAGATAATTGGATTCTCTCCCGCCTCCACTCGACGTTGCTCGACATCGACCAATCCATGACTGCCTACGAAATCAATAAGGTTACAAAGGCAGTCTATGACTTCTTCTGGCACGACTACTGCGACTGGTATGTCGAGATGATAAAGTCGCGGCTCTACAGCGAGGAACCACCGGAGGTGAAGCGGGCGGTGGTTACGCGCGCAATCGACATCTATGATGCTGCGTTGCGTATGCTGCATCCATTGATGCCCTTCGTGACGGAAGAGCTGTGGCAGAACATACGCAAACGTTCTCCGGACGAAACGATTATGCGGGCCCCCTGCCCCACCGGAGATGCGGCGATGGTTGACCTGCAAGTTGAAAATGAAATGAGCTTCGTTCAGAGCGTGATCGAGGCCCTGCGAAACATCCGCGGAGAGATGGGTATAGCTCCGTCACGGGAAATCACATTGATGATGAGACTCTCTCAAGAAAGAAGTGTCGCGAGTGTAGAAAAATACTCCGGCTACTTGCGACGTCTCGCACGGGTCAACACACTTTCATTCCTCACAAACTCGGCGAGTCCAAAACTCTCGGCAAGCAGCGTTGTGCAGGGACAAGAGCTCTTTGTCCCGTTAGAGGGGTTGATCGATATTGATGTGGAACGCGCAAGGCTGAAGAAGGAAATCGAGCGACTCTCCGGGCTGGTGCAAAGCATCAGGGGAAAACTCGGCAATGCCAACTTTGTTGACCGGGCTCCGAAAGATGTTGTGGAGAAGGAGCGGGAGAAGCTTACGAATTTTTCCGAAACGCTCACAAAGCTCGAGTCGAACTTGAAAACGCTCGGCTGACAAGAGAATCAAAGGGGCAGCAGTGCACTGCCCCTTTGTTTTATTTTGTCAGAACCATGCGCCGGGTTTCCGAGAAACTCCCTGCGACAATCCGATAGTAGTACACTCCTGAAGCCAGACCTGTGCCGTCGAATACCAGTGAATGTTCTCCCGAGGGCAATGATTCATTTACAAGTGTCGCCACTCTCTTTCCCGTCGCATCAAACACATCCAATCTGACATTCTCCGACTCTCGCAGTGAGAACCTGATCCTGGTCGCGGGGTTAAACGGATTAGGATAGTTCTGCGCCAGACTGTATGCTGCAGGCACACCGGAAGCAGTGACGCTGCTGACTACGCCGTTCGCGACTACAATGGGCTCACTGAAGTACTCGGTCCCATCCAGATCCACTTGTCTCAGCCTGTAGTACGCCGTGCCTGCAGGAGCATTCGTATAGGTGAAGAAATACTCCCTGGGAATTGACGTGGTTCCATGTCCGGCGACAAAGCTGTTCGGTACATCCTCAAATGCCAGGGTTGCCGGATCCTTCCGCTGCAGGTAGAATCCGAAATTATTGATTTCAGAAATTGTCCGCCAATCAAACCGGAGTGATTGAGACTGTGGCAGCACTGATCCCGTAAAACTTGCAAGCTGAACGGGGAGAGAGCTTGGTGAAAACGTGATAGACGTCTTCGGATCACCGACAACCACGTCCATCCATGACACAAGAAGCGATGCCATGAAATAACTCTCCGCCAGATTGAATCCGGCTGCATACCTGTCAAACAGCAAATACGCGTGTGCCATTGCATTCGAGTACGGCTCATACACATACCCTTTGGCGCCGCTAACTCCCTCATGTATCAGATCAACGATCAGGGATTGACCGTACTGAGGCGGATTATAGAATGACCGGCCGGATGTTGAAACGTACGTCTCGGCAAGAGCTCCACGAGCATACGTGTTGTACGGAATGGCATTTTGTGTGAACAAATGCTGGTAGTGATCGTTACTCCCCCAACTCATGTACCCGAGAAGATTTTGGGCCCGAGTCTGGTAGGTTGTCGTTGCATCGAGAACAACTGTACGCCCGCGGGCCTCAAGCCATGTCTTCGCACGCGCCATGTACGTATTCAAAGGAGAAGACCACGCCGGATCCTGATCAAACAGAAAAACCCCATTCGGATCGGCAGGAACATTCGGTCCGCTCCGGTCAATCATTGAAAGAACATCATTAACCGTGTATGCATCCAATCGAGTCACAAGGTAAATGTCGTACACGACTTTCGAAAACGTAGCGTTCTCGTAAAAGTAGGGTGACATCTGGGGTCCGCCACCACCGATATATGAGGCGTATTGACCAAGGATCAACATCAGTTCACTTTCAACCGATGCCGAAGGCGACGTGGTTGAAAATGTTGCCCCTCGATTGATTTTCAGCGGCACGCCCTTCGTTGTAACCAAGTAATTGATTGTGTTTTTAATCCCGTTGGCAAGTAAATGGCTTTCGATCTGAGATCGCAGCAGTTGGAACGTCGCCTCGCTGACCTCCTCAGTCGTGTCAACTTGAACATATATCATGTTGATAGCGGGAATATTTCTCGCCTGTCTGAAATACTGTCCTATGGTCTGGGACGCAGCACTGTTGGTATTGACGATTACCGCGACATCGTTGTATGACCCAAGGGCATGTAGATGCAGTGAACAGAACATCACAGCCATTACAAACATGCGTTTCATGACACACATCTCCTGATGATTGTTTCCGTGAGCCATGAAAGTTCACGCAGTATGCCAAACCAACGTCGTTGTGTGAGGGCAGATGGGTAACGCGTAAACCGAAGTGATATTCTACGGTTACATCATGAGGTACGGCAAACGGAACAGACAACGTTAACAGTTGTGATATCTCTTCGGAAACAGAAGTTGGCTTTCTGTTACCCCGTTTGTACAAACGACAGTGATATGTAGGAACATGCTTACCATTGCAGGTTGCGAAGCCAGATCAAAATTTGCATATTATCAAGGTTTTCCCCGGCTACTTTACAATTCCAACACACCGGTAACTCAACAACGTTTTCCCTCCACATCAACATGAAGCGAACTGTACTCGGACTGTATTTAGGGGATTCTCTCACTCAAGCTGTGATGCTGCAGTTGAACGGCTCTTCAGCGGAACTGCTCGCTCTCAGCGAATGGCCGAGCAGGTTGTTCGAGTTCGCCGGTGATGATACGCCCGGGATCGATGAGCTTGAGGATCATCTTTCCGCTTTTCTTTCGCAAGCTGCTGATAAACCGGCCCATGCCGCTGTAGCCCTTGATTCATCGATGGCGTTCATCAACACGACCCCGTTCCCCGAGTCCGCAACGCGCGACCAGATTCTAGATCATGTCAGGTGGGAACTGTCCCAATACCACCCCGATTACTCGCCCCGCTCTTTCATCACCGATATCCATATCCTTCCGTCCAAACAGCAGATGCATTCAGAGGAAGTGATGAGTGTTGGGGTTCGTCGCGAACGCGTTGAGCAAGTCCGCAAGGCTCTGTTACGAGTCAAGCTCGAGACCGCCATCGTGGATGTTGACCACTTCAGCGCCGACGTCGCTATGCGACGGAATTATCCCGACACGGCCGGCAAGTTTATAGCCCTCTTCGGCGTAAAGGCATTGCGGGTAGATGCAAGCTTCATCCGTTATAGTGATCTTGACTCATACTCCTATGCCCTCCCGGCCACGGCATCGGCCGTTGTGGCGCACGTAAAAGCCGCAATTGAGGGCGTCAAGGGACTATCTCACGTATTGTTATATGGAGCAGACCTGACCAACGAGATCATTGGAGGGATACGCAGCGCGTCAACTCTGCCAGTGGAAATCATCAATCCGCTACGGACAATTGATATCGCTGCGCGGGCGCGTACGCAAAGCAACTACCTCCAACACCCCCACCGGTTTGCCGCGGCGATCGGCGTCGCATTGCGGCGTGATTAACATCTGCTCTGGAAATTCCAGCGGGATTTTTCTACCTTGAGTGCGCAATGCGTGTAATCAGCGGACTTTACAAAGGAAGGGTTCTTCGTACGGTCAAGGATCTTTCGGTTCGTCCGGCTACAGATCGTGTCAAGCAGACCTTGTTTGACATGCTTGCCAACCGGATTGACCTTGACGGTGCGCGCGTACTGGACTTGTTTGCGGGAAGCGGCAGCCTCGGCATTGAAGCTCTGAGCAGGGGGGCGTCACACGTCACCTTCGTGGAGATGGATTCGCGTGCCTCGGACTTCATCGGGAAGAACCTTGACATGCTCGGCTGCAAACAGGAAACGCCCATAGTGCAGATGGATGCGCGGGCGTTCATTAATCACAGCAAGGAGAAGTTTGATCTCGTCTTTGCCGATCCGCCGTACAGCTACGAGGAGACCCCCGACCTACCGGGAATGATCTTCGGGGCCGGACTCGTCAACGCCGGAGGATACCTGTTGATCGAACATGCGAAGGACATTTCATTCTCCGACACCGACTTGTACAGGGCCGGCCCGGAAAAGCGTTTCGGCCGCACCGTAGTCACGTTCTTTCGACATCCTCAACTCAACAACAATACATGAAAAAGCGACCGCTTGCGGTGTATCCGGGAACATTCGACCCTATCACGTTCGGGCATATGGATGTGGTGCAGCGCGCCACAGAGCTCTTTCCCAAGGTGATTGTGCTTGTCGCCCGCAATTCCTCCAAGTCTCCGATGTTTACTGACAAGGAGCGGGTCGAGATGATCAAGGAGGTTTTTTACGGAAACAGGAAGGTCTCTGTTGATGTGTTTGACGGGCTGCTGGTAGACTACGCCCGCTCGAAAAAAGCGACAGTGCTCGTTCGGGGGCTGCGCGCGGTTTCCGATTTCGAGTATGAATTCCAGATGGCGCTCATGAACCGGAAGCTTGATGCAGATATTGACACCGTATTCCTCATGCCGCACGCCCGGTATACTTACCTCAACTCCTCCATCGTCCGTGAAGTTGCCCGCCTTGGCGGCGACGTATCGGGCTTCGTGCCCGTCAACGTTCAACGCCGCCTGAAGGAAAAGCTTGCAACAAGACCAAAGCGGTAAACGCATGCTCACACTCTCCGGGAAAATACGCTCCATCGAGGAGTCACAAACTCTCGCCCTGACCGCCAAGGCGAAGCGGATGAAAGATAGCGGCATCGACGTTGTCAGTCTGACGGCCGGCGAGCCCGACTTCCCCACCCCGCGTCACGTGAAAGAGGCTGCCATCATGGCCATTGAGGCCAATTTTACCAAGTACACACCGAATTCAGGCACACCAGATCTCGTCAAGGCGATCATCAAGAAGTTCTCCACCGAGAACGATCTTCATTTCTCACACCAACAGATTCTCGTTTCTGCAGGTGCGAAGCAATCAATCTTTAACGTCCTTCAAGCAATTTGCAACAAGGGTGATGAGGTCGTCTTCTTCAGTCCGTATTGGGTAAGCTATCCGGAAATGGTAAAGATGGCCGACGCCGTGCCCGTGATAGTTCCTACCAGCATCGAGGATAAGTTCAAGCCTGACTTGCGCAAGCTGCGGCACGCAGTCAATAGTAAGACAAAAGCTATCATTCTGAACTCGCCCAACAACCCGAGCGGTGTTGTCTTCACACGGAGTGAGCTTGAAGACATAGCCGAAATCGTCCGGGACGCGGGAATCTTTGTCATAAGTGATGAGATCTACGAGAAGGTCATGTATGATGGCAACAAGCATTTCAGCATTGGCTCGATCAAGGCAATCAGCGATCAGGTCATTACAGTCAACGGGATGTCCAAAGCTTTCTCGATGACGGGGTGGCGCATTGGATATGCCGGCGGTCCGCTGGGGGTGATGGAGATGGCTGCAAAAGTCCAGAGCCAGGTAACATCCAACGCAAACTCTATCGCCCAAAAAGCAGCCGAGCGTGCGCTGTCGGGTCCTATTGGAGACATCGACCGCATGGTAACAGAGTTCAAGAACCGCAGAGACTTCGTCTATCAAAAACTCTCCGAGATACCGGGCGTCAAAGTTACGCTTCCCGGGGGCGCCTTTTACTTCTTATTTGACATGAGCAGTTACTACGGTAGAAAATCTGGAGGACAAGCGATCCGGAGTTCTGCAGACATGGGAACATATCTGCTCGAACAGCATCACGTAGCTGGCGTACCGGGGGTGGCGTTTGGCGACGACAAGACTTTGCGCATCTCATACGCTTGCTCGATGGGAGAGCTTGAAAAGGGCACGGAACGGATCAGAAAAGGACTTGAAAGTCTGTCGTAACACACAACATTTTATCAGAATACAACCTCGCTATGCCAACGTATCAATACCTTTGCCGCAATTGCGGCCACCAACTTGAAGAATTCCAGAGCATTTCGGAGCCGGAACTGGTGAGTTGTCCGGAATGCAAAACTGATTCCCTCGCCCGCGTTCTTGGCTCAGGGGCCGGGCTGATATTCAAGGGAAGCGGCTTCTACCTTACTGATTATGTCAAAGGAAAGGAGAAGGGAGAAGTCAAACCCAAGGAAACGGCCAAGACTGACACAAAGCCCGCTTCCACCGGATCTGACGCCAAATCTTCTTCATCTTCAACATCCACCCCACCTCCGAAAACCGAAAAATAAAAAAAGTCCCGTCAACGGACGGGACTTCTCATATGCAGCAACAGATATGTGACTTAGTGCTGATGCTCGTGTTCTTCGACTTTCTTCGCCGGCTTCTTTGCATCATCTGTTGCAGACTTTGATTCCTTCAGAGACGCGACTACCAACACATCCCCCTTCATCTCTCCGGTGACTTCAGCTTTGAAATCATTCCCTTTTTTACTCTTCTCGAACATTTCCAACGCGAGCTTGTCCCCTTTTTCATCGAACTTCACCCACTTTCCGTCCCCGTAAAACAGTCCATAGCCACTTGCAGCACAAGCCTCTTCAAGGGCGCATTCCTTAGTATGCTTTGCGGCACGGTTCATCGGGTTGCTTTTCTTGGCCATGCTTTTGGCGCACATCTGATCAACGACATATCCTTGCAGAACTGTCTCTTTGGCTTTCTTGGTATCTGCAGCTTTGTCTTGCGCGTGCGCTGCTGTAATACACAGGAAAAGAGCGGCAACGAGAATGTGCTTCATCGTAAAACCTCCTTCTGGTTTGGTTGATAGAATAATCCGCCTGACTGTTGATGTACCCGAAGTAACGATCATACATGGAACCAGGTTCCCCGGCATGCTCATTGATACCGGTCGAGCTTGAACTTTTCACCAAGATAGAGTTTACGCGCCTCGGCGTCGTCTGCCAAAAACTCGGCAGTTCCTGCCTTCAGGATTCTCCCCTCGAAGAGCAAATATGCTCTGTCGGTAATTGACAACGTTTCGTGAACGTTATGGTCTGTTACCAGCACGCCAATGTTCCGTTCCTTAAGTCGGGCAACAATCTTCATTATTTCCTCGACTGCAATGGGGTCAATGCCGGCAAATGGCTCATCCAAGAGAATGAACTTCGGCTCGGTAGCGAGTGTCCGCGCAATCTCCGTCCTTCTCCTCTCGCCCCCGGAAAGCATGTAGCCCTTGCTCCGGGCAATATGCGTAATGCTGAAGTCCGTCATCAACTCCTCGCAACGCCGCTTCCGTTCAGCCACAGTCATGTCCATCATCTGCAATACCGCCATGAGGTTCTCCTCAACGGTCATCTTCCGGAATATCGATGCCTCTTGAGGAAGGTACCCCAAACCCATGCGGGCGCGCTTGTACATAGCCAGACGCGTAATCTCTAGATCATCCAGATAAACCCTTCCGGAATCAGGAGATACCATACCTACCGTCATGTAGAACGTCGTAGTCTTCCCTGCCCCGTTTGGACCGAGGAGGCCGACCACTTCACCCTGCTTCACGTCAATGCTGACGTTGCTCACTACCACGCGCTTCCGATAAGATTTGAAGAGATTCTCCGAGCGTAGCTTTCGTTTCTCAGTTATGTTCTCTGATTCAACCATTATTTACCCGGAGGTTTTGAATGAAAGTCGGAGGAACGGAGCACAGGCTTCTGCTCCCGCCAGTTAAACCCGGGAAGGGCAAAATCCTTCTCCCTGCCCAGTACCATGTTCTCTGGAACATACTCACCTTGCACTCCGCCGAACACCCGAATGCTGCTGAGCTTTTTCTGATCCCACTCAAGAACGATCCGGTCGCCACTTGTCTTGTTCAGACCGTTGGCGAGCGAGTCTTCATACAAATGGTAGACTGAGATCGCCCTGTCGTTTACATCAATCGATTCCAGCCCATCTTCTCCAAAACGGAGAAACATCTGTTCCCCCGTAAGTTGATCGTAGCGGACCAGACCCAAAGAATCGGATTGTGAGATTGCAAGGCAGTTCCCCATTACGTGCACTAGCCGGAGCTTTCGTTTCTCCAGGTAAATATTGATCGAATCTCCGGATACTTGAGTCGCCTCATACCAGATCAGGGGGGTTTTCCGGAGTTGAATGCTGTCGCCGGTAGTGAAGAACTGCGCCATCCCCGAGACAGCCGACATTTCCGTCCTGATCATCTCGACACTGTCGGTAGCAACAAGCCTCCGCACGGTGTCGCCGTACGACTCCATCACCTTGCTACGCACAATGAGGGTGTCAATCTCTCCAGTAGTTGCGGAGGTATCGAACTGCACCAGCACCGGGCGCTGCGTCATCCTGTTGTAGGATTCAGATTGAAACGCTTCGAAGTGACCGCCGCGTATCGTGACATTATCCGTGTGACTTTCGATTTTTACCCGGCCGAATGCAACAGTCCGAGATTCACTTCTGAAGTATGTCATCGAATCGGCATAGAGTGTGGACTCGGTATCTTTGGCAATAACGTCCTTCCTGAAAAAGGCCCGCTTGGGTTCAACCAGGTAGTCGCCGTAGAGAGCCGTGAGGGTCATCTTGCCGTCATAGAGGAGCACACTGTCATGTGCAACAGCCCGCCGCTCGTTCCGGTAGTACATGCCGCGCGGGAACTTCATCGTCACGCTATCATCGACAATAACAACATTGCCCGACAACCGGACATTCCCCGATTGGGTGAACTGGATTGCCTTGTCGCATGATACACGCACACGTTCCTGAGAGAATCGCACATTGCCGATCAACTCTCTTGCCTGCTCGTTCTCAATCACCCTGGCCACGAGGCTGTCTGCGTTCTCAATCACGATCAACCTCTCTGACTGGCTTAGAGCCGGTCTTGAGAGAAGAAGAATCATGATACCCAGGAGTGTTGTCCTCACACCCGTCATTCTTTCGCCACCGCGCTTCCTGTCACCCTGAAGATCTTATAGTTCTTAAGGTTTTGATCGCTTTCCATGCCATGTCCCATGATGTGTTCAGTCGGCGAGACGATCTCCACGAAGGCTTGCGTGGTGATTTTCCGCGTGGCGTTTCTCCAGAACAACGAGTCAGTCTTCAATGTCGTCCCGCTGTCGGAAACAACCACGACGTTACCGTGTGCGACGAAGTCCTGCGTTGCATCGTCCACTCGTCCCCGTTTTGCCGTCAACACGGACGTGTGGTTCTCGTCGGCGTCGTAAAAATCCACCCTCACACTGTCCTCAAGAAAGGTCTGCCGCCGTTCTGCGTACTGTGCAATGTGCCCGGCCCACAACACAGCTTTTATCCGAGCCGAGTCTGTGAAGATAATGGTGCTATTCCAGCTTTCTTGCGACGGTATTTCCTCATCAGGCAAGGGCACGACTGAAGGTTTCAACTTCTCCTCGCATCCGAGAAGTGCCAGACTCAGAAGAAGCGCCGGGATCATCTTCATACTGCCTCATCCCCCGCGAGTCCCGCCTTGACCAAATCGTGAAGGTGGACAACACCGGCAGGCTTTCCTGCTTCATCGATAACAATGATCTGGGTAATATTGTACGACTCCATTTCCTGCAGCGCCAGCACGGCGAGCGTTCCCAACGGAATTGTCTTCGGATTCTTGATCATTACATCAGCGACCTTCACGTTCGAGATGTCGTTTGTCGTCTGCAACAATCGTCTGAGGTCACCATCAGTTACAAGTCCCACCAACACGCCGTCCGAATTGACGACACAAGTGCATCCCAGTCTTTTTGTGGTGATTTCGAAGATTGCCTCGCGCAACATTACTTCGGGAGCCACGCGGGGAACCCCTCTTCCCTTTACCATCAATTCGTCGACTTTGAGGAGAAGCCTCTTTCCGAGCATGCCGCCGGGGTGGAACATGGCGAACTCTTCCTTCGTGAATTTCCTCTGCCCGAGCAAAGCAATAGCCAGGGCATCCCCCAACACCAGAGTAACGGTTGTGGATGACGTTGGTGCAAGATCGTACGGACATGCCTCCTCTGCCACCGAAGCATCAATTGCCACGGTCGCCTCCTGGGCAAGGTTCGACCGGATGTTTCCCACAATAGCCACGATGCCGACACCAAGCCGTCTGAACATCGGCATGAGACTGCTGAGTTCATCGGTGTTCCCACTTTTGGAGATACAGATCACGACGTCGTCCCGACGCACCATACCCAAGTCGCCGTGAACAGCGTCGGACGGGTGGAGGAACATCGCCGGAGTCCCGGTCGAGTTCATCGTTGCCACGATCTTGCGTGCAATGATACCCGATTTGCCCACCCCGGTAATGATGACGCGACCTTTGCAATTAAGGATCATCTCGACGGCGCGTGCGAAATTGCCGTTGATGCGCGCTTCCAGCATTGCAACCGCCCTCGCTTCGAGGGTGATCACCCGTTTGGCCTCTTGTATGATTTCGTCGTGTAAACTCATGACTTCTTCTTTCGAAACACATGAATGAGCTTTGCCAATACGCCTGCCTCATCTGCCTTTGCCGGCTCATGGAACGGCACGTCCACCTTCTTGTGAATTCTGTTATAAGCAAGAAACGCCGACCGCAAATCCTCGTCGGAATAGCTCCCGAGCTGTTCGAAGAGGAGATTTGACTTGAGGGCAATCTTTGGCTCGCGTATGGATTTGTGCAGCATCAGCTCGTTGTAGTAATTTGTAATCGGAATGAGAAGATTCATCTTCGTCACACTGTCGTGCAGCCACATGCGCTTTTCTTCCGGCACGAGTGCAAGGGTCAGCGCATCATTTACCTTCACTTCCCTCGGCATAGCTTCCGATGCGGGTGAGGGGGCTCCCGGCAGCCAGATTGAATATGTCCAACGTTTCTTCTCTTCGTAGTGCTCGGGGATCTCCTCCCCTTTGCTCCCGACTATCTCTACATCAATTTGACGACCGATGTGCTCGCGTATGGTGATCGTGAACGTGTCGTTGGTGGTTTCGATCATTCCATAGGCAATCACGGACGCAAGCGGTGATGTGATGTCCGGAGTGTCCCCGGGAATACCAAGAACGAAATTCCCGGCTCCTCTTCTCCCCGGGCCTATTACGGACATGCCGGCAATGATCGATCGGTACTCACCGTAACCCGGGTGATCAGCCGGGAGGACAAATTCTACAGCATCCCGTTCTTTAGGACGCAACTGCCGAGGACGCGGCATTGAGGCTCCGCCCTGTTTGCCGGTTAGCGTCATTACATCCCTTTGTGTTTCAGGATCATGTCAACCAATTCCCGGATGGCCCCGTCTCCACCCGCTGCTTTACAGACGTAATCAACGCCACGCTTGACCTCGGGACGAGCGTTTGCCGGAGCAGCAGAGAGTCCGACAACTTCGAGCAAAGGAAGATCGAACACATCATCACCAATGAAACAAAACTCAGCCTCCTCGAGTCTCCACTTCACCTGAATCTCCCGCAACACATTCAGCTTGTCGACGCGTCCCTGATATATTTCGGTAATCCGGAGATCCTTGGCCCGGCGGACAACTACAGGAGTTTCCCTGCCGCTGATGATGGCAAACAACATTCCGCTATCCCGTGCGCGTGCGATGCCGTAGCCGTCCTGTGCGTTGAAGCGCTTCAATTCAACACCCTCAGCAGTGTAGTAGATTCCTCCGTCCGTCATCACGCCATCGACATCAAGGAGGATAGCCTTGATCCGCAGGGCTTTAGCGGCAAGCGCATCGGGACGGCCCATCAGAAACCCTTGACCAATGAATCGATTACCGTTACCTGCCTGAGCAATTCGTCCAGCATATCGAGTTTGAGTTGGCTTGCCGCGTCACTCATTGCTTTGGAAGGATTCGGATGAACTTCAACAAACAATCCGGCAATGCCAACTGCCACGCCTGCTCTCGCAAGGGGAAAAATAAACTCGGGCTGCCCCCCGGTCTGCGCCGCTGATTTGTCTCCACCAGGAAGCTGGACACTATGCGTCGCATCCAGCACAACCGGATAACCGAGTTCAGACATGATCTTTAATCCTCTCATATCAACAACCAGGTTGTTGTAGCCGAATGTTGTCCCGCGCTCAGTAAAGAGAATGTTTCCGTTGCCGGATTCTTCGACCTTCGCAGCTGCGTGCTTCATATCCGCAGGCGCAAGGAACTGTCCTTTTTTTATGTTCACAACTTTTCCTGTTCTTCCGGCGGCCTGCAGCAATTCCGTCTGGCGGCACAGGAATGCAGGAATCTGCAGCACATCAACAACTGCGGCTGCCATAGCTGCCTCCGGCTCCGAGTGAATATCGGTGAGCAGGGGCATACCAAACTCGCGCTTCACCTCCGCAAGGATCGCGAGCGCTTCATCATCGCCGATACCGGCAAATGACTTCCCGCTGGTCCGGTTCGCCTTTTTATATGATGATTTAAAGATCACAGGAGTCTTGTATTTATCTGCCGTCACACGCACGCTCTCCGCCGTTCTCAGGATAAGCTCACGGCTCTCGACAACGCAAGGCCCCGCTATCAATACCAGCGGCGTGGATTTTCCAATTTGGATTGAATCGATCTGAACCATATTACGCTACTTTTGCAACTGCATCAGGGTTTGCCTTCCCCAAAACACCCTCTTGCTTTGCCATAATCACGGTGACCGCAGCATCGCCAGAGACGTTGAGGACGGTTCTACACATATCAAGAAATCTATCAACTCCGAGGATAAGCGCAATCCCTTCCTCGGGAACATTCACCGAACGAAGCACAATGATGAGCATGACTATACCCACGCCCGGTACCGGGGCCGTTCCGACCGATGCAAGGACAGCGGTCAGAATGATCGTGAGTTGAGCGCCGATGCTTAGGTCAATGCCGTATACTTGCGCTATAAACACGGTCGCGACAGCCTGATACATCGACGTGCCGTCCATGTTAATGGTCGCTCCGAGAGGGAGGACGAAACTGGTGATCTTTTTGGGGACGCCCAGGTTCTTCTCGCAGCAATCCATGTTGACGGGGAGTGTGGCGGCACTGGAACTGGAACTGAATGCAATCAGCATCACCTCTTTGATCCCGCGAAAGAAGGTCCTGGGATTCATCCCGCCCAACACCCTCACAAGAATGCCCAATGTGATGAACTGATGTATTGCGTACGCAATGAGCAGCGTCGCGACATACCATACAAGCGTTTGCAGAATATCAAATCCGAACTCTCCTACAACAGCCGAAATCAGTGCAAACACGCCGTACGGCGCAATCACGAGAATCAGCTCCACCATCTTGATCATCGTTTCGCTTAACCCGTCGAAGAACGAGATAATTGGTGAGGCCTTTTCTTTCGACACCATCGTGAGCGCAACACCGAGCATCAAGGCAAAGAAGATAATCGCGAGCATATCACCTTTGGCAAGTGCCTCGATGGGGTTTGTCGGAACGATCCGGAGCAGCATATCAACAAGATCAACCGATGTCTCCTGCTGGATCTTGTCCGCCACATTGTGCTCGAAGTTGACCATCAATTTTTCCCGCGAATCATCACTCAGACGGGTTCCCGGCTGGATTACGTTCACGAGAACAAGGCCGAGGGTGATAGCAGAGACAATCGTTACGAGGTAAAAAAACACGGTCTTTGAGCCGATGCGCCCCACTTGCCTTATATCCCCAAGACTTGCCGCACCCACCAACAGTGATGCCAAGACAAGGGGGATTGCCACAAACATCAAGAGCCTGATGAACAACGTCCCGACAGGCTTGATGATTACGGCAATGGTCTTGACCTTTTCAATCTTCTTGATGTTTGAGAATGAACGCTGTTCGCCGTTTTGCAAGGATACCTGCACAACCGAAGCCGCCTTGTCGGCCGGAGCGAGTTTGTTGAAGAATGGAAGAATGCGAAGCTGATCTTCAGGCCCGAATGTTGCCTTGACTTTCTTCGTCCCGGCATCGATAATCTCCACCTTATCCCATCGCTCGACAACGCTACTAACACTCTCCCCCAGCTCATTCCGGTGGGTGATCTCTATTTTGTATTTTGAAACGTTGAAGAATGCGCCGAATATCGCCCCGAGAACGAGAGCGAGAAGGATTTTGTGGTGGAGCTTGAGTTTGGGCATGCACCGCTTGTGGATGTGACGATGGCGTGATTTGCGCCCACATGATACATAAAACGGATGTCAAGAAAAAGGAGCTGACGGGAACCCGGTGGCGTTCGAGCCCGCGCGTCATTTCCTTAGTTCTCCCCTTTTGCATATTTTGGGGGAAACGCTGACACGAAACCATGACACACTTCGCAAAAGCATACGCCAAAATCAACCTCGGACTTCGCGTTCTCCGTAAACGCCCCGACGGATTTCATGACATCGAAACAGTCTTTCATCGTGTCGCATTGCATGACGAAGTAAGGCTATCACCTTCGGATTCGATACAGGTACATAGCTCATCATCTGAAGCACCCGGAGGAGAGGAGAACATCTGCTACAAGGCAGCGAGACTGATACAAAGGGAAACAGGTGTCAACAAAGGCATTGTCGTGCACATTACAAAAAATATCCCCGTCGGCGCAGGCTTGGGAGGCGGGAGCTCCGACGCCGCCGCGGTTCTCAGGATTCTTCCACAGGCATGGGGTGTTGAACTCAGCACGACACAACTCAATGAAATGGCTCTCGAACTCGGCTCGGATGTCCCATTCTTTATGCGGTCAGGTTCTGCTTTCGGTAGGGGTCGCGGCGAACAATTGGAGTACTTCAGGTTGGACGTGCCCTATACCATCCTCCTTTGCAATCCCAATATCCATGTTGCAACCGGATGGGCGTACAGCAACGTTACGCCCGACGCGAGCCGGTCATCTTCCTTGAAAAATCTAATCCTGAACGGGATGAATGATAGCGGGCAGCTCGCTGAGGCACTGCACAATGACTTCGAGAAGAGCGTGTTCTCGGCCCACCCTGCAATAAGACGCTTAAAGAATGAGATGATTGAACGAGGCGCAACAGGAGCAGCGATGTCAGGAAGTGGTTCGACGATCTTCGGGCTGTTCGGCAGTGAATCAACAGCGATGAAAGTTGCCGCAGAGTTCTCACAAAGAGGGTACAGAGTTTCAGTCACTCCGCCCAATTTCCAGGCGGATTAGCTTACGACGCGAGTATGGAGCGCGTGCCTACAGCCTCGCGTACACGGCTGATTATTTCCTGCGGCATGTAGGGCTTCGCAACGAGGTCAACTGCACCTGCATTCAGCAAATTCGTCCGCAACGTGGGGTCAATGTACCCGCTTGCGAAGATCACTTTCGCGCCGGGGTCCAACTCCTTTATGCGATGGAAGACTTCCCATCCGTCAATCTTCGGCAGCCCCAAATCTGTCAGGACCAGGCCTATCTCATCTCGTCTGCTCTCGTAGATATTGAGAGCCTCAGCACCATCAATAGCAGTAAGAACCGAGTAGCCTTTCCCCTCCAGTATTCCCTTGACAAGTTCGAGCAGCATTTGCTCATCTTCGACAACAAGAATCGTTTCGCCGTTACCGGCACTGTCAACGTTCGTTGAATCTCCCTCCGCGCAGAGTTCAATCTCTTCATGGCGGATCGGGATGTATAGTGCGAAGGTTGTTCCCTTACCTTCTTTACTCGTCACATCGACAAATCCTTTGTGAGACTTGATGACGCCATATACCACGGCAAGACCGAGCCCCGTCCCCTTTCCGATATCTTTTGTTGTGAAGAAAGGCTCGAACATTCTACTCAGAACTTCCGGGGGCATGCCAACACCGTTGTCGCTCACACGGATGGCCGCATACAGATGCTCGTGAGCTTCCGGGTAGCGTGACCGCAAGTCCATGCCGCGCATCAGTTCCGTTTCCAACGTCAGTACACCGCCATTTGGCATGGCGTCGCGTGCGTTTACACTCAGGTTCAGCAATGCTTGGTGGACCTGGTCGGCGTCGGCAATTGTCACGGGCAAAGCAGGGTCAAGTTTCAGCGAAAACTCAATGACCCGGGGGAATGTCTCAGCCAGCATCTTCTGAAGCTCTTCAATGATATGGTTGAGACTCACCGCCTCGAAGCGGGTCTCGTCACGCCGCGCAAACGTCAAAATCTGCTTCACGAGCTTGGCACCGCGATGAACGGCACGGCTGATGGTGTCGAGGCTGTTCGCCTTCTTGATGAGTTCCGGGTCTCCCTTCGTGAGTATGTGAAGATGACCCATGATAATGGCAAGCAGGTTATTGAAGTCGTGCGCAATGCCCCCGGCCAGCGTCCCGATTCCCTCCATCTTTTGCGCCTGGCGGAGTTGTTCCTCGAGCAGTGTGTGACGGGTATTGTCAAAGATGTACCCTTTGATCTCGACCAGTTCGCCATCTTCGGTGAACTTCCCGATGATATTCTGAATAACAAAAACGGGAGTCCCATCGGAGCGGCGCAGTTGAATCTCGTGATGCTCAAGCTTGTGGTTCAATCGGACCAAGTCGCACAGCTCGGCGAATTGGCGGGACCGGGGATACAAGGCAATGAGATTATAATGCAATGCCTCTTCAACGGTGTCAAAGCCGAAGATGCGTGCAAACGAGGGGTTGCACGAAAGCAACTTTCCTGTCGGCGCGCAGATGAAAGCACCGGCAAGATCGTCGTTAAAGAACTGCCGGTACTGCTCTTCACTTGCGCGCAGAGCCTCTTCGGCCTGTTTCTGGTCGGTAACATCGCGTGCGACGGTTACAATCGCTGAGATGGAACCGCTCCCCGTCCTGACAATAGAACGGGAAAGAGATGCAACGAATTCTGTACCGTCCTTGCGCCTATGCCTGTATTCACCCTGACCGTGATCTATGCCAAGCTCTGCAGCCGGACGCCCGATCACTTCATGCTCCTCGTACCTGTATGACGAACAGAACGACGCGTTCACAAAACGCACGATGCCGTTGACATCGGTGATATAGACGCTGTCGCTGATGTGCATGATCGCATGCAACAGCATCTTCATTTGCGCATCCTGCCGGAAGGTGTTCACAACTTTCTGCACCGTAAGCGGAAGCATTTTCAGGTAGGTACGCTCGGCATCCTTGATCAGATAGTCATGAGCGCCGGCCTTCATCGCTTTGACTGCAGTTTCCTCGTTCCCTGCTCCAGTGATAATGACAACCGGGACTTCCCTGGCTGCTGCACACACATCAAGAGCAGTCCCGTCACCAAGATTATAGTCAGTAACCACGATATCGTACGGATTGGCGGCAAGCGCCGTGTTAGCCTCAGCCACAGACTTGACAATCTCGACCACATACTCCAGGCGTTCCTGGTGTACATAACGCTTGAACGCAAGCTGGTCAACGGTATCGTCTTCGATCAACAGTAGTCTGATTGCTTCCATTGCGCTTACTCGGGTAGTTCGCTGAGTGTCCAGTACAGCCTGATGTTACGCACCACCTCCACAAACTGCGGATACTCGACCGGCTTGATCATGTAGCCCGCTACACTCATGTCGAACGTGTCCAGCCGATCCTGCTCGCCCTTGGAGGTTGTAAGGACAACGACAGGGATTCTGCGGAGACGGGCATCCTGTTTTACTTCACGCAAGAATTCAATGCCGTTCATCTTCGGCATATTGAGATCGAGGATGATGATGCACGGATGGGATCCATTTGTTGACCGTAGATACTCAAGAGCCTCTTCGCCATTTCCTTTGATGATCAGTTCGTTGGTAACGTTCAAGTCCCTTAGCGCACGTCGTACGGTCATGGCGTCGACGACATCATCTTCTACCAGCATTATCGAGTCTTCATGTCTCATGTTATCTAACCTCCGTGTCATAGCCTTCCAGTCCGTGGAACAATGCACCCTCTCCTGTGCAAAAAGCCTGCCTGTTTTGGAATCCTTATTCTCATACATCAGTAGCATATTCTCCGTCTTCATCTTGTGTCACCCGGCCGTACGGGGATGGAAATTGTAGAAACCACTCAATTTGAAGGAAGCGTGAAGAAGAAACGGGTTCCTTGTCCAACCGACGATTCAACCCAGATTTGTCCCCCATGAAGCTCGATAATCTTCTTGACGATGGTTAGCCCGATCCCCGTACTTTCGAATTCATCCCTCGGGCTGAGAGTCTGGAAAATCTGGAATATCTTCTTGTGGTGTTTTTCATCAATGCCCGGTCCGTTATCAGAGATGCAGAACTTCCAGTGACCATTCTCCCTTACACTGCAGACCCGGATCTCCCCCTGCGGTTTGTCGTTGAATTTCACTGCATTGCCGAGGAGATTTTGAAACACTTGTTGTATGCGGGTCTCCTCCCCCATGATCGTGGGTAGTCCGGTTTCGATGTTCACGGCAATGTGTTTCGGGGGATCGATCATATCGATGACCTCCGGAACCATCTTTGCCAGATCGATCGGGACTTCATCCTCCTTCGTTCTTCCGATACGGGAATACCGGAGGACGCCGTCAATGAGTTGGTGCATCCGCTTTGTTCGACCGAGGAGCACCTGCAGCATTTCGTTGCCTTCGGCACCGAGTTTATCGCCGTAGTCAGTGACGAGCCAATCCACCAGCGAACCGATAGCCCGGAGCGGGGCCTTCAGGTCATGCGAAACGATATAGGCAAAGTCGTTCAGCTCCCGGTTGATGTTCTCCAGTTCCTTCATCAGCAGGCGCTGCTTTTCCTCCGCTTGGATGCGCTCGGTTGTATCGACGTAGATGCCAAAAAGCCCGAGCGATTTACCGTTCACAAGTATCGGTACCCCGTACAAATCCACATTGATGAAGCTCCCATCCTTCCGCCGCCGGACTCCTTGTGTTTGGATTGAATCGCCGGAAAGCACTCGTTTGGAAATCTCCGCTCCTTCATCTGCAGCATGCAGAGGCACGACAATATCGTTGATGGTTCGTCCGTTGAGTTCGGTAAGATTGTATCCGAACATCGATTGGAATACCGAGTTGGCATGAATAATCCGTTCGGATTTGTCTGCCATGACGATGCCGATGGGGGCCTTTTCGAACAATTGCTCAAAGCGCGTTTTTTGGAGATGGATTGCCGCTTCGGCCTGCTTTCTTCCAGTAACATCCCGGAAAATACCCCGTGTGGAAACGGCCTCTCCGTTTTCAAGCTTGCAGTTGAAACTCCCCTCAACTACCACTTCCGTCCCGTTTTTGGCGATGAATACCGTTTGCACCTGCGAAAAGCTCTTGCCGTACAGTACATCACGGACCACAACCTTGAAGTGGGGAAGTTCCTCGGGCTTCACTATGTCAAACAAGGTCAACGTCTCGATCTCCGACGACCCGTAGCCGAGAACATCGAGCCATGCTTTGTTCACAAACTGGAACCGCAAGTCCGGACCGACACTCATAATGAGGTCGCTCGCGCTCTCGAACAGGTCCCGGTACCGCTCCTCACTCTCCCGCAACATCGCCTCGGCTTTAGCCCGCTGTGTAATGTCGTTCGCCAGAACGAGTCTTGACCGCCGGCCGCTACGGAGCGGAAGAGGCTGGGAGCTCAATTCCATTTCAATGACGCTGGCATCTTTGCGGAGATGCCGCCATCCGGTGGAACGATAGAGATGTTCAGTGCGACTGAACAATGCGTCGAGTTTGTCGAACGGCGCATCAACGATGAAGTCGTGGATAGTCATCTTCAAGAATTCTTCACGGCTATACCCGTACAACTCCACCGCAGCATCGTTCGCCTCGAGAATCCGTCGTGATTCGATATCATGCACCCACATCGGTTGTGGATTTGCCTCGAACAGGTCACGGTAACTCTTCTCGCTACGGCGCAGGTCTTCATATGCGACTTCGAGATTTTCCACCATCCAGTTGATGGTATTTGCCAGATGCTCGACCTCGCCGCTCGCACGTACGTTCACCCGCTTGCTGAAGTCCCCTTTCGAAATATGCTCCACCGTTTTGACGATCTTGCGGAGAGGTTTCGTAACCATAGCGCTCATCACGGCGACGCACCCGATCCCGACGATGCAAATGATAAGACTGACAAGGGCAAGCGTTTTGCGGCTGGAGGCAAGCTCTGCGTTCAGTTGGGCAAGCGAAAGTCCAAGATAAACCGTTCCGACATACTTCGTCCGGTACATTATCGGCACTGCAACCTGGAGGGTGTTACTGTCATCCGAGATGACCGGAATAGAGCCTGCCCGCTGATAATCCAGGTGCATGGCCTTGATGGAGTCGTGTGTTGCGAGGACATTGTACCCTGTATCAATCACGACCACGTAATCAAGATCGGGCTTCTTCTTGGCACTAATGACGACCTCGCATACCCCCGGGTGGTCGTCAAACTCGATGGCGGGTGCGATACTGTAGGCCATCATGGTGGCAATGGTATTTGCACGGTCGATAAAGGAGGCCATCGTCTGCTGCTCATGGCGCAACGGGAAGTACCAGTACATGAATACGCTTATAAGGACAATAACAACACTCGTCACCACCGTCATTTGCATGCGGATGGATGAGAGCCATTGTTTCGATAGGCGCTTTTTGCGAGACTGATTCATTTGCACGCTAGTGTCAGCCCTGTGTTTCTTGCTTCTCGTTCATGTTCTGGATATATTTTCGGGCCAAGTGAATTAATCAGGTAGAGAGTTTGCCACCAATTCGGTATCCGCTCCGCGCATTCCTTCCCATCTTCATTATCGGTTTCCTGTGCCCCTTCCTTCATGCACAAAACCCGGGCCAGCCCCCCCCTGATACGCTTCAGACCGTGATTAAACCCGGCGATACAACGTATACTGCAATCCCGGACACGGCGCAAATAGCCGAAATAGACACGACACGCATGAGTTCACCATCGCTTGTAGGCACACTCGATAGACTGATGGATTCCACCAAATACGTTGACGTGAACGGACTCCGGTTCATGGACTACACTTATTTAGGAGGGATTTTGGAGAACTTTCCGGGAGTGTTTATCCGGAACCAGCAGGGAGCGGGACAATACAACCAACTGAACATACGTGGCGTAGATTGGCGCTCGATAGCAGTATCCGCAAACGGCCGGCCGATGAACGATCCACTGACCGGAGTTTACAACTTGTTTCACTTTGCACCCGAATATGCGGATCGAATCGAAATCATTTCCGGTCCCCGGGCGTTTTTGTATGGAGTAAATGCCACCGGCGGGGCGCTCAATCTTGTGACGAAGAACTATAACAGCAACAAGCCCCTTTCGAAACTCAATTACAGCGAATCATTCTACTCTTACGCCTACACCGACGGCACATTCAGTCAAAATATCTCCCGCAAAGTCAATGTGACGGTCGGATTCCAGCATCAGTCAAACGGCGGGCGGTTTCCCAACAGCGCGCATGACGCGTGGACAGTGAGGGCAAAGGTGCGGTACAATGTTTCACGAGATTTCAATATCATCCTCTCGGAATACCTCTCGCGTACGGAGACTCAACTGAACGGTGGCATTGATCTTACGAAGACCGGAATTCCGGCATTGGCATTCGACCGGATTCAAGCCGAGGTGGTGAACCCGGACGCTTTTGAGAAGACTACGCGCAATGACGTTGACCTCTCGTTCGTCGGAACATTTATGGAAGATACCGTCAATGTTACGACTCTGACTTTCTACTACTCCAACAGCTTCAGGGAATACCGCGACAAAGAGTTCGGGGTTTCCAATGGCGTGAAGATTGACTCGGACCACCGCGCTTCGTGGATGGGAGCACACTTCACACAGGACTTTCGTTTTGCATTTCAGCAGTTGAGCATCGGTGCGAGTATTGAAATGCGGCAAATCGAGGGGAGTCCGAACCTCGGAAGGCGGCGCAATTCACTCGGCAGCCTCTGGGCAAAGGAAGAAATCAGATTGAGCGACATCGTTGCTTTGGCAGGCTTCGCCCGCTATAACAACTTCATGCGGCAATCGGGACTCGGTTACGGCGCCGACGCGACTATCAACCTCGGCGGGTGGGTTTCGCTTTACGGGGGTCTTTCCGCTTCCAAGCGCTTTCCCGGATACCAGGAACTGTTTTGGAGTGACAGCACAGTCACGCGTCCGGGTTCACTTCGATCCGAAAGCCATAGAACATTCGAACTTGGCGGGATCATCCGGTACGGAAACATACAGGCACAGGTGTCAATCTTCCACCGGACTGTGGAAGATCCGATTCTCATCAAACGATCATCGGTTGCATACGTTTTCCCATCCCTCGAGTTCACCAACGGCGGGAAGCTCATTACAAACGGTTTTGAGGTAAAACTCAATGCCCGCTTTGCCTGGCTGGTTATTGAGGGAACGGGAACATTCGTTACCCAGCAGGATGAAAACAGCGCGACGCTTGCCCGCTATCCGAAGATATCTGCGCGCGGCGGCGTTTATTACTGGAACCGCATCCTGAACGACAAATTGAATCTTAAGATAGGTTTGAAAGGACGATTCGTGTCCAGCTCGTCAGGCGATGTGTTCAACCCGGAGGTAGTCGCATATGCACCGAACACCGGACCCGAATTAGGGTACGGCTCATCAATCGACGGATTTCTCATCGCCGGCATCGGCTCTGCACACATTCATTTCATGTGGGAGAACCTCACTAACTCCAGATATTACATTACGCCCTACTACCCCGTGCTTGACCGTGCGGTGCGATTCGGAATCTCCTGGCAGTTCTTCGACTAATAACTTCCCTTAAGCAGAAGCTATGGAGAAGATCGTTTGCGTCTTCGGAAGCTCTCATCCCCGCGAGAATGAGGAAGCGTATGCCGTTGCGTACGAGGTGGGTAAACTCCTCGCAACGAGGGGACTCATTGTTGCCAACGGCGGGTACAGCGGAATCATGGAAGCATCCGCCCGCGGAGCGAAATCGGCAGCAGGCAAGACGATTGGTGTCACAATTCGCAGCTCCGCCGGTCGTACAGCAAACAAGTGGATCGACACGGTCATCGAGAAGGATTCCCTTGTCGAGCGATTGGCGACACTTGTCTCTCTCGGTGATGCTTATGTCATTCTTCAGGGAGGGACCGGGACTCTTCTTGAACTTGCAGCCGTCTGGGAGTTCACCAACAAACAGCTTATGCCTCCCAAACCGATCATCGCTGTTGGCGATTTCTGGAACGATGTCATCAGCACACTTCGCCACCAGCTGTTTGCCGAAGGATCTTCGAGGGCCGCCGACGCCGTTGTGTCAGTTCAGACTCCGCAACAGTGCGTTGAGCACTTGCGTACAATTCTCCCTGCATGAACAATATCAAGGAGCAAAAAATGCCTTCAACGGAAATTTCTCTTCTGCTCAACCTCATTGATGAAGCGTACGAAAAGAAAACATGGCACGGCCCGAATCTGAAGGGGTCTTTGAGGGGATTGACAGCAAAGCAAGCACTATGGCGTCCCGCGGAAGGACGTCACAATATCTGGGAGATCGCCGTACATGCCGCGTACTGGAAATACACAGTCCGGCGCCGCCTGCTTGGGGAAAAACGGGGCTCGTTCCCGCTCAAAGGAAGTAACTGGTTCACCCGGGACGCTGGAACCGAGTCTGAATGGAAGACGGATCTCAAGCTGCTTGAGGAAACTCACCGCTCGATGCGCAAGGCTGTTGCCTCTCTCCCATCGTCACGACTCAAGCAGCGGACTGCACACAGTTCCATCAACAACATTGCAGTAATTTATGGGATCGCAAATCACGATGTGTATCACGCCGGACAGATTCAGCTTCTCAAAAGAATGAGGCAACACGGTTGATGAACCCGGCAGACCATCCCTCAACTGCGCGTATTGTGCTTGCCTACCTCAGCGTCTTCATTATCTGGGGCTCGACGTATCTCGCCATTCGCATCGGAGTAACCGATTGGCCCCCGGCATTGTTCGCAGGGTTCAGGTTCGTCGCTGCGGGACTAATTCTCCTTGCGATCGGGAAAGCAAAAGGCGGCAGGTTTCCGATACGGGAAGGGGTCTTCCATCTTGCCGTTGTCGGGCTGTTTCTTCTCGTTGGCGGCAACTGGCTCGTTGTCTGGGCGGAAAAGAGCATCCCGTCCGGTCTCGCAGCGTTGATCATTGCAGTCGTTCCGCTCTTTATGTCTTCCATAGATTCGTTTCTTCCAAAAGGGCAGACGCTGCCACCGCTGGGTTGGCTCGGCATTATGGTCGGATTCGGAGGAGTGTTTGTGCTTGTGTCGCCGACTCTTGGACTGTCGGAGGGATTGAGTCTCAACCCTCTGGGAATAGTCGGCCTTATCTGCGCTTCACTCTTCTGGTCTATAGGCTCGGTCTATTCGAAACACCATCCCGTACACGGAAGTCTCTTTATGAATTCCGCTATTCAAAATCTCGCGGGAGGTATTGTTCTGACAATTATCGGCTTCGCCAGCAACGAGTGGCCTCAAATCAAACTCACCCCCGGAGGGATAGGCGCCCTTGTGTACCTCATAATCTTCGGGTCCATCATCGGGTACACTTCTTATGTGTATTTGTTGAGACATGTGCCGCCGGCAAAAGCATCGACGTATGCGTATGTCAACCCGGTAGTTGCAATCTTTCTCGGATGGCTGGTCCTCTCGGAGCCTCTTGACTTCCTGACAATCGTCGCGGCCGTCATAATTCTAACAGGAGTAGCAGTTGTGCAAGCATCAAAAATGATAGCCCGGCAATGATAAGGGCACGGACACTACACATACTCTTCATCGCCATGTGTGCCGCATTTTCAGCCCGCCCGGCGATTGCGGCTGAGGTTCCGTTTCTCTCGTCCAGAGTCAATGACTATGCAAACATGCTTTCTCCCGGAGCAGCCGAGAGACTCGAACAGACACTGAAGGCTCACGAAGACTCAACGACGAATCAAATCGTTGTACTGACAATCCCCAGTCTTGAAGGAGATGTTCTGGAGGAATTTTCAATCAGAGTCGTCGAGCAGTGGAGGCTGGGAACTCAAGAGAACGATAACGGCGTGTTGCTGTTGATCGTGCGTGATGACAGGAAAATCAGGATAGAAGTAGGGAACGGACTCGAAGGTGTCCTACCCGACGGACTGTGCGGAACGATTATTCGTCATTTCATCACTCCAGAATTCAAGGAGGGGCGTTTTGATGAGGGCATCGAAGGCGGTATATCGGCAATCATACGGGCGATTGGCAATGAGTATATCGCTGTCCCTGATGAAGATTTTGACGATAGGCCTCCCCTGCCGGTGGCGTTGGGGATATTCGCTTTCTTCCTTTTTGTGGTTGGAATCTTCACGTTGGTTGCACTTTTTTCCAAAGGCTTCGTAGGATGGTTCCTGTACGTATTCCTTATTCCTTTCTGGTCGATGTTCCCTATCGGATTGTTTGGCCTTACCGTCGGATTGATTATCTTCTCGATGTACGCCATCGGCTTCATCATGTTAAGAATCTTCTTCGCGAAGCACCCAAAGGGCATTACCTTTCATAAAAAATGGGAAAAGAAGGTAGCACCGATTGGGTCCGGTTCTAGCTCCGGCAGCCGGTTCGGAGGCAGCTCATCTTCGAGCGGAAGCAGTTTTTCAGGAGGAGGAGGGAGTTTTTCTGGAGGCGGAGCATCTGGAGGCTGGTAAATGAATTCGATCCTTCGTTCACATATCGCAGTTGCTGTAAGGGAGTCCCTCGTTATCAGCGCGGCTGCTCTCGTCCTGGGGTTTTCCTACACATTTGTGACGGAAAAAGGGATCTTCGCCCCGCCGCCGGAGCCGACACCATCAGCAAAAGCAACCGTTGCGCCGGAGTTTATTTCATTTGAGGAAGCCCTCGAGCTTCATCGCAAGAATGAAGCTCTGTTCGTCGACGCGCGCCTCGCATACGATTATAACCTCGGCCACATTCCCGGTGCCATCAATGTGCCTCTCAAAGATTTTTCTCTCGAGCTGTCCCCCCTTGCATCAGTCCAACGTGACAGATTGATTGTTACGTATTGCGACGGTGCCGATTGCAACTCCAGCATCGAGCTTGCAACGCAACTCAGTGAGGCGGGATTCACACGCGTAAAGATGTTCTTTGGAGGGTGGAACGAATGGCAATCGAGGCATCTTACCATTGAAAACGGGACAACCCAATGAGGATGCTGCTTGACAATGGGTACTTTATTCTGGCATGCCGCCTCGCACTCGGGTTCATCTTCGTTGTGGCGAGTATCGACAAAGTTGCCGACCCGGGTGCTTTCGCTATCTCGATTGGATATTACCGGTTGATCGGGCCGGAGGGGGCTCTTTATGCTGCCACTTTGCTGGCGTGGCTCGAACTGATCTGTGGTCTCTTCCTGATCTTCGGCATATTCCTGCGGGGCAGCAGCCTGCTGGTTATGCTGATGCTTTTGATTTTCACTGCCGGAGTGGTCTCGGGTATTATACGGGGCCTTGACATCTCCTGTGGTTGCTTCTCACGTGATCCGAACGTCGGAAAAATTGGCTGGCTCAAAGTCGCCGAGAACTCGGGGCTCATTCTGCTCGCCCTTGCGGTTCTGTTCTCCACGACAAAAAGGTTTCTCGTCCTAACACCGCCGCAAAAAGCCATCGATGAATCAGCACAACAATAAACCTGGATTTCTACAAAGCGACACTGCTCTCCTGCTTGCTCTGGCTTCCGCAAAGCTGATGATCCATCTCTACACGAATACGTTTGCCGGCTACGGCATTTTTCGTGATGAGCTGTACTACGTCGCATGCAGCAACGAGCCTGCGATGGGCTACGTGGATCACCCTCCTCTCTCCGTATTGATTCTCTCTGTCAGTCGGATGCTATTCGGTGACTCGCTTTTTGCCCTTCGACTCTTGCCCGCAATCGCCGGAGCGGCCACAGTATTTCTTGCTGGCGTGATTTCCCGCGAAATGGGTGGCGGGCGTTTCGCTCAAGTTCTCGCTGCGCTGGCTTTGATTGCCTCGCCAATCAAACTGGGGATGGATTCCTTCTACTCGATGAACACGTTCGACCATCTCCTCTGGGCTCTCGCCTTCCTACTTGTCGTGCGTCTCATCAAACATGAACAACCTCGTGACTGGCTCTTGCTGGGAGTGGTGCTCGGATTAGGATTACTGAACAAGATCAGCGTACTGTGGCTTGGGGCTGGCCTGTTTACCGGAATACTACTCACGCCGTATCGACGCTGGCTCGCAAGCCGGTGGCCGTGGATTGCCGGAGGAATTGCATTCCTGATTTTCCTCCCATTTGTCATATGGAACATGATGAATGACTTTGCTCATCTCGAGTTTATCAGGAATGCAACATCAAGAAAATACGCAGGACTTTCTCCGCTTTCCTTTCTCGCCGACTCATTGTTGACCAACGGTCCACTCAACATAATCGTATGGCTCCCCGGGCTTGCATTCCTTCTGTTCGATAAAAAGGCTGGACACTTCCGGCTCACGGGAATCATCTTTCTCACAACACTTGCCATCCTCATCATCAATGTGCATTCAAAAGCGGAGTATCTTTCCCCTGCATTTGTGATCCTGTACGCGGCCGGCGGTTTGGCACTTGAGAAATTTACCGCGGCGCGCAAGCTGCTGCGCGTCGGTTTCGTCACACTCGTTTTGTTTGGCGGAATTGTTCTTGCCCCCTTTGGGGTTCCAATCCTTCCTGTTGAATCCTTCATTGCATATCAGAACAGACTCGGCGTCACACCATCATCATCGGAATCGAAGGAGCTTGCCGAGCTTCCACAATTCTATGCTGACATGTTCGGTTGGGAGGATAAGGTCCGCGCAATCGCAAAGGTCTATCACGCCCTCCCTGAAGACGAGAAAGCGGATTGCGCAATCTTCGGCGATAATTACGGACGAAGCGCTGCGGTAGACTATTTTGGAGAAGAATACGGCTTGCCTAAAGCAATCGGACGTCACAATAACTACTGGCTTTGGGGTCAGCGGGGTTATTCAGGCCGAACCGTAATAATTCTTGGTGGGGACTTGGAGGACAAGCAGGAGGTGTTCGAGGAGGTACAAATTGCTGGCACAGTAACATCGCGGTATTGCATGCCGTATGAAAATAACCTGGATATCTTCTTGTGCAGAAGGATAAAGCTCCCTTTGAGCGATCTATGGCAGTCATTGAAACACTACGATTAAGAGACTTTACATGAAGCGTTTGAATGTATCAAGCGGGGTTAAATGGGAATCAATTGTCGGATACTCACGGGCCGTGCGCATGGGAACCATGGTCTATGTCACGGGCACAACCGCGACCGATACGGACGGAAGCATAGTCGGGAAGAACGACGCATACGCACAGACTGTTCAAACACTGAGGAACATCGAGCGTGCGCTTGTAAAGGCGGGCGCATCGATGAATGATGTTGTCAGAACACGAATGTTCGTTACAAACATCGAACGAGACTGGGAACAAGTGGGAAAAGCGCATAATGAGTTCTTCCATAAGATCCGTCCGGCAACGACAATGGTGGAAGTCAGCAAGCTCATTTCGCCGGATATGCTCGTCGAGATAGAAGCGGACGCAATCGTTGCAGAATCCCTGCAGGCCCCGTAGTCCGTACGAGGCCTGCTCACGTATTCATTGAAGCGTACCGTTTCTGTATTCGCTTCCAAAGACGTTATGAGGTTAGTGTGAAAGAGAACTTTGTCAGGTTGTACGGCATTATCATTATGCTCGGAATTGCGGGCGCCGTAACGTTTGCGTTGCTGCTGAAAGATGTGGCGCCCGCAGCGTCGATACGGCTTGACTACTCGCGGAGCGAGATTATCGGAATCGGGCAGACCTATCTCGAAAAGCTCGGTTTCGAAGTCACACAATATCAGGCCGACGCAAATTTCCTGTTCGGCGCCAGTAACCATCTCTACCTGCAGACCCTGTACGGGATGCGAAAGGCCAATGAAATCGTTGCCGCGGATTCACTCCCCGTACACATCTGGGTTGTGGAATACTACGACAAGAATTTGCAGCCGAGTCAATTCGTAGAGTCATTCAGAGTGTGGGTCTCGCCGGGCGGGAGGATTCAGGGGTTTCAGCAGAACATCGTTGATACTGCGGCGCGTCCTTCGCTATCAAAAGAAGTAGCCTATTCCCTTGCCCTCACATTCCTGCAGGATCAGGGTATCGAAATTGATTCATACGAGCTCAAAACATCCTCCTCGACCCAGCGTTTGAAGAGACTCGACCATCGGTTTGAGCTCTCTGCAAAGGATACAACAAAGGATAAGTCCATTTGGGTCTCGGTGCTTGGCTCACGTGTCGGCGGCTTCAGGACCAACCTCGAGGCCCCGGAGGAACTTCGCCGCCAGATCAGCGAAACAAGTTCGAACGCAACATCCCTGTTCGTGGTCTCGTTCGTTGCAATATTCCTCCTCTTCTTCTTCGTCGTCATTCTCTTTCTCAAGAAGTATCATGAGGGGGAAGTCGGGACAAAGACGGCGTTTCTTGTGTTTGCAGGGGTATATGTCTCGCTTCTTCTCTTTGGCATCAACAACTTTCCGACCATCGGGTTCGGGGTTGGAATGGGCGATCAGAACAGGTTCTACGTCCGGCTCGCCACGGCGGGAATGACGATGTTGATCTTCTACTTCTTCCTCAGCGTTCTGACGTTTGCGGCGTGGAGTGTCGGCGAGTCCTCATCACGCAGCACGTGGCCGGAGAAGATGGCAGCGATTGATGGCGCCTTGTTCAGAAAGTACTTCACATTTGATGTCGCATCATCAATCGTCAGGGGATATGCACTTGGTTTTTTCATTCTCGGGATTTATGCTCTCCTGATTCATCTCATCATCTCGAACACGTTCACGGGCATATTTGCCCGTAGCGCCGGAGGGCTGGCGGATGCATATATCCCGGGTCTTCGTCCGGTCTTCACCGGCATTTCGATTGCACTCATCAGCGAGATCGTCTACCGCCTCTTCTTCATCACGTCGATCAAGGAAAAGACGAAGAAGACCTGGCTGGGAGTTTTTGTCTCCATGGTGATTTGGGTGATTTGCGCAATAACGCTTTGGGAGATGCCTTTCGGATTTCTAAGGATGACCGAGACGCTCGCTGTGTTGGCCGTGTTCGGCCTGACATTCGCCTTCATATACCTTCGGTACGATCTCCTCACCGCTATCGTGGCAAACTTTATCATCATCGCAATGAATGATGCGATCCCGCTCTTCGTGGCGGACAGTCCTAACGTGACCCAGAATCTCTGGTTGTTCGCGGGCGTTCTGGTTGTTCCGTTGGCTGTGGCTGCGACGGGATTCGTCCGCAACGAGAAGTTTGAGTTTACAAAGGAAACCGTCCCTGCACACATTCTGCGGATCAGCGAGCGCGAACGCATGTCCAAAGAACTCGAAATCGCCCGCCGGGTACAGATGAGTCTGTTGCCCAAATCAAGTCCGACCACGGCGGGTTTCGATATATCAGGGACCTGTATCCCCGCGCTCGAGGTCGGAGGTGATTACTATGACTTTGTCCATCTTCCCGACAACCGTATCGGCATTGCGATCGGTGATGTCTCGGGCAAGGGAGTCCCCGCGGCAATTTACATGACGCTGACGAAGGGTATCTTGCAGTCCCATGCCGAGGAAAACGTATCGCCGAAGCGGGTGCTAAGCAAAGTGAACAGCCTGATGTACAGGACAATCGACAGGAATTCGTTCGTCAGTATGTTCTATGCAATTCTTGACCCTTCGTCACGGACAATCAGGTTTGCGCGGGCAGGCCAATGCCCCGTCATTATCGCACATCACGGCAACGAACGCGGAGTGTTCCTCACTCCCAAAGGCATGGCGCTGGGACTTGAAGTCGGGAAGGTATTCGACTCTGTTCTCGAAGAACAGGAGATGCCCCTTCATCACGGAGATGTTCTCGTGTTTTACACGGATGGCTTTACTGAAGCAATGAACTCTGCCGGCGATGAATTCGGCGAAGAGCGTCTCGCAAAGTCCATTGCGCGTCATCGTCACCTTACTGCATCCGAGATCATCACCGCAATCAGTTTTGACGTGCACTCCTTTACGGCGGGATGGCAGCAACACGACGACATGACAATAGTGGTCGTAAAGGTGGTGTAGCGTATGTCGGCAATACGTTCGCTTTGGGTGTGGTTCGCTTCTGCAGCATTGATCCTGTTTTGGCTTCCACTTCTGGCATTGATTAGAATCTTTGACAGGGATCCCGTGTTATATACCACGGGACGATGGTTCAGACGGCTTGGCATGACCATGACGAAAGTGAATTCCTCATGGCGACTGCATGTGTCCGGGGAGACAATCTCCAATCCGAGACTGCCGTATGTTGTCGTCGGCAACCACCAGTCGCATGCGGATATACCGCTGGTTTCGAACTTGCCGTGGGAAATGAAATGGCTGGCTAAAATCGAACTATTCCGCCTCCCCGTAGTCGGATGGCTGTTGAAGCTTGCGGGTGATATCCCGGTTGACCGGAAAGACAGGCGACAAGGAGTAAAAGTGCTCATGACAGCTGCCGAGTACCTTAGGGGAAAATGTTCTGTTATGTTTTTCCCCGAAGGAACACGTTCTCCTGACGGGAGGATCTACCGCTTCAACGAAGGAGCCTTCCGGCTTGCGATCAAAGAAGGAGTGCCGGTGCTTCCACTTGCGATTGACGGCTCTCATAGCTGCCTTCCGAAGCATAGTTGGCGTTTCGGCGAGCCGGCGGACATTATGCTGAAAGTACTTCCTCCCGTAACGACGGAGGGATTGCAGTCCGGTGATACTGCGGCCCTGTGCGAAAAAGTCAGGGGGATGATTATTGCGCAGGTTGCGGAATGGCGGGGCGTGCCGCCGGAATCAGTCGACGGATTACACGAAACTGTGTTGGAGAATAATTGATGCGTTCAGGTAAGAAACTCATACTCATAGCAGTGTTGTTTGTAACGTGCATCGGCTGTGATCAGGCAACGAAACAGATTGCAAAAAATGCGCTGCAGTTCGAACTCCCCATCTCGCTGCTTAACGATGTCCTCCGATTCCAGTATGCGGAAAACAGAGGTGGCATGATGAGCATCGGGGCCGACCTCCCCGATTCTGTACGATTTTGGTTTTTGACTGTGTTCGTAGGCATTCTGCTGGTCGGGATTCTCCTCTACACGCTTTTCAGCAATAAACTCACCAGACCGCAGATTGTAGCACTGACATTGATTGTGGGAGGAGGTTTCAGCAACCTTCTTGACCGCATCAGGCATGACGGACATGTGATTGACTTCCTCAATGTAGGATTGGAGAATATCCGCACCGGGATCTTCAACATCGCTGATGTTATTATCATCGCCGGAACGCTGATGCTTCTCATCACATCCTCTAAGCCACAGCCCGAAGAGACTTCCAGTTAATTACAGCCAGTTGCTTCTGACAATTTAATGGAATCCGCTCTCGACAAATTCATTCGCTACGCGAGGATCGACACGCAATCCGACGAAACCTCCGTCACCTACCCGAGCACCGAAAAACAGTTCGACCTGCTCAGACTCCTGCTTGAGGAGATGAAATCTCTCGGCATTCCCGATGCGGCGATCGATGATTACGGCTATGTAACAGGAACCATCCCGTCAACCATTCCGGAGAACCATGCGGCATTCGGGAGAGTTCCGCGCATCGGACTGATAGCACATGTTGACACCTCTCCCTCTGCCAGCGGAAAGAATGTAAAACCGCAGGTCATCACATACCAAGGGGGCGACATTGTTCTTCCCGGCAACCCCAATGTTGTCATCCGTGAGTCTGAGAACCCTGAACTCAGGAGGAACATCGGCAAGCAGATTGTGACAACGGACGGAACGACCTTGCTCGGCGCCGACGACAAAGCGGGCGTTGCGATTATCATGACCGCAGCGCAAACACTGATGACACATCCGGAAATGCTTCATGGTGAGATCCGCATTGCCTTTACACCCGATGAGGAAATCGGCACAGGAACGAAGTACTTCGATCTGAAGAGGTTCGGCTGCTCGTTTGCCTATACGGTTGATGGAGACACCCCAGGTGAACTTAACAAAGAAACGTTCAGCGCCAATCTTGCAATCATCACGGTCCGTGGAAGGAACATCCATCCGGGTAGCGCAAAGGGGATCATGGTAAATTCCATCCGGGCGCTCGCCGACATTATTGTCCGGCTGCCAAAAGACATGGCACCGGAGACGACAGAGATGTACGAACCCTACATTCATCCGCATGCAATACAGGGAGAAGAGGCAAAATCTATTGTGAGAATACTCTTGAGGGATTTCGAGACATCGGGACTTGACCTGCAGAAGCAACGCCTTGAGGAGATCATCGATGAAGTCAAGGCTCTTCATCCAAAGGCATCATTTGATCTGAAGATCGTCGAGCAGTACCGCAACATGAAAGACTACATGGGCGATGATGCCCTTGGACTGGATTGCCTTTGGGAGGCTGCGAAACGAGCAGGAATGCAGCCCAAATGGATGCCTATCAGAGGCGGAACTGACGGCTCACGCTTGACAGAGAACGGCCTTCCCTGTCCGAATATCTTCACAGGCGGCCAAAATTATCACGGACCGATGGAATGGCTTTCGGTGTGGGGTATGGAGAAATCAGTGGAGACTGTGTTGCACCTTGCAACGGTCTGGGTTGAGAAGTCCGTTTGACGGGCTACCCTCTTTGTTTAAAAAAACGCCTTCGCAAATTGTTCCGCATTCAGTATATTGAGGTAGCACTTGGCGCTGTCTTACCGTAGGCATGTGCCGGCATTTGAGACGGATACCCCCTGTCCGCAGATCAACAACTATTTTCACGGATGACACGCAGCAGACCGCAAGAAACCCCTCGCATCGGAGTCGGTGCGGTAGTGTTTCATGAAGGCAAAGTGTTGCTCGTCCGCCGCGGTCAACCGCCCGCCGAGGGACTTTGGACAATTCCCGGCGGCAGACTTGAATGGGGCGAAACGCTGCAACAAGCAACAGAGCGTGAGTTGCTTGAAGAGACCGGAATAATCTGCGAAGCTCTGAAGCCGGTCTTCATCTTCGACTCGATTACGCACGACTCGACGGGGGAGGTCAAATATCATTACGTGATTGTGGATTATGAAGCACGCTACATATCGGGGGAACCAAAAGCCAGCGACGATGCTCTGGATGCACAATGGATCAGCCGAACGCAACTCGGGACCCTCCCCGTTCATGAAAAAACTCTTGATCTGCTTCGCACGGTGTACGATTTTTCTTCCGCCGTTTCAGAATAAACACCTTCTGACTTCGTTTGCCTGAACTGGATAACATACTCCTTCTCTTTGCCATCGGCCTTGTGGCCGGTGCTGCAAACATCGTTGCCGAAGCCGGCTCGATTATTGCGCTGCCAGCCCTTCTGCTGAGCGGATACACCGGAGCAATGGCGAACGGTACCAACCGCATGGTCGTATTCTGGCTGAACCTCTTCGCTCTCCGTACATTCTACAACAGGGACAGAACCGAATTCAAGCGAAGCCTCCGCTATGCCGGATTCGCCATGCCGGGCGCAATCATCGGGTCGCTCATCATGCTCCAAACAAACGACGCTACCTATCACCTGATTGTAGGATGCGTTGTCCTTATCGTAGTATGGGGAGTTTTTCTCACTCCCTATCAAACTGCGACGGCCGGTCACCCTCCGAAAATCGGCGAATGGACTGCGAACCTGCTGATGTTCTTGATCGGTTTCTACGGGGGATACTTGCAGGCAGGTGTAGGAGTGTTTCTCGTAGCCGCACTATCCACTCTTCTTGGCATGCAGGAAATCCAGAAGAATATCTACCGGATTTCAATTCTCTTCGCCTATCTTTTTCCCACCTCATTGATCTTCATCTGGACCGAGAATGTAGATTGGTGGGGGGCACTTGTGCTTCTGGTTGGTTATGTGGCCGGAAGTTGGACGGGGTCGCTCGGACTCTTCAAACATCACCCCAAACTCGCCCGAACCGGCGTTGTGCTCATCGCCGTTGTTATGGGACTGAAGCTTCTCAACATTATCTAACCACACTTTCCATCACCCGGAGATACATCTCATGCGTTACATCCTTTCCGTGTTGTGCTGCATTGCGCTGTTCAGCGGCACAGGGTTTGCACAGCAGGCTGCCAAAGAGAAAATTGATACAACTGCCATAAGGAAGATCTGGAATGAAGGGACGGTAAACTCGCAGGTCATGAGCATTGCCCGATACCTGGCCGACAATTGCGGGCCGCGCCTGACAGGATCACCTCAGTACATGAAGGCGGCCAACTGGTCGATCAAGAAACTCACGGAGTGGGGTGTTTCGAACGCCCATCTCGACGGATGGGGACCATTCGGAAAAAGCTGGACGCTGAAGCGGTATTCCGCCCATGTCATCTCACCCGACATCTACCCCCTTCTTTCGTATCCAAAGGCGTGGTCGCCATCCACCCGCGGCACTGTTTCAGGCGACGTGATTCTGTTTGATGCGTCGACGGACAGCGCACTTTCCACCTACAAAGGAAAGTTGAAGGGAAAGTTCGTGTTGATGGGCGAGCCGCGCAAACTGGCCCCCGAATTCGAACCTCGTGCAAGTCGATACGCTGACTCCACCCTGCTGGAGATGGCTAATGCGGACGGTTCCGAAAACCGGGTTCGCCGCAGATTTCAAATGGGACCGCAGGATAGATCACGTGCCTTGTTCGAGTACAAAAAGATGTTGATGCTTCACGATGAAGGAGCTCATGCAATTCTCACAACAAGCCGTGGCGACGGCGGCAATATCTTTGTCCAGCAAGCATCAGTCCCCTCGCATCCTGATACACCGTGGACGCAGAGAACTCCACCCTGGAGCCCCAGAGCGCCGAAAATTCTCCCGCAAGTTTCCGTTTCCTCCGAACATTACGGCCGGCTCTACCGCCTCGTGAATGATGGAGAGCGTGTACAGATGGAGATGTCGCTTGATGTGAATTTCCACAAAGCCGACTCAGCTTACAACGTCATCGCTGAAATCCCCGGCACCGACCTTGCAGACGAAGTAGTAATGATCGGGGCACACCTTGATTCATGGCACGGAGGAACAGGAGCAACAGACAACGCCACAGGTTCCGCGGTCTGCCTTGAGGCAATGCGCATTATCAAGGCGCTTGACCTCAAACCGCGACGGACGATCCGCATCGGACTTTGGGCGGGCGAGGAACAGGGATTACTCGGTGCCCGTGCATACGTGAGAAAGCACCTCGGCGAGGCTGGCGATGACAGCGCTCGTACCCTCGCTCTTAAGCCGGCAGCCCAAAAATTCTCGGCGTACTTCAATGATGACAACGGCACCGGCCGCTTCCGGGGAATCTATATGCAGGGTAATGAGGCTCTCCGCCCCATCTTCCGCCGGTGGTTGTCTGCAATCGGAGATCCTACAGCGCAAACACTGACGATCAGGAATACCGGCTCAACCGACCATGTGCCGTTTGATCAGATCGGGCTTCCGGCGTTCCAATTTATCCAGGATCAGATCGAGTACTTCCCCCTCACCCATCATTCGACAATGGATGTTTTCGAGAGAATCGTGGAAGACGACCTTAAACAGAGCGCCGTCATTATGGCGGTCTTCGCTTACAACGCGGCAATGCGGGATGAGAAATTACCCCGCAAAGGTAACTGATGATCATAAAAGGGCGGCCAAACGGGCCGCCCTTTGACTAAATACTACATCCGATTCCTTTCCTCACCATTTCCCTCAAGAAGTAGTTCTCCAAATCCGATAATACCATTGGACTGAAACCAGTTAGATGATCGGATTAGATCGAATCGACAGTGTTGATAAAGCAATGTTACCAGACTCTTGAGCTCCCCTCCGGCGCTTCTGTAGAGGAAGTGAGGCAGGCGTATCGCGACTTGGTGCAGGTCTGGCACCCGGACAGATTCTCGCGACACGAACGACTGCAACGGCTTGCCACACAGAAGTTCATGGATATCAACCTCGCCTACCGGACACTCATGCAGATGCATGGCGAATCGGTGGAGCGCGACCAACAGTATGTTCCCGACGACACGCTGATCGATTGGCGGCCGAAGCCAAGGCTCAAGGTCACCCCGCAGCCACCACCACAAGCTACACCTCAACAGCCGGCGCAAAAGGAAACGTCGAAGTCCGGTCACAAATCCAAAAAGCAGTCCGGCGGACCCTTTGTCTGGCGATGGCACTACAGCGTCATCGTTCTGCCGGTCATCTGGCTGACAGCCATCATCACGCTTCAATTTTCCCAACGTGAGCCGGACCGTGATCGAATCTATGTTTCCGATCCCGAGACGACGCTTCCCCGCCCGAAGCCTGTGAAGATCCAAACCGCACAAGCGGGAATTGCGACAATGGTGGTGGACACATCCAGCATTGCAGTGCAGGCAGCGGATTCACTCTCCAACCCGGTACAATAGCCTTCTTGATTATCCTGCCGTTTCTCCGTAAGGTAGTGCGGTTTGGTAATCCCCCACTACTCACAAGCGAACACTATGACAAACGGTCGTACTCCTGAAGACGTTCTCCGCGAGGTGACCACAGATATTGTCCTCCGATCCATCAAACTCGGAAAAAAGAAGGGCCGTACGATTCGTATCAGCAAAACGGCTAACGGCATCGGCGTGGATGTCGCTACTCTCGATCCGAGAACGACAGAGGGAAAAGCGTCATTAACCAAGTTTCTCGAGCAGCCCGCACGCCATTACACCATCTCCGGACTCGGAGCACCGGAAGAGCCGAATGCTATCAACTGGCGCCAGTTGAATCTCCCTCCCCTGCGCAAGATGCTTGTCCTGTTTCAGGTTGGCGCTTCGTTCCTTATGAAGGGAACACCGTTCAAGAACACATGGTACAGGTGGATGGGTTGCACCATTGGCAAGAATGTCGAAATTATGCAAATGGCGTGGCTTGATCATTTCAGGCCGGAGCTGATCTTTATAGGAGATAACACTCTTCTCGGTGCGTTTACACGCATCACGTGCCATGCGTACGAGGGGCGGGGAAAATTCCGCTACGGGATAGTTGAGATCGGGTCGAATTGCACTATCGGGGCCGGAACCGGCATAGGGATGATTCGCATTGAAGATAACGTGAGAACACTTCCCGGCACTACAGTCTCGCCGTTTCTCGCTCGGATACGGGCCGGCTCCGTCGTGGGGTATGACCCGCCATCCGTCAAACTCCCTGAGCCCGAGTCAGTGAAGCAATAATACGTTCGCACATTCTCATCCAATGAAATACAAATCTCCCACACCTGAGATCCTACACAAGCTGGTTCAAATTGTCGGAAAGGACCACGTGCTCGTTGACGACGAATCGAGGTCTCTGTATGCGAGCGACGAAACTGAGGATTTTGCTTTCCCACCTGAGGTCGTTGTAAAACCGGCGACTTCCCAGGAAGTTTCTTCAATCCTGAGACTTGCCAACGAAGAGAAGATTGCCGTTACGCCCCGCGGCGGCGGAACAGGACTGTCGGGAGGGGCTTTGCCGGTTCACGGCGGCATTTGCCTCTCGATGGAGCGATTCAAGAGGATTCTCGAAATTGATGAGCGGAATTTTCAGGCCATTGTCGAACCCGGCGTCATCACACAGATTTTTCAGGAAGAGTGTGAGAAGAAGGGATTGTACTATCCGCCGGACCCCGCCTCACGAGGCAGCAGCCATCTCGGCGGAAATCTCGCGGAGTGTTCAGGAGGGCCGCGTGCTGTGAAATACGGCGTCACGAAGGATTACGTACTTGGCATCGAAGCAGTATTGCCCACAGGCGAGATCATCAACACGGGGGGAAGAGTCCTCAAAAATGTCTCCGGCTACAATCTGACACAGCTCATCATCGGAAGCGAGGGAACCCTCGCTATCATCACAAGAATCACATTCCGGCTTATCCCTCTCCCCTCCCACAGAAAAGTCGTGCTCGTGCAATTCAGCTCGCTTGAAGACGCTGCAACGGCAGTTGCCGGCATTTTCCAGAAAGGAATTACTCCATCGGCATGCGAATTTCTTGAGCGTGCCGCGGTCAAGGTGGCGGAGGAGAGGCTCGGCCGCCAATTCCCGAACAGCGATGCAGAGGCCCAGCTGTTGATTGAGGTCGACGGTAACCATGAGGAGGCTCTGAATCATGAGATTGAAGCGATCGCAGAGGCCGTTCAAGAGCATAATGCCATCGATATCCTGTTGGCGGAAGACAGACAAAAAGTGGCGGACGTATGGGCGTTGCGCCGCGGCATCGGCGAGGCTGTAAAATCCATATCGGCATACAAAGAGGAGGACACTGTTGTGCCACGGGCACATCTTCCGGAATTGGTGAAGGGCGTGAAGGAAATCTGCGGACGATACGGCATCACATCTATCTGCTACGGCCACGCAGGTGACGGTAACGTCCATGTCAATATCCTCAAGGACAAGCTTGACGATCACACCTGGAACACTCATGTCGATTCGGCCGTACGGGAAATCTTTGCATTAACAGTGAAGCTGGGGGGAACAATCTCCGGTGAGCACGGCATCGGTTACTCTCAGAAAGCATACCTCCCGATTGCCCTGGGAGAAACTGAACTCAGACTGATGAAATCCATCAAAGAAACATTCGATCCGGCAGGAATTCTCAACCCCGGAAAGATATTTGTGGACTGATGGAAGGCGGTAGCCCCTGGAGTTGTCCGGCCATAGAGCGTTTATCGTGGATTGAGATTTGCTGCATTGGCTAAAATATGAACGCCCCGCCGGGTCAGCGCGGGGCGTTGTTTCCGGACCAGTCTGTCCCTACTTTCCCATCGCTGGTGCAAGTCCGGCAACCGGTTCAGCGGCCCTCTCCTCCACTTTCTTCTCGACTTTGTGGCCGAACACGTCAAAGTACCGGGCCACGAACGCGAATGCCGTGAACCCGAAGGCAACAAGCCCGGCTGTTATCATCAACTCCTGCCACGACGGAACGTACATCCGCCCGGGATATTGTTCCATACTCGTTATGGCGGTGTTTATGCGATGCGCAACAAATCCCAGAATCACCAAAACTGAGGAATAAAACAGCCCCGCCTTGCTGTTCCTGATTCTGGCGCTGAGAAGCAGGAAGAAGGGCACGAGAACGCCAAGAACAATCTCACCCGCAAACAATACGCTTTGGTAATTCAACTCGAATGCGTATCCGAGTGCATCGCGAGTCATCAAATCCTGAACCCTGACTGTGAAGTACACCGCCAGCACAACAACGATAACGCGGGCAAGCTCGGAGAGCAAGGGCATTTCAATATCCCGTCCGAATGCTCTCGACGAAAGGAACGATTCGAAAATCGTCATTGCAAGTCCTGCCGCAACACATGATATGATGAACAGGAACGGAATAATTTCGGAGTACCACAACGGGTGCATGCGGCCGGGGATGATGAGAAACAGCGAGCCGAGGGATGACTGATGCAACGTAGAAAGAATAACGCCGAGCACAACAAGAGGTATTGTAATCGCTTTGATGACCTTGAGCGCGCGCTGCAACTTGAAACGCTCCAGAACGACAGGACTGAATTCAAGAGCAAGCACGGTCGTGTACAGCATAACGCACCAGGCAACCTCGAACATCACCGATTGCGGATTCCAGTAAATCAACGCATGCCATATAGCCCACGGCCTTCCCAAATCTACCATCAGTCCTGCAATCACCAACAGATAGCCGAGGAACGCCGTGAGAATTGTCGGACGAAGAATAGGCCTGAAGCGCTCGATATTGAAAATATAGACCGTTGCGGCGATCGTGAATCCGCCTGCCGCAAGGCCGACGCCGACAAGAATATCAAATCCAATCCAGAGTCCCCATGGAAAAGTGTCCGTGAGATTCGTGGAAGGCCCGAGCCCTTGCGAATAGCGCCATACCGTCGCAACGGCGCCGGCTGCCATCAGGAACACCGCAACCCCCTTCCAGAATGTAAACTTGAATAATCCGGGAAATTTCATTGATCATACCTTTCAGAATAAGAGACCATGTTCATTGAATGCCGGGTGTCAATGTCCGGCTTGCGTAGCTTTCCTCCGCTCCTCCGCCTCAAATCGGGCGACCTCCGTTCGTCGGGCGGTTATCCAGTGTATTCCGAACAACACCACACCGGCGGCAACCGAGTACTTTGGTATTTGCGAGAGAACCTTCCAGGACAGATTCGGAATCGGCTCCTTCGGCACATTCATCGGGAAGCCAAGCTTTTCGAATGGCACATTCGAGATGTACATAACCGAGGTCCCGCCTGCTTCCGTCAAGCCGTATATGTAGTCAACATACGTTTCCGGTTCGGCTTCGATTCTTGCGCGGGCCGTCTCGATCAGTTCATTTCTGTCGCCGAATAGGGTCGCTTCCGCGGGACACGCCTCCGAGCATGCCGTAACACCCCCTGCTGCCACCCGCTCGTGGCACATTTTGCATTTCTGAATTCGGGGCGAGAGGCTTGTCCATTCATATCGCGGGACCTCAAACGGGCAGGCTTGCATACAATAGCGGCACCCAATGCACTTCGACTCGTCGTACAATACCGCGCCGGTATCGGACTTTGTAAACGCACCTACAAGGCAGGCCGATACACATGTAGGCGCTGTGCAATGCATACATAGACGGCGAACATACGTTTGATCGTTGTTGAATGCCTGCACAACGGTGTAATGAGATGCAGAGAGTTCGTGCGCCTCTTCTTCGGGGAGGCCATTCGCCGCGGCGCAGGCTCGTGAGCATTCACCACAACCAACACAGCGGGCGATGTCGATCAAAAGAGATTTTGAGTTACGCATTCCGGGAGTCTCCTTTGCTTGCGCCTGTGGTTGTCACAGGCAGTGAAAGAAACTGTCTCTGAAATTCGAGCCACAGTGGTGCGTCAAATCCTTTTAGCACTCCATCGACAAGCATGCCGCCATCCTGCATGGTTGCAAACTGCAGATGGGGGCCATGCCCTGTGAGGAACTCCTTCATCATTTGTGCCTGCTCCTTCAGCCACACTGACGCTGCTTCCCCCCGTTTTAGCGTCGCCGATAGATTGCCTGCGGGTATAGACATCTTCATCAACCAGCCATCGCTGTACGGATGCGATTTCGCCAATGCAGGGGAGGCTGAGAGCGCCTGGTTGACTTCCGCGATATGACCTTCGATGGGTAGATGAAGCCGTAGAAATTTGCCCTTCTCCTGCAAGACAATCGCCGGATCTCCGCTGCTCAACGCGGCTCCTTTTTTCGGCAAGAGTATTTTCTCGGGAATTCCGACAACTCCCATCAGTACATTGTCAATCCCGACCGTGACAGAGGTGTCACTCTCCCGCCGCATCCAGAGATGATTCGGGGCGATACCGATATCATCGGCGATACGCCACATGGCCGGTGTCATCTGATCGATGGGCTTCAAGACGACCTCGGCAAGATGACGCTGTTTCTTCCGTTGCACAAAGTAGTCTGCGACGAGAAGCAGAATCAGTGTAAACAATACGAGTAATACGGTCATTGCGTTATTCTCCTTTATCTTCAGTTACTGGTTGAACGTCTTACCACTGCGGAATTGTCCTTCTCTCCTCATCAGGATCACCAAAAAACTCCCTCACCATCAGATTCCATTCATCATCAGAAAGTCGGTCGCTCAGGTCTTTTATGATAACTCCGCCGTCCTGATACATCAGTGCCGGCGTACCCGAAAAAAGACGCACGAGCTGCTCTTTCGCCTGCTCGATGAATTGTTGTGCTGTCTTCCCGGTGAAGAGGTTGTGTGATTCAATTTCGAATCGACCCGGCCTGATGCGAATGAGCCAGCCATCGCCGTACGGAGCCGAATTGATGATCGAAGGGTTATTCAATACCATCTCATTCTTTTCTATGACACGGCCGCTAAGCGGACTCACAAACTGCACGGAGCGCTTTCCGTGCGCAACCCGAAGCACCGGCTGCCCCTGACGGGCGAAGTGCAGCAACCGCGGCAGTTTCAACCCGTCTACTTTGCCAAGAACGGTTTGGGCAAAGTCGTCAATCCCGACAAGTACATCGCCATCCTCCGTCATGCGTGTCCAAGTGTGGCCCGGATGAATGTAACGGGGGACAAACACCGGCTTCGTTTCAGCCGGCTTCTTCCGGAACATTCCCCAGATGATTACCAAGACTGCGCTGAGTATTCCAAGAACTGTTGTCATGTCTATGCTCCTTCATTGAATCGTTCACTTGGTGTCCATACTGCTTGTAAACTTCATGCCAGGGACATCAACATGAGGGTTGTTTGTGGATGCTGTAATCTCCAGCAGGTCAAGAAGTTAGCATAAGGGATTTTGCCGCCCGCGGTTTAGGAATTGTGTGCCCAAACCCGTGATGCACTTTGCTACGGCAGTGACAAGAAACCAGGGCGTGGAAGTTCGACAGGCTGCGACATATCAACGACTTATATGACGTGAGGAATTATCCTTCACAAAGTTGCACTTTACAACAGGAGGCCTTCAACGCTTGCGCGTTAGGAAATTGTTCATATCTTCAATACACTATATGCCGACTTGCCTTTCTTAATCTCATATGTTGAATTTTCCAACCAGAATATCGTTTGCGGGCGTCATTGCTATGGCGCTTTCACTTTCAGGCTGTAAGAGTGAAGGCAGCCCTGCACCCGACGCGCAGTTCAGGCTCAACGAGCCCACAGTCTTCATTGCGCCGGGCAAGCTCCGTTCACCTCAAGGTGTGGCTGTTGACAGAAACGGGAATATTTGGGTAGCCGATTCACGAAACAACAAACTGCGAAAGTTCTCATCGCAAGGCGTTCAAACAGATTCCATAGATCTTGTCACAGCAATTCCCAATCGCGTTGCCGTCGACAAACGGACGGGTGACCTGCTCATCATTGTAAATGAGAACCGGCTGGACAGGTATGTAACCGAGACAAAGACATTTCTCTCATCGGATCTGCTTATCCCATTTTCTGGGGATGCATCGGCGGTATGGGACGTAAATACGCGTTCGACGCGTCCCCTTACAATCACAGTGACGAGCGTTGCGGGAATCGCCACCGCCCCAAACGGCGACGTGTTCATGGCTGCCCACGGCACTCCACAGAATTTTGTTATCAAGAACCAGAATGGAAATCTGAGTGCAGTGGCGTACTCCTCTCTCCCGCCGAATGTCAACTCCGAAGTAGGACCGCGGTTCATTGCAGTAGATAATTTCGGAACTGTATTTTCCAGCTTTACGATGGTTGCCGGTTCGGGGTCGAACGTTACAAGGCTTTATTCCTTCAATCCCACGAATATCACACAGAGCAAGCCAATCAACGAGCCCTTTATCACCGGTGCAGCCCGCGGCGCCGACATCGATGCTGCGGGATACCTGTATATTGTAGAACCGTTGCTTCAGGAACTTGTCGTTATTCTCTCAACCTCAGAGCGCACGGTCCAACGCTATCTGATTCCTGATGTGCCGGGGCTCTCCGCTAACCGGGCTCCTCAAGATCTTGCGGTCGGGTCAGATGGATCAGTCTATGTCGTGCTGAACGACCTGCAGAATCCTTCTGACGGGCCGGGCGCAGTGATTAAATACACCAGAAACACACACTAAGACGCATGGATTGTCACATACCATCATACACGAGGTAATGATGAAGACACTTATTGCTGATGCATTCCCGGAACAATACGTGGGGGCGATCAAAGCTCTCGGCATCGATGTCGAGTACAAACCGAAGCTGAAATCCGAAGAACTCGCCGCTGCCATTGGCGACTCGACCGTACTCGTCGTCCGCTCGACGGAAGTGAAACAGGACTGCATTGACGCCGCCAAGAACCTGTCCATGATCATCCGTGCAGGCGCAGGAGTAAACACGATTGACATCAAAAGCGCGAACGCCCGCGGCATTTATGTGACAAACTGCCCCGGGAAAAACTCCATTGCCGTCGCAGAACTGACGATGGGCCTGCTTCTGGCACTCGACCGTCGCATCGCCGACAACGTAATTGATTTGAGGACGGGCAAATGGAACAAAAGCCATTACTCAAAAGCGGACGGGGTCTTCGGAAAGACCATCGGGATTGTCGGGACGGGACAAATCGGCCTGGAGGTTATCAAGCGTGCAAAGGCGTTCGGCTTGAATGTCATTGCGTGGTCCCGCTCGCTGTCACGTGAAAGGGCAAACGAGTTGGGAGTCCGGCATGCGGGCACTGTGGAAGACCTCGTACCCCTGTCGGATATCGTCTCCATTCATCTTGCTCTCAAGCCCGAGACGAAAGGAATCATCAGCCGGCGCATCATCGGAATGATGAAGCCTGGGACTATCTTTATCAACACCTCCCGCGCCGAAGTCGTTGACGAAACTGCGTTGCGTGAAGCAGTTGAAGCGGGAACGCTCAGGGTAGGAACCGACGTATTTGTTGGGGAACCGGAAGAGAAGCAGGGTACGTTCAAGAGCGCGTTCGCTGCACATCCAAATGTGTACGGAACGCATCATATCGGAGCGTCAACCGAGCAGGCGCAAAACGCCGTGGCCCAGGAGACTGTCGAGATTATCGCTGACTATGTTCAACGAGGTACTGTCCGTAATTGGGTGAACAGGGCGAAAAAAACCTCGGCTTCATGGCAACTGGTTGTCAGGCATTACGACAAACCGGGGGTTCTTGCTAATGTACTGGGAGACCTGAAGGCCTCCCGGATCAATGTCGAAGAAATGGAGAATGTCGTGTTTGATGGGGGCTTGACGGCATGTGCAACTATCAAACTCGTTGAACGCCCGTCTGATGGCGCGTTGAACCAAATCCGTCTGCGATCCGACGAGGTGATTCAGGCAACATTGCTGCCTGTATAGCTCTCACTGAAATGGAGTCTTGAGAAGTCCGGGAATCGTCTGCTTCTCCTCTCCGTCAAAGCCATCTAATCCAAGTTGGATGGCGGCATAATTCTCCCGCTCACGGTAGCTGCGGAAGATTCTATCCCAGACAGAAAACACGCTGGAGAAATTGGAGTCAGTCTCCGGCTGAATGCGTGAGTGATGCACCTTGTGCATGAAGGGCGAGACGGTTATGTATCGCACCAGCCTGTCAATGTGAGGCGGCAGAGCAATATTGGCGTGATGAAACAGCGTGCAGATGAGCAGGGTGATATCATACACGATGATAACCGGCATGGGAAGTCCCACAAGAGCGATGACCGGAAGGCGCAGAATCATCGACATCGAGACCTCGCCGATGTGAAACCGCGCGGCGCTTGTTGCATCCATGTAATTGTCGCTGTGATGCACCCGATGAAATCGCCAAAAGAACGGAACCGTATGGTTCAACCTGTGCCAGGTGTATATCCAGCAATCCAGCAGTAAAAACGCCAGACCATAGTGTATCCACACGGGGAGCGATGCAAGGTGAAGCAACCCGATCTTGTTCACGGCGACATAGCCGGCAAGACCCGTCGTTACACCCGCAAAGACAATTCCCAGAACAAGGCCATTCATCCCCCCCATCGCCAGATTTCTCAGGTCATGCCGCAGCCTGTTGGCGGGATTACGAAAGAAAGGTGCAACACTTTCCCATGTCCACATGATGGCAAGGGTAAGCGCATACAAAACAACTGTCCTGTTCTGGAGAAGTCCTTCGAGCATACACGTAGGGGTTATGAGTCTGAATCTGCTGAAATGTCAGCTTTTCTTTGCAAATCCACAAGGCGTAGACAGCTTGATAATCGTGCGCGACTTTCCTACTTTTCAATAATCATTTGATTCTCGCCGTTCATTCCTACAACAGGGTCATTCGATCTCTCACAACACTACTTACTAAAGGTTAGCAATGTCTGATTATGTCAAGAATCTCATAGCGCAGGTAAAGGCAAAGAACCCCGCAGAGCCGGAATTTCACCAGGCAGTTCAAGAAGTCGCAGAATCACTCGAACTCGTGCTTACACGACACCCCGAATATCGCTCCGCCAAGATTCTGGAGCGGATGGTGGAGCCGGAACGCGTCATCATGTTCCGAGTCCCGTGGCAGGACGACCAGGGGGAATTTCACATCAACCGCGGGTTCCGCATTCAAATGAACAGTGCCATCGGTCCCTATAAAGGCGGCCTGCGTTTCCACCCCTCTGTTACGCTCGGCATATTGAAGTTTCTCGCCTTCGAGCAGGTCTTCAAGAACAGTTTGACGTCACTCCCGATGGGGGGAGGCAAAGGCGGATCTGATTTCGATCCGAAAGGAAAAAGTGACGGTGAAGTAATGAGGTTCTGCCAGAGTTTCATGACGGAGCTTTTCCGGCATGTCGGGCCGGACACGGACGTCCCGGCGGGCGATATCGGCGTGGGCGGACGGGAAATCGGCTTCTTGTTCGGTCAATACAAACGGCTGACGAGGGAGTTCTCAGGAGTATTGACAGGCAAGGGATTGAATTGGGGTGGATCGCTGATTCGTCCGGAAGCGACCGGTTTCGGCGCGACATACTTTGCTCAGGAGATGCTGAAGACGCGCGGACTGAGCTTCGACGGCAGGCGAGTAGCCATCTCGGGCTTTGGAAATGTTGCGTGGGGAGCGGCAATCAAAGTCACGGAACTTGGCGGCAAGGTCGTCACGCTTTCGGGTCCCGACGGCTTCGTTTATGACGAGGGAGGTGTTTCTGGAGAAAAGATCAGTTATATGCTCGAGTTGCGTGCCAGCGCAATGGATGCTGTCAAGCCATACGCCGATAAATTCGGCGTCCCCTTCCACGCAGGCAAACGTCCGTGGAGTGTTCCCGTGGATGTTGCGATGCCGTGTGCAACGCAGAATGAACTCGATGGTGAGAATGCGAAAGAGCTGGTAAAGAACGGATGTGTCTGCGTCTGCGAAGGGGCAAACATGCCCAGCACGCTCGAAGCGGTCGAGATCTTCCAGGAAGCGAAGATCCTCTTCTCTCCTGGGAAAGCATCGAATGCAGGAGGTGTTGCAACGTCGGGACTCGAAATGAGCCAGAACAGTATGCGCATCAACTGGAGCCGCGAGGAGGTTGACCGTCGCTTGCACGAAATCATGCGGAATATCCACGCCACGTGTGTGGAAACCGCAGAGAAGTACGGAACGCCGGGCAACTATGTGAACGGCGCAAACATTGCCGGCTTTCTCAAGGTCGCCAACGCTATGATGGATCAAGGTTTGGTTTAGTCCATATTGCGGAGCCGGGATGTGTTCATATCCCGGCCCTCACCTGTGAAAACGTGACGGAAACCAGAAAAATGCTTATGATAAGGTAGAATCTCCGTTCTCCATAGTCGAAGCATTGATCCGTTGAAAAAGAAGTTTCTACCCACCAGCACCACCCGGGCAATGGCCTTATGCGGACACTGCCCCGGTGGTCTTTTTGTTTAGTGAGCACATGCGCAAGATTGATCACCTGAAAATCGAAGACGTCTACGGAAGCCGCATCAAGACATTCCAAAAATTGATGCGCCATCGGGTGAGAGACATTCTCCTCGTCGCAAGTTTGTACGACAACTATCTGTTTGAGGAGGACGGAAGGTTGTATGAACTCATCCGTGAAGAAGCCCAGGCGCTGAACCTGAGTCACGCCCCTGATATTACGCATGTGACGAGTGCCGAGGAAGCGCTCGAATTGGCATCGGGCGGCTTTGACTTGATTATCACCACGATGCATATCGACGATATGCACGTTATACGCTTCGCCCACCGACTGCGGGAAATGGGAATAGACACCCCCCTTGTCCTTCTTGCATACGATAATCGCGAGCGGAAAGAAATCGCCACGCATTACGATACCTCGATGTTCAGCCGGATTTTCATCTGGCAAGGTGACTACAAACTCCTGATTGCCATCATTAAGGATATCGAAGACAAACTGAATATCGAGAATGACACGCTCACAATCGGTGTTCAGTCCATCATTCTCATTGAAGACAGTGTGCAGTTCTATTCCGCATATCTGCCCATTCTCTACACTGTTATTCTTGACCAGACGCAGCGGCTCATAGCGGAAAGCGTGAACCTGACGCACAGGTTGCTACGCATGCGCGCCCGCCCGAAAATACTTCTGTGCCACACGTACGAGGAGGCGTGTGAGTACTACGAAAAGTATCAGGATTTCATCCTCGGCGTAATCTCTGACGTGAACTTCAGGCGGGCAGGCATCAAGGATGAGAACGCGGGAATCGAATTCGCAAAATACGTCCGAAGCTTGCACGAAGATATCCCCATCCTTCTTCAGTCAAGCAATGGAGCCAACGCCGAACGGGCGAAGGAAGTCGGGGCGGCATTTCTCCAAAAGGGTTCGCCGAGACTTCTCCACGAACTGCGGGATTTTACACAGCATAATTTCGGTTTCGGGGATTTTGTGTTCAGAACACCTGAGGGACAAGAGGTAGGCCGTGCTGCGAACCTTCGCGAGCTCGAAGAGGCCCTGCACACCCTCCCTGACGAAAGCATCAAGTACCACGCCCAGCGAAACCACTTTTCAAGCTGGTTGAAGGCCCGTACGGAATTCTGGCTCGCCAACCGCCTCCGCCCTCACAAAGTTACGGACTTTGCCTCCATCGCCGAGTTGAGAAATGAGTTGATCAACTCGCTGAACCTGTATCTTGAGATGCGGCAACGAGGGATCATCACCAACTTCGACGAAGAATCGTTCGACCCGCAGAATACGTTCAGCCGGATCGGCGGCGGGTCGCTCGGCGGCAAAGCGCGAGGGCTGGGGTTCATCAATCAGCTCATTAACAATTACGAGCTGCGCAACCGGTTTGAAGGCGTTGAGATTTCAGTTCCCTCGGCAGTCGTTATTGCGACGGATGTGTTCGACGAGTTTCTGAAGGTGAACAATCTCGAAACATTTGCGATGACGTGCTCGGATGACGAGGAACTCAACCGCCGCTTCGTCGAAGCGCCACATTTCCCCCCGGAAGTTCTGCAAAAGCTGAAGGGCTTTCTCGAGATCATCAAAGAGCCGCTTGCCGTGCGCTCTTCAAGCCTGTTGGAAGACTCCCAATACCAGCCCTTTGCCGGGGTGTACCAGACGTTTATGATTCCGAACAACCACCCCAACATCAATGTCCGTCTCGCCGAGCTGCTTCGAAGCATCAAGCTTGTTTATGCCTCGACGTTCGACCAGATCGCAAAAGACTACATGAAAGCGACCTCATACCGGCTCGAAGAGGAAAAGATGGCCGTCATCATCCAACGTGTAGTCGGATCTGATCACAACGGCAGGTTCTATCCTGATTTTGCGGGCGTGGGCAAGTCGTACAATTTTTATCCCGTCCCTCCCCAAAAAGCCACAGACGGAATCGTGCTCGTTGCCCTGGGTCTCGGCAGATATGTTGTCGACGGCGGAAATACAGTGCGCTTCTGCCCGAAATATCCCCGACACCTGATGCAGTTCTTCTCCACCAAGGAAACTCTGAAGAATGCCCAGCAGGATTTCTTTGCGTTGAACCTTGAAGCAGGATTGCAGGACAACGGCAGCTTCCACCCCTCCACATTCGTCAAGAAATTCGAGTTGTCAAATGCCGAAGAGGATCAGACGCTTTTTCATGTAGGTTCGACATATTCTGCCGAGAATGACACGGTGTACGATGGTGTGTCACGGGCGGGGAGGCGGGTTGTCACATTCGCCCCTATACTCAAGCATAAGGTCTTTCCCCTTGCCGAAATTCTTGATTTAATACTGGAGATGGGTACATGGGGTATGGGCACGCCTGTCGAAATCGAATTCGCAGTCAACATGAATGTCCCGGACGGAACGCCCAAGGAATTTGCATTCCTGCAAATCCGCCCCCTTGTCATCGGGGAAGAGCTGGATGATGTGAGCATCGAATCGATTCATGAAGAAGATGTTATTTGTCAGAGTACACAAGTCCTGGGCAATGGTGTGCTGCACGGTATCCGTGACCTCGTGGTTGTTGACATTAACCGTTTCGACAGGGCGCACAGCAAGGAAGCGGCGCGTGAAGTTGCGCAATTCAACTCCCAGCTTGTTGCCATGCAACGACCCTACATACTCATCGGTGTGGGGCGCTGGGGAAGCAAAGACGAGTGGCTGGGAATTCCTGTCACGTGGGATCAGATTGCAGGGGCAAGCGTCATTGTTGAATCGGCGTTCAAGGATTTCGATGTAACGCCGAGTCAGGGCTCTCATTTTTTTCAGAACATCACTTCATTCCGCGTAGGGTACTTCACGGTGAACTCATTCAATGGCTTGGGCTCGATTGATTGGGAGTGGCTGCAGGATCGCCAGCCAACCGGGAGCTTGAAGTTCACCTCGCATTACGAGTTCGAAGAACCGTTGCTGGTCAAGATCAGTGGCGGGGAGAATCGAGGAGTAATATTCAAGCCGGGACGCGGAGGAGGAAACTCGGCAACGCAGACTTAACCTGCAGACTCAAGCGTATCGTAGATGGTCTTCTTCAGATCATCCATTTCAACCCTCCCTTTCCGGAGGTACTTCACATCTTTCATCTGCAATTCTATCTGCTCGCGCTGATTCAACTCCCTGCCGGTAATGATGATAATGGGGATGTCCTTCGTTGCCACGTCAGACTTTAACTCTTCGATGTACGTCAGTCCATTCTTGCGACGGAGCTGAAGATCCATCAAGATGACGTTCGGCTTCCGTTCTTTTGAAACCTCAACAATGTCTTCTTTATCGAGGGCAAACTGAATCCCCTCATGCCCCATATCATCAACGATGAACTTGAGCAGATTTGCAAAGTCGACACTGTCCTCAACAATCAGTACCGACTTTTTGTCGACTGTTTTGACGGCTTTTGACATTTTGGAAAAACCAGTGGTGAGAAGGGTAACGCTAGGATGTGCCTAAGTTACACTAATCTCGATTCTAAGTCAACATGCGATTAAGACGAAAAATCCGCAACTCCATTTGAAAAATAGCGTGAAGACTTCCCTCAAACCCATTGAAATGTTATAATTTGCCCAACATTCAGCTGTTTGGGCCACCAGAAGACCCGGTTCCCGTTTTCCTCGAACCCGGCTCAACCGATGAGGAACTCTGCTTATCGCCAGGGAGGGATTTCCTCGTTTTCCAATTAGACATATGGAATCTTACTTAAATAACAATTAACTTGTTACCCATGTGAGCAATTCGTATTTTTTGTTGGATATATTCTACCACATACTGGAGGTAAGTGATGACGATAAAGCCCCCGCTGTTTGCAAGACTCCTCCTTCCCGCCCTGGGAATGGGGATATTGCTCTCTTCATGCAGTTCATTCTCGTTGCAACAGGTTGATTATGGCTGGCCTGTAGAGAGTGTCCTGAAAGTGAAGGACGACAACACAGTCGCTGAAGGCCGCTACGCAATTGCATTCAATGTCGCAACTCTTGCGATGCGAGAGTTTGAGGACTCGTTGGCGCTACGCGGCAAAGAGATACGGTTGCTTCGCAGCAATGAGGGAATGTACTACATAACGGGCCAGGGATTCAGGCACGTGTATGTGATGGCACCACAGTCGAACACATTGCGGCTCCGCAGAAAATTCGAAGTCTCCCCCACAGGACTGAAGAGACCCGCAATGAACCAACGCGACCCCTATGTCGAGTTGGTCGATGGATCGTTCCGCGTTCTAATGACAAGCGAGGATGTATACGAACGAACTGAGTTGCGAACGGAGGGAAGATAATGCGTACACACCGGCTGACAATCCTTGTTGCTTCACTGTTGCTGATGACCGTCGCAGCAACAGCCCAACAGTCAGATTACGAGATCAAAGAACGGTTTTTGTCGATGTACGAATCCTTGAAGCGGGACATCGACTCTGCACGCACACAGCAGCAGATGGCTCAGATTCCGAACCGGATCCGGGGGCTCGAGTCGGAATTCACAGAGCACAAGACGCTCATCAATGGTGCGCTTTACCCGAGTACCTTCACAGGCATGATTGCCGACTTGCGGGATCAGCACAATCTTGCGCTGAACAAGAATACGACCATTGAGTCACAGCAAGTCAGAATCGTGCAACTGGAGGGGCAGGTAAGTTCGCTTGCATCTCAGCTCGACAAACTGAACATCGAGCGTACAGACCTTCTTACTCAGTTGAAATCGGCCAACCTTACAACTGCACAGCAAAAAGATCTGCTGCGCCGCCTGAATGACAACCTCTCTGCCAAAGACGTTCTCGTGAACGCCCTGGTTGATTCGATCTTCCTTCCATTTGGCAAGAACCTCGACGAACTGACAGAGGGACAGCGCAGCAATCTGGGTCGCAAACTTCAAAACGCCAGCGTCATTGACAGAATCCAGGAGATTGCCAATGACAATGTCTCTTTTCTCAACTCCACCAAACTTGAGGCAAAGGACTACGGGCTCCTGTTAAGCCAGTACGATCAATTCAAGAACCGTTGGAATGGACTCAAGGACAAGCTGAACGCAGCAGTCCGTTCAAGCGCACTCGCCGAAGCGAAGAAGAACCGGGGAAAAGCGGACGTGCCGGAAAATCCCGGAGCGGGAGTTGATGCTGCTATCGCTGATTGGCGTGAGAAACTCGATGCGTCATTCTGGGCGGGGCTGATGGATGAGTTCACAAGTCGCGGCGTACAGATTGCCCCGTTCAAGGATCCGGGGAGCTTTTCGGCAAGTGTCCGCTTTTATGTAGACTCAGTCCAAAAGAGCCAGGCGGACGCTTCGACGTTCGTCAACGAAGTCTGGATTCAGAGAGTGGACAAGGATTGGCGGAGCGCACTTGAAAGCGAAAGCATGCTCGGCAGGCTTGAGTACGCTTCGCTGGACAGAGCTGTGAGCCAGCTTCACAAAGAGAAATTCGACTGGAAAATCATCTTCTATATCGTCAACGTGCTTGCAATCGTTGCAGTTGTGTGGTGGTTCCTCACCCGCAAGCCGAAGACAAAGCCGGCAGTCCAAACTGCAACGGCACCGAAAGCAAACGCATAACAAACTCCGGTCCTGATAGAAACTAAAAAGCGGCTGCCATATTCATGGCGGCCGCTTTCGTTTTTGGAAATTACGTGCGTTCTATCGCGAGTAGAAGGAGATGACCCGATGAAGAGCCTCGGTACAGACAGGATCAAACCCGCTCACGCTGAGCGTGAACATCATACAATCTACTGAAGGACGATACAGACCTTTTGAGGCGTACCCCGCCCCCTCAAACGCTCCTACAAGCCCGGCAACCGAGGCGTCTTTCAGTATCTCACCTTGCGCCTTGAGAATCGGTTCGCGCTTTGCGTAGTAATCAGGGGCCAGCCGGTCCAACTTTCCCCTTTCCACTTCCAGACTGTCGTAGGCTCTTTTTCCCCATGGCGTGGGAAGCATCGTTCCCGGCTTGATATGATGCTTCCACTTCAAGTTCTTCGGGTTTACTAATGCGGTAACATTCGGCTCCCACGGCTCAACCCCCGGCGAATAGAAGTCGTTGTACGCCGTTGTAGATCCGTAATACTCATCCCCTAGACCGGCGAATGAATGGCCGAACTCGTGCACGTACACGTAATCCATTTGCCATTCTTGCCCCTTATTCTGTTCACCGGTGTATGTAGTCGCATAAAGGTTGTAGATCCCCCCTCCTCCGTAGCGTGTGTCATTCACCAAAATACAGATGAAATCATACGGCGCCGCCGCAACAACATTCCGCAGGGTCTTGTTCTCCGTGGTCAGGACATATCGGGGAACACCGAACGTGCTGTAACGCGTGCCAAGTATATTCCGGCGCCACGTTTCTTTGTCGGGGATGTCAATGCCTGAGTCTTCCGATTCGGCTTCAACCAGCCAGACGTTGAAGTCATTCTTTCTGCTCTTGAACGGCTCGATGCTGAACATCACGTCATTGAAACGCCGCGCATCTTTCCGGAATTTCTCCATATCGCTCTTCGCGTATCCGTCCCCGACAATCACGATATCAACCCGTTGCGATGGACTTCCGGTGCCCATGAGCCTGCTGACTTTGAACGGATAGGTTTCCGGCTTCTTGTTCACCTGAAGCGGATCTGCAGGATCGATAGAGATTGCCCAGACCTCATGGTATTCCATCTGCTTGTCACGCCTGTGAATGCTGAGCTGGACGGCACGCTTCGGGAAGGGAAAGCGAACCGTTTCAGAGAAGGTCCGGTACTTTCCTGCAAGTGCCTCATTCGTAGTCTGCCATTCGTTGAATATGGATGAGAATCCCCGGGAGAAGATGAGCTGATGTGATTGCGCATCGAATACTCTGAACATGTACTCGCCAAGATTCAGCGTATCGACAAGATTGGCAGTGCTTCCCGGCCAGTCCCCCTCTTCAATCACTTCATCAAGACTGAAGTACTCCTCCCCTTTAGTGCCGGTATGATAATAGTCAACCCTCATTGTTTTGTTCCCGAAATACCGGGAATACTGTTGCGCTGAGCCTCCCGCAACAATGAGTGACATCACCAGAAAGAGTGCTGCTGATTTCATACTCAACTCCTGCAGCTATATAATGAATGTTAGAAGTAGAACCGGATGCCGAGACCGCCGTTTGCGTTGAACTCGGTAGCGGGAATGACATCCAATATAGGAGCGACCTCCACGAAAACCTCCAGAGGGGAATCGCGAGGATACCAGCCGAGTCCGCCGACGAATCGCACACCGAGAACACCACTTTTCTTCCCGCCTGAGAGTCGCCCCCCTATTCCGATGAAGGGAACAAAACGCTCAGGGCCCGGAACAACTCGTGAAAAATGCCACAGATAGTCGGCATGCAGGTGAATATGTCCGTTGCTCCTGAATGAGTACGCCAGACCGGCATCAAACGCTGTCCTTTCCGAGGTCCAGAGCTTTGCGCTTAGTCCTGTCGGTTCTCCGAGAATTGCTCCGAGTCCGAAACCCCTCTGCTGGGCCGTTCCAGTAGACGTGAGAGAAACAAGCAATAGTGCGATTACAACGATCAATCCCTTCATTCAATCCCTCCTTATCGGATTCCCAACAATTCGACATCAAAAACTAATTCTGCGTTCGGTGGAATCACACCACCTGCACCCCTGCTTCCGTACCCGAGCTCTGCAGGAATGATGAGCTTCCGCTTGCCGCCAACCTTCATTCCTGCGACGCCTTCATCCCACCCCTTGATAACCTGACCATATCCGATAACAAAAGTGAACGGGCTGTTGCGGTCAACGGAACTGTCGAACTTCTTCCCGCTCGTCAAAAAGCCGGTGTAGTGCACTGTAACGTTCTTGCCGGCTTCGGGCGATGCACCTGTGCCCTCGACCATGTCAATATACTTCAGCCCTGATTTTGTTGTTTGAGTTTCGTTTGTGGTTGATTCGCCGGGATATGTCATGCTCTCTCCGTTTGTTTGGATGAATTCGTTTTCTGCGCTAACTACGCGGTATACTCCAGACATAAGTGCCTGAAAGAAAAAAAGCCCGATTTCTCGGGCTTCTGGCGGGGCCGACGGGACTCGAACCCGCGACCTCCTGCGTGACAGGCAGGCGCTCTAACCAAGCTGAGCTACGACCCCTTTACTTTCTCTCCAATGAGCCAGTCTTCCGCCGCCCGCTTACACAACTCTCGAAACGTGTTAAGCACACTGGCAGACGCCTGAACTGACATGCCAATATATGGAATGTCACATGGAGTTGCAAGTCCAAGTTTGCTGCCAGTTCACATCAGATCTGCCTCCGGAAACAGTATGGACAGATACAACATCAACATCTACAACCACTAAAATATCAAGCGGGGTTTTACTTTTTTCCCTACGTCTCGATGGTCCTTATCACTTCCCTCATCTCCCCCGGAAGCCTGGCATGTACTTCATGGGGTATCTCGGCCGGGATTTGCCCATAAAATGCCGCTGCAATCCCGCCGGTGATGCACGCCAACGTATCACTGTCGCCGCCGAGCGAGACGGCATTGCGGACCGCATCTTCGTAGTCTGTTGAATCGAGGAAGGCGATAACTGCCTCGGGGACCGTGCTCTGACAAGTCTCGTCGAAACCGTAGCCTGGGCGGATTTTGTCAACTGTGCGGCTCAGATCATAGCCGAAAGTGTTGGTAACGTACTCTCTGATCTCATTCTTGCTCTTGCCTGTACGTGCGAGGAAGATTGCCGCAGCCGTTGCTTGCGCGCCCTTGATCCCCTCGGGGTGATTGTGTGTTACCTCTGCCGAGCGTTTTGCGGCATCGAGTGTCTCTTCGAGTGCGTCAAACAAACAACCCGCCGCGCTCACACGCATTGCCGAGCCGTTGCCGTAGCTGTTGTAGGGTTTCGGATCAGGGTCACGGAGCCATTGACGGAAGAACCCGCCGTACCCTGCGTTGGGATAGGCATTGCCCCAGCGTTGCAGAATAGCAGCAAGCTCTCCTGACGTGGTCAGCCATTCGGCGACGGCAATGGTCATGACCGTATCATCTGTGAAGAAACAATCATCACGGATCAACGGAAAATCTTTTCTTTTGATCCGGTTCCACTCGTACACCGAGCCGATAATGTCACCGGCAATGGCGCCGAGGATTGGAAGGGTCTTCTGTTCCACTTTTGACATGTGTGAGATTGAATTGTTATTACTCTAATCACCTGTTGACAAGCCGCTTATGATGCCGTATTTTTCGCATCGAGGTTTAACCCCTGCTTGCCCGAAGTCTGACGTTTTGCGTCAGATACTGATGTAGGTCAAGTGGGGTTTTTCTTTTTGTGTCAGCCAGCCCTCCAAATTCTTTTCCACATCGAAACCTGAGTTTGTCCATGTGTTGCATTTGCATGGGATCAATTGGGAGCCCTTTCATGCGAGTCGATCCTTTGAATGTAGTCTCTCGCCTCTTCTCGTTCTTCGCTAAACATACCCACGGGACAGGTCACGAGAAAGTTGCTAAAATCTCTCCTGGCGGCGGGGAGGTCTTGTTTTCCATAATAATTGATTAGGCCAAGGCAATAGTGAAGTTGTACTTTGTCTGGCTCCTCACTTAACACCTCAATAATGAATTGCTCGGACTGAAGTGGAACGGATTCATCCTGCGAAGGATGGCTGAACACGGTCTTGTACGTCGAAATGGCCTGCCGCATTTTTCCCTCATAGGCAAGCAGGAAGGCCTTACTATAACACCATGTAAAGTCTTTTTCTCTTCTGCATTGTCTGATCTCTTTCTTCGCTTTCTTTATGTCTCGATCAAGTACGAAGGCACACATGGCGGCTTGAAGGTGAGCACGATAGTCATCAGGGCGGAATGCTTGAATCTTGGTGACCAAGTCTCTTAGTGTACGAACCGCCGCTTTGTCTCGCGTGCCCATCCAGACCGAATAGAGACGTGACATTTCAGCATGATACGCTTCATAGAGACGAGCGGGGACTCGCACCTTAAGCGCTGCGACGGAAGGAATCGAGTCATTTATCCCCTGTAACCGTTTTCGCAAATCCTCGAAGAGCTCTATGGCATACTGAGAGTCACCCGACAACAGCGAAGCCACCCCAATAATGTACCGTCCAACGACATCAGTCAGTCTTGCAGTAAACTCGAAGGAGAACACATCGCCCTCTTTGGCAATCATCAACTTGCTGGGGAGAAGGGACCGAAATTCCGTTGCAAATACTTGACTAACAGGCAATGGACTTGGCTGGTGGGTTACAGATCCATTCAAATTGAGAAAGTGGGCAGGTTTG